>CBFGTV010000029.1:0-41943 GCA_965652145.1 uncultured Clostridiaceae bacterium
ATACCCAATGCACAAAAAAATACCATGGAGCCCATCTTAATTGAGTTGGCACCTAAGGGAACCAGTAATGTTGAAGAGCCCCATAAGGGTGAAGAATTTGGTTACGTCTTAAAGGGAACCATTACCCTCTACCTGGGAAGTAAAAAATTCAAAATAAAAAAGGGTGAGAGCTTCTGCTTTAAGTCTAATCAGGTTCACTATATAGAAAATAGCGGCAATAAATCTGCTATTGTTTTATGGGTATCGAGTCCTCCCTCTTTTTAAATATTTGCCTTACTCCAGTCTGCTCAAAGGTCTATCGGGCCAATTCTGCCAGCTACAAAGCCATAGGCTTTAAGTTGCTGGTTTTTCGTTGGAAAGAATAATTGTATTGACTTTTCAGCAGGCTGTAGAAGACAACTTCTAATTGATTCCTGTTTAAATATGTAGATAAGTGGCATTACTAAAATATGAGGATAATTTTTAGGAGGGATTGAAGATGGAATTGTGGTATACTGAAGAGCAAACAGAAGATGTTCGTTTTTCCCTAAAGGTTAAGGAGCATTTATTTTCGGGACAAAGTGATTTTCAAAAAGTTGATGTATTAGATACATATGAATACGGCAGACTAATGACCCTGGATGGTCTGGTAATGGTCACTGAAAAGGACGAGTTTATCTATCATGATATGATTGTTCACACAGCTATGGCTGTAAACCCAGCAATTAACAGGGTTTTGGTAATTGGAGGGGGCGATGGCGGTACGGTTCGTGAGCTAATGAGATACCCCCATGTTGAAAGGGTTGACATGGTGGAAATAGACAAAATGGTTTGTGATGTAGCAAGGGACTATTTCCCTACTATTTCCAAGGATTTGGATAACCCCAGAGTGAATCTCCTTTATGAAGATGGTGTCGCCTTCATGAAGGGAAAGGAAAATGCTTACGATTTAATTATTATTGATTCAACCGACCCCGTAGGACCAGGCGAAGGGTTATTTTCCACTGAATTTTACCAAAATTGCTTTAATGCCCTAACGGAGCATGGGATTTTGGTTAATCAGAATGAAAGCCCTGTGTACCAGCAGTTTGCCAGGGAGGCCGTTCGTGCCAATGCGAAGCTAAGGGGAATTTTTCCCATTGTAGAGGTTTACCAGGCTCAAATTCCAACCTATCCCTCTGGATATTGGCTGTTTGGCTTTGCCTCAAAAAAATTCCATCCTCTGAATGACCTAAGGACTGAAATATGGAATGGTTTTGGGATTAAGACAAGGTATTACAATACAGAGCTTCACAAAGGCGCCTTTGCCCTACCCAATTATGTAAAGGAGTACATTGAAAATGGAATTGTTTAATCAATACACCTTTATTGGCTGTGAAAGCTGCCTAAAGGAAGCGGACATTGTTTTATTCGGTGCGCCCTATGATGGTACCAGTTCCTTTCGGCCAGGCTCCCGTTTTGCTGCGAGCCGTATTCGTATTGATTCCTATGGACTGGAAACCTATAGCCCCTACTTGGATCGTGACCTGGAGGATAAAAAAATCCATGATGCCGGTGATTTGAGCTTTTCCTTTGGAAATCGGGAACTGGTTTTGAATACGATTCAAGCCTTTGTTAGAGGAATTGTACAGGGGAATAAAAAGCCCCTTATGATCGGAGGAGAGCATTTGGTGACGCTGCCGGCGGTTGAGGCTGTTTATGAGCGATATCCGGAGCTGATGGTATTTCACTTTGACGCCCACACCGATTTACGAAATGATTATATGGGTGAAAAATTTTCCCATGCCACTGTGATTAAAAATATATGGGATAGGCTGGGGGATGGGCGAATATATCAATTCGGTATCCGTTCAGGCCTCAAGGAAGAGTTTCAATGGGCCGATGAAGGACATACCTTTTTAAATAAGTTTGGCTATGACAGGCTTGCTGAGGCTGTAAAAATGGTAGGTAATAAGCCTGTGTACGTTACCATAGACCTTGATATATTAGATCCTTCCATTTTCCCTGGAACTGGAACGCCAGAGCCAGGAGGTATTGGTTTTTCCGATATGATGAAAATTATAAAACAGCTCTCAAGACTTAATATTGTAGGTGCCGATGTGGTGGAGCTTTCTCCTGATTATGATCCCACAGGGGTTTCCACAGCAGTGGCATCAAAGGTTCTGCGGGAAATGATGCTGATATTGTAATCATAAAAACCCCTATTCTTAAATTGAAGGTACCGTCTTTCAATCAGAAGCAGGGGTTTTATTATTTTAAATTTAGACGCCGGTTAGCAGCCTACCCATGGTTTAGATTATCTTCCAGTTGAATGTTTTATCTACTCTACATTATAAAAATTTTCCTGAGGAATTATTCAGGTTAGCTGCCTAGTGTCTTGATAGAAAAGCTAAAGAACTCATCGAGCTGGAAAATCTGGACTTCTGCCGGAAAATGATTATTTTTTGAACAAACAGACAGCTTATAGCCATCAAAGCCCTCATATTGTTTAAAGAAATGGGGCTCTACCGGGGGGGAAAGGGTAATGTCATCCTTGCCTTTGATAATGGTAAAGGAACCTAAGCCCAATGATAATCCCTGCCCCACTGCTTTTATGTAGCTTTCCTTCAGAGTCCAAAGGTCAAAGAAATAGGAAAGCCTTTGATTAGCGGGTTGGCTGTAAAGCTGACGGCATTCGGCCGATGAGAAGAACCGATCGGCTATTTTTAAATCAATTTCATTGATTTCTTCAATATCTATTCCAACCTTGCCTTTATCAATGGCCCCTACGACCCACTGACCTGAATGAGATATATTAAAGCATAGGTCAGAAAAACCCTTAAGATAGGGTTTGCCATATTCATTTGTGCCAAAGGTAATATGTTCGATGGCTACGGGGGAATAGTGAAGGACAAGGCACCTCATTAATATTCTTCCCACAAGACTTCGCTGGGCGTCCTGCCATTTTCTAAACCGATTTATTTTTTCTTGTTCACCCTCAGATAAGTACCCTTTCAAACAGGAAAGGTACTTAGGGGACAGTTGCTTCTCTACCCTGACGGCATAAATTAACATCGATTGCCTCCTATTTATTAAAAAGTAGATCCTTTATTTCATTTTCTTCTTCGGTTAGTAATTGAAATTCAGTAATTGGCGGAAGGTCATCCAGGGAATTTAAACCAAAGCTCTTTAAAAAATTTAAGGTGGTTCCGTAGATAATTGGCCTGCCGGTTTTTTCTAAACGTCCCTTCTCTTCTATTAGATCCTTTTCTAATAGAGTGGCCAGGGCTTTATCACATTTTACTCCCCGAATCGATTCAATTTCCCCCTTGGGAATGGGCTGACGATAGGCGATAATGGCCAATGTTTCCAGGGCCGCCTGGGTCAGACCTTTATTTTGCTTTGGTTCCATTAATTTTTGCAGATATTCAAAGTGCTCGGGCCTGGTGGCTAATTGATAATGGTCATTCATTTTAATTATTTGAATTCCCCTTTTTTGGTAATTAAACTCATCAATCATTTCCTTGAGCAGTTTGGTAATGGTCTTCTCATCTGCTCCCAGGGTTTTACTGATATCCTTTAGGGACAAAGGGTCAGACCATGCAAAAAGAATAGCCTCTATTGCTGATTTGATGTGCTCTTCATTCATTTATTACACCTCTAAACTAGTTATATTCTTTTTTTTGTATTAAAATTTCTGTAAAGCAGAGGTCTTGCTTTACGGTGATTTTTTTTAGTCGAATCAGCTCAAGCAATGCCAGAAAGGTGGTAATAATTTCGTTTTTACTGCCAAGGGATTCAAATAGGCGATTGAAGTGAAGAACGGGCTTCAATGATAGCTGCTTTAGCAGGTCATTGATCTTTTCCTCAATGGTGAAGGCATCCCGCTGCATTTGTCTAAAGGGATTCCCCCCCCTTTGACGAAGGGGTTTACCTGCCAAAACTCGCTCCAGGGCCTTCATTAAATCTGGCAACTCCAATTCATCAACAGTAAAATCCTTCTCTTCTGTGTCGAAAATGAGCTCCTCCCTGGGTTTAAAATACAATTTGCTTAATAGGGATTCCTTTTCCTTAAATACCTCTGCTGCCAGCTTATATTTTTTATATTCCAGTAATTTTCTTACCAACTCATTTCGTGGATCCACCTCTTCAAACTCTAATTGCTCATTTTCCACCACCTCTACGGGCAACAGAAGCTTAGATTTGATTTCCAATAGGGTTGCTGCCATAACCAGAAATTCACTGGTCACATCCAGGTCTAGCTCTTCCATGGTCTTGATGTAATGAATGTATTGATCGGTTACCTCATTGATCGGAATATCATACAGATCGATTTCGTTCTTTTCAATCAAATGAAATAGCAGGTCAAAGGGCCCTTCAAAGGCTTCTAGTTTTATGTTATAGGCCATCTCGTTCCTCCTATAAAAACAGCATTAAGATGTTGATTAAACCCGTTATAAAAAATTCTACCACAGGAATCAACACAGCATCAATCCCATTAAAAATGATCAATGCAAAAAGCAGTATATGGGAATATTTTTGATATCGATAATAATAGTATTCTGCCCTTTCCGGCAAAAAGGTCAACAGTATTTTGGAGCCGTCCAGGGGAGGGATTGGAAAAAGATTAAATACAGCCAGCACAATATTTATTGTTATACCGTAATAGATGATATCAATAAGAAGCTGACTTTCGGAAAATACGAAAGCCAATCCCAATAAGGCGGTCAGCAGTATGGCCAGCAGCATATTGACAGTGACCCCGGCAATAGAAACCAAAAAGGTACCCAATTTTCGGTTTTTAAAATAATTGGGGTTGATCGGTACCGGCTTGGCCCAACCAAAGCCTGCAATCAACAATAAGATAAAGCCAAAGGGGTCAATATGCTTAATGGGATTCAAGCTTAATCTGCCATAGTGTTTTGCCGTAGGGTCTCCAAATCGATAGGCTACATAGGCATGGGCAAATTCATGACAGGTTATCGCCAACAGGATTCCCGGCAGGGTAATAATGATTCGATTGAGGTTAATCAAACTGAAATTAGCTGGAAACATGCCCTTCTCCCTTCAAATTTTCATATATATTTGCTGCATAGGTCAATTCGTCGGTACGATGATAAAGGCGGCCCAAAACCTTTTCCTTTAATACTGCATCTAGAATTGTTTTATAGATGGGGCCGGGTTTAATACCCATTGCCTGTAAATCCTTCCCTGATATGCTGATATGAATATCCTTCAGCTTAAGGGCATAAAAGCGCAGATAATGACGTACATAGGGATCAAAGCAATCGATGTAATAGTACACAATGATATTGGCTTCTAATGGGTGGATAAGCTGAAATAATGTAAAACGATCTACTTCCTCCTGCTTTAGAGCCCTGTATACATGGTCACGGTTTTTTAAGGCCGCCTCCATCCTACTGGCGGATCCCTGATTACTGGTAAACTGATTGATCAGTTCACCTACAGCATCATAAGATGTACTCCCCACTAGAATCAGGATTGCCAGTGTAATGGGGTTCAACTGTGATTTATAGAGGCCTTGAAACTGTTCTATGGCTTCATCTATCATGGCCAGCTTTTTTAGCGTGTGATCATCGAGCTTTAATGACGGATGCAGGCTCCGTAATATGCCATAGTCATCGAGTCTCTTGATATTTTCCGCAAGCTTTGGCTCACCCAATAGATGAAGCAGCTCTTCTCTAATTCGATCGTTACTGAGCTTTTTAATCATATTGTCCTCTATTGCCTGCTTCATAAAAAAGGTTGTCTCAGACTCAATTTCAAAGTCTAAACGGGTAGAAAAACGAAGGGCTCTAAAGATTCTGGTGGGGTCTTCAATGAAGCTGAGGTTGTAAAGAACCCTAATTTTTTTGTCCTTTAGATCCCGAAGTCCCCCAAAATAGTCTACCAGCAGACCCATTTCAGGTTTATTCAATTGAATAGCCATACAGTTTATCGTAAAATCCCTTCTGAATAAATCACTCCAAATTGAGCTCTTTTCTACCCTGGGAAGGGCCGCTGGGTACTCATAATATTCCCTTCTTGCCGTGACAATATCAATTGTTTGACCATTAGCCAGGGTAATCATGGCGGTGTTAAATTGTTCAAAGGATTTCATCGTTCCCTTTAAAGAACCATTGAGCCTTTCTGCAAAGGCGATGCCTTCTCCTTCGATGACAATATCAATATCCCAGTTAGCACGATTCAATAGAAGGTCTCGAACAAATCCACCCACTACAAAAACCTTGCTGCCAAGCTCATCTCCTATTTGCCCTGCAGTTTTAAGAATATCATAAATATCCTCTGGAAGCCTTTGTATTTGATCAAGATAGTTGATTTTCTTACTGGAATGACCCAATGAACTATTAAAGGTTTTCTTATACCAGGAGGGATAATTATGCTCTCCATGCAATACCTTAAGGAGGTCTGTTCTTGTTACAATGCCAATGATCCTATCTTCCTTCAGGACAGGCAGTCGGCCGATATGATAATCCACCAATAGACTGTTTATTTCAGTTACCGGGGTATTGGGTTCAACCGTTTTAACATGATGGCTCATGAAGCCCTTGACAGGTGCATGACCTAAGCCATGGACGATGGCTTTGTCGACATCGGTACGGGAGATAATGCCAATTAAAGTATCATTTTTCACCACCGGTAGTCCTGTATGGCCATAGCGCAGCATAATTTTATTTACCTCATGAATCGTCATCTCTTCAAAAACAGTTTTAACAGGATAACTCATAATATCCCGTGCTGTAATTTGATGCTTTGTTTTTAACCTTAGGATCTCCAGTACTTGATTATGTATTTCTGCCAGGCTGCCATCCTTCACCGATGCTGAGGCCGCCTTTGGATGTCCCCCGCCTCCGTAGGGTTTTAAAATAAAAGGGATATTTATTTCTTCTGCCTGGCTTCTGCCGATAATATAACATCGATTTTCCATTTTAACAATTAAAAATAAGGCATCGCATTTTTTAAGCGCAATCATTTTTTCCGCCATTGTGCCCAATTCGTCAACAAAGTCTTCCCGCTCCAGGGTAGAAATAATAATTTGATAGCCGTTAATATGGTGGACCTCACAGTGATTCAGCAGCATGGTCAGTAATTGATCCTGCTGAGGACCCAGGGGACTTTTGAGAAATTCATTTAATACTGTCAAATTCGCTCCATTTTTTAACAAATAAGCCACTGCTTCTGCTTCATGATAGGTGGTATGACTTAAGGTTAGGCAATGGGTATCGGTATAGATTCCCAGAGCCATCAGGGTTGCCTCAAAGGAGGTAATGGCTATATTTTTTTTAATAATTTCCTCTAATAAAATAGTCACGCAGGCCCCATAGGGTTTAATATACTGGTCCCCATCTTGTATACTGCTATCTGTAAGGGGGTGATGATCATATATGGTAATGGGAATACCAGTATTAATTAGATCTTTAAATTTGCCAATTCTATTTTTACTATTTACATCAACTATGAACATTTCCTTAACTTCTTCAAGCTTTAGTTTTCCAGCCTGGGGAATCGTCAATATATTTTTATATAATGCCATAAACTTTTTAACTTCGTCTCCCAGCTTACCGGTAAAGAACATCATGGCATCAGGATACAGCTTTGAACAGGCCACCATGCTGGCTAATCCATCAAAATCAATATTTTGGTGACTAATAATTACCCGCATCCTCTTTCTCTCCTTAATTGCATAATGATTAATTATACCATATGATGCTAAATACAAAAAGTAGGGTGGTTGAAAAACCACCCTACCGACAGCTTATTAAAACGAATTTCTGTCTAATTACCCACCATTCGTCTGAACATTCGATTGATTACATCGAGGAAAGAGGCTTTTTCAATGTCTTCCGGTGTAATAATGTCTACCCTTCCAACTTCTTTACCATTTAAAGATATAATTGCCTCTCCAATTTTTTCTCCTTTTTTAACTGGAGCCTGAAGGTATTGAGGCAGGATAATTTCCTGATCAACCTGGGCTTCCTCCCCCTTTTTCACCAACAGTTTAAATTCTTCCCTGGCAATACCGTTAATTTCGGTTACTTTTCCCTTTTGTACCGGTAAAGCCCCTAAAGTACTTTCCTTTTCAATCACATCCACGGTATTATAATTGGCAAAGCCATAATCCAATAGCTTTGCAGCCTCGCTGAAGCGTATTTGTGACGATGGGGCTCCCATAATGACGGCAATGAAGGTGGTATTGCCCCGGGTAGCCGATGCTGAAAGGCAATGCTTTGCTTCTGTGGTATAGCCGGTTTTGATACCGGTGGCACCATCATAGAAGCGAATCAGCCGATTTGTATTAACCAGCTCCTGGGTGGACTGTTTTTTTCCCACCACGACGGAATCCATCCAGGTGGTTAACCAACGATGAATTTCAGGATACTTTAGTAGCTCTCGAGACATTAAGGCGATATCATAGGCACTGGTTACATGGCCCTCTGCAGGCAGACCATTACTATTGACAAAATGGGTATTTTCCATCCCCAGTTCCTTTGCCTTTTCATTCATCCTTTGTACAAACAATTCCTCAGAGCCCGCCAGGTGTTCACCAACTGCTACACAGGCATCATTGGCTGAACGAATGGCAATTCCCTTCATCAGCTCCTCTATTGTTTTTACCTCCCCTGGCTCCAAATATAATTGGGTGCCCCCCATGCTGGATGCAAGTTCGCTGACAACCACCTGGTCCTCCAGGGTAATCTGGTTATTGGCCAATGCCTCCATGACCAAGAGCATTGTCATAATTTTAGTGACACTGGCCGGCGGCAATGCTTCATGGACATTCTTTTCATAGAGTACTGTTCCGGTTCCGGCATCAATTAAAATGGCGGAACGGGCATCTATTTCAAAGGGCTGCTGGCCGTAGACATCTAACATAGGTACAGTTAAAATAAATGTTAATACCAGCAATATGCAAATTAATCTATTAATCCTTTTCATTTTACATGCTCCTCCTTCTTCGTTTTATAGTTATCTTCCCCACGAAGGAAAAGCATTATACTTAGAGATTAGATCAGTATCAGAAAAAGACACTTGTAATTTTTTGAAATCATTTTTTTAAGCTCGCCTGTTGAATAAATACCAGTATCGTAAGATACCGAGAATCATCCACAATAGAAAGCTAAGTCGTATATTACGAAAAGACTCATGATAAAAGCCCAGTGGCAACTTTTTGAATGGTTGCTGCTGGGCTATAGAATTTAATTTTTATGACAGGTTCAATTGAGTTATGCCATCCTTGGTAACCACCCCAAAGATTAAAGGTCTGGTTTGAGGCTTTTCATCAGCAATTTTGTAAGCATTAAAGAGCTTTTTTAAGGCCTCTTCCTTTTTGCCTTCATCATTATAATAAATTGTAGCAAGGGCTTCCCCTTTTTGTACCAGGTCGCTGGTCTTTTTATGAAGGCGAATTCCAACGGTTAGATCGATGGTGCTTTCCTTGGTGGCACGGCCCGCTCCAAGGCTTAAGGCACTTAATCCCACCAATTGGGCATCAATGGATTGAATAAAGCCTGCTTTTTCTGCAATAACATGGCAATTAAATTTAGCTTGGGGTAATAACTGGGGGTCTTCGATGAAGGAGCAGTCTCCACCCTGCCTTTTTACGAAAGTCTTTAATGCCTTCAAGGCCTCCCCTGTATCGATAGCGGATTGCATTTTTTCTACTCCGGCCTCTACGGATGAAACCTTTTTAGCCAATAATAGCATATAAGCACCTAAATAAATGCATAGCTTGGTAAAATCCTTGGGCCCATGGCCTCGAAGGGTATCAACGGCCTCCATCACCTCCAGACAATTACCGATGGCACTCCCGAGGGGTTGATCCATATCGGTAACGATGCCTATGGTATCACGATTCATACGATAGCCAATTTTCACCATTTCCTGGGCTAAACTGTAGGAATCCTCCAGCGTTTTCATAAAGGCTCCAGAGCCGGTTTTAACATCCAGTAAAATGGCATCGGCCCCTGCTGCCAGCTTCTTAGACATAATACTGCTGGCGATTAAGGAAAGGTTATCCACTGTTCCCGTCACATCCCGAAGGGCATAAAGCTTTTTATCGGCCGGTGCTAAATCTTGGGTTTGACCTACCACCGCCAATTTAATCTCATTGACATTTTGAATAAATTGAATAATATCCATTTCCACTGAAAAGCCCGGAATGGATTCCAGCTTATCGATGGTGCCCCCGGTGTGCCCCAATCCCCTGCCTGACATTTTGGCTACAGGAACACCACAGGCCGCCACCATGGCCCCCAGGGCAATGGTGGTTTTGTCTCCTACCCCCCCGGTACTGTGCTTATCCACCTTAATACCTTCAATTTTCGATAAATCCACAATACTGCCGGAATTCATCATGGCTTCGGTTAAATAGGCGGTTTCAGCTTCATTCATTTTTTGAAAATATATGGCCATTAATAAGGCTGCTGCCTGGTAATCTGGAATACTACCCTCTGTATAGCCCTGAACAAAATAATGAATTTCTTCCCTGGTTAAGGCCTCGCCATTTCTTTTTTTTAAAATTATATCGGTCATTACCATGTTAATTCTACCTCTTTAATAATAGCTTTTACTAGTTTAATGAATTTTGGCTTCGTTTGATTGGCTACCTCCATAACCTGCTCGTGGCTGATGGACTCTAGGCTGTCGGGTATGGCCATGTCTGTAACACAAGAAATTCCAAGGGTTTTAAGTCCTCCATGGGCCGCTGTAATTACCTCGGGCACGGTGGACATACCAATGGTATCGGCTCCAAATCTAGTAACCATTCTAAGCTCAGCCTTTGAAAAATAGTTAGGTCCGCTGATGGCCAGATAAACCCCTTCAAAGGTTTCAATAGCAAGCTTATTACCTACCTCATGGGCCAGGGAGATCAATTGAGGATCATAGGCCCTTGACAAATCAGGAAATCTTGGGCCAAGCTCGGGCTCATTTTTTCCCATTAAGGGATTCGTTCCCATAAAATTAATATGGTCATTGATAATCATAAGGGCACCGGGATGAAGCTTGGGATTTAATCCGCCGCAGGCGTTTGTAACTATTAACAGCTTCACTCCCAAAGCCTGCATAACCCTTACAGGAAAGGTCACCTCGGTCATGGTGTAGCCTTCATAAAAATGAAAGCGTCCCTTCATGGCCATCACCATTTTTCCCTCTAGCCTGCCAATAATTAACTGTCCTGCATGGCCCTCTACAGTTGAAACAGGGAAATTAGGTATATCAGCATAATCAATTACAACAGCATCTTCAATCTCATCGGCCAGATCCCCCAGTCCTGAACCTAAAATAAGTCCAACTTTAGGCTGCTGACTAATTTTCTCCTGTAGGTATTTCTTAGCTTCATTGATTTTTTCTATTAATTGGCTCATATGCGTCTCCTCCGATCATATATAGGTCAAAATGGTCTTGACATAATCAACAAACTGCTGCTTTACCCTTTGGGTAGTTTCAATCACCTCATCATGACTTAGGGGCTGGGGTAGAATTCCTGCTGCCATATTACTGATGCATGAGATACCTAAAACCCGTTGACCACCATGAATTGCGGCCATAACCTCGGGAACAGTGGACATGCCGACGGCATCCCCTCCAAAGAAATCGACCATTCTAATTTCAGCAGGGGTTTCATAGGTTGGCCCGCTAAAATAGGTATATACACCTTTTTGTACAGGTAAATTGATTTCTTTGGCTGCCCTTTGGGCAAGGTCAATGAGGTTTGAATCATAGGCCTGGGACATGTCTGGAAAACGAGGGCCCAGCATTGACTCATTTTTTCCCATTAATGGGTTATTAAAGGCAAAATTAATATGATCTGTAATAATCATTAAATCTCCCGGAGAAAAGCTGCGATTTACGCCACCTGCAGCATTGGTTACAATAATGGTATCTATTCCCAGTGCCTTCATAACACGAACTGGAAAGGTGACTTCTTCCATTGTATAGCCTTCATAATAATGAAAGCGCCCCTTCATGGCCATGACCATTTTGTTATTTAGCTTGCCAAAAACCAGCTCCCCTGCATGGCCCTCTACTGTAGAAACTGGAAAATGAGGAATTCGATTGTAGGGAATCGCCGTTGGATTTTCTATTTCGTCGGCTAAAATACCCAGGCCTGACCCTAAGATCAGTCCAATTTGGAGGGGCCCATTAACTTCTTTTTTCAGAAATTCGGCGGCCTCTTGAATTTTTTGCATTAAATCCATTTGTATGCTCCTTCCTTATTTAAGTATGCTATTCTTAAAGCTTTCACCCTTACCGGTGGCAGGAATCTCCAATATGTCAGATATAGTGGCGGCGATATCGGCAAAAGATTTTCTTGTTCCAATATTAACATTTTCTTTGATGTTTTCACCATAGATTAAAATGGGAATATATTCCCTGGTATGGTCACTTCCCCGGAAGGTGGGATCATTGCCGTGATCAGCCGTAAAAATAATCATATCTGTAGGTCGTAAACTTTCTAATAGGTCAGGAATTCTTTCATCCATTTCCTCCAAGGCCCTTCGGTAGCCCTCTGGATCTCTTCTATGGCCATATTTTGAATCAAAATCTACTAAATTCGTGAAAATAATGCCCTGATTATCTTTTTTGAGATAGTCAATGGTGGCCTGAATACCTGCCAAATTATCCTTGGTATGGATTGCCTCTGTTATCCCCTTCCCATTATAGATATCTTCTATTTTTCCTATGGCAATTACATCAAGACCAGAAGCCTTTGCCTTATCGAGCAGGGTATCTTCAAAGGGATCAAGGGAATAATCTCTGCGATTGGGTGTTCTTTCAAAGCTGCCTGGTTTTCCTAAGAAGGGCCTGGCAATAATACGGGCCACTGCATATTTTCCCATCATAATTTCCCTGGCAGCTTCACACATTCGGTATAATTCCTCCAGCGGAACCACCTGTTCATGGGCTGCTATCTGAAAGACGCTATCGGCTGAAGTATAGACAATTACCGCCCCGGTTTTCATATGTTCCCCCCCCAGCTCGTCTAAAATGACGGTGCCAGAGGCCGGCTTATTGCCAATGACCCTTCGCCCTGTTCTTTCCTCAAAGGTTTTAATTACCTCTTCAGGGAACCCCTGGGGGAAGGTTTGAAAGGGCTCTGTTACATGGATTCCTGCCAGCTCCCAATGGCCGGTGGTGGTATCCTTACCATTGGAAACCTCGGCCGATCTTCCGTAGGCACCCTTCACAGAAGACAGGGGTTCAATTCCTGTAACTCCATCGATATTTCCCAGGCCCAGAAGCTGTAAATTAGGTAAATTTAGTCCACCGGTTGCCTTTACTATATTTCCTATGGTATTGGCTCCCTCATCGCCAAAGGCATGGGCATCAGGAAGGGCACCAATTCCAACGCTATCCATTACAAATAAAACAACACGATTGATCATTCGCTAACATTCCTTTCATTTTTTAGTGTTATTATACCCTGATGAAAATACGTTAATATAATTTAATGACTTTTATCCAGGACCCTGGTTAAAAAAGAGCCTATTGCTAGGCCCTTGGATGTGCTTTATCATATACTTCCTTTATTTTATTTTTTGTTAAGTGCATATAGATTTGAGTTGTTGAAATATCTGAATGACCTAACATTTCCTGAACCGATTTTAAATCAGCACCGTTTTGTATCAAATGGGTAGCAAAGGAATGCCTAAGGGTATGGGGTGTTATGGTTTTTTCCAATTGAGCCTTCTTGGTGTAGGCTTTAATGATTTTCCAAAACCCCTGGCGTGTTAACCTTTTCCCGTGGCAATTTAAAAACAGAGACGGTTCATCATGCCCCTTAATAAAGCTGTTTCGATGATTTTCAAGATAACTGCTCAACACCTTAATGGCTACGGAACCAATAGGTATGATTCGTTCCTTCATGCCGTTACAGCATCGAATATAGCCCATATCAAGGTTGACATCATCAACATTTAAAGATATCAGCTCACTAACCCGAATGCCGGTTGCATATAAAAGCTCCAGCATGGCTTTATCTCTGATCCCCTTGGGTGAATCCATTTCCGGTTGATTCAGAAGCATTTCTGTTTCCCGAAGGGATAAAATGCTAGGGGCTTTTTTTTCTGCCCTGGGGGATTCCAAATTAATGGTAGGGTCCTTTTCAACACGATTCTGGGCCAGGAGAAATTGATAAAAGCTCCTGATGGAAGCGATGTTTCTGGATATGGTAGAAGCTGCCTTCCCTTTGTTTTGTAAATAAATCAGATATGTAATGATGGTGGTTTTAGTTGTTGTCTCAAGGCTTGTAATTTTATTTTCCGATAGGTACCCAACATATTGCCTGATATCTCGACGATAAGATTCCAGGGTATTTGTGGAAAGCTGCTTTTCATTTGCTAAATAATCGGTAAAATCTTCTATTAGTTCATACATTTTTCAATAACTCCCTCTATTCAATTAAAACAAATAATAATAAATAAGTGCATTATGCTTTAAGCTTTAGATTAAAACTTTTTATTTCACACCCTAGAATGTCTATTATTTCCTATAGACCCATATTTCAATTATTCGTCGAATCAAATAGAATTCCTGCAAAAAAATATTTTTTTATTATTTTTCTGCCCATTTCGACTGGAACAAATTATCAAGCCCCCGTGGCCCTTACAATTAGCTTGATAAAAAATGGGACAATGAAAGATTCAATCAGGGCCGCAAAGACCATTACCAATGCTGCCATCAAGTGAATATAGCTATAGGCTATTAGCTTCTTTGAAAAATGAAAGGCCCTGGTTTTATTGATCCTGCTCTTAATAAAGCTAAGGGAAAAGCTGACTGAACAGACGGCAATAAAAAGAAAGGCTGGTATTATCAGAATCTGGTGAGGCAGTACCGCAAAAAGAAACAGTAATATTCCCTGGAGCTTGAATTCTTCGATCAGAAGGCCAACGGTAAAGCCCATTACAAAGCCCTTGAAGCCTATAATTAAAAAAATAAAGGGTAATCCGACAATTAAAATACCCATCAACCAGTTTAAAAATAAAAGCTGCAGGTTGTTATTGATGGACTGTTTAAAAATATCAAAGCCTTTGGGGCTATTATGATCAAATAATTGAAAAAAACCTCTTAAATAGGTAACCAGCTCCAGCTTTTGGTGTCCGTCAACGGCCTTAACGGTAAAGGCCCCTACAGAAATACCAATTAAAAAGCAAAAGAATACAAAAAAATATATAGCAAGATGATCCCGTACATGCTTTTTAATGAATTCTATTATTCTGTTTGGCACAAATAAACCCCCTTATCAGACAATCTTATATTTAAAACAATATGCCTGATTAAGAAGTTTTATGCCTTGTCCTTTAGGCGAATTTACATGGTGAAATATGGATTCATTAACTGATTCGTTGATATTGCAGGATGGCAATAATGGTTTTACTGTCTTTGATTTCTCCTCTGTCGAGGGCTTGTAGGGCCTCCTCTAGGGTCAGATAGATAACTTCAATATATTCATCTTCATCGGGACTGGCAGTGCCGGGCCTTAGCTCACTGGCCAGGAAAATATGTAACACCTCATTAGAAAAACCAGGACTGGTGTAAAAATCCATCATCTTTGAAATGGAATTGGCTTGAAAGCCTGTCTCCTCCTCAAGTTCTCGCCTGGCACAGTCAATAGGTGCCTCCTCTGGCTCTATCCGGCCAGCAGGAATCTCCAATAATGTATCTTCTACCGATTTTCTAAATTGCTTTACGAATATAAGCTTGTTCTCTTCTGTTATTGCCAGAATACCGACGGCTCCGTCATGCTCAACAATTTCTCTCTTGGAGTATTTTCGATCAGGCAGCTCTACCGTATCAACTCGTAAATTAATTACCTTTCCTTCATATATTCGCTCACTTTTTAAGGTTTTTTCATCAATCTTCATCTTTTTTTCCTCCTATTCTTTTCCCTGGCCTATCTTGGTAAGACCATACTGGGCGGCAGCGCCACAGGCTAAGAAAAAGGCTTCATCCTGGTGAAATCCTCGACCCATGGTATTGACTTCTAGTTGAAAAAAATTCAGTGCTTCCTTCAATATGCTTCCATCCACTTCTACAATATAGTGTTTTTGAATATTTTTCAAGCTATTTATTTGTTTAACAATGACTTCTCTTTGGGGAGGGGAGATTTTGGGCAGTATCACATGGGTGGGCTGGTGGGTTAGCTTATCCAGCACCGTTAAGCTGTGATGGCTGATGCCCTGGTGCCTCTTACGCTGATCTGAGAAGCTAATCCGGGGAACAAAAATTGAAGTTCCCCCCAATTGATAGACGGCATCCAGAATGGGCCCCTGTTCTACCCCCGAAAATCCAAAGGGAGTGGATGTTCCCACAATCCCTGGGCCCATGGTGACAATTGCCACATGGCAACGGACAATTTCCTTAGCTGCAATTAATCCGTTATAAATATTAACACATTCATAATCACCCCCGAAGGAATGACCGATGGTAATGGTTTTATCCAGTAATTTTTTTTGCTTCAGTATTGATACTGTACGGCTTAGCTCAATAGGAAGGGCGGCTCCGTCGGTCATAATATAGGCAATTTTTAAATTTTCAGCTCTGTATTTCAAGGTGCAAACCAGCGGTAAAAGCATGCTGTGGAGTTCAGCAACCAACACAGGTAATCGATCAAGGCTTTTAAAGTCAATAAAGGATTGATGAAAGGGACTGTTTTGCTCTTCTGCCGCCAACACCTTTAACTGCATAGGCGTATATCGAAGCTTCATAATATGCCCCGGGCCCCTTAAGGGCTTTTCTGAGTGCCTGGTATTATAAATAACAAAGTGGGCGCCTCCTGTTCCCAGGCCCAATTCCATGGCTGTGGTATTGACGATTACTTGATCACCTATTTCAATGGCTCCCGTCAGGATACCATAGTTGATTGCCCTCGCTTCTTTATCATCAATTATTACGGTGACTTCTGAATAATCGTTTTGTTGATATTGAATTTTTTTCACAATTCCCATTTGATAGCTCAGCATATTGTACACCCCTTTTATACAGAAGGTCTGTTCATTTATTTTCTACCCAATTCGTCCAGGTAATTCAGTATACGATTCTTTTTAATTAAGGCAGTAATGGAATGCTTTTCTGCAATCAAGTGAATAAATAGCAGTAATACTAATATGATTAGCCTTAACCTTAGGCTTAAGCTATATACAATGCCTATTCCAAGGGCTATTCCCAGGGGGTTGGCCCCCACATCGCCCAGCATTCCCTTCCCCTTTAAGTCGAAGGGCAGATAGGCTAGGCTAAAGCCCAGCAGGGATACAAGCTGTAGACTTAATTCCCTCATGATGCCACTCAATAAAAGAATTGCATCGATTAATATGAAAAATTTAATGGCTCTCCCGGGTCTAAGGTCTAACAGATTTAACAAATTGGTCATCAACCCTAAAATCATCAAATCAATTATAAAGCTTGAAATGGGCCTGGAAAGGGCCAGGCTTACCTTGAAGGCAACCATTCCCCCAATCAGCAGCTTTAAAGCTCCGGTGGTGATTTTACCCTTGAAAAGGGCACCGATGTGGCCCTTAAAGCCAAGGGTATCTCGGTTTCCCAGCATATCATCCAGGACCCCTACAAAGGCAATTGTCACGATGGCGCTCATAAAAAGAAGGGAAATAGGATCATTATTTCTTAAGAAAATGTTTTGCAGGATATTGGATAAAAGTAAAACGGGAACAATTGCAATACCCATTCCTACCGGAATCGCCTTTCCCTGATAATTTTTTTTAATCATGTTCCCTTCAATCAATAATCCCTGAAGGTGGGGAACAAAAATTAGTGTTGTAACTGTCGTAATCATTAAAAGGATAAAAGTTTCCATTCATTGGCCGCCTTTCTACTCATGAAAGCCCTTCATGAGTATAACTTTAAAAATATGTATAAATTGCCTGCCTCGATGAAGGAAGCCCCTCAGGTCTCTTCCTGTTTCATTATGTTTCATTTCAACAGGAACCTCTTTTATTGCTACGCCCTGTCGCAGCAGGTCAATGGTCATTGAAAGTTCAATTCCGTAACCATTATGGGGGATTTTTATATGATTGAGGATTTCCCTTTTAAAGGCCCGTTGTCCTGAAAGGGCCGACCGAATACTTTTTCCTGTATAGATTTTTTGCCCCAGGTAAATAAGCCCCTTCACCAGACCAAAGCCGACCTTTTTTTTAGGTGATGGGAACTGAGCGATGGTAACTTCAGCTTCTCCCCTTAAAAGGGGCTGTATCAACTTTTCCGCTTCCTGGCTGCTTTCTTCTAAGTCGCCATCTAAAAAAACAATAATATCAGCCCCTTCGGAGGCTGCTTTCAGGCCTGTCTTCAAAGCAGTAGCCTTGCCACGGTTTTTTTCATGCTTAATCAGCCTCACATTGGAAAAGCCCCTTAGGACTTCACTTGTGTTATCGGTGGACCCGTCGTCTACCACAATAATTTCCTGAATGAGGTCTACAGACATTAGTCCTTTAAGGGTTTTTAAAATTCTTTCTCCTTCATTATAGACGGGTATAATGGCAGCAACATAGGAATTCAAGGAAATCGCCTCCAAATGTACAAAATCAACCTTCTGGATCTAAGGTGATGACTAATGATATTTTCCCCATGGTTGTGTTGATCTGGTCAATAACAGGAATATTTCTCTTCTGATAATAGGGTAAATAAGAATAGCTTACGTCATTTCTTTCTACACCAACAATGGAAATACCATGGTTTAACAAGGTATCCATCAGGGATAAATCTACCATTGTCAGCTTTTGCGTCCCCTCAACCAGGCCGCCCCCGGCCATAATTACCTGTTTTGCGGGATTTTTTACGTATGAAGTCTCATCGTATATGTATTTTATGTATCCTTCCCGGGCAAGGGTTTTTAGTAGAAGCGATTCATTTCCTTCCAAAATTAATTTCACAACCTCGTTATTGATAATTCCGGCAAGCTCCTGAAGACCGTTAACCTGAACAGAGGTTCCTTCCTCTGTATCAAGGCTAACGGATTGGACCCCATGGATTTTATCAGTTATTTGTATTTCGATGGGAATCGTTGCGCCGGCACCTTCAAGTACATTTCTAATATCGCTATAATAATAATTATCTGTGGTGATGATAATGGCCATAGACATATCAATTAACTGATTGTTAATTACTTCATCATAAATGATGTCGATAAAATTCATATTTTTTTGATTTTCAATTTTTAATTGCTCTATCTGGGTTGTAAAATATTCCTTTTCGATTCTAAGCTCACTAAATCTTTCTTCAAGGGATTCCAGAAGAATTTTTTGCTGATTAATATAGATATCGTTACTGTTAAGATTGAATCCAATGACAATTCCCAATCCAATTGAAATGAAAATAGCTACGATGGTAATGACATAATAACGGATATTAATAACCATATAGCAGGCCTCCTTATCTAGTAGCCTAAATACAATCTTATACGCATGTATAAAAGCCTCAAAAGGTATCGAAAGGGTTCAGATAGAGCGGTAATAATTAAAATAGGAATTAAAGAAGCCAATCCAATATAAAAAAGATGACTAAAATCGCCATTATTACAGTATAATTGGCTAACTCCCTTGGCATCCACCAGCCTTGTTCCAATTTTCATTCTAACCAGAAAAGTACTACCCATTCCCTTTCTGCCCTTTTCTAAGAAATCAATCATATTGCTATGGGTTCCCACCACGACAATTAACTCTGCCCCCAGTTCATAGGCATAGAGCATGGCAATGTCTTCACTGGTACCTGAAGCAGGGAAGGTTTGGGCCTTTAATTGCAGATTTTCTATGCGTCTAAGTCCAGGCGCCCTGCCATCGGGATAGGCATGGACGATGATTTCCTTGGATCTTTTTAAACAACGATCACTAACACTGTCCATATCTCCAATTAATAAATCCGGAGTAAAACCAAATTCCATCAGGGCATCGCCTCCTCCGTCAACACCAATCAAAAGGGGTTTAACCTCTTTTATATAGGATCGAATGGCTGCCAGGTCTTCCCGATAGCTTTTTCCCCTGACCACCACCAGAACGTGTTTGCCCTTAAAGCTTAGCGATGTTTTAGGGAGCTTAAGCTCCTCTAATATTAGTGCTTTTTCCCTTTCTGCGTAGTGAAGGGTATTGTCAATAAAATAGTTTAGCTGATGCTTTAAATTTTTCTCTGCTTCCCCTAGAGCTTGCGCTACTTCCTGGGGGGAAAGCTGTTTAAGGGTCGCAATCATTCTATCTTCAATATAAAGAACTTCCTTTGATACCCTGACCCAGTCTCCCTCCTGAAGGGCTTCAAAGGGGTTTCCTTCGATCACTTCGTAAAGAGGAATTTTATATTTCAAAAGTTGACTGGGTCCCAAATTGGGATATTTACCGCTAATTGATTTTGAACAATTGATTACAGCCGCCACCTTTTTAGAAACCAGAGAATTAGCAGCAATTTCATCCAGATCCTCGTGTTGAATGACGGCTATATCGCCTGGCTGAAGTCTTTCAATTAGATTTTTTGTCTTTTGATCCAGCTTAACCTGGCCCTCTGGCATAAAATCTCCTCCATTAGCTATTGATTGTATTATTTGTAGTATTATAATAAACATGCTAAAAATCTAAAAAGATATTGTCACCTTGGCTTTTAATTTATCCTGAAATGAATTAGAATAAAAGAATCGAAATCAACACAAAGGAAGTGATTGTATGAAAACAATTACTGGTATTGAACAGCAAAGAGGCAACCATGATCGGTACAATATATTTCTGGATGATGAGTATGGCTTTAGCTGTCACGTGGAAATTATAACTCGTTTTAAACTTAAGAAGGGCTTAAGGATTGATGTGGGCGGTCTTCAGGAGCTAATACGGGAGAATAATCTAAAGGAAGCCTTTCATCAGGCCCTTGGCTACCTTTCTAGTCGACAAAGAACACAACAGGAGATTATTAATTATCTTAAAAGAAAGGGCTATGATGAGGAAGTAACGGCAGTAACCCTGGGAAAGTTAGCTCATTACCAGTTTGTTGATGATGAAAAATATGTACAAAGCTTTGTGGGTTATAAGGGAAAGTCTCAATTAAAGGGAAGACTTCGAATTCGTCAGGAGTTACATCAACGGGGCGTTGATAAAGAGATGATTGAAGCAGGCTTAGAACAATACAGCCTCCAGGAGGAGCAAGATAACTGCAACAAAATAGCCATGAAATATTTTTTATCTAAGCAGAAGCTGCCCTTAAATCAAATTAAAGAAAAGCTTACTATCAAGCTCTTAAATAAAGGATATGGCTGGGAGCTAATTCAAGGTGCAATGGACTATCTCGATCAGGATCAGGAAGTTCAGGATGTCATTGCTCAGCAGGAGGATACATATCAGATTCAAGCCAGGGAACTGGCTGCAAAGCTGCTGCAAAAAAATCAAAAAAAAGCTAAAAATCCGTATCAGCTTAAAATGAAGATCATAGCGGGCCTCAAGCAAAAAGGCTTTGATGATAAGGCTATATCTGTGGCCCTGGAGGAATTGAAGCTAAATTAACATAATTATATTATAAGAAAATAGAAAAACCAGTTATGAAAAAGCTAACTGGTTTTTCTGTGGGCTTAACTTACCTGTTGTTCTAATCTAAGTTTATCCGCCACCATGGCAATGAATTCTGAGTTGGTTGGCTTACCTTTATCAGTGTTAATTGTATATCCAAAGAGATTATTGATGGTATCCACCTTACCTCTACTCCAGGCTACTTCTATGGCATGTCTGATGGCCCGTTCAACTCTGCTGGCAGTAGTATTGTATTTTTTAGCAATGGAAGGATAAAGCTCCTTAGTTACAGCACTAAGCAATTCAACGTTAGCTACTACCATGGTAATGGCCTCTCGCAAATACAAATAACCTTTAATATGGGCTGGTACACCAATTTCATGGATAATATTGGTGATTTCAGCCTCAAGGCTGCGGCTGTTATTAATCAATGACTTATGCTGGTTGATAACCGGAGGCCTTTTCTTTTCAACATTGGTAGTGCTGCTTCCCATGGTTTGTCTGATTCTTTCTATGAAGACCTCAAAATCGAAGGGCTTAATAACGTAATAATCTGCTCCAAGATTAATAGCCCTTTGTGTAATTTTGTCCTGTCCTACGGCAGATAAGATGATGATTTTAGGAAATTTTTCGAGATTGATGCTATTAAGTTTCTCCAACACACCCAGGCCATCTAAATGTGGCATAATAATATCCAGCACCACCACATCCGGTGACCTTTGACTGATTAATTCTACAGCCTCCAGACCATCCTTTGCAATACCCACTACCTCAATATCCTGTTGCCTCTCAAGATATTCGCTTAAGATATCACAAAAATCCTCATTATCATCGGCAATTAAAACATTAATTCTCTGATTTTTCACTGGTAACCCCCCTGATTTAGCTTTTCTTTTAGATTTCACATTTCACGAATACATTTCGACAAATGAAATTGTATTCCTTCCTTTTCAAAAAATTAATTCCTTTTTGGGGGGATAAATCGTTCTTTCTTTTTTGTTTATTTTCAATGATTTTTTACATCAGCTGGGCTGTAAACTGTCGAATACACCCGATTCCTGAAGCATCCACTCGATAAAAATTCCATAGCCCCGGGTAGGATCATTTACCAATACGTGGGTAACAGCACCAACCACCCGGTTGTTTTGTATAATTGGACTGCCGCTCATTCCTTGAACAATTCCTCCGGTTTTATCCAATAATCGCTCATCGGTAACTCTTATAATCATACTCTTACCATCTGGTTTAGATTGGTGTATCACTCTTAATATCTCAATTTCATACTTTTCCACCTGATTATCGTCCAGTGTAGTTAAAATATAGGCGGGTCCTTCTTTTATTTCGTGTTGATAGGCAATTTCCATTGGCTGATGATAGCTGCCCTTCATATCCCTTAGCACTTCACCATATACACCATAGGGTGAGTTTTTTTTCAATATGCCAATGGGATTATTCACATCATGAAAGATACCTCTTATTTCGCCAGGCTTTCCCTTTTTTCCTTCCTGAATGGAAATAACCTTTGATGCCATTACCTCGCCATCCTTAATGGACATTAGGGAGCCGGTATCAACATCGGCAATTCCGTGGCCCAGGGCCCCGAATTTTCCCGTATCCTCATGATAGAAGGTTAGTGTACCAACCCCGGCAGTCTTATCACGGACCCACAATCCCAAACGATATTGACCATCCTCTTGAGCCCTTACGGGATAAAGGGTGGCGCTATATTCTGTATTGTTTCTTCTTAATGAAAGGACAATTGGATTTTGACCATTTTTCTGGATTAGCTCTGCTACATGGAGGGCATTTTCAACCGGTTGATGATTTACAGCCAACAGAGTGTCTCCAACCTTGATGCCACCTGCTTCAGCCGGACTTATCTTTTGACCGGCTTCATTGATGATGTCGGCAATTCCCACCACCAGTACACCCTCTGTATTGAGCTTGACACCAATGGATTGTCCTCCGGGTATTACTTCAAATTTTGGAACAACATTTACTTTAACGGTTTTGTAGGGAATAAAACCAAGAATACGGTATTCTAGATCTGCCGTCCCTTTATTGATTGTTTTTAATTCGATCCCCCGATTTAGTCTTTCTCTAATGCCCGCGGCCACATTAACCTGGTTGATTTGCAAAATGTCAGATTCCTCTGAATTAATGGAGAAGGAAAGGGGAAATCTTGAATTAATAATATGCTGATCCCCCATTTGCAGGTTATATTCAGAGGGGATGGCACCTGTAATATCTAAAACTAAAAGATACATAAGCAATAGTGAAAAGGCGCAAGCCACAATACTGGTAATAAATTTTAGCTTCTTTTTATGCATCAATTTAATCACGCTCCCAATAAGCCTTACTAGTACCCTGTCGCAATTAAATTCTAGGTTATCCCTCTGGTTAAACTGTTGTCGTCAGTCGCCATATTGCTCGATATGGCTTCCTTCTACGCCTTGCTCAATGGGAATAACACAAGTTTTTAACTGGACTAGCCTGATGTTGAATTTTTAAGAAATGGATTACTGCTTTTAATTTGGCTTTTTGGAGCAGGGATTATTATAGATAAAATATTTATAAGTTGCCAGTATAACCCTTTTTATCGGTTTAGACTCATTTTTGGGCTGATAAAAATTAAGGGTTATTTAAATAAAAAAATTCTAAGAGAGTTAGTTTTTTCTCTTAGAATTTTTTTTATTAATCATTTCTTCTGCATGTTTAAGGGTGATGTCGGTGAGTTCGCCTCCTAGAAGCCGGCCCACCTCTTTTATTTGCTCTTGTTTGTTAAGATTTATGACTGTTGTTTTGGTGCTTTGTAAATCGGCATGCTTTTCAATTAAAAAGTGGCAATCGGCCAGAGACGCAATCTGGGGCAGGTGGGTAATACAAATAATCTGATGATTTTTTGACAGCTCATACATATTCTGGCCCACCACCTGGGCAGTTTTTCCGCTAATACCTGTGTCAATTTCGTCAAAAATCAAAGTTGGAATATGATCGACATCTGCCAAGATACGCTTTAAGGCCAGCATAATTCTGGACATTTCTCCACCTGATGCAATTTTTGCCAGGGGCTTCAATGGCTCGCCTAGATTGGTAGAGATCAAAAATTCAACCTGATCAAAACCCTTGGGGCCCAGCTGATATCGCTGTTGATGATCTAACATGGGTTGAATATTGACTTGAAAGGTTGTTTTTCCCATATTTAATGTCTCTAGGATTTCTGTTAAGGATTTTTCCAGGGAATGGGCAATTTCCTTTCTTAACGAGCTTAAGGACTCAGCATTTTTTGTCATCTTCCTTCGTTGATCCTCTATTTCCTCCTTAATTCGTTGGATTTCCTTTCCACTGTTTTCTAGTAAAAATAGCTCGTTGGAAATTTTATTTTGGTATTCAATAATTTCATCAATAGATTTGCCATACTTTCTTTTAAGTGAATTAATTAAATCGAGGCGCAATTCAATTGCTTCCAATTCGCCAGGATCAAATATGGTTTCTTCTTTATAGTCTCGTATTTCCCTTGTTATATCCTCGAGCCTGTATTGAATTTCTTCTATCACCTCATGAAAATACCGCAGCTTTTCGTCGTATTCCACAACCTGCTGTAACTGGCTTTGTATATGGGACAGGTTATCCAGAATCGGTTTATGGTGATTTCCTTCACGAAGTAAATGGTAACTGTCATAAATGGCCTTGTAAATCCGTTCGCTATTGGCCAGCTTGTTTTTTTGTATATTCAGCGACTCTTCTTCACCGGCCTTTAGATCCGCAGTCTGAATTTCCTCTATTTGAAAACGCAACAGATCAATTTTTCTTTCCCGTTCCATTTCATCATGACAGATAGCCTTCAGGCTCCTTTGAAGGGCCGAAAGCTGTTGATATTGTTCACTTAATTGAGATAACAGCTTAATAACTGATTTACCGCCGTAGGCATCCAATAGATCAATGTGGGCCTGGCTATCCAGTAAGGATTGATGCTGATGCTGACCATGAATATCAATTAACCCTCGGGAAATAGATTTCAACTGAGCCTGGGTGACAATGGTTCCATTAATTCTGCAGACACTTCTCCCACTTTGGTAGATCTCACGGGTAATAACGATGATTCCCTCGAAATCGGGGTCTATGCCATATGCCTCAAGCTGTGCATCAATTCCCTTATCTTGAGGTGGTTTAAATACTGCTTGAATGATGCATTTATTGGTTCCTGTTCTGACAAAGGCACGATCTGCCCTTTCACCAATGGCCATATTCAAGGCGTCGATTAATATTGATTTGCCTGCTCCGGTTTCACCTGTCAGAATATTGAGGCCTTGTTCAAACTGTAGATGAAGGTGATCTATCAGGGCGAAATTCTTTACCTCTAGCTCCAATAGCATAAAGGGCCTCCTCTATTTCATCAGTTTTTTAAACTTTTCAATGGTTTCTTCCATTTTATTGATATCCTTTATTAATACAAAAATAGTATCATCTCCTGCTACAGACCCGATGATGCCCTCCAAGCCTGCGGCGTCGATGGCTGAAGCAGCAGCCTGGGCTGCGGCAGGAATGGTTTTTAAGACAATGATATTACTTGAATAATCTATTGATAAAATCGAATCTTTGAATAGTCTGATTAATCGATCAGACAATACTGAGTCCTGACTTTTCAAAGTGGCATATTTGTATTTACCGTTTTTAGCCAGTACTTTAATTAATCTTAATTCCTTAATATCTCTGGAAACGGTTGCCTGGGTAACATTTAAACCTAGCTTTCTTAATTCCTCTGAGAGTTCCTCCTGGGTCTCGATCTCCTTATTCTCAATAATTTCCAGTATTTTTGCATGCCGGGTATATTTCATGAAAATCCTCCTTAAAATTTCGATCTGATATAAATTCTTATTTCCCAATCCCCTAAAAAAGAAATATTCAAATCATTGTATTTTTATTATTCTTCAAAAAAGAATAATTTCCTTCTCAAATTTAAGTATTCCTAATAATTTTTATCGTATAAAACAATTTTAGGGCAAAGTCGTCCTTTGAAGATTTAAGTGATGATTTTGTTGAAAAAACCATTGATGAAAAGCTTCTTTCATTTTTTATTTTTAAAAGCGGAAGCTTCCTATAGATTATAAAAAGGATCAGGCAATGGCCGATCCTAATGAATTAATATAATAAATTTATTTTTCAATCTACCTGGTGGTTTTCTTGTCATCAAGGCTTTCATGGGAGGCCTGAATCACCATCAGAATCTGCTGTTCATGAAAATCGCCGTCTTTTTGGCTTTGATGGCCCAAATGTAATAAATATTCAATATTTCCCTCGGGGCCCTTTATGGGGGAAAAGGAGCAACCCAATATTTTAAAACCTAGAGATCTGCTGAACTGGATTATTTCAGTAACAACCTCCTGATGAACACCGATATCCCTTACTACCCCTTTTTTTCCCACCTTATCTCTGCCGGCTTCAAATTGAGGCTTGATAAGGGCAACGATTTCTGCTCCTGGTTTTAACAGGCGCTGTGCTGCCGGCAAGACAATTTTCAGGGATATAAAGGAGACGTCTATGGAGGCGAAGCTTGCTGCTTCTGGAATTTGATCCGGGGTGACATACCGTATATTGGTTCTTTCCATATTGATAACCCTAGGGTCTTGCCGAAGCTTCCAATCCAGCTGTCCATAGCCCACATCGATGGCATAGACCCTACAGGCACCGGCTTTAAGCATACAGTCCGTAAAGCCTCCGGTAGAGGCCCCAATATCAATACAGATTTTATCTTTTAATTCAAGTTTAAATTCTTTGATGGCTTTTTCAAGCTTTAGTCCGCCTCGGCTAACAAAGGGAATGGCATTTTCTTTAATGTATATATCTGCTTCGGGGTCTACATTGGTGCCGGGCTTATCAAATTTTTGATTATTAATAAAAACCAGACCTGCCATAATGGTTCTTTTAGCCTTTTCCCTGCTGTCGAAATGTCCTCTTTGAACCAATAATTGATCTAATCTAACTTTTTGTGCCATTTTTATCTCCTACCTAGCGAAAAATCACTTTTTTATTTCCAACTTCCCTAACAAAGTCATGGAGTATTTCTGAGACAACCTTTTCACTGTTCAAACCATAAAGTTCATGGAGCTGATCAATATTACCGTGCTCTACAAAATGATCAGGCAGTGCTAGGATTTTTACATTTTTACCTATTTTATTGTCATTTAACAGGTTCAGGACAAGGCTGCCAAAGCCCCCTAGCTTAATGTGATCCTCTAAAGTATAGATCTTTTTACATTTTCTAGCATGATGTAAAATGAGGTACTCATCCAGGGGTTTAATGAATCGAGGGTTAATTAAGGTAGCATGAATCCCCTTTTCTCTAAGGCCCTTACAGGCTTGTAATCCTACTTCTGTCATATGGCCCAGTGCAATAATCAGAACATCCTTACCTTCTTCAAAGAGGACTTCTCCCTGTCCTGTTTTAATTTCTATTGTTTCACCAGGATTCTGATCCTGGGCAATCCCCCGGGGATAACGAATTGCCATGGGCCCCTTCACCGATAGGGCATATTGAATCATGGCCCTCAGTTCTCCTCCATCCTTTGGTGACAAAAAGGTAAGGTTTGGAATACAGGATAGAAAGGAAATGTCAAAGGTACCGTGATGGGTTTCACCATCATTGCCCACCAAGCCAGCCCGATCTACCAGTAATGTAACCGGCAGATTCTGTAGACAGACATCATGAACCACCTGGTCAAATCCCCGCTGCAAAAAAGTAGAGTAAATGGGAACAAAGGGCCTGTAGCCGGCTGCTGCAATTCCAGCTGCGAAGGTGACTGCATGCTGCTCTGCAATCCCAACATCAAAAAAACGTTCAGGAAAACGTTGAGAAAATTCTGATAATCCCGTTCCTGCCGGCATGGCTGCTGTGATGGCCACAACTCGATGATCCTCCCTGGCACACCCAATCAGGGTACTTCCTGCAATTTCCGAATAGGAGGTCTTATGGGTGGTTTTAAGGGGCTTTCCTGAATCCACCTTAAAGGGGCTTACTCCATGGAATTCCTGAGGCGCTTCTTCCGCCAGGCTATAGCCCTTACCCTTTTTGGTTAGTACGTGTAATAAAACAGGTCCGGTGATGTTTTTACATTGAATTAATGCCTTACAAAGGGCACCATAATTATGTCCATCTACTGGACCAATGTAGGTAAATCCCAATTCTTCAAATAATACTCCGGGTACAATAAAATATTTAATACTGTCCTTGGCCCTTTCAACGGTTTTGACAACGCTTTTTCCGATGGCAGGAATGTTGCCGATTAGAGCCTCGACGTCACCCTTAACCTTTGAATACAACGGAGTTGTTCTAATCTTACTCAGATAATTCGATAAACCACCCACATTTTCAGATATTGACATTTCATTGTCATTTAATATAACCAACAAATTCTTTTTGTTTTGACCAGCATGATTTAGGGCTTCAAAGGCCATTCCCCCTGTCAAGGCACCATCGCCGATGATGGCAACAATGTGGTGCTTTTCCTTTTTTAAATCTCTGACCGTTGCCAAGCCCAGGGCAGCAGAGATAGAAGTACTGCTATGGCCCGTATCAAAATGATCATGCTGACTTTCCTTTCTTTTTGGAAAACCGCTTAAGCCCTTATACTGTCGTAAGGAATGAAATTCCTCTCGTCTGCCTGTAATTATTTTATGTACGTAGCTTTGATGACCAACATCCCAAATCAGCTTATCCTTCAGACTGTCAAAGACAGTATGCAAGGCCAGGGTCAATTCTACAACCCCCAGGTTAGAGGCCAGATGTCCACCGGTTTTTGAAACGGAATGAATTAAAAACCTTCGGATCTCATGGGCTAAAATTTCAATTTCCTTTTCCTTTAAAAGCTTTAAATCCTTGGGAGAGTTAATTTTATCTAAATATCTGTACATTCAACCCATCCTTCTTTTTATTTTTTACCATTTGACTCGGGAATCACATTCAGTCCAAATTTTTGATTAATAAAATCTAACACCTTTGCGGTATGAAATACAAGCTTTTGAGATTGATCAAGGGCAATGCCCTTTCCTATGGCTTTCCCACCTACCGTTAAGGAGGCCACAAAGCCTGTTAAAATAACTGTAAGCAATGCACGGTTAATGGGCAGGACGTTGCTGTTTAATTGAAGAATAATGCTGGCACCGGCAACACCACTGACAATACCGCAAATGTCGCCAATTACGTCATTACAAAAGTTTGATACGATACCAGCATTTTTTATGAGCTTCAGGGCACATTTGGCACCATCCACCTTATCTGCCGCCATGGCATGAAAAGGTTTTTCCTGGGCGGCGGCCACTGCAATTCCAATCATATCACTCAATACCCCGATCAGCACAATCAGAAGCAGAATAGTAAAGGCAATAAAAATTCCGGTATTTGTCAAAATAAGCTCTGATAAAATGCTAATGACAATTGTTAAGAAAAACGTCCATATTGAGATGACAATTACCCATTTTAAATTATATTTTTTCCAGGGATTATTCTTATCATTATTCCCCTTTTTATTGTTTTTACCACTGTCATCGGCCAAAAAAACCCCTCCAGAAAGCAAATAATAAAAATAATTATTAATTTATTTTATCATAATAAATAAAATTTCATAAGGAAAAATATAAAGCTGATAGCCTATACTATCAGCCATATTAATATAGTGGCAATACATTAAGTAAATTTTACGGCTTAGGTCCAGTTGGATTTCCCAGCTTAATACTGTCTGTCGCCATAACAGCGGTTTCCCTTTAAACTAAGCTCTGCCTTGTCACCAAGGGCAGGACTGGATTACCACTTAGTCCGCACTGTAATCCCTAATGTATCTCTTACGAACAGTCTAGGAGTTTTCCTCAACAACCCTTCCAATTCTTAGCCTCTTTTGCAGCATAGGTTTCAAATAGCAATGAATCTCTCCAATGGGCCCTATTGTTGAGAAACTGATCCACTTATCTACCTATCCCACTCAAGGCAGGCTACGCTTTCCCTTGCGACTAAATCGCAAGAAGATAGGTTTCCCCAATTTAACCAAGGTTAAATTAGTCTCCACGGAGTAAGGGTCATCGCCCGCATGCCATTGCAGATCGCCCCCACTCCTTACTCCCAGCATCGACCCCCGACTGGGCGTCGGCAGCCGAAACTAGGAACTTCATCGATGTGCCCTTCAACGGATTTTTAGCCCCGCCTTCCAAATTAGTCAGGTTGACTAGAATACTGTACCACTATAAGGTAAAGGTAATTTACGAATTGTGATTTGAGTTTAAGTTTAGATTTTTAAAGCATTACCTTTATTACATCAAATTATAACATATGATAATTTGATAATCAAACCATCAGGTATGCCACTAGAATGCCTAATATTGCCCCTGCCAACACCTCAATGGGTGTATGGCCCACTAGCTCCTTTAATCTTTTCTCTGTGAGCTTTTTCTCCTTTTTTTTGTGAATATCTTCTATCATTTGATTGATAATGATGGCCTGTTTTCCCACAGCCATTCTCACCCCAGCAGCGTCATACATGACGATCAATGAGCTGACAATAGCAATGGCGAACAGGCTGGAATCCCAACCGTGAATGAGACCAATTGAAGTTGAAAGCCCCATCACAAAGGATGAATGGGAGCTGGGCATTCCTCCTGAGCCTACAAAGCGCCCCATATCGAAGCGCTTGTCGACAATGTAGCTATGTAAAACCTTAAGGGCTTGGGCAATAAACCAGGATAAGGCCGAAATCCAAAGCACTTTATTATTGCCAATAGCTGTGAAAAAACCCAAGGTAACCCCTCCTTCTTAGTATTAATTTTCTCGATCAACAAGGTATTGGCATAGATTGACTAAAAACTCTGATGAATGCTGGTATTGTTCTAGTAGCTCTAATATTTCCGCTGTAAGGGTCTTTACCTTTTCTCTGGAAGCCTCAATTCCAAAGAGAGACGGATAGGTGGATTTTTGATTTTCAATGTCGCTTCCTGTTTTTTTACCCAGCTTTTTCTCATCCCCTACAATGTCAAGTATGTCATCTTGTATTTGAAAGGCTAAGCCAAGCTTTTTACCTATGAGAGCCATATTTTCAATATCCTTAGGTTCTGCCCTGGCAATCAGGGCACCAATCTTTAACGGTGCGGCAATGAGGGCGGCGGTTTTATGATTATGGATGTATTCCAGGGTCTTAGCATCAATTCCATGGCCTTCGCTGGCCAGGTCTACCATTTGCCCTCCGATCATACCATTAATTCCTGCTGCCTGGGCAATTTCGTATATGCTCTGAACAAAGGGCCTGGGGTGATCCTGAAGCAAAGCATCCCGAAGCATGGTTTCAAAGGCATGATTTAAAAGTCCATCCCCTGCCAGTATGGCCAGGCCTTCACCAAATACCTTGTGGTTGGTTGGTTTTCCCCTTCGGTAATCATCGTTATCCATGGCAGGCAAATCATCGTGGATTAGGGAGTAGGTGTGAATCATCTCTATTCCGCAGGCGTAGGGCAGTACCAGATGCAAATCCTTGGCAAAAAGATGATAGGAAGCCAGCGCAAGGACTGGCCTAAGTCTCTTACCACCTGCCATAAGACTATATTCCATCGCTTCTATCAGCGGTTGATTTTGATCTGAAGGACTTTGGAAAACCTCCTTTAAATATTGTTCCACCATTTGAATATATTCCTGCATCTGTTTTTTCCATGTCATTCGGCTAGTCCTCCCTTTCTTCAAAGGGCAATGGTTTAATAGCCCCGTTTTCATCAATAATCATTGATATTTTTTCTTCTGCTTCATTTAATTTAAGATGGCAATACTGGTACAGCTCGACTCCCTCTTGAAACAGCTTTAAAGAAGCCTCCAGCTCTAGTTCACTGCTTTCCAGCTGGTGGGTAATCTCTTCAAGGCGTTTTATTGCTTCCTCAAATTTTCTTTTTCTCAAGGCTGGGTTCCTCCTTATTTATATTCATTACACGGCACTTTAGGCTTCCATCAGATAAGGTTACTGTGATTTGATCCCCTGGGGAAATTTGTTTAATACGCTTTAGCACCCTTCCATTTTCGTCTGTCGTAACGGAATAGCCCCTTTCTAAAACTGCCAGAGGGCTCAGGGCATTCAATCTGCTTCCCAGGCCCTTAAGAAGAATTGTATTTTCTCGAATGAATCGGTTCTCCTGCTTATGCAGATGCCCTAATAGAAAATCTAGTCGCTGTCTTTCATCATAGATGCGGTGATAGGGATATTTAAAGGAATAGGCGGTCAATAGATTAGTCAGGTTTTTACGATGGACCTGAAGGTTGCCCTTCATCAAATGATTCAGTCTTCGATTTAACAGACTAAGGCGTTCCTTCAGCTCCTCCTTGGCGGGAACTGCCAGCTCCGCCGCCGCTGATGGGGTTGGAGCCCTTAAATCAGCTACAAAGTCTGCAATCGTATAGTCGGTTTCATGACCCACGGCTGAAATAACCGGTATCTTGCTGGCAAAAATTGCCCTGGCCACGTCCTCTTCATTAAAAGCCCACAGCTCCTCAATGGAGCCGCCGCCCCGGCCCAGAATGATCACATCAATGTTATCCATAAGATTAGCTTTATTCAAAGCTTCAACAATGGAAGCCCTGGCCCCCTCTCCCTGGACTAAAACAGGGAATATTAATATTTCTATTCGGTTGAATCTTCTCTTTATCACCGAGAGGATATCTCTGATGGCTGCTCCTGTAGGAGAGGTTATCACGGCAATACGTTCTGGTAGATAGGGAATGGGTTTTTTGTATTTTGAATGAAACAGTCCTTCTTTTTCAAGCTTGTCCTTTAATTGCTGATAAGCTAAATAAAGGGCACCAAGGCCATCGGGCTCCATTTCGTTAATATAAAGCTGGTATTGACCATCCCGTTCATAGACTGAAATGTACCCTCTAATATTGACCTTCATACCGTTTTCTATTTGAAATTTCAGCTTTTCACAGTTAGACCTGAACATGACACAATTGATACGGCTCTGTTGGTCCTTCAGGGTAAAGTAAAGGTGGCCGCTGGAATGAATTTTACAATTGGATACCTCACCCTTTACCCGTAGATTATAAAGTATTGGGTCATTGCTTAAGATCCGCTTAATATATTGAGTTACTTCAGTAACTGATAGTATTTTTATCTGCATGGTTCTTGACCCCCAAAAGTCCAATTCCTACTGCATTATCAGATGAAAAGCGAGGATTTGCAAAATAAAACCTAATACCGCTTTTTTGAAACGCTTCCTCAAGATGCTCTTTTATAATGGAATTACAGGCAACGCCCCCCACCAGCAAAATTTCTTGATAGGGTGCTGCCAGGTTTTTTATTAGCTTGATCAATCCCTTTCCAAGGCTATGAAAGACACCACTGGCCACTGCGGCGGGAGGATGCCCCTGTTCAATCAGGCGCTTGAAATGGGTTTCTGGGCCCGAAAGGCTGATGTGATTTTCCTGAACTGACAGAGGAACTGAGGGCGGCGAATCAACCCATTTTTTAGCCAGTACCTCCAGATGGGGCCCCGCCGGAAAGGGCAGGCCCAGTTTTACGCCTATTCGATCGATATATTGACCTGCACTTAAATCGTTGGTTCCCCCCAGGATATTAATTTGATAGCCTGGCCCCTGAGGAGTCACTGCAAGGGCTTCAGTTGTACCACCGGATAAGTGGAGGGCTAAGAAGGGTTTCCGGGGTACGAATCCACTTGACCAGAGTCCTGCTTCGATATGCCCCTCTTGATGGCTAAACTGGTAAAGGGGAACCTTAAGCAGTGTAGCCATGGCTTGCCCGTAGGATTGGGCTCCTAAAAAGACTGGCATATAGGATTCTTCCAAAGGCCTTGGTCTTGTGGCGCTGCTGATGGCTGCAATCTTCATAGGGGCAATATCCGTCAGTAGTTTTTCAAACAATTGGGGCAAATTTTTAATATGGTGGAATAATGCCTCCGATTGCCTTAATCCAACTTCACCAGGCTTAACAGGCAGCAATTTTCTCTCTTCATGAATCAACTGGCCCTCCATGCTTATAAGGCTGAGGGAGGTTGTATAGTTACTGGTATCGATTCCCAATACTAATTGACTACTGTTCATGCTTTTTTAAACCCTTTTCCTCTACATATTTGCCTAATATACCATTAATAAAGGAGGCCGATTCATGGGTACTATACCTTTTTGCCAATTCGATGGCTTCATTTATGGAAACCGCCGGCGGAATTTCTTCCATATATAGAATTTCTCCAAAGGCAATTCGCAGTATAGCCAAGTCAACCTTGGCAATTCGGTCAAGCTTCCATCCCTTTGAAAAAGCCATAATGGTTTCGTCAATTTCAGCACGATTGCTGATTATTTGCTGTACTAGCTGATTAATATAATGTTCCTGCTGCCTTTCCGTTGCTTCTTCCTCTAGATTATCTAACAGGATTTGATAGTCATATTGATTATGTATGCTCATCTGAAATAGCATTTTCATACAGAACTCCCTTGCAAGCTTACGATTCATTTTTTTATCCTCCTTAACTAGTACCCTGTCGTAATTAAATTCTAGGTGATTCAAGTTTAACTGGGATGGAGTACCAGGTATTTTCCTACTACTGTTATTGTTATGTAACCAATAATATTTTAAACATGACAGCATGTCCAATATCCATTGACGTGAAATAAACCCTCTGGGTTCAGAGGGTTAGTAACGTTAGTCTTACTTTGTCTTTTCATTTTTACTTTCTTCCTCGATAGTTTCCTTTGGAAAGCTGACACCCTGAATGTGAATGTTGACTTCGATAATACTTAAGCCTGTCATGGTTTCGATGGACCGTTTTACCTTATCCTGGATTTCCCATGCGATATCAGGAATTTTTGTACCGTATTCAACGATGATAAAGAGGTCTACAAAGCCACCCTTCTCATTAATATCTATCTTTACTCCCTTAGAAAGACTTTTTTTCCCAAGGATTTCTGCAATTCCACCAACCAAACCACCGCTCATACCTGCTACACCTTTAATCTCCATAGCTGCTAATCCTGCAATGGTGGCAATAACATCCTCTGCAATTTTAATTTCTCCATATTCTAGATTTTGAGTTGCGTCCATTTCTTCACCTCCTGAGTGTCAAATGTCTAGGATTATTATACCAAAATCCTTTCCTATTGACAAACAGTTCTATTTTTTATTCATAATAATGATGTTATCCATTGGAATATCTGTTTCTCGCCTTACTATGTCAACGATCTGGGCAACTTCCTTTTCATTTAGCCCTTCACTTTGTACAACCACATTAATTGAATCTCCTGAAATAAATACCACTACATCATTAAAGCCCTTGGCCATTACCATATTTTCAATTAATAATTCCTTATCTGAATTTCCAATCACATTCATTTTCATATCAAGGGCTTGGTTCCTTTGATCCTCTGAGGTATATTGATTGTTTACGATGTCATCTAAATAGCTTATCATTTCACTTCGTTTCTTATCTCTTTCCAGCTTGCTTTCGATAAAGTATATATTGCTTTTCATGATTTGCTGGCTGGTGATGGTGGCACTAATCTGGGCGTTGGTTTCCTGAGCCACATCCATAACGCTGTTGTCACGGCTGTCGACGATGATGGCATTATCCATTTCTCCCTCTACCTTTTCAGATACCAGCTCGTTAAGACTTACGTCCTGTTCCTCTGTTTCATCACTTTCCTCGGTTTTATCTGTCGACTCTGGCTCCTCGTTAATTTCCTCTGGGTCAGCCTCACCCAGCTCATATTCATCTTCGCCTAATATCTCCCGCAATACACCGCTTTCTTCCATCATACGCATTTCGTAGCTTTCCAATTCACTAGAGGTTTTCAACAGGGACTCTTTATTTAGATTATAATTAATATATCCAATCAGTCCCAACATCATAACTAAAGATAAAATAACAAAATTTTTTCTTTTTAATAGACTTATGTCTCTGAATTTCATAATAACCCCTCCCCTTAGTTTTTAGGATAAACCTGTACTCGATGACCAGGTACCTGCAGTACTGTTTTAACTGCCTCATATAGCTTAGCCTTGACTTCAACATCCTGGGCACCCTCGGCTACCACAATCACCCCATTCACCTGGGGCTTAATTTCCTTTAGAACCAACGGTTTGTTTCCACCACTCTCACTGCTGATTACGGTGTTGGTTGTGATGCTTTCGGAATTAAGTGTACGGGTTCCCCCGTTTGAATCCTTTTCTTCTGTTGTATCTCTTGACTCTACTGTATTGAGGGCTGGTACAATTTCTGAACCCATTTCAAAGGTAATCATGACTTCCACCTGACCTGCTCCCTTTATTTCTTCCAAAATACGTTTCAATCTATGCTCAACCAGCTCCTCTTCAGATAAATTAACGGCCGATGATGCCTGAACTTTTTGGTCTTCCTGACCGGAAAGATTATTGTTTGAGACAGGCTTTAAGGAAAAAAAGTCGCCTGAGATAATCAACGCCATGACAGCCACAGCTAATAGCACCAGCAGATTAGCTATATATTTTTTTGATAAAACCTTTTTAAAGGCTTCGTTCCACTTTTCCATGCTTGATCCTCCTCACCACTTTACTTATTCTTCTGTACAAAAACACTGATGCTTTCCCTTGGAATGTTGTAAAATTGATTGAAATCGTTGATGATGGTTTCCCCTCCATTAACTAACATTATGCTTTCGTCCTCTGAATTATTATCCTTTTTTCCAGGAAGTCTGACATTTATGCTGACCTCTTTGATTTTAATCGTTTCCTCAGGAGGTGGTGCTTCTTCTGTTAGAATAATGGAGACGGCCTTGATCATACCATATTGGTCCTCCTTCTTCTCCTCAATTTCCAGGTCTATTTCGGCAACCTGTACCCCCAGCTGACTTTCAAGACGGCTGGCCATCTGTTCCTTGAGGTTTTCTTTGTATAGCTCTATTATGATCTCCTGATTATTAACCTCCAGGGTTTTCATACGATTGTTTAGGGTCATCTGTTCCAATTGATTGGAGGCCATAAGTACACCGTCGGCAATGTTCTCGCCTCCCTTCACCAGCTCCATTAAAGGATTAAGAATGACAAGCATAATCAAAAGGCCAATGATAACATTGATATAGCGTTTGTGATTTGAATTAGGTAAAAGAAATTCTACAAAGGTTATGAATATAACAATTGATATAATGGTGATAACCCATTCTCTGATTTGTTCCATCTTTTCACCTACCTCATCATTAAAGTCACGTTTCCCGTGCCAATTATAATTGTTATGGTAATAAAGAACATAATGGCTATGGAAGAAACTGTAGCAAAGAGCAGTACCAGGGAATTAGCCATTTGATTTAAGCAATCCACCAGCTGCCCCTGGGCAATGGGTTCAATTATGGCTGTACATAGTTTATAGATTACAATTAAGGCCAGTATTTTTATCATCGGAATCAAACAAATTAAAAAAACACTAATCAGTCCAATGGCCCCTATGGAGTTCTTTAGTAAAAGTGAACAGCCGATTACTGTATCCATTGCGTCTGATAAGAAGCCGCCAACAATGGGAATGAATTTATCGACTGCGAATTTCGCCGTCCTGATGGTAACGCCGTCCACCGAGGCCGAGGTAATTCCCTGAATCGAAATGATCCCTACAAAGGCCGTTAAGATAAAGCCAAGGATTATGGCGGCAATTTGTTTTAGAAGCCCCGCTAATTTTGTTATTTGTATTTTTGAAGAAAAGTTATTAACAATGGACAATACTGCTGAAAAGAAAATTAAGGGCAGTACAACTGTTTTTACTACTGTACCGATAAAGCCAATGGCCCCCAGCAATATGGGATGAAAAAAAGCCGAAGCCGTTATCCCTCCCATGGCCAGCAGAAGCCCCAGCAGTACCGGCAGGAGAGCCTGCATAAAGGTCACCATAACATCAATGGTTTCTTTTCCAATATTGATGGCTATAAGAAAGCTCTTAATGGTCAAGGTAATAATCACCAGGTAGCATACACTATAGGCTAACCTGCCTACAATATCACTTTCAAAGGCGCTTTGCAGATTACTGAGCATAGCGTAGATGGTGGATAAAACAATAATTTGACCTAATAGCTTCCAGTTGGCAAAAACCTCTTTAAATAAAAATCTGAGGGCCCCCTTAATAAGCTCATTGAAGGAAAGGACTGCTTCACCCCGAACTAGCTTCAAGACAAACTCCTTTAAGTTAATTTTAGGCAAGTATTCATCCAGATCACGATTAATTGTGTCCATAATTTCCTGCAGATCACCGGTGTCTAATTTATTAATTTGGTCAAGTATAATATTTTCTGTATTCAGCTCCTCGGCTACAGCCCACCCATAGCTTGTCATGAATATGATAAACACAATGGGTAAAATAAAAAGTTTTTTCATTTTTTCACATCCTAAGGCACCATATTTATGATCAAATCCATTAATGAAACTAGGATTGGTACAGCCATTACCATAATTAATACCTTTCCTGCAAATTCAATTTTAGAAGCAATGACCCCTTCGCCGGCATCTTTGCATACCTGGGCTCCAAATTCTGCGATATAGGCTATTCCTACAATTTTTAATATGGTAGCCAGGTAAATATCGTCAATGCTGATCTTATTAGCCAATTGATTCAATATTTCGATTACTGACTGGAGCTTGGCCAGCACAAATATAAAAATCACAAAGCCCGTTACAAGGCTGATATAGATCCCCAGCTCTGGCTTTTGATTTTTGACCAAAATTGCCAAAACTGTCGCAACCAGACCAATGGCAACAATTTGAAAAATCTCCATGGAATCACATCCTTAATATAAACGAAACATGGTTTTGACGGTTTCAAATAAATTACTGATCAAATTAATCACCAACATTAATACCACCACTAACCCCACCAGGGTAGTCATCATGGCCTGTTCCTTTCTCTCGGCCTTCTCTAATACGAGGTTTAAGATCGAGACGATAATTCCGATGGCGGCAATTTTGAAAATCAAATCTACGTTCATCACCATTTGTGAATTCCTCCTAAATTAAAATAAAATTATGACGATTGTCAAACCTGCCAAAAACCCTAAATGCTTGTATAGGCTGACATTTTTATTTTGCAGGAGGACTGCCTCCTCGTAATTTTTTCTCAAGCCTTCCATTGTCAACCGAATATACTTAACTTGATTTTCCTTATCTGACGTACCTAGGTTGTTACCCAGATTTATTAATAGCTCTATATCTTCTCCCTTTAGCTCACTGCTGTTTTTTGCAATTTGCAGGCCTTTAGCCCAGGCCTCTGGGAAGGTAAAGCCATCTTTTTTAAGTAAAATTTCTGCAGTAGTATCAAACAAAATACTGATTTCTTTTTTGCTTTTGGCGGCTACTTTTTTCAGCAATATTGGCAGTGGGGTGGCGCCATAGACAATTTCCGTCTCTAACATTTGAAGGGTATGAATGAGCTGTCCCAGCAGGCGGGTTCTTTCCCGAAGTCCATTGGCTAAAATTTGCCCTACCATTCCACTGCAAATTATAATAATACAGGAAAATATAATTTTGGTTGTCATCTATGTCACCATCCTATTGGCAATCGGCTGATCGATTAGCGCCTTATAATGATTTCCTTCGAGCAATGATTCAATGGTACCAATGCCCTTCTGATTAGATAACACAATCATTCTATTAAATATTTTTGATTTTACCAGATCACCTATGACCGGTTTGGAGCGTATATCATCGAGGGATTGTCCATGTACAGTGGTGATGACTCTGGTGCCGGCCATTAACGCCTCTTGGATTGCATGAATATCCTCCATTCTGCCTATTTCATCGGTGGCAATTACCTGGGGTGACATGGATCGAATCAGCATCATCATGCCATGGGCCTTTGGACAGCCATCTAATAGATCAGTTCTAATACCCAAATCGTTTTGAGCTTCTCCCTGGAAGGAACCGCCAATCTCAGAGCGTTCATCCACCACTCCCACCTTCATGCCTTTAAAGTTCAATGGGGGTATGCCATTACTAAGATTTCTGATAATGTCTCGCAAAAGGGTGGTTTTACCACATTGGGGTGGAGATATAATCAGGGTATTATAACAGTCTGTCGGCCCTTTGATAAGGTATTCCATTACTGTGTCTGCTACCCCCTTTTTCTCTCTGGAGATACGCATATTCAGCCCGCTAAAGTCCTTCATTGTCTTTACACCGCCGGCATTATCTAAAACAACTCTGCCGACAATCCCTACCCGGTGTCCGCCGGGGATGGTAATATAGCCCTGCTTTAATTCCTCTTCAATGGCGTATAGGGAATAGTTAGATATAAACTGTAGGGTGTTTTCAATATTTTTTCTGTTTACCTTCATGGCCCTTTGAGACTCGAGGGTCAGTTCTCCCTGCTCTGTAACATAATATTCCCTTCCATCACCTAATAGCATTAGTGGACGATTAACCCTTAATCTGATTTCCTCCATCAACTGTTTAAAGGAATTTGGGATAGGGCTTACTATTTTTCGAATTTCAGGGCAGAGATATTGTTCCAGCTGCTGATGGGTTTGACTATACCTTTCTTTATCAATAAAGCTTGCCTCCATGAGAACCTGTCCCCCCTTCTTTATAATAGATATTTCAAAAGGAAATAAATTATGACCAAAACTAAAAGAAAAAACCAAAGGTCATGACCTTTGGTTTAATGGGATAAAATAAAAAAATCCAATGAAATTTTTGCATTGGATTTTTTATATTGCTTTTTAAAATTATTTTTCAATTTCCTCTACAATTTCTTCTTCATCAATGTGACAGCAGCCATCGTGGTGCTCATGATAATGGTCTTCCTCCATAATGGTAATTGTTCTATGGCATTGAGGACAGACCACTTCAACTTCATCATCCTCCAATAAATCTTCATCAACAAAAATCTCTTCTTCGCAGTAAGGGCACAATACCTCAGCAAAGTCTATATCGTCATCTTCTTCGTCAAAATCCTCATAGTCGTCAAACTCATCATCGTCATCTTCTTCAAAGAGTTCATCCTCTACGTCCATTAAATCTTCATCAAGGGCTTCAACGTATTCGGCTAATTCCTCCTGCTCTTCACCGATTTCAACAATAGCGTCTGCAAATTCCTCCAGGGTGTCGATAATATTCATCAATAGTTTGCCCTCTTTCGATGATTCTTTGATGTTTAAACCATCTGCCAATCCCCGCAGGTATGCAACCTTTTCAAATAAGTGATCCATTCTTGCTACCTCCTTATCTCATGTTTTTATGATCCATTTGAAAAGAAATAAGTGAACCATCATCTTTATCTTTCCAAATGTAATAAAAAAACGCCTGTATTTTTATAATCTATAGGAAAGTTCACTTAACACAATTATATTAAAGAGAGCTTTCCAAATATAGATTTCAACAAAGTCATCCTTTAAATTCTCTGAAGGAAGACTTTGTTCTGACTAAAGGTCTTTAGGGCGTATCTGAAAACCCACTCAAGGGCATCTTTCACCGCTTTTTTGTCCCACGCAGCGTTG
>CBFGTV010000030.1:0-40573 GCA_965652145.1 uncultured Clostridiaceae bacterium
TAGCCCCAGCTTTTGGGCCATGGCTTCCGTCAGGGTTCCGGCCCGGCTACCTATTGGTTTGATTTCACCCTTTAATTTCTCCTCAACAAGGTTTTCCAGGCGAGGGTCTAATGCCTTAAAGTAGGCCCTTTGAGGAAAGCCCTTTTGCTTATGCCAAATGGCCTTGTATCCGGCAGTACAGCTGTTTCTTATAAAATTCCCTGTAAGCTGCATCGTTACCCAATCAGTGGCCTCCATAAAGCTATAGGTCCTTTCATATATTTCAGGGGCTTCATCTAATATTTGCAAAATCTTTGGTATTAACCACTCTGAGGAAATTTTGCCGCCATATCTTTTTAAAAATTCCTCTCCCCTTTCCGATGCAATTTTGTTAACCTTATCTGCTTCATCCTGGGCTGCATGATGCTTCCACAGCTTTACCCAGGCATGGGGATGATCCTTGTAGTCTTCCAGCTGACACAGTACCCTGCCATCCTCTGCCACAGGCATCATAGTACAGGAGGTAAAGTCGATTCCCAGACCAATAATATCGTCAATATCAACCTTTGCCTGATCGATTATGGCTGGAATGGTTTTTTGAAGTACCTCCAGATAGTCATCTGGATTTTGTAGTGCCCAGTCGTGCTCTAATTTGATATTGGTTCCTGGAAGCTGTTCATCTATCACACCATGGCGATAAGGATAAACAGCGCTGGCCAGCACCTCACCATTTTTGATATTGACAAGGACTCCCCTTCCCGACTGGGTTCCGAAATCAACACCAATGGCATATTTACTCATCAACGCTCCCTCCCCTTCCTAGGGCGTGTCTGAAAATCCACTCAAGGGCATCTTTCACCGCTTTTGTCCCACGCAGCGTTGCTTTTCTTGACGTACCCCTGGTATGCCTTGAAAAAACCGCCTTGCTTGGAACATAAATTCAGTGAAATCTGCACCCTTGAGTATTCAGACACAGCCTAATCTATACTTCAACGTATTCGATATCCAGTATGTCGCATAAAAATTGCCATCTTCTTCTTAAATCCCCAAGATGTAATACCTGATGATGGGTTCCACCATTTCTTAACCAATTGTTATTACATTCGTAAACCCCTGTGGACGGCCTGTAGTGGAAATAGGGCATTTCTATAAAGGGGATTTCCTCGGTTTCTAGAATTTCACCGTAGGATACAACCAATCTATATTTTTCTCCCCATAGGGGCACCAGAGAAACAAGGGTTGCCTCACCGGGCTTTGCCATAAATACTGTTGTGGGGGGATTATCCAGATTGCCAATACCCAGCACCCGATCCCGCAGTTCAACCTTTTTTGCTATTTTCCAATTTCCTTCCCCCATATGGCTCATCAGCATAGACCCCTTTTCAAAGTCCATGGCATACATTTCAGTAAAGTGGGCATTCTCTTGAAGTACATGGCCTGCCGCCACCAGGGAACAGGTAATGCTGTCTCCCTCTGCTGCATAGCCATAGCCTTCGGCCATCAGATTGGAGGCTGCCAGCATAGGTATTTGTCTGAATCGTCCATCTCCCTTGAATACATTGAAATAGGCCGTAAAGCCACTATATCCCTTTTCCATCAGTAATTTTTTAAAGCCCAACTGCATTCTAACGGCATATTCGTGGTTTTCCCGCTTTAACTTAGGATCAATGATGAAATTGTGATAATCCTTTTTTATTTGTTCATCAATTTCCTGTTGGGAAACGTTTTCCATATTTCGATATACCTGCCCAATATCTTCATAGCAAACCTGGGGACCTATTTTCCTTAAAAATGCCGAATCATCGGTGGTAATATCCCCCATGCCCTCCATTCTTCCAAAAATCGCAACCTTCATTTTCCTTAGCTCATTGACAGTTTGGGCAGCCTTTGCCCAATCAGCTACATAGGCCTTGAAGGCTTCTGAGCGCCAATCTTCAGATATGATGGTACAGGGCTTTTGATAGGTTCTTAAAATGGCATTGGCGGTATCCTGGGCACCATGGATTCCCTGATTATAGGTAAGGTCATCCATGTTCCATTGGTCCGTAACACTTGGTACCGGTTGAATATTTGCCAATAACAATGGCAGCCGGTTCATTTGCAATGCCCTAACAATTCTTTGGCCCGGCCCGTAGGTCAGCATGACAATCATAATCCCATCTAAATTATTAGAATTAAACTCCTTAACGATCTCCTCAATATCCTGCCTGTTCCTGGCCGCCCTGGGAAAGATCAGCTCAACTTCATCGGAAAGCTGCTTCACAATTTCCCTTGCGTAGCCCTCTTGATGCTCTGTAATGCCTGGAATCATATCATCATATAGTTCTTGCATAATTCCCAGTAACCCAATTTGAGGCTTTGAACCCTTCATTTTTGCATACCCCCTAATTTAAATTTATTTTTAATAATGAATAAAATATAATATGTGCGCATATCATTGTATATTACCTTAAAATTGTACGTACATCTATAAGTAAATTTTTTATATTTTCTTTGTTGACTCCCTTACAATTAATTTGGGCTGCATCTTTTCCTGAATCAACAATCCTTTATCCTTAATCAGCTCTAATAGCGCATGGGCGGCCCTTTCACCCAGGGCTGCCTTGGGATGGGCAACTGTTGTTAATTTTACCTCTGCGGTATGGGCAATATTGGAATTGTCAAAGCTAACAATGGAGCAGTCATCTGGTACCCTGATGCCATTGTTTTTTAGTATTTCCAACAGCCTTACTGCAATTTGGTCGTTGTAGCATACCACTGCACTGCTGCTGTTGAGCCTCCTTAACAGGATTTTGATATAATCCTGATCATTAAAGAAATCATCCCTATCCTCTGTACTATACCAGATCACGCTTTTTTCAGGAATCTCGATATTAAATTCCCTGAGGCATTTTACAAAGCCCTGGTACCGCCTGTGACCCTGCATGTCGTCACTTTTAAAGATGCCGCCGATTTTTTTATGGCCTTCCATCACCAGGTGTTTCGTAGCAATATAACCGGCGTGGATATCATCCTCAATGATATAGGAGGACTCCATTTCTTCGTAATAGCCATTAATAAAGATGATGGGAATTCCCCGGTTGATAAACTGCTGGTATATATCCTTATTGGGATTGGAAAAAACACTTTTGGTAGGCTCTGTGATTAAGCCCTGAAGGTTGTTAGACAAAAGGTTTTTCAATACCACCCGTTCCTTTTCAATTTTATTATCTGTGTTGCCTAAAATAATGCTGTATTCATTTTGAGTCAAAACATTTTCAATGCCTTCAATAATATCGGGAAAAATATAGTCTCCCAAATAGGTTGTTACCACCGCAATTAGCTTCCCGTCTCCTTTAAAATGATCTGATGGATAAGACACAAAGGTTCCCTTTCCCTGTACCTTATAAAGCCAGCCTTCATTTACCAGATGGTCGAAGGCCTTTCGAACCGTATGCCTGCTTATTTTAAATTTATCCATTAATTCAAGCTCGGTAAAGATTCTGTCATGGGGCTTCAGGTCGCCATTTTTTATGTATTGGATAATATAATCTATGAGTTGCTTATATTTTGGTTCATTCAGATTATGCTTGTTGAAATTATTCATATCCTCTCTCCTTATCTGTACAAATTTATCATATCATACGTACATATTTCGTGTAAAGTAGAATTTACTGAATTTTTTTATAAGTCAATCAAGCTGAAAAAGAGACAGGAAGATTGCTCTCCTGCCTCCTTTGTATTCTGTTATTTTTTACTTTTCAGCCCTCACTAATATCCTGGTTCCACACCCCATTACAATTAACCCGGTGGCACTCATGCCAAAGAAGGGAATCAGCCCTGGAATGAAATAAAAGAGATGATACAGCAGTACAAGGCCCAATACCAGTATCAGAATCATCTGGGGGCTACGTATGCCGATAACAGAAGCCACCTTGATATATTGCAGGGGCTTGAGGTCATAATGTACATAAACAGGGAAAATGAAGGCCGCGGTAATCAGATAAAGGATGGTGGTACTAATCAGGCTGACCAGCAAAACAGTCTGAAATGGCCCATCCATTACCTGTAAAAAGTTGTAGTTAAAATAGATTATATACCCAGCCCCTGCGAAAGGAAGCCCCAGCAGGTTTGACCCGATAAATTCTTTTTGGTAGGCTGTGATGAAGGTTCGCAATAATGGAATACCGGCTTCCCCCATGACCCACCTTTTTAAGACGGTAAACATCGCTGCCGTGGCTGGCATCAGCCCAAATATGATCAAGCCCCCAAAGGCAAATAAAATCCAGAGCAGATTTAAACAGGCCAGCTGGCAAATCCATTGACAGGCTGTATAAAATTTACTGTTTACCCAGTTAACTTCCACTTTATCCCCCCCAAGTCCAGCAAGGCTTTGTTAATTGTGACGGAATTTCTCCAGCCCTTCATTGATTACCCTGGTCTGATGATAGACCATTTTATAGAGACCATATATTTCTTTATATTTTTCAACATTTTCCGGGATAGGCTGAAATGTTTTGGATGAAGTAATAAACATCTTGGCGCATTGCTGAAGACTTTCATACCAGCCGCAGCCCCAGGCAGCCAGCATGGCGGCTCCCACAGCAGGCCCTTGCTCACTGGAAAGCCTGACAATGGCTGCATTAAAAATGTCGGCCTGGATTTGAAGCCAGATATCATTTTGGGCACCACCACCTATTGAAATGACGGTATCAATGGCCTTGCCCCTTTCTCTAAAGATTTCTATGGTTTCATTCAGAGAAAAGGTTATTCCTTCAATGACTGCCCGGGCAAAATCAATTCTTTTGTGGGAGGCCTGTATTCCAATAAAGCTGGCCCGAATGACGGCATCGGCATGGGGGGTCCTTTCTCCCACCAGGTAGGGGGTAAATAGCAAGCCATTGGCGCCAATGGGAACATCCCCTAATCCCTTTAAAAGGGTTTCATAGGTTTCTCCCGGAGCAAAGGTATTTTTGAACCAGCTCAGACTATAGCCCGCCGCCAGGGTCACCCCCATGGTATAGAAGGCCTTTTCTTCTCCGTGATTGAAATAATGTACCCTGCCATTGAAATCCCGGTCGCTTCTTTCCTCATAGGAAAGCACCACTCCTGAGGTTCCTATACTGCATAGGGTGACTCCATCCGATAAAATTCCTGAGCCAATGGCGCCACAGGCATTGTCGGCCCCTCCAGCAAACACCCTGGTGGTGGGGGCCAGCCCTGTTCTTTTGGAAAAATCCTCGGTTATGGTTCCTACGAATTGGTGGGAGGCAACCAGGGGTGGGCAGAGCTTAGGATCAATCCCCATCAGCTCACAAATTTCCTCACTCCACCTTTTCTCGGCCACATTCAGCATTAAGGTTCCGGCGGCATCGGAGTATTCACTGTGGATTTGCCCTGTCATGGCATACCTGAGATAGTCCTTTGGCAGCATAAACACAGCCGCTTTTTGATAGATTTCCGGCTCATGTTTTTTTACCCACAATAGCTTTGGTAATGTAAAGCCTTCCAGGGCAACATTTTTTGTGATTTCAAGAAGCCTTTCCTTCCCTACGGTATTGTAAATTTCCTGACATTGGGCAGTGGTTCTGGTATCGTTCCATAAAATTGCGTTCCTAAGCAGGTTGTTTTCATGATCCAACAGCACAAGGCCGTGCATTTGACCTGAAAAGCTGATACCTTCAATACAATTGCTGTCTTCATCGAGCTGATTCACCAGTTCCCTTAGGGCCATGGTGGTTTGATCCACCCATTCCCTGGGGTCCTGTTCACTATAGCCTGATTTTTCTTGAATTAATGGGTATTCCCTGGAAACCTCCAGGCAAATTTCTCCCCCCTGATTCATTAATAGTACCTTGACGGCACTGGTTCCGAGATCGATACCGATTACATATTTCATCTTGATTCCCCCTTAACGAGATGATTGAAATGACTCAATCAAATATTGATTGATTAGGCCCTTGAGCCTTTCCTGTCTGCCCGATCTGTTTTGTATCTCGCCAAGCTGTAATGCATATTCCTCCAGCCTATAGATATCGGCCCTGCCTTCAACGATATCCAGGCCAATGCCTTCCTTATAGCTTCCGTATCGCTCATCAATGAAGGTATCCAGTACCTGGTCTTCAACTAGCCTTTGGGCAACCCTTGCCCCCAGGGCAAAGGCATCCATACCTGCAATATGGGCATGGAACAGATCTTCTGGTTCAAAGGAGCCCCGCCTTACCTTGGCATCAAAATTGAGCCCGCCCCTTCCAAGGCCGCCGTTTTTTAAGATTTCATACATCGACAGGGTTGTGCTATAGAGATCGGTGGGAAACTCATCGGTATCCCAGCCCAGCAGGGTGTCTCCCTGATTGGCGTCTACCGAACCCAGCATACCGTTAATACGGGCTACGCGAAGCTCATGCTCAAAGGTGTGGCCCGCCAGGGTGGCGTGGTTTGCCTCAATATTGAATTTAAAATCCGCCGTTAAGCCATAGGCGTGTAAAAATGCCAGGCTGGTGGCTACGTCAAAATCGTACTGATGCTTTGTGGGCTCCTTTGGCTTAGGCTCTATTAAAAACTGAGCGTCGAAGCCAATTTCCCTGGCATAATCCTTGGCCATATGTAGGAAACGGCCTAAATTGTCAAGCTCCAGCTTCATATTGGTATTCAGCAGGGTTTCATAGCCTTCCCTGCCTCCCCAGAATACATAGTTTTCTGCCCCCAACTCTTTGCCAATTTCAAGGCTCTTTTTAACCTTTGCTGCTGCATAGGCATATACATCTGCATTGGGAGACGTTGCAGCCCCGTGAAGCCATCGGGGGTGGGAAAACATATTGGCGGTATTCCAAAGGAGCTTGGTTTTACTTGTCTTCATATGGGCCTTTATCATGGCGACGATGGTATCTAAATTTTTATAGGTCTCCCTTAGATTGCTTCCCTCGGGAGCGATATCGGTGTCATGGAAGCAAAAGAAGGGAACATCTAATTTTTCAAACAGCTCAAAGGCAGCCTCTACCCTTGCCTTTGCCAAATCCATGCCGTTAAATTGGCTGTAGGGGCGGTTCATGGTTCCCTGACCAAAGGGATCACTGCCGTCGGCCACAAAGGTGTGCCAATAGGCGACGGAAAACCGCATAAGGTCTTTCATGGACCTTCCGCCGATCTTTCCTTCGGGATCATAATATTTAAAAGCAAAGGGATTTCCTGAACGGGGCCCTTCAAAGGTGATGTTGCCAATGTTTTTAAAATAATTCATGATCATTCCTCCAATCTTTATTTTTAATTTTAAAGGTAGTTTTTCAGTAAAATATTATAGTGCTATATTTCCTTATAAATAAAATAGTCAAAATCAGCATGAAGATTTTCACCGGATGTATCCTGGCATTGCATTCCTACAAAGGCCCCTGTAAAGAAGCCGCCCCCTTGAATATAGTCATCTGACAGCTTGTAGGAATAAAATTCAATGGGAATGGTAACCCATTCCTTCCCATCTAAGGAATAGGAATACATATAAATGTTGGTATTGACCTTAGCACGAAGATATATGTAGGCCACCTGATCTGGTACAACGATTTCTTTCCCCTTAAGGGGCTGATCAAATTGAAAATTGTCGCAGGTCATCAGCTCCAGGATTCTGCCCTTGTCTTCATGCCATGTTATTTGAAGCGATGTCCAGTTTTGGGTGTTATAATAATTGACTAATCCTGCCGATTGCTGAAAGGACCTTGGTTGAAAGGCCACCTTTGTCTCTGCTATAAAATTAAAATGCTGCCACCGACGGGCCACAAAGGCCTGGGTAAACTTTGAAGTCAGTGATTCTCTGCCATACAGGCGAAGGTGCCCGGGGTTATCCTTTAGGGAGGCTATCTGATTCCCCAGGGGAATCCGTAGGGTCTGAAAATGAAGGTTCAGGGTTTCCTGATTAAAATCATCCTTTTCTTCATAGTCCCTTTCCCACTCTACTTCCTCGATATCGGGCCCTTCAATTTCCAGCGATGGTTGATTGCCGCCCAGGACATAGGGCCAATCGTCCTTCCATTGAATTCTTTGGATGGCGGTTTCTCTTCCAAGGGGGCAGTAGCCTCGATGATCCAACAGGGGCTGATGCTCCTTAGGCAAAGGCCTTCCAGTTAAATGAACTAAAAACCACTGATCTGTATGGGTTTTTACAAGGGAGGCATGGCCTGCCTTTTGCAGAGGATTACGGGGATAGGGCCATGAGGTTAACAGGGGATTTTCAGGATGGACCTCATAGGGTCCCCAGAGATTTTTAGACCGGGCAATGGTTGCTGCATGGTCATACCTGGTACCCCCTTCTGCGGTTAAAAGGTAATAGTAGTCATTTATTTTATATAAATGGGGGGCCTCGGTAAGCCTTAGGTCTGTTCCCTTAAAAATAATTTCTTTTTTCCCCACCAGCCTTTCCTCCTGAACACTGTATTCCTGAAGGACAATACCGTAAAAATTGTGATGACCGACACGATGATCCCAGAGCATATTCACCAGATATTTTTTTCCGTCTTCATCGTGAAACAGGGAGGGGTCAAAGCCCGAGCTATTTAGATAGACGGGCTCTGACCATTGACCATCTATGAAATCACTGGTCACAAGGTAATTATGGCAATCCTTCCATTGACCGTCCACCACCTTCACATCGGTGTAGATCAGCCAGAATTGATCACCATGGTAGGAGAGCTGCGGCGCCCAAATTCCACCGGAATCGGGATTTCCCTTCATATCCAATTGACTGACCCTGTTTAAGGGTCTTGAGACCAGGCGCCAGTTTTTTAAATCCCTTGAATGGTAGATACCGACCCCGGGAAACCATTCAAAGGTGGAAACTGCGATATAATAATCTTCTTTAGCCCTGCAAATGCTTGGGTCGGGATTAAATCCCGTTAAAATTGGATTACGAATGATTGTCATTGATATCCCCCTTTAACTATATGCTTTGTGGATTAAACTAATCCTTACCCCTTGATTGATCCTGCCGTGATCCCCTCAACAATTCGGTCGCTTAAGACAAAGAATGCCAATAATATTGGTAGGATACTGATCATCAATGTGGCTCCAATGGCACCCCAATCGGTGGAATATTGGCCTATAAAATTTTGTATGCCTACCGTTAATGTCTTGTATTTATCTGAGCTGATAAAGGTATTTACAAATACAAATTCGTTCCAATTATAGATCATATTGATAATGGCAGCCGTTGCCATAACAGGTGCCGTCATGGGTAAGATGATTTGAAAGAACATTCGATTGACAGAACAGCCGTCGATCATGGCTGCTTCTTCAATTTCCCGGGGCAGGGCATAATAAAAGCCTAGTAAAATCATAATGGTAACGGGAAGATTGAAGGCAATATAGGTCAGGACGATTGACAGTGGGTTATCCATCAGTTTTGTTTTGACAAAGAAGCTAAAGAGTGGAATCAGGGTAGAATGGACAGGAATCATTAAACCCACCATGAATAATCCCAGAACAGGTTTTTTTAATTTCCACTTCATACGGGTAATGGCAAATGTTACAAGGCTTGCCAGAAGAACGGTGATAATCACGGCAGTTACGGTAATCCACAGGCTGTTGAAAAAGTAAGTGCCAATATTCCCCTCTGTCCAAACCTTGAGGTAATTTTCCCACTTGGGATCTCTGGGAAGGGCCAATGGAGCTGTATTAAATACCTCCTGATTGTTTTTCAGGGAGAAAAACAGCAGCCACACCAATGGGAAGATTTGAATAACCGCAATCGAAATTAATATCGTATACAGGGCTCCCTTGGCCAGTCTCTTTCCCGTAAAATATTGAAAAGGATTTTTCATTGGCCTGACTGTATTTCGCTCTGTGCTGCTCTTTTCAGCTATACTTTTCACGATTTTAGCCCCCTCTAATATTGAATTTCTTCTTCGGTCGCGGTTAGCTTACGAATTAAATATGTGACAATCAAGCATATTAATAACAGAAAAAATCCGATTGCGCTACCATATCCAAAGTTATAGGAACGAAAGGCTTGCCTGTACATATAGGAGGCCATTACTTCACTGGCTCCGTCAGGACCTCCCCCGGTCATGACATAGATTAGGTCGAAATATTTTAGGGACCCCACCACGGCCAAAACCACCGTTACTTTGATTACATTGGCAATTAAGGGAATTTTAATCTTAAGTGCAATTTGCCAGGGGGTTGCCCCATCAATTCTGGCTGCCTCGATCAGTGATTCAGGAATATTCTTTAGGGCTGCATAATAGATCAATATATAAAATCCTGCATACTGCCATATGATGGCAACAAAAATGGCAAATAAAACGATATTGGGATCTGCCAGCCACAGCGGAATTTGATTCATCCCCAGGGAGGTAAGCAGTCTGTTGAGTACACCATTGGTGGGATGATAAATTCTCAGCCACAGTTGTGCAATGGCCACCGAGGAAAGCAGCATGGGAATCAAGTAGATTTTTCTGAACAGATTGGCCCCTTTGATTTTTCCCGATAAGACCAAGGCTATTGTTAAATAGCCCCCCAGGCTAACGACGGAAAACAAAGCCAGTAAAAAGGAATGGTAAAGGCTTTTCCAGAACATTGAATCCGATAGTAATCTGATATAATTTGTTAATCCCACAAATTCCATCTCACCAATGCCATCCCATTTCATCAGGCCATAATACCCCGTCATGGCGATGGGGCTATAGACTAAAATCATCATTAGAACCAGGGCAGGAAGCACATACAAGGCAATGATTCTTTTATCTGACATGACTTTATCCACTACATTTTGTCTCCCTTCTTACGATTTTTTTGAAGACCGCTAAAGAAGCTTTATTATTGGCCTCTGTATAGGGGCAGCAATCTTTATGTACCTTTACTAGAAAGGACATATCCCATTCTGATATGTCCTCTCTTTTCATAACTCAACCGCTAGTTATTAGCATCGGCCTCCAGGGCTTCTTCGTGTCTTTTGGCATAATCCTCCGGTGTAATTTGCTTTCCAAAAAGGGACTGAATCATGTTTAGATGGGTCTGGGCCACCGGGGCACTCATTTGTACATCGGCAAATAGGGTCATATTGCTTGCTTTTCCTAAATCCTTCAAAACATCTATATATAGCTGCGGTAAATCCAGTCTTGAGGTATCAACTGCTGTGGCTGGGGTAACACCGGCCCTTGTAACGGCCTCCTCTCCCCATCGCTCCACAAAGAACTTAACAAATTTTTTGGCCTCATCCTTTACTGGAGAATTCTCAGCAACAAACAGTCCTACTCCGGGTCCGCCTACCCAGCTGTCAATATCTCCCTTGCCATCTTCAACTGTAGGGAATTTAAAGTACCCAACCTTATCTCGAAACTCCTGGGGTATTTCTTCGTTGGTTGTAAAATTAGGTAATTCCCAGGAGCCCATTAAATACATGGCTGCCTGTTCATTAAGGAATTCGGCCTTTCCTTCGTCATTGGACAAGCCGTTGAAGCCTCTGACAAAGGCATTCATATCCACCAGCCTTTGAACCTCCTCCGCTGCTCTTATCAGGCTTTCCTCTTCAAAGGTACCGCTTCGATTAATGGCACTGGTTAAAACTTCAGGGCCGCCGATCCGGTCTGCCAAATACATGTACCATAGTGATCCGGTCCAACGATCTCGATTGCCCAGGGCAATTGGTACCACATTGTTGTCTACCAGGGTTTTTACAACATGCTTAAAGTCTTCATAGGTCTCGGGTACCGTCAAATTATGGTTAGCGAAAATTTCTTTGTTGTAATAAAGCGGTACAATGTTTAATTCCAACGGAAAGGCGTAGGTTTTCCCGTCAACGGCGTAGGCCTCTGTGGTACCGGCGATGAAGGACTCCTTCAGGTCCCCCACCAGTATGTCATTCAATGGTGTAAAACGATTTCCCTTGACATAGGGCTCCATAAAACCTGCAGGCCAGGTCATGCCCACATCAGGCAGCTCGTTTGAGGCTGAAATAACCTGCAGCTTGGTTTTGTACTGCTCATTTTCCAATACCTCTTGAAGGATTTTTACGTGTGGATTAGCATCCTGATATTCTTCAATGATTTCATTGACAATTAAGTTTTGTTGTCTTGAGCTTCCTGCAGGCCATAAATGCATAAAGTTAATAGTTACATTTTCCGGCTCCCCAAGGACTTCCTCATTCTGCTGATTGCCGGTGTCCTGAGGAGCGGTACACCCTGCTAAAACAAGAATAATCGACAACGTCATTACGAAGATGAATGAATACGTTTTCTTAAACATGATTAACCCCCTCACTTTTTCAGAATAGTCTTTACATTTATCAGTCTAGCACCCCAAAAAGGATGAAACAAGGAACAGTGATTGGGGAAAATACCACTTTCATTGGATTAGATCGCCATTGTTGATTTTTCTAAATCGATAGGGAGTCACTCCCTCAGAGGCTTTAAATACCTTGATAAAATATTTAGATGTCTGATACCCCACCTCATTGGCAATATCCTCTACGGTTAAATGACTCGTCAGCAGTAGTTTTTTTGCCTTCTCTAATCTAAGCCGGGTGACATATTCGCTGAATGTTAAATTGGTCTGTTCTTTGAACAACACACTTAAATAGTTGGCATTTAAGTGTACGTGATTGGCAACATTTTTCAGGCTTAACTGGCCTTTAATATTTTCGTCGACAAAACGAATTGCTTCTCTGACAGGGGATTGAATTGAATCTTCGTTCCTAAGGTTTAACAATTGACCATCCACAAATTTTTCCATCTTACCTGCCCGCTCCTGCCTGGCTTCTACCTCCATTGCCTTTTCCACCGCTTCAATTAATTTGCTCTTATTGATGGGCTTCAGTAAATAGTTTATTACTCCCAGCTGAATGGCCTGCTGGGCATAGTCAAATTCAGGAAAGCCTGACAAGATGATCACCACTAATTTACCATTCTTTTTGTTTAATTCCTCCAGCATTTTCAAGCCTGAAACTTCAGGCATACAAATATCCGTTATAAGTAGATGAACCCCCTGTCTCTCGATCACTCCCATTGCCTCTTTGGCACTTTCTGCCGAAAGAATCTCATACCGCCCCTCAGACCATATGCCCAGTGTTTTTTTTAAGCCTTCCCTTGTTTTTGGTTCATCATCAACAATCAAAATCCTTTTTGAATGAATCATCAAACTCCTCCTCCATAGGGAATTTCAAAGGTTATGCTGGTTCCTTTATTCGGCTTGCTGTCGATGATCAGTCCGCTTTTTTCGTAGCCCTTAAAATATAATTGCAGTCTTTTATGTACATTGCTAATGGCCATACCGTTTCCCTTCAAAGATGTCATCTTCCCTTGCTTTAGGGATTGCATGATCAATTGAAGTGTCTTTTCCTCTATCCCGGGCCCATCATCGATTACCTTAATGAATAGCCTGGAGACTGCCTTCATATCCTCCACAAGGACTGACACGGTGCCCTGTCCATTTTTATTGCCTATTCCATGTAATATGGCGTTTTCCACCAGGGGCTGTATTAATAATTTCGGAATTTTAATTTCACAATCGGGAGGGGAGGAAACCTGCCATGTTAAGCGATCCCCGAATCTCATTTTCATAATATGTAAATATCGTTCCACATGCTGAAGCTCTTCCTTTACCATTACCCACTCATCCATTTGGGAGTTGCTGATGGTATAGCGGAACAGATCAGACATTGCCACCACCAGCTCCGCCAATTCTTCATCCTTTTCCTCCAGTGACCAATAAAGCGCCTCTAGGGTGTTATATAAAAAATGGGGATTAATTTGGGCCTGCAGGGCCTTTAACTCAGCCTGACTGAGGAGCAGCTCCTTTTCATAGACGACCCCGATTAAATGGTTGGTGTTTTCCACCAGTTCGTTATAGGTTTTATTTAATTCTGAGAATTCCGCAGTCGATGATTTTTCTGCAGTGGGTCTTAAGCCCCCCAGCTTAGCATTCCCCATGGTTTTAATCAGATTTAAAATAGGCCGTGTAATCATGGTTGAAAGGAAAAAAGATAAAAGAAAAAATAAAATAAATCCGATGATCCCTGAAAATAAAATGGCAGCTCGAAGAACAGATAGGCCACCCATTAAGGTGTTGACCGGTGTTAGGATGACGGTTGTCCATCCTGTTATGTAGGATTTCTCCCTTGATACAATGTAGTCCAGTCCATTGATTTTTATATTTTTTTGATTTCCCACAGCAATTTCTTCAATCCCTCCATAGTAATTGGTGAAAACAGGGAGATTATTTTGATCAACAATTATCATATATTCCGTGTACTTCCCACCCTCATGTTCATTTTTGATTCTGAAATAATCTGAATTTACCCGGGTGATTAAATAACCTCCATTGGAAAACCAACGATCCATTAAACTAACTTGACGAATCCCCAAAAACAGGCTTGGCTCCTTTGGATCCCTGCCAATCCACACAAGCTTTCCCTTTCCCTTTCTTGCTTCTTCTATCCACGCTGCTTCTATTCTGCTGGACAAAAGGGTTCCATTCAACGGAAACAGCCTGCTCTCGTCCTTTATGTACAGCTCAAAGGAATGAACTCCGTCGGCATAGGCCTGGTAGCTATTCAAAACCTTCATCAAATCCTGACGCTTGGCAAAATTTACCGTCCTTCCCTCGGCCTCATCCAAAACCAGCTGCTGTACATAGGAATCTGTAATGACCTGTTTGGAAATCATATCGATCTGACGATACAAGGTGTCTATACGCTGACTAACCTGTACAGTTGTTTCCTGGATCTGTATTTCAGCGTTATCCTTCAATAGATTGGCAACAATTCTAAAGGTGCTCATACTAATCAAAAACAATACGATTACCATGACAATTAAGAATAGGAATACCATTTGATTGCGTAATGTATTAAATTCCCTTAGCTTAGACAGCAAGCTCATCAACCCCTTCGTATGGGCTAAACAACTTTAAGTATTCGTTTGAAAATACAGAATTATCTTATATAATAAATTATAGCTTCAACTAAATGAAAATTTCAATTGTTAAATTTTCTGACTTTATATATTCCACTGAAAATTCAATCAATCATATTAGAAAATTAACATAGCGGGGTATTGGGTGAATTCAGTTAAGAATGACTTTCTGCCAATTGGTGCACCGCTTCTTAACATATAGCATATACTATTAGAAAGTCTATGAAAGGAATGAGTTTATGTATAGCCCCTACCATTGGTATCACGATTACAGAAGGTATCCTTATCCTTACTGGGTGAGCCCGCCAGCATACTGCCCAAAGGCACCTGCACATTTTATCAAATTGAAGGATTATGGGCCAAAACCCTTTGTGGTTAATATTGAGGAGGCCACTAAGCAAAATAATACTTTTCGCACCGCTTTATGGACGGGAGAATATTTGCAGCTTACCTTGATGAGCATCAACGTTGGAGACGACATAGGCTTAGAAATTCACCCTGATCATGATCAATTCATTCGTATTGAACAAGGTCAAGGGCTCGTTAAAATGGGGGATCGAAAAGATCACTTGGATTTTCAGGCAACTGTCTATGATAACTATGCAATATTTATCCCTGCAGGTAAATGGCATAATTTGATTAATACAGGCTGCACCCCCCTTAAATTATATTCTATTTATGCACCACCAGAGCATCCGTGGGGTACTATTCATGAAACGAAAGAAGATGCGGCAAGATATCATAAATATTAAACACAAATTTATCTTTTCAAATTTTTTCATGTAAAGTCCATTCAAGTAACAGGTGTCATATGAAGGGCATGAATATGGTATAGAACAAGGGGATATTAGAAAAGTTCCATGGAACTTGTATTTAAGGTACCTTACAGCCAAGATATAGGTATAATTACAAAATGGAAATTAGAAATCAAATGAGGGCGACTTGTTTTTTTGATAGAGGGCCGAGAAGAAGGTTGGTAAGTTTGAGGCCACAGTATTTTTCTGTAGCCTCAAACTGGGTAAATAATACTTCTTTATTCTGCTGCTGCCTTCAGCGCTTCACTCATGTCAACCGTGTTTACCTTTCTGGCACATATTAGCTTGCTAAGCTGATAGGTCAGCATAATGGCCGCCAAACAGACTAATACATAAAATGGACTAATAATCGTTGGCAGCACTAAATTGATCATATTCCCAAGATAGCCATATATTGCATTCATTGATGCCGCCATAATTGGAATACTGATGATAAATGCGATCAAGATGACAATGGTGGCGCTGTCGAGTATCAGGGATTTAATCTCACGACGTCTGTAGCCAAATATCTTAAAAAGTGAGATGGTGTTTTTGTTTTCCTCGATAATCAATGAGGTTACGAGATAGAGGATAATCAAGGCTACGACACAGGAAATAAGGGTCATGGCGCCTACCATTGAAATCATTGGTCCCCACAGATCTTCTATGGTATTGCCCAGCTCACTGAGGGATTTTGTTCCCGAAAGCTGCTGGTCAGGAATATTAAGTCTTGTTTCGCTCCATAGCCCCATGTAGCTGTCTTCTGGGAGCCCCATCTTATCGTTAAATTGATCAATGGGCATAAAGATAAACTGCTCGATTTGAGATTCAGCCACGGCATCAATATAAAAGGTGTAGGGCTTTCCATCCTCCTTGTTGATGAAGGTTACGCTTTCACCGGCCTTAATGCCCAAGCGATCGGCTAAAGGCTTTGTAATATTGATTTGGTTATTGGGAAGGGGATTGCCTTTATTATCCTTTAGGGTTAACATCGTCGACCCAGGCTCTACACCACTAATATAAAACTCAAGTCCCTCATTGTCTTCAGGATAAAACCTGCCTGCGGTGAAGACCTCCGTCCCCTCCGGTGCTTCACCATATTGCATATCCTTGAAGGTATATTCATACCCAAATTGGTAGGTGTCGGTGACGCTGCCTTCAAATACAAAATTCATTGAGTTCATAATGGTAAAACCAAGGAGCATCATGACGGAAGCACTGGTAACACCCAAGAACAGAAACAAGAGTCGTGAGATGCTTCTAAGCTGCTCCCGCAGCTTGAATTTTGTGCTGAACTTAAACCTTTCCAGTTTTAGGGCACGCTCCAGGACATTAACCTTGGTCTTTTGTTTATCGCCCTTCATAAGCTCTGCAGGTGAACGTTTCAGCTCGGAACCAATAACTAAATAGCTGCTGAGACCTAAAAATAGCAAGGGTGTCAGAATCCCGATCAAGACATTTAAGAAATTTAGATTAATGCCTGTAACGGGAATATTATAGTACGAAACCATGGCCATAATCGAAGGCCTGATGGAGGGAAGGGCCAACAGACTTCCAATTACACCGCCCCCTAAGGCCAGCAGCAGGGGGATGGCCATATAGTGGCCCATCAACTCACGCCGCCGGTAGCCTTGGGCATAGAGGGTTCCGATAATGACTGATTCATGTCGGATCATACGCCATATCATGATGCCAATAATTAAACAGCATAAAAGAAACATTGTAACCGGCAGCGGTACGCTCATGGTTTTCATGCCGGTTATGGAGGCCCAAACCATTCTTGCCCGTCTATTGTTCATGATGTCAATCCAGTTGGACACTGTTATCCCTTCTGCACGTAAATGCTCTCGAAATTGTACCGCCAGTCTATTAGGACTTTTGGTTCTGTCGTTAAACCTGACGGAATAAATGCTGTCAACCTTATCTAAATCCTCAAATTCTCCTCGGCTTATCACACCAATACCGAAATTTTCGGGCATGATATCGTTCACGTTTTTTAATGGATAGATATAGTGGGGCAGTGACACAAAGCCCACCACTGTAAAGGTTTTGCCTTCAGCTTCTACTTGACTCCCTACTGAATACCCGTTGGCTTTAGCAAAGGCTGGGTCAAGCAGGATTTCTCCTGGTCCGGAAAGGGGCCGCCCCGCCAGGATGGCAGGAATGTTCAGCCTTTCTGTCTCGCTGAGGAGCCGCAATGTAAAGGAGTTGGGCAGAGCGGCATCAAAGCTCAGGTATTCCTCAATGATGGCATCAACCTCTATTTCAAGTTCTTCTCTATTGGGAATAGCCTTGTCAGTTGAAAAGGATAAATCCTCCTGCATATGCCCCTCTGTGAAGCTAGTAACCAAATCAGCAAGATTTTGAGAGAGCCCCGTGGCAACATTAAAGGTATAGCTGCCAAGAATAATCAGCATCAGAATACCCAGGTATCGCAATTTGTTTTCTTTTAACATCCGAAAAACTCGCTTATTTAATACCATTACCATTCAATCCTTTCCGCCGGAACAGTTGTCTGGTTGATTATTGTCTCTACGATTTCTCCGCTTCTTACCTTAAATACACTATTGGCCATGGCAGCAATGGCAGCATTGTGGGTGATCATCAGAATGGTTGTTCCATATTTTTTGTTCACCTGCCGCAGCAGCTTAAGAATACTTCGGGAAGTTAAAAAGTCAAGGGCCCCGGTTGGCTCATCGCAAAGCAGTAATTTGGGGTTTTTGATAATTGCCCTGGCAATAGAGACCCTTTGTTGCTCTCCTCCACTGAGTTCTCTGGGGAAGCGATGCTTTTTATCCAGCATTGCCACTGCCTCTAAAACCTCATTGAGGTTAAGGGGTGATTTGCTGATGTTGGAAACCACTTCAATGTTTTCCGCCACGGTTAGGTTGGGAACCAAATTATAGAACTGGAAGACAAAACCGATGTCCTCCCGCCGGTACTCCGTCAGCTGCTCATTGTTCAAATTGTTGATCTCTACCCCGTCAACAATGACTTGGCCGCTGTCGCCACGGTCGATCCCCCCAATGATATTCATCATTGTGGATTTCCCTGAACCCGATGGCCCTAGAATGACGCCAATTTCCCCTTTCTTCAGCTTCATCTGAACCCCCTTTAATACTTCTGTCTTGACTAATCCTGCTGTGTAGCTTTTCTTTAGGCCTGAAACATCAATAAACATATTATTGTTCCTCCTTTTTGTAAAAACAACGCTTCAAGATATCAAAATACACTTCCCATTCTTCAAGTACTTCGATACTGACCTCTTCCATAGAGATGACGCTATCTCTTTGCTGCTCTGAAAAGCCCAGCATTGTCCAGGTAATAATATTCATGATTTTTTCAAGATCAATATCCCCACGGAATTTTGAAAAATCTATATTTTGATAGCCCCTCTCCAATCCGCCCTCAATCAGATTCTTACTAATTTTTTTGACATCCGGCTTCACTTCATAAGCCTCTTCATTGCTTACTGCCTTGAGAAAATCAAATACCTGGGGAAACCTCTTATAAATTTTAAATTTAGCTAACCCTAATTGCCTAATTCTTTCAAAAAAATCCGGCTCATTCCAATCCACTTCTGAATAGATTTTATCGATTATTTCGCTGACATATTGAAACAAGAAAAAATACAATTCTCTTTTGTTGTTAAAATAACTGAACAACGAGCCCTTGGATATTTCGGCCTCTTTTATGATTTCATTGGTAGATGCCTTTTCGTAACCATTTCTGGCAAATTCTTTAAGGGCTGCATTAATAATTCGCTCCTGCTTCTTGGCCTCTAAGCTAAAAAATTTTTGATAAATTTTAATCACCTCGGTTCTTAATTTAAGCAATGACCACTGTGGTCATTCTTATTATATTCCAAATGACCACTCTGGTCAAGATAGTAGTTTAAAAAATATGGGTAAAATTAAGCAGTCTAGAAAAGAATAATGATGACCCAAAGGGCAGTTCCGCCTGAATCGACTACTGTACAAGTTCCATAACGCTAGTTATATGACAATTCCTGTATATAGATTTCCATTTAGACCTGTGCTACAATGAAAGGAACTGAAGTTTAAGTTAGGAGTGTGTTGATGTGAAGTATATCAAAAAAATACCAGCTGAAGATAGGCAACACACCAAATTACTACTAGATTCCGGTTGGAGACGTTTAAAAGAGCCTAAAAAACTAAGCTCAACCATCTTATTATCGTTACCTATTAGTTTAGTTCTAATGTTTCTTGTCGGGGCCTTATGTGCTATTCTATACCCCCCCTTCAGAAATATAATTTTGGGAAATAAGGGATTTGCAATTGAAATAACAGTCAATTTATGGACGGTTGTATATGTTCTGCTTACATTAGGATTCTTTTATTTGCATGAATTAATTCATGCCGCCTTTGTTCCTGATTTTTTACATTCTAAAAAGGTTTTCTGGGGCTTTAATGGTATGTTTTGCTTTGTATATACCAATGAAAAAATATCCAAGCAGCGATTTTTACTTATATCCATAATGCCATTGTTAATCCTTTCAATAATTTTTCCAATATTAATGAGTACACTGAAAATGATGAATAATTTTATTGTTTTCTTATGTATTCTTAATGCCGGGGGCGCCTGTGTTGACATCTTTAATATGTTTCTAATTGGCAGGCAAGTACCCTCTGACGGGTATGTTATAAACAATGGCTTAGCCACCTTTTTCAAATAAACCTATTTCATTTATCAGTTTTATTTCACTTAAATTTAGCCCATTTCAGAAGGTTCGTGTTTGAGCTTTCATCACATTTTAAGCAGCAAAAAGTGGACAGGAGCGACTGAATCAAGTCGTATCCTGTCCACTTTATTCTATTCTCTATTTAAAACCTAAAATTTGCCTGATCTATGTAGTTCGCTTAAATTAGGCAAGAGAGTATACACGATCCATCAGATTAGCGAACCTTAAATTGTGAAATGGCCTCAACCAATCGACTGGCACTGCTTCTGGTTTCCTTTGCAAAATTAAAGGCTTGATTTGCACGTTCAACAACGATTGCTGCCTTCTCAGCGATATGACTCGTCCCTTCAGCTTCCTCCTGTGTGGCTGAAGAGATTCCATTGATCACTGTAATCATTCCCTGCATGGTTGCTGAAAGCTGCTCTGAGGTTGCACTTAAATCTGAAACCAGACCATCTATATTTTCTGCATCCACGGTATATTGCTCTCCGGTTGCTACGATTGCTTCATAATCCTGGAATACGGTACGATTAACGAAATCCAAAAGCTCGAGGGAATTATTAGAGAGATTTTCTACGGAATCTACCACATCTCCCGTTACTACTTTAATTTTTTCAACCAGGTTTTTTGAGTCTTCCGCCAGTTTTCTGATTTCATCTGCTACAACCGCAAAGCCTGAGCCCGCTTCACCGGCCCTTGCTGCCTCAATGGCAGCATTTAAAGCCAATAGATTTGTCTGGGAGGAAATTTGTAAAATTGCTTCTGACAATTGATTAATTTCTTCCACCTTCTTAGCATCTTCAACGGAATTTTTCAATGCTTCTCCAGAATTCTTATAGATTTCTCGGGCCTGTTGACTCGACTGAATTGCTTTATTTTTAAGCTGTAGTGCCCTTTCACTAATTTCACTGGCATTTTTGGCCCCTTCTCCTGCCCGCTGGGCAATTGAATCGATGGAATGTTCAATCTCTGTGGAAGCGGCGTTCATTTCTTGTGTCGATGCCGCTGTTTCCTCTGCCCCAGCCGAAAGCTCTTCTACAGTAGCAGATACCTCTTCTATTTCACTTAGCAGACCCTGAATGCTTTCTTCCTGTATATCTACATTTTTAGAAACGGCCTGGGTCTCTTCATTGACAATTTTAATGACACTGGAGATAGCGGTCCTCATTTTCTCCAGGGAATTGGCCAGACTTCCAATCTCATCCTTCCGATTAATTAAAGAAAGGTCAAGCTCGCTGGTGAAATCCCCACCAGAAATCTGATCAAGCTTTTCTGCCAGTGTTTTAAGGGGTCTTACCAACAGATCGGTGAAGAGAATGGTAATGACTGCTGCAATAACAATTGCAAGTAAACTGGCTATAATAATGGAAGTATTCAATATAGATAGGCCCTCTAATATGTCATCCTCTACTGCACTAACCGTTAGATACCAATCTGTTCCCTGGATAGGTGCATAGCCTGCATATTTTTTCTCACCTTGATCGGTATAAACACCATGCCCCACTTCACCTGATGTAATTTTTTGTGTCAATTCTGCAAAGGATGCAAAAGCAGGGTCTGCTTCAGCTAATTCTAAGATACTGGTACTGTTTTTTACCATTTCCACGTCTTGATTGGCAATAGCCGTCGTCTCATGATTCATAATAAAGGCCGTTCCCGACTGGCCAAACTGAATTCCATTTGAAATATCGCTGATATTCCCTGTTTCAAAAACCTTTAATAATACCCCTATAATTTCTCCGTTAGATCTAACGGGTACCGCAATATTGTTAATATATTCTCCAGGAGTGGATACATTTTCTATTGGATCAGATACGACTCGCTCTCCTTTCAAGGCTCGCTGTATATATTCCCGGTGACCGATATTAAGAACCGTTACACCGTCAGGAGTAATAAAATTTCCATCAAGATCTACAAAATTGACAGTTTTAGCATTTGCATCCTTCTTAACCTGCTGCAAAAAACTCCACTTTTCTAACAGGGTCGCATCTGGGCTTGCTACAATTTCCACACCGGCCAGGTCTTCTAAAGAACTCCATTGCCCCTCCAGGAAGGTATTTACAATCGCAGCTCCCTGTTTCGCTAATTCTTCCAGCTCCATATAGACAGACTTCACCAGCTGATTTTTGGCGATACTGTAAGAACTAATTCCTAACCCCATACAAACAGCTAAAATTAAAATAATAACTGCCCTTGCATACTTCCACTTAATACTTTTCATGTCTTTCGCCTTCTTTCTCTAGTTTTTAATGTACTTAATTGATAAGAAAAAGCAAAATTGATACTGGGAATATTATATAATTTGAAGATTTCAATAAACGACATGAGGTAATTTGGATTCAACTCCTCAGTAAAATGTAAAACTGTTTTTCTATGAGGAGGATTGAACATAAATTAACAATAATGTTTATTTATATTATACAGTTTTAGTCAATTTTTTCAATATATCGTGTGTATTCTACACTAAATTTCGACTAAAAATCAAATTTTTAGGACTTAAGTCCCTATACTTTACGTCATTTAGATGCCACAGTCCACTACTTCTACTGGTTATGTTCCTTGAGTAATGAATCATCAACAAAATATTTTATGTGTAATGAAATATTTATATTTGCCCTAAAAATAAGTCGACTATTCTACTGATCCAATAGTCGACCTATTTGCAGCAAACCAGATATGACATTTTTTTATCAACATATACTTAAAGTAATCGTCTTGCTCCCAAGTATCGTTCGCTCCAATAGTCATGATATCTTAAATTTCTTTCTTTTACCCCTTCACCGGTAAGTATGATGAATGAGCCTTCCCCTGCATAAATGCCTACCATAGCCGGTGTATCTTCAGTGAAATTATTTCTAAAAAATACAAGGTCTCCTTCTTCCAGTGCTTCCAACGAAATTGCCTGACCTAAGTTCCATTGTTCATAGGCGTTAGCGGGTAATTGTAAAAGAATGTCTGGTGCTTCATCGAATACCTTTTGTACGAATTGTGCTGTTGTGTACTCTTCAAATAGGATATCTAAATATTCTTTTGCCTTAATGACAGCAGCATGGTTATTTTCACGCTTTTCATATCGCCTGGCACCAACATATCGTGTGCTCCAGTAGCTATTTGGCATATCTAAATGATTAATTGTTACACCTTTAGATTCTGTTACAATGATAAACTGCTCATTTCCAATATATAATCCTGGCAGCAGTACCTTATTGGAGCCTTCAAAGAATAGGGCGTCTCCAACCATTAGCTCGTGCCTTTCCACTTCATTCCCTAAAGCCCATTGCTGAGATGAATATCTTGGTAGATCAATATCGAAGCCTGCTTTCATTATGTATTGTAAAAAGCCGGAGTGATCAAACCCTTCTTTTGTATTTCCTCCTGCTAAATAGGGTATGCCCAGCACTTTATAGGCTTCTTCAACAATTTTGCAGTCTAATCTCAAATTAAGAGCATCAAAACGTTTTACACCTGTATAATAATTCATCCAATATTCACCCAAGTAACTGATTGTCGTCATACCTTCGTCACCAGAGGCATGAACCATATAATTATTACCAAGGTAAATTCCTGCATGTGATATTCCTTCCTGCCATGTTCCTGAAAAATAAATGACGTCTCCTGGGCGCTTATTTTCAAAATCAATGGTTTCGCCTACTTCATATTGATTATACGTTATACGGGGCAAATAGATCTGTTTAGCGTCTCTAAAGACTGTCTGAATTAAATAGGAACAGTCAAAGCCATCAATGGTATCGCCACCTAGCAAATAGGGTGTCTCCAGATACTTCATTGCTTCTCGAATTACCGGATTCTCATGTTCCCTATAGCTTGCAGGCTGAAGATAATATATATCTGCCTCTGTAAGCCGTTTTGCCCCTACATATATAGATGACCAATACTCACTCTCAATATCCCTTTCTGCAACCCCATCTGTGGTCGTCTGAACTATAAATATACCATTTCCCTTATAAATACCGGGTATAAGGCTGCTTCCTTGAAAAAACACCAAGTCTCCAGCCTGAAGCTCCTCTTTAGAAATTGCTTGACCCACTTCGTATATTCTATCGGAATAGACGGATAATTGTATGTCAAGGGTGTCTTTAAAAACATAACGTACAAAATGAGTCGTGTTAAACCCCTCATCTGGCGATTTTCCATTTGGATTATAGGGCGTTCCCAGAAGGTCTATGGCTTTTTGTACAATTGGGTCCTTTACGAGGGAGTCCTCGATAATGGCTTCAGTAAACCGTCTTGCTCCTAGAAATCTGTCTTTCCAATAATCACTTGTTTCCAGATCTATTGCAGCAACCCCATTAGAGGTGACAATTACAAAAATATCATTATCTATGTAAATTCCCGGAAGACGCACACCGCTACCTTGAAAGAACACTACATCGCCTGATTCAATTTCAGCCGTATCAATCTCCATACCTACCTGCCATTGTTCATTGGATATTTTAGGAAAATCCACTTTTTTTACTTCCTGAAAAACATATTGTACAAAGCCTGAATGATCAAAGCCAGACGGGTCATTTCCCCCTGGTTCATAGGGAGCCCCTGCTAATTCAAGGGCCTTAAGGGCTATGGGATGTAATTCATTCGCTATATTTGTGTAGCGCCTTGCCCCATTATACCGATCTCTCCAATAGGAATGCTCTGCAATATTCCGTTCTACCACCCCTTGATCGGTTGCTACAACTATAATGACATTATCTCCTTTGTATATTGCTGGTATCAGGTTGCTGCTTCCTTCAAAGAAAAGAACATCCCCGGGCTGTATTTCACTACGTTCTATCGGCTCGCCCAACTTCCATAGCTGTGAAGGTGATCCTGGGAGGGCTATATTTTCTTTCTCTCTAAAAACATACTGAACAAAACCGGTGCTGTTAAATCCCTCCTCTGGCGTATTTCCCCCTTGCGTAAAAGGTCTGCCTATTAAACTTTCTGCAAATAAAACCGTTTGAATTTCAGACTGATTTTGATCAGCATAGGCCAAGGCTTTAACTGTTAACAACATCAAGAGAACTAACCATATGACATTGAGCTTTTTAAATTGGTTCATTTTTATATCCTCCTCTTACTACTATTTTTAATAGTAAATTTATCTTCTGCAATTTAAATCTCTGTAGGAACAAATATTTACTTTTACACATTGCCATAACAATATGTTATTAATATATTTTTCAACAAATAAGCTTAGATTCCTCCATATAATGACAAAAAAATATATTTTTCTCAGCTGATACGTAAATAAAAAAACCGACCAAAATCTTCTACAAAAACCCTTCACAGCCTTAGGGTATATTGATAAATCAAAAACCCCTCAACTTGGCTGTTAAGAGGTTTCAAATTAAGGTTAATATAGCCCATGCTGATACAAAAATTTCAGTTTTTTTACAGAGAACCAAAATTTATATGTTTTTTTTGAAATTAATGTTATAATTAGAATGTAACTTAAACATGATTGATTATATAATTATAGATTTTTACTAATCGTCGGGGTGTTTTATTTCAAGGGTAGGTGAATATAAATAAAGAATAAAAAGTTATTCATTAGAAATTGTGTAATCTTTGCAATTTTATCGGAAGCTTGCTTTGGTGGAGTATTCCCCGCCCAATTACCAATATTAAACCTTCAAAGGTATCTAAAATTGAAATTTTTGATGGTAATACTGGAAAGTCGATTAAAATAACAAATACAAATGATATTGAACATATTATTAATAACCTTAATTCGGTAACTCTTAAACTAGAAAGATTTCATTTGGTTATATGGGCTTTTCTCTTAAAACAACAATCTATAGAGATGATGGTAATGTATATAAGAAATTTATTATAAAATCAAGTAATATCATTAAAAAAAGACCCATTTTTTTATCGAGATAGTTCAGGAAGTATTGATTACGAATATCTTCAAAAGTTACTTGGTAACATTACCGAATAAATCATACTGATGGCGCTATTGCCACTTATTTTCCAAATTATTTTAAAACACTGAAATTAAAAAGGCAGATGTTAAAATAACACCTGCCTTTTTATTACGATTGATTCATGGTATTTTGATCTTCTACAAAACGCCCTTGATCAGGTACGGCAATTTCTTTAAAGTGCTGAGTGAGCAGCTCCATGTGCCTTGTCAATTCTTCCCCCTTCATGGGTAATCCATGGCTTGGGATGGCCCATTCAGGCATTAGCTCCTTTATGCGCTCCACCGATCTTTGGGCAGCATGCCAATCGGTAGTTAAGTAGGCCGGAGGTCCCTTTATCTGCTCTTGTTGTGTCAGTACAGAGGTAAAAGATTCCTGCTTCGTAGTGGTAAAGGCATCACCTACAATGAGAACCTTATCTTTTTCCCGAAAGAAGGAAACGTGGCCCTCAGTGTGGCCTGGCGTATGAATCCATTGCCAGCCAGACATTCCGGGCAGGCTGCCGTCCTTGGGAAGCATAACAGCCCGTTGGCCAAGATCAATACTTCTATGGGGAAAGGAGGGTGACAGCTTTGCCACCAGACCTTCATCCACCTTTGGGTCCCCTACAGGATAATCTTTTTTACCCGTTATATATGGGATTTCCAGTTCATGGGCATAGACCGGAACATCCCAATACTGGGCCAATCTTTCAACAGAACCGATATGATCGAAATGCCCATGGGTTAAAAAAATGGCCTGGGGGCGACTTCCCTTACCGAAGCGTTTCTCTGCTGACTCCACTATATAATCATAGGAGTTTTCCAGACCTGCATCTACCAATACCCAATTTTCCTTTTCCCCCACTATACAAGCAGTTACAATGGTAAAATGCAACAGAAGAATATCAGGCAAAACCTCTTGAGAAGTGGTCGTTAACTTTGATAAACCTTTAATTAACTGATTGATCATGTATTGGCCCTCCACTTTTATTTTCTATCTGCTTCATAGATTTTTTATTGATAGCATTTAGGGTATGCCCCTTATTAAACCTGTATTATTTATACAGATAGCTTTTCCTTCTTGAGGGTACATATGCATCTTATATTTTGATCTATGCAAAATACTTGACATTATACACTATGCACCCTATAATTATAGATAATTATTGTCTATGATGTCTTTAAAAAAATTTTGATAGTTTGCGAAGGGCACCCCTTTTTTTATTAAAATTATAGATAATGTGCATCTTTAATGTATATTATTAATTTAGGAGGGAAATTATGAAAATTCACCAATCCGATTCAAAAGAAAAAAAGCAGTTAGCAAGAAAAATTGAATTTCTGGATAGACCTGAAAGAATAAAGTCTCTTCCTCCGGAAGAGCTGCTAAAAATGCTCCCTATAAAAAAAACAGACCATGTTTTAGATTTAGGCGCAGGTACAGGATATTTATCAATCCCAGCGGCTCAAATGATTGATGGAATTGTTTATGCATTGGACATCGATTCAAGGATGTTAGAGGTTATCAATTCAAAGGCTCAGGATCAAAATATTACCAACATTCAATTGGTCAAGGGAAATATTGATAATATTCCACTGCCAGATGATTCAATAGACATTGTGCTGGCTTCATTAGTTCTGCACGAGGTTGAGCCCCTATCCGATATATTAAAGCAAATTAAACGAGTGCTTAAAAAGGATGGTTTTTTCCTTGGTATAGAATTTGAAAAAACAGAAGCCTCCATTGATGGTCCCCCAATGCATATAAGAATTCCTTCCTCCATTATGGAACAGGAATTAATTGAGGCTGGGTTTAGCATCGTCCAAAAATTGTCTCTTAAAGATTATTTATACATTGTCATTGCTAAAAAAATATGACGCTCCTAGTGGCCTTCAAGCTCAAAAAGCCTGGTATTTTTAGATCAAGCCAGGGCCTAAAGACTATAAAAGGCACTGATGTGATGAAAAGTTCTTCATCCTATCAGTGCTTTTTTGAATTGAAATCAAATCCAAGCATCTTTCCCATACCGATGGCCATATCTAAATCCGCTGAAATCAAAATAAATTTGCAGTGTAAAGGCAATGATCCCCGCCCATGCCATGAGCACTGAAATCTCATCACCGGGCATGGCTTTAACCTCTGACCATAGGAGCCCGATGTGATTGGCAAGCAGCACTTTTTTCGCCAGTCCCCGCAGAAAACGCTGCATTCCGGTGCAAAATTCTTGAAGGTGTGGCTCCGGTCAGCCAGCTGTGCTTCAATATCTGAATAATTTACAATAGGCCCCGCCACCAACTGTGGAAACATAGTAATATAAAGAACAAAAAGAAGCAGGCTTTTCTGAGGCTTTATTTTTCCTCTATATACATCAATCATATAAGATAGGGTCTGAAATGTGTAAAATGAAATCACGCATAAGAATATCAACTGATCCTAACATAACAAAGACGTTATCTGCCTTTTTCTCAGACAAAGCATCAATATCATCATAAATAAGGTCAGCTGTACTCCTTGCTCCAGCTATTACATATTCTTTCGGTAATGGAATCTCCAATAAATAGAATTCCAATAAATGGCAGCCCTCTTTTTACTCTTTTGTTCACACTTAACCCCTTTCATTGTATAAATCGGGAGATATACATATACAACTCCTTTTACCTAAAATATTTACACATATTACAGCAGCAAAATGCAGAACAGATGCAAATGAGATAAAGTTCCGATATTATTTTAGCTTTTTAACAAAAACGCCATGAAGTTTCCTTCATAGCTGTTTTGCTGATAGATATTAAATTTTTTATTGCTTATGGTTGTATTGGTAGCGAAAAGAAAAATCGGACGCCATCTTTTGTATTTTCCACACCGTGATTTGCATGGTGAAACAGGAATTAATGCCAATGACTCGTATTTCTTTTCACCATCTTTAAATTTCTCATTTATAATTCATTTTTTATATAATCTAGAAATAATGAATAAAAATCAGGCTTAAAATGTATGCCATTCTTAGCATATTGAATTGTATTATTTTTAAAAATAGGCCATAGATCAATGTAATTTATTTTTTCAGTTGTAGCAAGATCTTGGAGTGATTCATTATATGCTTTAATATTCTTAAAATGAGGCTCTTTGTTCAATACATCAACAGAAACAGGTGTAATCGATAGAATGTTGATTTTGGAATTCGGAAGCTTCTCCTTAATACTGTTGATTAACTTTGAATATTTCTCGATAAATTCTTTCTCATTCACTAACCTGATATCGTTGCTACCAATTAGAATAAAAATATGTTCAGGTTTTTGACTAGCCAACCGTTCAACATTAAATGAAAGTAAGTCTACTGTTGCCCCTGAAGGTGCTATTACATTCTCTTTATCCAATTTGTCTAGATAAGCTATCGCTCCAATGATATCATCTCCCATGAACACACTATTTTTAAATATTTGTTTATATTTATCATTTGAATCGATTACCTTTGATTTTTTTTGCTGTGTTTCAATATCAGTCTTTTCCTTTAAATAATCAAGTAAAAGTGGATAAAAATCATTTTTGAAATGTGAACCGTCGCCATCGTAGCGAATAACGTTATTTTTAAAAATTGGAGACAGATCAATATAATTAACTTGTTCAGTATTGGCTATGTCTTTTAAAATCAAATTATAATCATCGATACTTTTGTTAGAAAGAACAGTTTTTGCATCATTAGATGATACGGGTGTAATCGATAAAATGTATATTTTTGAATTCGGGAGTTTTTCCTTAATATCTAATACTAATTTTGAATATTGTTTTTGAAAATTTTCCTTTGATTCCTTAAGAGGTTCTTTTATGTTATTTTGACCCAAAGACAAAAAAACATATTCCGGATTTCTACGGACTAATTCATCTACATTTTCCAACGTAAATTCAACTGTTGCACCTAAACCTCCCATCACATTAACGCTATCCAGAAGATCATCATTGGTTAGTCCGCCAATAATGGAATCACCTAGAAATACACTATTACTAAACATTGTTTTATATGAACTATCTTCAGCTGTAGATGTTGCGTTACTATTTAAGGATTCATCAAATGCCTGTTCAATTTTATCCGCATCTTCCGATATGGCTAAAAGCACAAAGTTCCCTTTCGTTTTTAATACATGATTTTCGATCAAATAATATTCATCGGGAAGATAGCTTTGAAAGCTTTTCGCTTTATCTTCTACTCTTTTTGATATTTTTTCTTTAATTTCTGCTAGATTATTGACATCCTTCGCCTTAATTACGGCTATTTCATCAGCCTTAATATTAGTGGAAGCAATATAAAGAATAGAACTCTCAACCTCTTCAGGCAGGATATTATATAGTCTTTGAAGTTTATCCATATCCTCCTCCTGCATTTCATCCAATTTGACTGCCTGTTTGATTTTTTCCCCCACATCTACGGCTGAAATATCTATAATTTCTTCTCTGCTAGAACACCCATAAAGCTAGGATCAATACCATCATGATAGCAAGTGATTTTTTATTGATTATTTTAAAATAGTTAAGCATGTATCGTCTCTCCTTTTTAAGTATAGATTTTTTTACGTGTTTACTCGGACAAATTCTTTATAAACGGATCTTCGAAAAAAGTGATGGAATTATACAGTAATATCATGTCATTGATTTGATTGTTTTGTATAAGTGTCATAAGATTGTCCGTATAATATCTTAAATCCACCACATAAATTTCATTGAAATGCAATGCCAAAAAAGGAATAAAACAATTGGCATAAGAGTCTTTTACCATCAACAGTTTTTTTCCTTCTTCATTACCCGTTGTTATTTTTATTAGTGAATAGTTACCGTTTAAAAACACCGCATATTTATCTTTTTTATTGAGGTGATCCATAGCATAAAGTGAATCGGAAGGTTTATTTTCCCCATCTAAATACTCAACCTGATATTGCTCATGATCTTTTGGCAAATATAGTGAGATACTGTCAGGATTCAAGTGTCTAAAACCACTTTTCGAGTAGAGTGAGCCGTAAAATGCATCCGTCACTTTTGTGATATTGAAGTCCTCTTCATTTTTTGGCGTAAACCCCATTTCTTGACTCAATACTTGATAGGCATAATAGGCGCCTTTTGTGGTCCAATGATGGTCTGTTTTATAAAATATATCATCATTTTTTTTTGCGCTTAACGCAGGATATACATCAATAAAACGAATATGATCATTGAGGGTTTGTTTAACCTGATCTACCATCTTCATCTCTTCACTAGCCGGAGCATAGTCAGGCAGCTTATTTTCCAATACACTAACAGCTGTGGGTACCATCATAAAGTATTTATTCAGATTAGGTGTTGCGTTATCAAAGTGATTGACAGCCCCTACCTTGTCTTTTAAATCCTGTTCTTCCGGCTTGATGAATTTTTGAATCAAATAACCATCCTTACCTAAATAAACACCGTTATTTTCCTTTTTCCCCATCGCTATTTCTACATTAGATTTTATACCTATCCAGTAATCCCTGATGGGAAATTGATCGGATATATACTTTTCATAGTTGGAAGTAAACTTTCCCCTCGCAAGATTTTCCAGGGAAAAGGCTGGCACTTGCTGCAAGGTTCTATTTTCCGATTCTGAAAAGTTCCGATCCGGGGTTAATAGGTGAAAGACGAATATCCCCCCAATAAATAGAAAAAATATACCCGCCATGCAGCACTTGTATACTTTGTTAACCTTGTTCAAGAAAACCACCTCTTTCATCACAAATACTGCCCATACTGTGTGTTTAAAATCTAAAATATAAAAATGGGTTGTAGGATTCATTCACCAAATATGCTGTTGAAAGAATAAATAAACCTAAATAGATAATCGGAACAAACATCGCTCCTATCATGTCTAATTTTTCACTTAAGCGTAAGTAGAGGCGCTTGAGAAACGGAGTTGAACATATGGCCAAGACAATCAACAAAACGAAATAATTGGACAGTTCATATATCGCCTGACTATCTAGGAATTTATGCTTACCAATGCCAAATAAGGTTCCTATGTAGCCAAGTCCTAAAGTTAGATTGTCAAATTCAAAAAATACCCATCCTACAGTCACAATCAACAGCGTATAAACATGTCTAACAAAGCGTGGGCAGGATTCAAGCCACTTTAAAAGAAACAGTTTTTCTGTGGTTATAAAAAACCCAAAATACAATCCCCACATGACAAAATTCCAGCTCGCCCCGTGCCATAATCCTGTCAAAAACCAGACCACAAATATATTTCTAAACTGTTTAATCTTCCCCCTTTGATTGCCACCAAGGGGGATATAGAGATACTCCCGAAACCAAGCACCCAGTGAGATATGCCATCTGCGCCAAAACTCAGTGGCACTTTGGGAGATATAGGGATAGTTGAAGTTTTCCATCAGTTCAAAACCGAACATTTTACCAAGACCCCTTGCCATATCTGAGTATCCACTAAAATCAAAATAAATCTGGAAAGTAAAAGCAATGATGCCAAGCCACGCCGAAAGTACAGTGAGATCCGCCACCGGCGTTGCTTTCACACTCATCCAAAGAAGGCCAATGTTATTGGCAAGAAGCACTTTTTTGGCAAGTCCAGTCAAAAATAATTCTGCGCCCTCGCCAAACCTATATAAAGTATGTTTTCTTTCAATCAGTTGCTGGGCAACATCAGCGTACTTAACGATGGGGCCTGCCACAAGCTGCGGAAACATTGCAACATATGTGCCAAAGGTGATCATATTTTTTTGTGCTGGTGCTTTGCCCAAGTAGACATCCATAGTATAAGACATTGTTTGAAATGTATAAAAAGAAATTCCGATTGGAAGTGGAAGCGCCGGTGCGGCCATACTCAAAGGGAAAATATTATTGATATTATCCACGACAAATCCAAAATATTTAAAGAAACAAAGTATCCCAACATTGACCGCGATAGAATTTATCAATATCACTTTTGCAATGCCTTTTCGATCCCTATATTTCTCAATCAACAAACCGTTCACATAATCAAACACGGTTGAAAATATCATAAGGAATAAATAGGTTGGTTCTCCCCATGCATAGAAAAACAGACTCGCAAAAAACAGTAAGACATTTCTAAGACCCTTTGGCGATGTATAATAAATCAGAACCGTTATCGGCAAAAATAAAAAAATAAATATAAGACTGCTAAAAACCATTATTCACCACCCTCTCACGAAGCAACAACTTCACTACATTAATTCTGAGAGTATTTCTAGCCATAACTGATAAAATTCTTTCTTGAAATGAATACCATCTTCAGCATATAAATCTGGGTTCTCCTGTGCCAATCCCCCTATGTCTACATAGCTAACTGACAATAGGTCTGATAATTGCTTCAATATCTGGTTATATTCCGCTATTTCATCGTAACGGGGCTCTTTATCCAGCGCCTCCTGTGTTACAGGTGTAATCGACTGAAGATAGATTTTACTGTCGGGTAGTTCCTCCTTTATTTTGTTAATCAGCTCCGTTAAGTCATTTCTAAATAATTCCTTGGGGTCCTCTACAGGCATGAGAATATCAATTGATCCCAGCATAATAAAGACTTTGTCAGGCTTCCTCTCAACTAAATCATCCAGCTCATCCAAAATAAAGCCCGCTGTCGTTCCTGCCCCAGCTATTACAGATTCTTCCGGCAGTATTTCATTAAAAACAAAGCCTTCGGTAATAGAATCTCCCATAAATACACTGTTTTCAAACGCAGCCGTAATATCTTTTTCAGTAGTTTGACTTCCACAGGCTGTTATACCCACCAGCAAAATTCCTATTAGCAAGCTAATCATTATTTTTTTCATTTACATTCCCTCTTTTCTTTATTTGATATACCAATATTACAGCAGTTAAGTGCAGAACAGGTGCAGATGAGGTAAAGTTTCAATATTATTTTATTGCAAAATAAAAGCTATGAAGAATTCTTCATAGCTATTTCCTATTAACCCATCAAATTGGTTGAAATATTTTATGATTGTACTGGTAATGAAAAGAAAAAGCAAACACCAGCCTCCATATTTTCCACCCCATAAATTGCATGATGAAGCTCCAGTATTTCCTTTGATATGGCAAGGCCAAGCCCCGTACCAGCTCTGGATATCCGTGCTTCGCCTCGGTAGAATTGGTTCCATATCCTTTTTCTGTCTTGATCTGATATTGGGCTGCCTTGATTTTCTACGCTGACTTTCGCCGTCTGTCCATCAGAGTCTACAGCAACTACAATTTCATGTCCGATCTCTGTATGACGGATTGCATTGCTGAGAAAGTTACTAATCACTCGACTGATTAACCCTTTATGCCCTACCACTGTTTCAGAGGAAAGCCTTAATGTAAGGGAGAGGTTTTTTTCCTGTATTTGGTCAGCCAGCGACCTTAATACTTCGGTAATCGCTTTATCTATTTCAAATGGAGCCATTTCTGGCTGATAGGTACCAGATTCAAACTTTGCTAGATCAAGCATATTCACAACCAGCAAGTCCATCCGATGTATTTCGTCTTCCATCGCCTGAAAGTAGTGCTCCCTTTTTTCTTTTGCAATTCCGTCTTTTAGTATCGATAAGCAGCTTTTCATAACAGCCAGGGGCGTTTTTAGCTCATGGGATACCCCCGCAATAAATTCCTTCCGTGTGATTTCTAATTTCTTCTCTTTATCAAGATCCTCCTTTAGCTGACCAATATATGCTTCTATTTGGCTCGACAAGTGGTTAATATTTTGAGATAACTGCCCAATTTCATCGGAGGAGCGAACCGGCAGCTTTTCTGAAAAATCCATATTGGCTATTTTGCCTGTAATCTGATTGATGTACAGCAACGGTTTAGCAAGCCATTTAGACAAAATAAAGGCTAAAAATATGACACTTAGGAAGGAAAACACAAAAAAATAGGGATAAAATTGCTGTATAACCGATATTGCTTCATTCACCGGCTGTAAAGAGGTCATTGCAACAACATATTCTGTCACTCCATTTTCAATAACTGGTTTGATAATGATCTTATATTCTGCAAAATTCTCTACTTCACTATATTCTTCTGTATGCTGTAGTGGCCTTGGGTGATCAGCCAGCAGGCGGGCTTGTAATTCTTTAATTTGCTCTAAAAAAAACCCTTCTCGATAAGGAAATGTAATATCCTGCCCCTCTTCAGGAAATACGGTTCTCGTTATCCTTCCCCTGATAATACCAGTTTCAAGATGACTGTAAGCCTCATCGGCATGGGGCCCATGGAGCTTATTTGCAATATTCAAGTTGACGACTCCCCTTGAAGCAGTCTGTATAAGATAGGGTATTCTTTCATCAGCTAGATTAACGGTATCAATAATGACGTCATCGCCCACCATTAACGAAGAACGTACATCGGAAGAAAATTCTCCTTCAAAGGGATACATAGGTATTTTCATGCTGGCCTGAGGCTCACCCTTTATAGCCACTTCAATATAATAATTTTCCACATCGTAGATACGCCCATATTGATCTAGCTTTGTAACCCAGATCTGGTTATTTTGATATAGTTTAGCCGAAGCCGTTTCTAATCCTTCCTTCTCCGCCATATCCGAATATTCATTCATGTACATGATGAGGGCGTCGGATTTTTTTCTGATATAGTATTTTTCAAATAAGTAATTTTGGGTGATTCCAATGATTAAAAACATCATGGAAAACAATAGTAGTATTAACACAAACCATTTAAAGACAATACTTTTTTTCATAGTGGCTCCTCTGTGAATTTATATCCCAACCGAATGACCGTAACAATGCATTTACCTTTGTTTCCCAGCTTAGCACGTAAATTTCTAATGTGACTGTTTATTGTTTTTTCTTCGCCATAAAAATCGTAACCCCATATTTTAGTGATTAATTGTTCTCTCGTAACTACAATCTCCTTATTTTGCATTAAGCAGGCAAGAATTTCAAATTCTGTATGGGTCAAATTGATTATCTTGCCCTCTACAGAAACAAGTCTTGATCCCATATTGATATCAATACCGGCGGCTGATATCGGTATTTTATCCATATTTCCCGAGTATTTTTCTAAAAACCGTTTCACCTTTGCCATTAAAACCTTAGGACTATATGGCTTGATCAGATAATCATCTGCCCCCAGCTCATATCCCAAAAGGGAGTCATCCTCGTCTGAACGGGCTGTCAATATAATTATCGGGACACTGGAATTTTTTCGTATTCTGCGGCATACCGCCCAGCCATCAACCTTTGGCAGCATAATGTCTAATATAACCAGATCAACAGCATTTGATTGAAACAGCTCTAAAGCCCTTTCTCCATCTTCTGCCTCTAATACCCGGTGTCCTTCTTCAACCAGATAATCTACGATCACTTCACGTAAAATATTTTCATCTTCTACCACCAATATTTTTTTCATTATACCCCCCATTTGCCCTTAAACTTTCACCATTTTTAAGGTTTTTAGTATATTCATAGCTTATTCTCTAATTGTTTAAATACGACCCATCCACCTGCTATTTCAAATACAAAAAGGAACACTAACATCAATAAAACCCATTTGTCTACATTCATTAACGAACAAGTGAAGGTGAGTATTGCCAACAATAATAATGTAACCTGATACATAATTTGCCCTGATCTAGCTCTTATCATAACCTTTCTTTCGTCTTTTAAATTTATTCTTTCTTGCTCTAACCGTTTTTCATAAGCAGCTTTGTTCTGTGGCTTTGACCAATGAAAATATTTATATATCATCATGATTCCAGGCCCAGAAAAGCCACCTGCAAAGCCCGCAAAATTAGCGGTAATTCCCTTGCCTTCCATTACAGTGTACAAGACAAAGAAAACTATTCCCAGAGCCAAAAAGCCAACTCCAGTATATAACATATCCTTTTTCATTTTTCTTCCTCCTCATAAATAAAAATTTCTTCAATTTTCATGTTAAAATATCGTGCTATTTTAAAGGCTAAAATAATTGAAGGATTATACCGACCATTTTCCAATGAGCCTATTGTCTGTCTCGAAACTTCCAGAGCAGCAGCAAGCTCCTCCTGTTTAATCCCTTTTTTCTTTCGAATTTCCTCTAATCGATTTTTCACATTATCATCCATCCCTTCAAAACGGAAAGTTTACTTTACATTTTTATTATAGCTTTACCTCAGCAAAATGTCAAGTACACTTTCCATAAAAACAAATCTCCTTTGGTGGATTTAAGGAGTACCAGTTAAAATCTACATGCAGAAGGTTCTAATGATATAAAAAAAGAGGGCGCTTAAGCCCCTCCTATTAAAGGATTTTACTTCCCCTCTTTAATAAATACATATTTATTTTCATTTGATAGGGCCTCGGAAAAAACATAATTTAATCTATCGAATTGTTTAATTTCCTCTACCATCTTAATTTGTTTTTCTGCCATAAACCGTACCATTTCTCCCCTGGCCATCTTCACCTGGGTTCCCTTTTCAATAATCCTTTCTCCTGACCTTTCTCCAAAAACACAGGTAATCAATCGTATGCTGCTGTCTACATAATCTGTAATACATTTACTGTATTCTTTCGAAGCCAAATTTACAATACAGTTGCTTTCAGAAAAAAGCAGCTCAGCAAGCTTATTGTTCCAAAATTGATAAAGTGAATCAAAATCGCTCCCTTTAAGCTTTGCCTGCATTTCCAGCCTGTAGGGAACCACCCCGTCAAAGGGCCTGAGTATTCCGTAAAAGCCAGACAAAATGCGCAAGTGTTCTTCGATGTATGAAAATTCCTGGGTGCTAAATACCCCGGGAGCCATATACTGGTATTGAATTCCTTCAAAGGAAAGGATCGCAGGTGTTAAATTACGATACAAATCCATTTTCTGAATCCGTTCATAATTTAATAGGGCAATCTTATCATTACATTTCCAGATGGCTTTGGCTTCTTCATAGCTTAACTTTTTTATATAGGACAAAAGAATTTCCGTTTCCTTTATTTTCTTTGGAAGATGGTCATAGCTTAAGGAGTCTGTATCTATTTTCATTTTTTTTGCAGGTGATATAATGATTCTCATGATGCTTTCCTTTCTACTGCCAACAACTGTTACTCAGCAGCCTTATATCATATCTATAATTAAGAATAACAGCTATTTCGATTGATCACAACATACTTTCTGTAATAAATTGAGGTGGAGCTTAGCTAAAGCCTTACCTTTTGCGGATTTTCTGGAGCCGTCTATTCAGCCTTTTAGACAATATTTTACCATACAAAAATTGCTTTATGGGGGACGGGGTATCTGTACATGACTTTCACTCCTTGATTTGATTCTGATAATTAAGTCCAACAGTTTCCGTATACTACAATAATAATATATCCTCTAATCAAATGGATACTTATCAATTAATTTTTTAGTTTAAAAAAATCCTACATTTTACAATCAAGACCTGTAAAATGTAGGATTTAATTCTCTTTATGACCCACTTTGGGTAATCGTGGTGTTTTTAAAGGGGTATCGTAAAGGCTTACATCACGACTGATCATATTTTTTATCGCTGCGATGGCCTGCCCTGCTGTTTATCTATTATTCTTTTAAAAATACTGTAAATGTCTCTCCCACCTGTTTATAATCATTGCTCATTCGCCCGCTTTCTTCAGGTAGTTTAGCTGCATATGGCGTTAAAGTAATCGATGTAATTTCATCGGGAAAATCTTTGTATAAATTCTGATATTTAAACACTAAATCTTCATTTGATTTGCTGCTTAAATAAAAGTTTACTTCATTTCCTAAATTATCATATCCTCTTAATTCAATTTGATAAAAGACATCGGATTTTCCTTTTACCTTTCCTAGTATCTTTTGATTAACTGGATTGTATCTAAGTTCTTCTAATACGTAGCTTTGTTGATCTAGGTCGAAGGAATAATCTAATGGCAACACATGAGTATCTGCCATTAATTCACTACCATCTGCTGTGAATTCAAATATCCATTTTCCTTTCACTTTTCCTTCTACTATATCATCAGATTTAGTTGTAAAATAATTTAAATCATTAAAAACAATTTTCATATCGATATTTTCTTCAGTGTCAATCCCTACCGCATCAACATAATAGGTGTCAAGAAACATTGTTTCTGAATCATCAATTTTTCCATAACTACCTGTCATACCATAATTTTTTAGTTTTTTCCCATTAATATATATATCATAATCAAAGCTAAACCCATCTACAGGCTTATTAGTATTGACAATTGTACAAAAAATCAGCTCGTCTTTATCGATAATGACATCGGTTAATTTGATTTCTACTCCATCATGCTCTACTATTTGGTTAACTACATTTCTATAGGGTTCAATATTTCTTTCAATACCCAGTGCCTTCCCCATCGAATAAGTCACTTCTGAAATCGTTGATTTAGTAGCAGCATAAACATTTTTCCCCAAACTTGTTTGGCTAAATATGCCTACACTTAATACTACAGCGGCACCAATTGCAGCGATTCTTTTATAATCAAATTTTTTATTTCTGCTTTTTCTAAAGCGCTCCTTAATTTTTTGCTTTTCTATATCCGTCAATTGCTCTTTTTCGTAATCATTTATATTAAATTCTATTTGATTTAAAAGCTCATAAATGTTTTTAGAATTATTCATTTCCGTAGCCTCCCTCAATATTAACCATTTTACGCAGTTTCTTTTTAGCCCTAGAAAGTCTATTGTAAAGAATAGGCTTACTGAGTCCTGTATATTCAGATATTTCTTCTATATTGCTATACTCAAAATATAGTTTTTGAAAAATTATAGCATCCTCCTCTGATAAACTCTGTATCATTTTCTTTAGTTCTCTGTTTGTTTCTTCTTTTAAAATTTCCATAAGAGAATGATCTTCCACAGGTATTTTTAAATCTTCTATATTCTCATTATCTAAATCCTTTAAATATTTTCTTACATAATCAATCGACTTATATTTTGCTATTCCACCTATCCAATTCTTAAAGCTGGATTTTTTAGGATCGTAATAGTAAATATTCTCCCAAATAGCAAGAATACAATCGTTCATACATTCTTCATAAAAGTTCATCAGATGGGAAAGATGTTTCCTTAAAACAGTCTTGAGGATCCAAGCATAATGATCAACGACATATTCTAAAGCCCTTTCATTCCCTCTCTTCATTTGATCAATGAAATTTTCCTCTGTTATTTTCAATATGTTACTCACCTACCTTCTAACTGCCTTCTACATGTAGAGATTAATGGGTAATTACCCTTTCACTTAATATTTCGTAGGAAAGGAGTAAAATCTATCAATATTTTTAATAAAATAACACTAATGCGGTATTAGGGCGTGTCTGAAAACCCACTCAAGGGCATCTTTCACCGCTTTTTTGTCCC
>CBFGTV010000031.1:0-39785 GCA_965652145.1 uncultured Clostridiaceae bacterium
GGTGGCCCCAGAATTCTCAACATAATCTGTAGCCGTCTCAGACCCTGAAAAGCCATAATTACCTAAATTTAAATGAAAATCGTAATACACCCCTCCCTTTCCTTCGGGAGTCGTAATAATAGGCCATTGCAGGTGCTCACTAAGGGCCATAACCTCCTTGGAAAGACCTCGGCAGCCCTTTCCTACCATAATGATACCATTTTTCTCTCTATTTATTATGTCACATGCTTCATCAACGGTCCTTTGATCAAAGGGATGCTTCAAAGCAGCAGGGTCAATTTTATCTGGAATTTCTTCATAAAGGGGACCAACCTGTATATCAATAGGAATTGATAAATGAACAGGACCATAGGGTGGCGTTAAGGCTATCTCCATTGCCTTTTTTAATTGAGCCAAAACCTGCTTTTCATCTAATATCGTTTTACTGTACTTTGTAATGGGCCTTAATATTGGTTCTGTATCCAGCTCCTGTATGGCTCCCTTTCCTATTTGCCACCGATGTACATAACCTGTTATCACTAGTACGGGCACCTTTGACCTCATGGCATCGGCAATTCCGTTAACCATATTATTGGTACCCACCCCGCCTGCGGCAATGCAGACTCCTAGCTTTTTAGATACACTGGCATATTTGGCCGCCATATAGGCAGCACCAGCTTCATTTTTGGAAATAATGGGCTTAATATTAACATCGTTCAGTCCATCGAAAATACCACTTACTGTTCCTGCTGAAATACCAAAGACATAATTCACCTCATTGATTTCTAAATACCTCAATATTCCTTGTGATACTTTCATCATTGGTCCCTCCTCTAGCAAGATAGTCTGTCTACAATTTTTTCACTGAAAATACGATCTTCCTCTGTAAAATCATGCAGTTTTCCAATTGATGCAACAACGATGATATTTTCAATACTTTTACTACCCTTAACGGGAATAACCATTATACTTTTAATATTAAACTGCCCAAAAACCTCTGCTGAACGTTGATCCTTGTCGGTATCATTGATGACAACAGTTTTTTGCTGTTCAATCACTTCCAGGAGCACTGGGTTATCCTTTACATACACAGAGTTCTTTCCATGGATTTCCTTCCATTTTTCATCTTCCAATTGCCCTGAAGCTCTTTTGTAACGGGGGACAAGTTTTCCATCAATAACAGTGTGGTAACCAACATCATCAATCCCAGTTACCTTTGATATTTCCTCAATTGCTTCGATGTACATTCTTTCCTTATCCATTAGATAATCACCTTACCTTATTAAATTTTGAGTGCATATTCTGTTCATAATCTCTAATGCGTTTGAAACCTTCGCTACAGCTACAATTTCATTCAACCATATCCCGTTACATTTGATACCCAACTTAGTTAAATTATACAAAATTAATTTGCAAGTTTCTACAAATTTTCATAAAATAATACATTTTTTTCACTTTAGGACTTTTTTCTCATTTTATTTAACTTATGTAATTCATATTTTGTGTGATTTTCTATTTTTCTGTATACAATAATCAATTCAAGGCATATTAAATCCATAAAAAAAAGTAAACCCAAAGTTGGGTTTACTTTTAATAATTTTTGGAGGCGACACCCAGATTTGAACTGGGGATAAAGGTTTTGCAGACCTCTGCCTTACCACTTGGCTATGCCGCCAAAGTATGGCGCCCAGCGCAAATTCAAACTAAATTCCAGTTTATCCTTGCCCCAGACCACCAATTGTGGATTGCACAATATATTATACTTTAATTATATTAAAAACTCAACAGGTAAATTCAAATATTTTTCTTTGTTAATCGAAAAAAGTTTACCTGGTTTCCTTTAGCAGCTCTGTAAGCTTTTCCTTATCAAAGTAATATTTTTTATTACAGAAGTGACAAACCATTTCGGCTCCGCCATCCTCTTCAATAATTGTCTTAAGCTCTTCCTGGCCAATACTGATCAGGGCCCGCTCTAATCGTTCCTCATGGCAATCGCAGCTAAAATCTACTTCATAGTCGGCCAAAACCTTTAAATCCATTTCTCCCAACACATGCTGTGCTATGTCATAGGCTGTTAAACCCTTCTCCATCAACGTGGTAATAGATTCAAGCCGCTTCAGCCTTTCTTCAAGCATGTTCAGAGCTTCTTCTTTAATTTGCGGAAGCACCTGAATAATGAAGCCTCCGGAGGCCTTAATCCGGTAATCTACATCAATTAATACCCCCAGTGCTACAGCAGAGGGCTGTTGTTCGGAATTCATAAAGTAGGCGGCCATATCTTCACCGATCTCCCCTGACACCAGGGGGTATGTTCCCACATAGGGCTCTTTCATTCCCATATCTTTAATGACCGTCAGCTCACCACTGGTTCCCACCGCAGCCCCAACATTGAGCTTTCCAGGCCTGATATTGGTAGATTCAACCTGGGGATTTGCCACATATCCCTTTACATTTCCCTTTTCATTTGCCACCACCAGGATGGTGCCCAGGGGCCCGCCTCCATTAATTTTTACTGTAAGCCGTTGATCTTCTCCCTTTAGCATCAAGCCCATCATGGAAGCCGCCGTCAAGGTCCTGCCCAGGGCTGCAATGGCCACAGGTGAGGCCTGGTGAAATTCCATGGCTTTTTGTACCATTCCTGTTGTTTCAGAAAAGAATCCTCTGATTTGATTGTTAGCTGCTGTTACTCTTATTACCTTGTTATTCAAATTAATCACCTCATTACTATCATACCCAATTAAATCTGACTTCATAATTAAGGTCTATTTCATAAAAAAGCAAGTTGGTTTCACCAACTTGCCCATTCAGCTATATGTTAACCCCTTGGGGTTCACTACAACATCATTTAAATAATATTATATTTAGCTATTATCTTACAACAGCTACATTGGTAGCTTGTGGTCCTTTATCTCCTTGAGTTACTTCGAACTCAACTGTTTGACCTTCCTCTAATGTTTTGAATCCATCCATTGTAATTGCTGAGAAATGTACGAATACATCTTCACCGTTTTCCCTTGTGATAAACCCATAACCCTTTTCACCATTGAACCATTTAACTGTACCTTTTTCCATTAAAAATTCCTCCTAAATAAATCAAATTAACGATGATACTTCGTACCCTCATTTCCTAACTATTTTAACATAACAGAACTTAAATGTCAACTAAAGGAAATCGAAACCTTTTCCTGTTCTCCACCCCGTTTATCGTTGACAAATAAAGAGAATACGTTGACTATCTTCACGGGGCCGGTTCCAGGAAAAACCATCATAGTATTGGATCTTTTCAAAGCCTGATATCCTCAGTAAAGACTCCAGCTCTTGAATTTCATAGGCTCTTTGTCGGTGTAACTCTTCAAACTTTCGAAAGAGCTTGTTCTCCTGTATAAAAAAAGTTAAATTCATATCGATCACCCTTTGGGATTCATCAAAATAATTTTCCCAGAGATAGCATAAATCCCCTTGATTCTCACCAAAGGTATGGTTTCCTAAAATTTCTCTTAGCTTATAGCTTGAGCTTATGTCGAACAGAAACACGCCCCCTGGGCTCAAGTGTCGATATATTGATTGAAAGGCCCCTGAAAGCCCTTCGGTATCAAGGATATAATTAACACCGTCACATAGACATAAAATAGCCTCGTAGGCTCCGGAAAGCTCCAATTGACAGATATCCTGCTGGATTAAAAGAACATCGGCGCCCTGGTCAAGGGACTTTTCCCTGGCCACCATCAGCATATCCTCTGATATATCGATTCCCATCATCTGATATCCCCTTTTAGCCAGGGGAATGGTTATATTCCCGGTTCCACAGGCCAATTCCACCAATTTCTTGGGTGTAATTCCTGCTCTTTCAAACACACTCTCAATATGAGTGATCCATTGTAGGTAGTCAACCTCTTCCATTAAACGATCATAAACATAAGCAAATTCCCCATATTGCCTTTCCATAAAGAACTCCTTCATATATTTCTTTTTAGGTACCATCCTATTATACCCGATCCCTTTAGGAAAAGCATGCTTTTTTTACCTGCTATTTTTGTTGGATTGCTTTTTTCTCACTGTCATAAGGCCGCCAATTCTTCCGGTTTCCTTGGCCGTTAATTCACCCCATCCAAATCGCTTTAGCTTATCAATTAACCCCAGTTCCTCCGCTATTTCGTACTTCATCAGCAATTCCTCTGTAAAATCATGCTTTTCTAAATTCTTTCCCATGGTATCACACTCCTTCCATAAATATTATGGAGGGAAACAGGAAAAAATATACAATCAATTTGTTAAAAATCTGTACTTTTTGTCATATATTAATAAATTGTATTAAAAAGATTCAACATTTTTCTTAAATAACATTAATATCTGGTATTTCTATTGATTTCTGCAACCTTTAATGATAAATTGTTATTGTTACAATATTATCTAATTTCTCACTCCCCCGTGAAAAATAGAATTGTGCATAGAGGACTGTTTCCCCACAGTCCTCTTCCCCTTTTTTGGCCTATCCCAGGCTGATTATTTCTTGAATCTGTATGACAGTTATCCAAATAAACAGTGGTGCCACCAGGAGCAGGGGAATATATTCTTTCAACTTGGCTCCATGAACCTTTTTGACTGGACTTATTTCTATTTCTTCCTCAGAATCGCTCTTTCTCTCTTCTGACATCAGCTCCTTGGATTTTTTCATATCTCTTTTTATAATATTGACAAGGTGCAGAGCTAAAAATCCCGTTCCCAGGGCAATAACAGCAAATAAAATGCAGCTAATTAAAAGAGAAGCCGAAGTCGAAAGCTCCGTCGCAGTTTCAGCAGCCTCAGTCATATCAATACGCCCCGTAAAATAATTCAATAAAAAGGACAGGGTGACGGCAAAACCGTTATTAACGATATGCCCCACCATACCTGCAAATATGGAATCCGTAAGGGTTACCAGGTAGGCAAAGACCAGGCCCAGTACAATGGGTCCCATTAAATTATATAGGTTAAAATGAAAAATACCAAATAGCACTGCCGAAATAATAATGGCTTTGTTTTTGCCCAGGGCCTCATAGCCCCTTAAAACAAAACCTCTGAAAAACACCTCCTCGCAGATTCCTGCTGAAATTGAAATAATGAACATCAACAAAACGTACTGCTGGGCATTTTCTGCCGTTGGTAATTCTGGTACATTCAAATTACCCAATAGGCTCAATAAAAACATCATAAAGGCATTGGCCGCTACCGCTGCCGGATACATCAAAATTGTAATCAAGGCAATTAACAATATATGCTTTGGCCGAAGGGTATTAAGCCTTAGGGCCTTTTTTATACTTACCTTTTTTAGGGCTAAATATAAAATCGGCGGCAATAAAATTAAAACATATTGGGTGATTAAAAGGCCAGACATCAAATCACGGTATTGTACGACCGACCCAATAAGTATAAAAAGTATTGCTCCTATTAAATATAATAAATTTGCATCTAATACCTTTAATTTTCTTTCCTGCTGCATATCCTCACTCCCTATTTTAAATTAAAGCTCCCCGCTTGTTTAACAGGTTAATGTAAACCTGCAGGCCATAGCCCAGAACTTCTTCGTCAAAGTTAAAGCGATCGCTGTGCAGTGGAAAGCAATAATCTTTTTTCTCGTTGCCGCAGCCCAGAAAAAAGAACACTCCCGGAACCTTCCTTTGATAATAGGAAAAGTCCTCTGCCAACATAATTGGTTCTATGATTTTAATGGATTCACGGGGCAATGAATCAATCAATTCCTTCGTTAACAACTCATCATTCACCACCGCTGGGTACATATCCCTGAAAACCACTTCGACTTCACAATGATGTATGGCCTCCATTCCTTTGGCATAATCCTGCACCCTGACTTTAATTTTATCATAGGTTTCTTGACTGAAGCTTCGGACGGTTCCTTCCAACACAACCTCCTTGGCAATAACATTTCTTCGCTCCCCCCCCTGAATTCTGCCCATGGTCAATACAGCAGGCTCAAGGGGATTAATGCTTCGGCTGGCAATGGTCTGCAGGCCGGTGATCATCTCTGCCGCAATAACCATGCTGTCTATTGCTGTATGGGGCATGGCTCCATGACCACTTCTTCCCTTAATAATGAGATCAAATTCACCTGCCTGGGACATCATCGCCCCGGGCTTTAGTCCAATTGTTCCCTCGGGCAAGCCTGGAAATAAGTGCAAGCCATAGATTTCATCGACTTTGTATTTTTCTAAATATCCTGCCTCTATGATGGGCTGAGCCCCCCCTGGTCCCTCCTCTGCCGGTTGGAAAAGCAGCACAACATTGTGCTTAAGACGGTTCCGATGGGCGGTCAGGTATTCCGCCAAGCCCAATAGGATTGTCATGTGCCCGTCATGACCACAGGCATGCATTCTGTTTTCATGAAGCGACCGATAGGGAACATCGTTTTTTTCTACCACAGTGAGGGCATCCATATCGGCACGAAAACAAAGGGTTTTTTTACCCTCCGTACCTTTAATATGGGCAATTACTCCGGTTTTTACTACCTGATCCTCAAAGGGAATTCCCAATTCCTTCAGGCAGCCTTTAATATATTCTGCCGTTTTGTATTCCTCAAAGCCCATTTCAGGTATCTGGTGCAGCGCTCTTCTTGTCTTCCTAAGGGTTGTAAGCATCGCCCTTACTTCATTTAATAATTCCAATCTATTTCACTTCCCTTCAAGCAATCAATACCTCATTTCTTCTATTTTATATTGTTTTGCCCTTTTTAACAACTTGTATATTCCAAATTATTGTTATTAAAGATCACAAAATCCTTCTATTAGCATGAAAAGAAGATTTACCTCATATAAATTAAATAGATGTGCCTTTTCTACCCAAGCAGCCGACAGCTTTTTAACACTTATGACAGCCTGTTGACATAGACTAAAAGAAATCCATTCATGTATTGAGAAAGGAATGATCACTAATGAGTAATTCCCTGTCGCCCCTTCACAAGCTGGATTTAAACAGTCCTGAGTCCATTGCCAAATGCATTAAGGAATCAAAGAAGTCAACCCCTGTAAAGGCCTTTATACAAGGTAATCTTTCCCTGGAAAAAAATGAGGCAATCAAAATATTTGGTCAGGGACAATTCTGGATTTTGATGGGGGAATTTGACATCATTCAAGGGGTTATTCAGGCACAAAAGGAACAGATAGAGCATGTCCATATCGATTATGACAGAAGGAATTCCGCTATCCCCCTTTTAGATTATATGTCACTCCAGGCCCGCATTGAACCCGGTGCCATCATTCGGGAATGTGTGACCATAGGCAAAAATGCAGTGATTATGATGGGGGCTGTAATCAATGTTGGTGCAGAAATCGGTGAAAATACCATGATTGACATGAATTGTGTAATTGGTGCCCGGGGAATCATTGGAAGGAATGTACATATTGGGGCCGGCACTGTCATTGCCGGAGTACTGGAGCCCCCCAGCAGCCAGCCGGTTATTATTGAGGATGATGTCTTTATTGGGGCCAATGCGGTGGTATTAGAGGGGGTTACCATCAGTAAAGGGGCTGTGGTGGCTGCCGGGTCAGTGGTTACCCAGGATGTACCTGCCAATACGGTGGTGGCCGGCATGCCAGCCCGTATCATTAAGCTAAAGGATGCCAAAACCGAGGATAAGGTAAAGCTATTGGAGGATTTAAGAGGTTAGATTTGAATTAGTACACCTAATAAAAGTAAAACAGTAATACAAGGAATAATTAATATGGTAAAATAAAGGAAATAATATAATCACAGTGTCAAAATTAAGGGTATTGTTTAACACTGGGGGAATACTATGCTTTTTTTTACATTAGTAACGATCATATTAATTCATGCCTTGTTTTTTGGCTTAAAACGCATTTCGCTTCATGGCAGGGAACGTTGGATTTACCTGCTACCATTCCTTGCACTGTTTTTTTTAATGGACTTTTTACCTACCGTTATATTCAAGTGAAGAACAGCCATAATTATTCAACCTATATTAGCTATCAGCTGACCTTAGATCAAATACAGCAAATAAGTAATCTTGCAGTAACCGATGTCTCTGGAATTCGTGAGCTGAAGGATAGAATAGAGATTTTAAGCAAACAAACAGGTCTTTTGGCGGAGCAGCTGAACCATACCAGGCTTATCAAGGGAGACAATGAACCATTGTTGTCTTGCTTGAATTGGTTAACTGCTGAATTGTCAACCTTTACAGTCTATCATAACCAATTATTTGCCCAGGGCAAGGAGATTCCAGCCGATGAATTTCACCGGTACGAGGCCTTGGTTGCTGATCTGTCTAAATTCCATGATGCTCTTTTCACCCATCATCAAAGGGCTGGTGGTAATTTGGGAATTAACCGTTATCAAATAAGCTACCAGGATGATCAGCTAAAACAACTGGAAAAATATATGGAAGCAATTTCTGACAGCATTTCTACCCTGGTTTCAGAGTAGCCAGTCAATAAAAAGAGGGCATTCTGGCCATAGATCAATTCGATCTTGGCTAGATGCCCTTTCTCTTTTACTTATATTAAATATAGAAATAGAAGGTCGCCATCTCTAAAGAGTTTTATTTTTAACTAACGGTCTTGATCCGTTACGACGAATACATAGGGTATATTTCTGTAGTAATCACCATAATTCAAGCCATAGCCCACCACAAACTTGTCTGGAATAGTGAAGCCTAAATAATCCGGCACCAGCTCTACTTGTCTTCTTTCCGGCTTGTCCAGCAAGACACAGCATTTGACACTGGCAGGATTTTTAGCCTTTAAATGCTCCATTACGTGCTTCATGGTCAGACCAGAATCAGTAATGTCGTCCACCACCAACACATCATAGCCAGATAAATCACTTTTCACGTCATTTATAATCTTTATCACCCCACTGCTTTCCTGGCCGTGGCCATAGCTTGAGGTCGTCATAAACTCTATCTTTACCGGTATTGTCAATTGCCTTACCAGATCGGCGGTAAAGATAAAGCTGCCCTTTAATAAAGATACCACCAGCAGCTTTTTATCCTGATAGTCGGCTGAAATTTCCTGACCTAGCTCCTTGTTTCTTTTAATAATGGCCTCCTCAGACAACAGCACTTCCCACACCTTTTTCTCTATATCCATTGGTTTTCCCTCCATCTTTGACTGTAATGTTATTATTATTCTAATGGAATTAGCATACCTTGTCAAACAAACCTTTATTTTGAGCTACTGTTTGAATTTTGTCTATTGAGTGATAGTTTTTACATTTTTGTCTTCTTTTACAAAACAGATTGAAAAGGTTTTCACTCGGTAGTACAATATTTATGGACTCTACATAGGAGGTGTATATATGAAAGCAATAGAAACAAAAGGAATAGACCCATTACCCAGCCCTTTACCTAGAACTAAAAAGGCTGTGACAAAGGAAACCTATGGATTTTTACTGATACTTCTTATCGTTTTCTGTTATTTAGGTAAAACCATGGGCGTCGGTATTATGTTTAATGTGATTATGAATACGGCCCATGAATTGTTATTAAATACGGTTTTTTTCATTTTATCAGTGGCTGTTCTGGCCGGAGCCCTGGCTGCGCTTTTATCAGAATTCGGCGTGGTGGCACTCATTAATCGAATCATTTCCCCCATTATGAGGCCCCTGTACGGGATTCCCGGAGCAGCTTCCCTTGGCGCCATCACCACCTATCTATCAGATAATCCTGCCATTATATCCTTGGCCAAGGACAAGGGCTTTATCAAATATTTTAAAAACTATGAAATACCCGCTCTGTGTAATTTAGGTACTGCCTTTGGGATGGGTTTAATTTTAACCACCTATATGATGGGTCTGGGAAAGGAATACATTGCTCCCGCCCTCATCGGCAACATAGGAGCCCTGATTGGAAGTATTGTCAGTGTGCGTCTGATGGTTCGTCATACAAAGAAATATTATGATATCGACTTAACCGCCAAGAATTTGGCAGATGATAACAATAAGAGTGAAAACGATTTCATGCCGGAGCGGGAAATACGGCCTGGCAATCTATTTGAACGTACCCTTGATGCCATTTTGGAGGGAGGAAAAAATGGAGTTGAAATGGGTCTTGCCATTATCCCCGGGGTACTTTTTATTTGCACAATTGTTATGATCTTAACCTTTGGCCCCAGTACCGTGGAAAACGGTGTAGCGGTCTACCAGGGAACAGCCTTTGAAGGTGTCGCCCTGCTTCCCCGGCTTGGAAAATATATTTATCCTCTGATTAAGCCATTATTTGGCTTCGACAGTGTTGAGGCCCTGGCCTTTCCCATTACCTCCTTGGGGGCCGTAGGGGCTGCCATGGGGCTGGTAAAAAACTTTATTGATAATAACCTGGTGGGCCCTGGTGACATTGCTGTTTTTACCGCCATGGGCATGTGCTGGAGCGGCTATTTAAGCACCCATGTAGGCATGATGGACGCCTTAAGGGTAAGACAATTGGCCAACAAGGCCATACTCAGCCATACCATCGGAGGCATCATAGCCGGTATAGCTGCTAACTATCTTTATTTGCTCTATGGCCTTTTATTTAAATAGGGATTCGCTAAATTTTATGATGAAGTATAGAGTAAATTTTGATAAAATAGATTCAGTATATTCGCAAAGGGGGAAGCAAGCAATATGGATCAAGCAGTTAAGAAGCAATTATTTGACAGACTGAAAGGGGAAGCAAAGGAATTAATTGATACCACCGAAGACATGGATCAAGTCTATGGCGGAATCGTTGCCCTGCTGGATAAAAATATACCCTATTACAACTGGACCGGCTTTTATATGGTTGAAGGGGGAGAGCTGGTATTGGGCCATTACCTGGGTAAGCCTACAGATCACCTTAAAATTCAATTTGGGGAAGGTATTTGCGGGCAGGCCGCTGAACGTAAGGAAACCTTTATTGTGGAGGATGTTTCCAAGGAGGATAATTACCTTGCCTGCAGCCTTGAAACCGCCTCTGAGATTGTTGTTCCCATTATGAAGGGGGATCAGGTGCTGGGTGAAATTGATATTGACAGTGATGAGCTGGGGGCCTTTGATGAGCTCGATCAGGATTTACTGGAGGCCATTGCTGCCATGCTGGCAAAACGGTTATAACATTATACAGGGAGTGTCTAAGCCAAAGCAACCGGCCAATACGACACTCCCTTTTATCTGTTTTCATCATAATACTGCTTTAATAAAATTGACTTGATGTCCTTCAAAAGAATAATAATCTTATTTAAGGTGTATTGAATCGATATCAAAATAATTAGTAAAATGACCAGTGGTACCAAATATTGAGTCATTATATCCCTCCTCTAAGACCTGTAGGCTTAATATCAAAACCGTGTACTGATATTATTTTGGATTTAATATAACATATTATCAAAATAACTACAAGTCATTCCGTACTGTAAAAAAGGCAAAAACTGTTGAAACGGTATCCCTAGCATTGATACCGTTTCCAATCAGCTTTTATTCTTATGTGAATGAAGTAAATATGATGATTACAATTAATTACTGGGCCTCTTCCACCAGCTCCATCTTTGAAATTGACACCTCATAGGCCACCTTGTTGAGTACTGTACCGTCAGGCAGCTTTTTTTGATAGTTGCGACTTTGAATTCTTCCCCAGCTTCTAATATGATCACCTACATCAAGCTTTGCAGAAAATCTGGCATTCCTTCCCCAGGCTATACAGGGTATGTAATCTGATTTATTATAGGGTCGATTAACCGCCACCAACAAATCGGTAATTTCACGGCCAAAGGGGGTTTCACGGTAAACTGGCGGCTTACAAATAAACCCCTCCAGATATATTTGATTGGGGTTTTTCACATCATCAAAGGAATTCATCCGGCTTAAATCCCTTACAAAAACAGTTAAAACCAAACGATTGCTGCCATCGGCAAATTTGTTATAGGATCGAAGCTGTCCCTCAACCTTAACGATATCTTCTGAACTCAGATTGGAATCAATCAGCAGCCTTTCAGAAATAGTCAAGGGCAAATAATCACTCGCCTCACTTAAACGGGGAATTTCCAACTGGTAATTATAAAACCCCTCACCATACATTTCATGGCTAAATTCCTTTTCTCCAATAATTTTCCCCACCAGCGTTACTACATTACTATCTAGCATATTTCCCGTCATGAAACTGTACACTCCCTTCTACTCTTATGTTTCAACATAATCTATAACATATTATTCAAGTAAGGACGAGATTATGTTCTGAAAGAAAAAAATATAGGAAAAAACATCCTATATTTTTAAAAAATATCTCTGTCGGAACATTTAACTATTTATGCTGGTAAAAGTAAAATTCATTGTCTCCCCTGGCTTCCCTCAGCCTTAAATGACGTTTTGTATCCTTCAGCCAAATCTTTGCCGCCTTGTCCATTCCCTGGGAACCCAAAAGCAAAACTAAATCATTTTTTTTCAACTGTGGCTTTACCCTTTCAATGGCATTTTGTAATCGTTCTTCATAATGGTATGGAATATTTTCTTGACTGAGTACTCCCAAAAAACCCTCTCTTTCCCTGTAATCCACCTCATCCTTTAGTTGGGTGCAATCCTTGCTGGCAGTAACCACAAGGGACTTGACATTTAACAAGGTCACCCATTGCTTCAACACCCTGGCATTATCCATATTAATTTCTGTTCCACGATTTCCCCGAATACAGCAAATAATATGAAGATCATTGTACTGCATCCCCTGAACACTGGCAAAGACCGCTTCGTAGCTGGCTGGATTATGACAGAAGTCATCAATTACGACATAATCATCCTGATAGATTATTTCCATTCGTCTGGGCAGACTTTTAAAGCCTCTGATGGCCTTTGCAATTTTTTCGATATCCAGATCTAACAAAAGACAGCAGCTTATGGCTGCCAGGGCATTGTAGACATTATGATCACCTATTAATCTAAGCTCTATGGGGTACTCAAAGGGATCAATAACTACTCCCGAAAGGGTCGAGATGCCCCTTTGCAAACAATAGTTAAAAAATATAGCGCCATCGCCATCAATTGAAGAAGCTGTTATTGTAGATTTTTTATTCAGACCATAGGTCAATACAACTGCCCGCTGATTATTTTCCAAGAGCTTCAAGCTATTTTCGTCATCTATATTGATGACGGCATAGCTGCCGGAGGACAATTGATCAAAGAGCTTTTTCTTTGAAGCAACATAGTCCTCAAAGGTCTTATGGTAATTCAAATGATCCTTTTCAATATTGGTATGGACTGCTACATCAAAGTCAATTTGATGTACCCTTTCGCTTTTTAATCCATGGGAGGAGGCTTCCATTACTACCACCTTAATGCCGGATTCCACCATTTTATGCATATAATAATAGACCTCCTCGGCAATGGGGGTGGTTAAGGTGGTTTCATAGCTCTTATCGTTTATTTTAATATCCAGGGTACCAATCAGCCCGGCAGTAATGCCATTTTCCCTTAAAATGTGATGAATCAGATGGGTTGTGGTGGTTTTTCCATTGGTTCCTGTCACACCGATTACCTTTAACTTTTTCGCCGGGAAATCATAAAATTCATTGCAAAGCTCAGAAAGCTTTTTTCTGGCATCCTTTACCTTTTTAATGATCACCCGCTCATCTTGTAGATCACCTTCCGTATAGATGACAGATGCCCCTGCAGCAATAGCTTCTTCAATAAAGTTGTTTCCATCCGAATGATCGCCTTTAATTGCAACAAAAATAAACCCTGGCTTTACCTTTCTGGAATCACTGGTCACACCATTAACTTGAACACCATCAATGATCATTCCTTATCTCCTCCGGTTCCTACTGCAATTATTGATGTATTAATATTGTGCTTTATGTAGGTCAAAACTATTCCAGTAAAAGCCCTAGGAGAAATAAGGAAAAAGAAAAGACCTTGGCAATGGCCAAGGTCTAAAGTGATTTTTGTCTGCCCGATGGATCGATGGTGTAATTGTCTTTCAAAATTAATTCTGAAACCGGTACAATTTCATAGCCCTGCTCCTGAAGCCGCTGCAAAACCAGGGGCAGATATTCTGCAACGTATTTGGCATTGTTATGGAACAAAACAATCGACCCGGGCTTAACATTTCTCGTTACCCGGTCCACCACAGGGGTGACTCCCATTTCCTTCCAATCAAGAGAGTCAACATCCCACTGAATGGTATAATAGCCCAGCTCCTTGGCCGTCTCGATTAACAAATTATTGTAATCTCCAAAGGGAGGACGAAAAACTGTCGGTTGTACTCCGGTAATAGCCTGAATTTTATCACCGGTTTCTTGCAGCTCACTTTTAATTTGTTCCTTTGAAAGCTGAGACATATGGGGATGGGTAGAGGAGTGATTCCCCACCTCATGACCTCGATTGTGGAATTCCTTTACCCAATCAGGATACTTATCTACCCAGAAACCCACTAAAAAAAAGGTGGTTTTGACTTGATACTGGTCGAGGATGTCTAAAATATCGTCGGTGAACTCATCCCCCCAGGCAGCGTCAAAGCTAATGGCTATTTTTTTCTCTTCCGTTTCTACGCTATAGATGGGCAGTACCCTGTTTTGAGGTGCAAAAACGCCCAAAGCCAATTCCCTAAAGCCCGTAAAATATATCAGTATTCCAGCTATAATCACCAGAAGAACCAGTACCAAAATCACATTTTTCTTGGGTAGTATAAAAAGCCTCATCGGTCTCCCCCTGTCCTAAAATTATTCTATTAAAGTTTATTCCATTGGGTCAATTTTATGACTACCTTTTTGCTCCACCGTCTCTGTAAAAATTAAACTGCATGAAAGGAGGCCTGCCCACGTATATTTTAGCAGGGGGTGATTTTATGTTTTCCTTTATTTCATTAGCCCTATGCGGCATCAGCCTTTTTTTATTGGGAATGAGCCTGCTGACCAGGGGACTCCAATCCCTTGCCAGTACCCGTCTGAAAAAACGAATCAAGCAAAGGAGCCCTCACCCCCTTCTGGGAATGCTAATGGGCACCTTGATTACCATGGTAATTCAATCCAGCAGTGGAACCACCCTTTTACTGGTGGGCCTAGCAGAGGCAAAGCTCTTAACACTGGATGGAATTGCCCCCATGATTATGGGAGCTAATATAGGCACCACCATTACGGCCCAGCTAATTGCCTTTAATGTTGCAGCCTTAGCCCCCTTCTCATTATTCCTGGGCGTATTTACAGGCCTAGTATGGAAACGGGGCAGAAGCCTGGGAGACACGATAATAGGCTTTTCTCTAATTTTTATCGGAATAGACCTCTTGAGTAAGGGTCTTTCCCCTTTACAGGAGGTTCTGCGCTTTCAGGAAATCCTGTTGGAATTGGGCAGAAAACCCTTTCTGGGAATGCTAATGGGCTTATTTAGTACCGCAATTATTCAAAGCAGCAGCACGGGGGTGGCAATTTTGCAATCCATGGCTGCCGGCGGCAGCCTTACCATTACCTCTGCCGTTCCAATTCTTTTGGGGCAAAATATTGGAACCTGTGCCACCACCCTTTTAGCCAGCCTGCAGCTAAGCACAACAGGAAAAAGAGCCGCCTTGATTCACCTGCTTTTTAATTCATTGGGAGTCATGCTGATTTTTCCATTTATCAACTGGCTATGTCGTTTGGCTGTTTTTCTCTCCCCCAATAACCCGGTCAGACAAATTGCCCATAGCCATAGCCTCTTTAACCTTATCTCAACGATCATACTACTGCCCTTTTGCCCTTATTTGGTGAGGATTGCCAGGGCCCTGGCAAGGGATTAATCACGATGTTCAATGGTTAATCCCTTGACATATTTTTTCTCCATTATTTTTTTCTTTTTTCGATTTTCCTTGGTCTCTAATACAATATCCAGATCGTAGTCTTCTGGATACAGCTCATCACGGTCTATATAGGGGGAGAGTCGCTTGTGGTTGATTTTGAGCTTTTTTTTCATCACCATTACCCCCACCTCACCTTTTTGGTTGGGCAGCTCACATACAATCCCTATTCGGTTTAGATTACTGATATAAACACTGTCTCCTATTTTAAACTTCTCGGCCAGTTCCTTCTGGGCATTTTTTGCCTTGCTCTGAAATAATATTTCTTTTTTAACAGATTTGTTTTCCTCAAGGATTTCAGAAGCCCTTGCCACATTCATTTCCGCAGTCTTCTCTAATTGTTTAATGATTTCATGGTAATCCTTGGCCTCTTGATAGGTAAATTCATGGGCCCTGGAAATAACCTGCTGTGGCATGCCCAGCCTTAATGCGATTAAAAAGCCATTGCTTTCCCCTGCTTTACCAATGCTCAATTGATAGAGGGGTCTTAAGGTTTGAATATCAAATTCCATACAACCATTTTGAAAGCCTGGCTGCTTCATGGCAAAGTTTTTGATTTCACTATAATGGGTAGTGGCCAGGGTAATGGCTCCCCTTTGATATAACAGCTCCAGCACAGCCATTGCCAACCCCATTCCCTCACCGGGGTCTGTACCAGCCCCCAATTCGTCTACAATGACAAGGGTTTTTTCTGAGACAAAATTGATGATATTAATTAGATTTTTCAAATGGGCCGAAAAGGTGCTCAAGGATTGCTCGATACTTTGACCGTCCCCAATATCCACCAAAATATCTTCAAATACTGCAAATTGACTTGCCCCCTCCACAGGGACATGAAGTCCTGACTGAACCATCATGGTCAAGAGGCCCACCGTCTTCAGTGCCACTGTTTTTCCGCCGGTATTGGGACCAGTAATGACCAAGGTACGATAATCCTTACCGATGCTAAAATCCAGTGGAACACTGTCCTTTATAATTAAAGGATGTCTGCCCCCCTGAATATGAATTTGATTTTCTTCGTTCAGCTCCACCGGGTTTCCATTCATACTGCGGCTGAGCTTTGCCTTGGCAAAGAGAAAATCGTAGTTCACCATAGTTTCTTCATTAATACGAATTTCCCTTTCATGGGCCTCGGCCATGACTGTAAGCTGGGCCAATATTTTGTATTCCTCTTGTTCCTCTTGAATCTTTAATTGGCTAAGCTCACTTTGAAGCTTTTGGACTTCCTTTGGTTCGATAAACAGGGTTGAACCACTGTTGGAATGGTCCAGAATCTCTCCTTCGAGATTTTTTCCATATTCTTTTTTAACCGGTAGAACATAACGACCTTGTCTCATGGAAACCACCTGATCCTGAAGATAATCCTGGGCACCCATTGACTTCATGAGGCCTTCCAGCTTATGCTTCAATCGTTCCTCTAAAATTTGCATTCGCTTTCTGATTTTTGACAGGGTGGATGAGGCCCTGTCATCTACCCGGTTATGACGTATACAACGCTGAATTTCTTCAATTAAATCTGTTAATTGATAAATAGATTTTCCATAGCTGCTGACCAAGGGGGCCATTTCCTGAACTTTTTCCATAAACCGTCTCATACGAATGGCATTTTCTAAAAAGTCCCCCAGATTTGATAATTCACCGGGCCGCAGCACCATTCCCTTTCCCAGCTTTTCAATTACATCATCAATTCCCTTCAGGCTGTGGAGGGGAATTGATGATGTGACCCCCAGGATCGATTTTGCTTCGGTTGTTTCCGTAAGCCACGTTTTTATAACTTGCCCCTCGGTAATTGGTTCAAGGGCTTCCACCCGTTGAAGCCCCTTGGGGGATAAAATATACTGAGCAAGCATTTCCTTAATTTTATTGAATTCTAGTTGTTCCTTTGCTGAATGATTCATGTTTAAAGCCTCCTTTTTAATATTTTTTTGCATAAAAAAAACCGTAAATGAACACAGTCATCTACGGCCTGGCTTGACAATAAGCTGCACTATTGTCTCTAAAAGGGATAACAAATGGAAAAATTAACCATTTATTGGATGCAAAAAAACCGTGGTTCACACGGCTTCATTTACTTCTATAGGGGCCTGTGTTCTTAACAATTGGCAGAAGAAAGAAAGCACAACAAAGCAACCCAGCTTGCAGGCAGAAATTAAGAAGGCTCTATTTCTTCTACTATTCAATTACTTGTTAAGAACAACCTCTATCATAAAACAAACTCCCTTTAAATTTACTTTTACAAGGTAATTATATGATGAAAAAATGGTATTGTCAACCATGGCCTATTCCAAGGAATAGGTTTTAAGGCTGCGCCCTTCTATCGCGCCATCAAGAAGGTCGGCATATTTTTCTGGAACCGTTACGATTTCAGGGTTACCATCACTGATAAACCGGATTCTTCTTCCCTCTTCAAAGGCCCGCAGCCAATCATACATACCCACCCCGTCTACCTTGGTTTCGCTGGCTCTGACCCGTCTTATCCGCTGGGGATCAAAGCCTTGGTGGTAGGGGGAATGATAAGGGTCCCAGCCCACCTCCAGGATAGCAATGTTTTCATAATCCCTTCCCTGCCAGCGGCTCTTTACAATATGCTGAAACAGCTCTTGATTCCTGGGCTTTGAGCCAAAGGGAAGGGCCAGGGTATTGACCTGGTAGTCGGGCAAATAGGTGCTAACCAGTTCAATTAAGCTTCCGATTTCTGATTCGATCACACCTTGATCAGCACTGGTAAAATTTACATGGGTATTGGTGTGGTTTCCAATATCCATGCCATTTTCAACCAAATAATTTAATTTGTAATCCACCCATTCCGGTTGTCCGAAGGGAACCCCGCCATTAATAAAAAAGGTTGCCTCCAAGGGGAAATCCGGATGCCTTTCATGAAACTCTGTCAAGATTCCAACTGCCGAATCTGGGTCAATCCTCCATTGACCATCTTCTTCCTGAAGCATATTGAAATTATTTTGATTTCCATCATCGAAGGTCAAGACCACCGGCGTAAACCCGGCCTTTGTGGTAATATTCCCCCTTACATAGTCTGTAAGGCTAATAGGACGAAAACCCTTTTCATAAAGCACTTCCAAATCTTTTCTAAAATTTTCAGGGGTTCTGGACCACTCTGCTTCGGGCTCTTTGATATGATGATACATTAATACCATGATTTCCCCCGCTTCATTGGGTTGAATTTCAGCCAGGTCAATAGGCTGATCCCCTTCTTCTATCTCTTCTTCCTTAGTCACATCGGAAGCATGATTTATTGCTGGCTGACCTTGACCGACTTCCTTCTCAGGGGGATATTCATCAGCTACGGGCTTTTTTGAACAGGCAGCTAAAAAAAGGGTCAAAGCCACAATTAAGAAAATAATGATTTTTTTATTTAACATAATTTTCCTCCCGACCTTAATCTTTCATTGTTTTTAATCCTTCATGGCGGTAATAATATGATTACAATTTATCTTTTTAAAATATGAGTGCCTTTGCTGCAAACCTTAACACAAATTCCGCAGACTGCACCTCTGCCAATTTTCTGGTATTGCCGTTTCATGTGATTACTGCAAAGCTCAGGGTCAAAGAGATCCTCCCGGGGATCACCAGGCACCCATTCCTTACCGGTTAATGCAGCCGCCGGACAGGCTTCAACACAGGCTTTACAATCACCACATTGGGATTTCAGTATTGGTGTACCATATTGAAATTCCATGTTGGTTAAAACGGTACCTAACCGAACCCTTGGCCCAAATTCCTCGGTAACTAGGCAGCAATTCCTTCCAATCCACCCCAGGCCCGACATGACCGCCCCGGTTCGGTGGGGAAAAAGACCACGATAATTCCAGCCCTCTATATTAATAGATTGGGAGGCAGCAATGGGTAGCGCAGAATAACCCCATTCCTGAAGCCTTGAGCTAATTTTAAAGGTAACCTGATCAATTAAAGCATTGGCCGTGCGATAATGATGGAAATAGGTGGGGGTTGGTCCATTTTTTACATCAATTTCACTTACCACCTCGTCTGCCAGTCGCAGGGCAATGGTAATACCGCTTTTTAAATGACGGTATTTTGTCGGCAGCAGCTCTGACAATTGACTGTAGCCGACCCGATTTATTCCTTGCTCTAAAATATATTCTGTCAATTGCTTTTGTTTTTCCATATTTTCACCTCATTTATTATTATAGCAAAATTTCACAGGACAAGCATCCTCTAGTATCTTATGTATTAATATAAGATAAGACCTGAGACAAATTTACCACCATTCCATTAATTCATATTTGTACAAGGAACTTCCTAACATAATATTTTTGTTGGGGGAAAAAATATAATTAATACAACAGCCATCTGTTGTATTTGGCTCAGTAGTTTAAACTTCATTAGATAGCTTGAAGGAGGCGGATATTATGGCAGCAAGAAATCGAATTGTTGTTCCCGAAGCTCGACAAGCATTAAATCAATTGAAGATGGAAATTGCCAATGAGCTTGGTCTTTCCAACTACGAAAGCATTGACAAGGGAAGCTTGACTTCTCGACAAAATGGTTATGTCGGCGGATTTATGACAAAAAGACTTGTCGAATACGCTGAACAGAACATGAGCAGACAGTAATATAACTATTTGTAAAAAGGAGACGCTAATTTTTAGTGTCTCCTTTTTTTAATTGTTGCATTACATTATCATTTTCTCGACAATTATTCCTCTTTAAAAAATCATCAAAATGAATTAATATATTAATAAGGGCATCGAAAGGAGGGTGAAAAATGTTTGTCAATTCATCCCAACAACTGGCTGAAAAGAAGCTACTTCTATTATATATTTTTGAAAAGCTTGAAATTCCCATTACCCATAGTCAGATCACTGATTTTGTTTTAGAGAATGACCTGATGAATTACTTCATGTTTCAGCAGTTTTTTTCAGAACTACAGGAATCTGGCTTCATCATCGAAGAACATAAAGAACAGCAGCAATTTATTATAACCGATAAGGGAAGAAATACACTAAAATACTTTATTAATCGGTTATCAAGGGAGCAGCTGGAAAAAATCGATCATTTATTAAGCATCAAAAAAAAGCAGCTGTTAAAGCGTGCCGAGGTGGAGGCAGACTATGTCAAGCTTGACGAAAATGATGTTTTAGTCACCCTTAAGGTGATTGAAAGGGATACACCCCTGATCAACATCAGCTTGAATGTTGCCAATACAAAACAGGCTAAAATTATATGTCAAAATTGGAAGGAAAATACACAAAAAATTTACAGCAATCTCATTTCCATGTTAATAGAAGAAAAAAATATAAAGGGCTGATGTCAACCCTTTAATTTTCTTTATTATAGGTTGTTGAATAGATTAAATATTTTGCATAATTTAAGGCCTTGTATTGATTTATCAACCTCTATTAGATTATAACAACACTGGTGGGCTCCTTCCCTACGTTAATCTGATTAATCAGGGTAAGCCTGCCGCAATCTATAATATCTACTACGTTTTTTTGTATACTTGTGACATAGATCAAGCCCCGCTCATGGTCCATATCAATACCATGGGGCATGGGACTGACGGGAATTTCAGCAATGATTTTTTTATGCTTCAATTGATAGACATAGACTAGACTGGCATCAGAATCTGTAATATATAAATGCTCATTATGGATATCTCCAATAATCTCTACGGGCATCCTGCCAATTAGTATTCTATCTATCTTTTCCATGACATGAAGGTCGTAAACATCAATGATTCCCTTTTCACCGTTAAGATAGCCGTAATTCACCACATATAAAAGCTTCCCGTCTTTACTTAGTCTTAGATGCCAGGGATTTAAATCAACTGATATGCTTGACCCCTTTTGATTTGTCAGGGTTGAAATTTCGGTAAGGGTTTTGGTATCTCGATTTGCTACAAATAATCGCTCCTGATCCCTTGTCAGGGCCATGCCATGGGGCATTTCTCCTGTGGGTATCTGCAATAATACCTCAAAGCTGTCTAAATCAAGAACAGTAATACTATTAGAATCAGAATTGGCCACATATAATGCGTTGTACTTTTTGCAGATTATCACCTGACTAGGACAGCTTCCAACAGAAACTACCTCCAGGGTTTTTTCCTGTATTAAATCCACCTTTGACAGACTATTGTGATGCGAGTTGGTTACATATAAATACATTAAGTTACTGTCAATGGCAATATGGTGAGGTCCTAAAGGCTCCGGCGGGAAAAGCTGCCTTGTTTTATTCAATGAAATCCTTTTAATTTCCTTCCATTCCTTGCCATCAACTATTGAGATCGTATCCTCACTAAAGTTGGAAATAATCAAATTGCCTCTCGCTAAATAACCCATTCCATCACCCCATCATCACCCTACCCCTTCCAGACGTCAAAGCTATATATCTAATATATGAAGGGTTGATAGATGTGTGATTGAATGGCAAACTGCTAATTACTCATCTATATAATATAATATTTTTCTCCACATTTCCTCCTGCTGTAAAGCCAGTCCCCTTAATTTAGCTTCACGAAACAGTTGATTTAAATTATCTAAATACTGGTGCTGATGATTTTCTCTGTTTCGTTTCAGCGTATTTTCTATTTCCTCCAGAATCCGTTCCTCGCTCCAGTGCTTATATTGCCGAAAGGGAATTACCCTCATAAAAAAACCCCCTTAACCTTGTTTATAAACAGTATATTCAAGTTAGGGAGTTGTATACTTATTCTGTTAAGAGATTTTTAATATACTTCCTGGCTTCACCAATCATATAAAGGGAACCGGCCACAATTATTGCTTCATTTTCTTTTGTTATTCCATAGGCTTCTTCAATTGCCCGGGGTATATTTTCCTGTATCCATACCGGCTTTGAATACCCTTTAATTAGCTCTGCCAACTGGATCGGCTCCATGGCCCTGGGATTATCGGGTCTTGTTACAACCACCCGTTGAACATGGGGAATAATCAGATCAAGGTATCCCTTCACATCCTTATCGGCCAGCATACCAATGACCAGTGTAATCTGGTAATCCCTTAAAAGCTCCACAATACTTTGCTTCAGGGCCTCGGCTCCATGGGTATTATGGGCACCATCAATAATGGTCAGGGGGCTTTTTCTTAAAACCTCAAGTCTTCCTGGCCAGATGGTTTCATTAAGACCCTTGTACAGATCCTCTTTTTGAATTTTTAAATCGGCATACCGCTTAAGGGCTTCTATAACCCAAAGGGCCGTACAGCAATTGTCAATTTGATGCTGCCCCAGCATTTTTATTTTAACCTCATGATAGAAAGTATCCATCATTTCTACCGAAAAGCATTGGCCCTCCAGGCTGCTGGAATGGACCTTAAGATTTCCTGGCTGGACTGGAACATATCGGCTGTTCCTTTCCAGGCACAGCTCCTTCAAGACCGTCATTGCCTCCTCCTGCTGGGGAGATATGACTGTTATACAATTATTTTTAATAATTCCCCCCTTTTCAAAGGCAATCTCTTCAAGACTGTTTCCCAGGTATTGCATATGATCGAAGCCAATGGGAGTAATGACAGAAACCAAGGGGGCTTCAACCACATTGGTGGCATCCAACCGTCCTCCAAGACCCACCTCCAGTACTAGGTAATCCACCTGTTCCTCTTGAAAATAAGTAAAGGCAATGGCAGTAACTACCTCAAACTCAGTGGGGTGGTTTTTTCCCTCCTCCACCATCTGCTGTATTTTTTCCTTTACCCTTGCTGTATAATGAGCCAGCTTTTCCTCTGGAATTTTTTCACCATTTATTTGTATTCGTTCTGTAAAGGTTTCTAAATAGGGTGAGGTATAGAGACCTACCCGATATCCTGCCATTTTTAAAATACCGTGAAGAAAGGCCGATGTAGAGCCTTTGCCATTGGTACCGGCCACATGGATTATCTTCAGCCCTTGCTGGGGACTGCCCAATAGCTTCAACAAGTATTGTATGTTTTCAAGGCCCAGCTTGCTGCCAAATTGATTGGTACCATGGATAAAGTCCAGTGCTTCAAGATAATTCATTGTTGTTTTCCTCCGTTTTTATAATGTATGCTCTATCTATCCTCTTAACAAAACCCCAATGGAAGTGGTAAGCCCCTGCTTAACCAGTGTCGGCCAGAAACTCCTATTTAAGAATAATCGTCTGTAGGCCGCCGGTCAGCAGGAGCTTAAGTATTTATTGTTTTTTTCCTTTAAGTGAATTCAATCTTTCCATCACTGTTGACATCATCTGTTGAAATTTGACTTCTTTTTGACGTTCCTCCTGAATCAAAGCCTCTGGAGCCTTAGACAGGAAGCCCTCATTGGAAAGCTTTCCAGTTACCCGCTTTATTTCGGCCTCCAGCTTTTTCTTTTCCTTTTCCAGTCGTTCTATTTCCTTTTCAAAATCAATCAAATCATCCAATGGAATGAAGAGCTCAGCCCCCTGCACCACAATGGAAACTGAATCAGACGGAATTTCATCCTGGTTTGAAAGCACATTTATTTCTGATATCCCTGCCAACGTATTGAAATATTGTTTTCCCTCTAGAATTATATCTGCCGTTATGGAAGAGGCCGCCACCATGAACAGCTTGGCCTTTTTAGAAGGAACCACATTCATTTCGGCCCTTACATTACGGATATTTTTAATGGCACTCATAATTAATATCATTTTCTCTTCCGCTTCCCGATGGCTTTGATCCTCCTGGAATACCGGCCAGGGAGCAGTAATAATGTGACTTTCTTCTTTTTTTGGCAGATAACTCCATATTTCCTCGGTAATAAAGGGCATATAGGGGTGCAATAGCTTTAGAATATCCTTTAATACATAAATCAGCGTGTATTGGGCTGCCCTTCTTTTTTCCTGATCCTCTCCATAGAGCCTTGGCTTTGCCAGTTCAATATACCAGTCACAGTATTCACTCCATATGAATTCATAGAGTTTTTGAGCCCCCAGCCCAAGTTCGAACTTATCCATATTATCGGTTACATCTTTAATTAATTCATTTAATCTCGACATAATCCAATAGTCGGCTGAGCTAAAATGATCCTTAACCCCTTCATAGTCGGGGGTCTCCTCATCAAGGTTCATAATCACAAATCGGGTGGCGTTCCAAAGCTTATTGGCAAAATTTCTGCTAGATTCCAGCTTTTCCATATGGAACCTCATGTCATTTCCCGGGGAATTTCCTGTCAATAGGGTAAAGCGTAGGGCATCGGCTCCATACTGCTTGATTACCTCAAGGGGATCAATGCCATTTCCTAGGGATTTACTCATTTTTCTTCCTTCATTATCCCTGACAATCCCGTGAATCAACACATGCTTGAAGGGAACCTCCTTCATAAATTCCAGACCTGAAAAGGCCATTCTTACAACCCAGAAGAAGATAATGTCGTAGCCTGTCACCATCACATCGGTTGGATAAAAGTATTCTAATTCTGGTGTTTTTTCCGGCCAACCCAGGGTGGAAAAGGGCCATAGGGCTGAACTGAACCAGGTATCTAATACATCCTCATCCTGCTTGAAGGTGTTTGACTGGCATTTTGGGCAGGCTTGAGGAGCTGTTTTTGAAACAATTACTTCACCGCAGTCCTGGCAGTAGTAGGCCGGAATTCGGTGACCCCACCAAAGCTGCCTGGAAATACACCAGTCTTTAATATTTTCTAGCCAATGAAGGTAGGTTTTGCCATATCGCTCGGGTACAAATTTGATGCTGCCATTTTTGACTGCCTCAATGGCAGGAGCGGCCAATTCCTCCATCTTAACAAACCATTGCAGCGACGTTACAGGCTCTACAACTGTATTGCACCGATAGCAATGGCCCACATTATGATTGTGCTCCTTTACCTTTACCAGATACCCCTGGGCCTCTAAATCCTTTACAATTTGCTTTCTGGCATCATAACGGCTTAGCCCAGCATATTGACCGCCCTTTTCATTAATAGTAGCGTCTTCGTTCATTACTAAAATCTGAGGAAGATTGTGTCTTAACCCAACCTCAAAGTCATTGGGATCATGGGAAGGGGTAATTTTCACGGCCCCTGTTCCAAATTCCGGATCAACATATTCATCAGCTACAACGGGGATTTCCCGATTCATTAAGGGCAATATAAGGGTTTTGCCAATAAGATGCCGATAGCGTTCATCATTGGGGTTAACTGCTACAGCCGTATCACCCAGCATGGTTTCCGGCCTTGTGGTGGCAATCTCAACTGTTTCATCACTGCCCTTAACCGGATATTTGATATGCCAGAAATGGCCGCCTCGTTCCTCATGCTCTACCTCTGCATCTGAAATGGAGGTTTTACATTCGGGGCACCAGTTGATGATTCGGTTTCCTCGATAGATTAAGCCCTTTTCGTAGAGCTTGATAAACACCTCAGTGACTGCTTTGCTAAGGGTTTCATCCATGGTAAAGCGCTCCCGCTCCCAATCACAGGAATCCCCCAGCTTTTGCATTTGCTCCAGGATTCTACCGCCATATTCTTCCTTCCACTGCCATGCTCGCTTCAGAAAGCCCTCTCGGCCTATATCCTTCTTTGTTAAGCCCTCTTCTTCCTTAAGCCTTTCCACCACCTTTACCTCAGTGGCTATACTGGCATGATCGGTACCCGGCTGCCACAGGGCTTCAAACCCCTGCATTCTCTTCCAGCGAATTAATACATCCTGCAGGGTATGATCTAAGGCATGGCCCATATGAAGCTGCCCTGTAATATTGGGGGGAGGTAATACAATACAGAAGGGCTTTTTATCAGGATTCACCTTGGCATGAAAATAGTGATTATCGAGCCATTCCTGATAAATTCTGTCTTCAAATTCCTGGGGGTTGTAATTTTTTGGTAAATTGTTATTCATAAGTTTTCCCTCCTAAATTTATAAATCGTAAAAACTCCAATTCCTGCGGAAATTCACTTAATATTATCAATATTGCGCCCAAAATAACCATCAAGAGACCCACTGCTTTAACCCAAAGGGCCTGTTGGGCCGTTAAGGAAGTGCGTTTTTCAATGAATTTGTTTAAATACACGGCAATGGCCCCTATCAATAGAACCACCAAACCTAAATAAAACAAGGCTCCCTCTCCTTCCCCTTAATACTTGATTATGTGCACTAAAAAACCCTTCATCCTCAATAAGGACGAAGGGTTCGATTCGCGGTACCACCTTAATTCCTGCACTTATAACAATAGCAGGCACTTCAACAAATTAACGGTCACCCGACTGTATTTACTACGATTTCAATACAGCAGCTCCAAAGCTACCTTCGATAACTCACTTCCCTGAAGAACCTTTCAGCCAAGGGCCCTTCTCTCTGATGGGGCTTATTATCTACTCCTCTTCTTCTCAGCCTTTACTTTATCAAATTGTGTCTTTAAGAATAACCTTTAATATATATTTTGTCAAGTATTAAAAAATATTATAAGGGTTTTATAGGATTTGTCAAGACAATTTTTCCGGTTCATTCTCCATTGAAGCTTGATTTTTGACAATTTTTAATCCCAGAATGAAATAATTAATAAAGGCACCGGCTGTAAAGGCTACTGCAAAAATCGTCAGGGGTCTGGCGAGGGGCAGCCCCAGGGCAACCCAAATAACAACTATATAAAATAGCACTGTTGCTATTTTACCGTAGTGATTAGCCGGTAAAACCGCCTTATTTTTTCGAGTGTAAAGGAAGATGCCCCCCATCACCAGCATGGTTTCCTTTAGACCTACAATCAAAATAACCCACGGAGGAAACAACCCCTTGATGGTAAAGGATATTAACACGGTTATTAACATGAGCTTATCGGCCAGGGGGTCCATAGCCTGGCCCCATTTAGTAATAAGGTTATACTTCCTGGCAATATAGCCGTCAAGCATATCTGTGGCCCCTGCCAAAAGAAAGATAATCAGTCCGTAAATTACATAATTGGATGAAGCTGAGAAAAATATCAATATAAATATCGGTATTAATGCAAATCTTATGGCGGTTAGTATATTTGGTATATTCATCGTATCCCTCTTTTCCTGCTGCTTACTGCTTTTTAATTATTTTTTCCTTATTATATCATATCATCTTTTTAACAAATTAGGAAGGAGCCTACTAAAAAGCTTGCAGCGAAAAGTCTTAAAAATATACCTTTAAGCAGTTTATTTCACCAGCCTAATTGAATATATCCTCTCTAAATATTCTATCAGGTATCGAATCATGGCATCATAACTGTTGTTGAAAACTTCCCATTTCCTTTTGTAATTGGCATAAATCAGCCTTTTGGTATAGGCCGACATAGGGATATCCTTATAAATGCAGAGTCTTGAAATCCTTCCCTTTCCATATTCCAGACTATAGGGATTGATCCCATATTCAACTGCTTCCTTATGAACCAATGCATACCAGCTAAAATGATCTATTTCACCTTTTATATATCCATAACGATTCTTACCGGGGTATATTTTAATGTTCCAGGACATCTAATCTCCTCCAAGTCCAATCAATCCTTTATTTCCATTGTATGCCTTTTTTAGTATTACTATTCATTACTGGGTAACACTTCACAGCAGGGCCGAATATGATAGATTATATTGTTAAATTGTAGAAATTAATGAATGGAGGAAAATTTATGCGGTCAAAGGTTATTGCTCTGGCAATGCTGTTATTGCTACTGCTTACTACTATTCTATTCTATGGCTGCCAAAAGGATACAATGACAAAGATTCAGCTGATGGAGGTTACCCACTCGGTCTTTTATGCACCCCAATATGTAGCTTTAACCGAGGGCTTTTTTGAGGAGGAGGGCCTCTCGGTGGAAATAATCGATGGCAAGGGGGCAGATAAGGTAATGGCGGCTCTGCTAAGCAACCAGGCTGACATAGGCTTTATGGGCCCTGAGGCTTCTATTTATGTTTATAATCAAGGAAAGGACGACTTTGTGGTGAACTTTGCCCAATTAACCCAGCGGGATGGTTCCTTTATTGTTTCAAGAATTCCCGAACCCGATTTTCAGCTGGAGGACCTGCGGGGAAAGGAAATTTTAGGAGGGCGTAAGGGGGGCATGCCCAATATGGTACTGGAATACGTGCTAAAGCAGCACGGCTTGATTCCTGGAAATGATTTGAACGTCAGAACCGATATTCAATTCGGTGTTATGGCCGGAGCCTTTGCAGGGGGCGAAGGGGATTATACTACATTGTTTGAACCCAGTGCCACCATTATTGAACAGGAGGGTAAGGGCTATGTAGTAGCCTCTGTCGGCGCAGAAAGTGGTTACATTCCCTATACTGCCTATTCCGCCACCAAGAGCTATATTGAAAATAATCCTGAAGTTATTCAGAAATTCACCAACGCCATCTACCGGGGAATGCTTTGGGTGGAATCCCATAGTGCTGAAGAGGTGGCCAAATCAATTCAACCCCATTTTCCTGACACTGATATAGCAACCCTTACCACCGTGGTGGAGCGCTATCGTTCCATCGGTTCCTGGGCCCCTAACCTGGTATTAACAAAGGATGGCCTGGATCGCCTTCAGGACATTATGATTGACGCCGGTGAGCTGACTGAACCAGTTCCCTATGAAGAAATTGTTATTACTCGATTTGCTGAGGATGCAATGAAAAATATACAATAAAGCTGAAAATAGCCAGGGCTTATCCCTGGCTATCTTTACACATTATATTTATTAATACCGAAGGACTAATCCTTAATCCATGGCACCGATGGCTGCCCTCAGCCCTAACAGGTAGCTGTCTAACCCAAACCCACAAATTTGCCCCTTAACGATATCGGCAAAAACAGAGTGGTGCCGGAATGCCTCCCTTGCATGAATATTAGACATATGTACCTCTACAATTGGTACTGTCAAAATAGCCAGGGCATCCCTTATACCATAGCTGTAGTGTGTCCATGCTCCGGCATTAATCACCACAGCATCCACCTTTTCTAAAAAGGCTTGATGGATTCTTTCGCACATTTCACCCTCATGATTTGTTTGAAAGGTGATTAGTTCAACCCCCAGCTCCTCCGCCAGGTTCTTTAATTTTTCATCAATTTCCTCCAGGGTCATATTTCCATATTGTTTTGGGTCCCTTAAGCCGAACATATTGTGATTAATACCATGGAGCATCAGCACCTTTTTCATCTAAATCGCCTCCTGCTTATCAGAATAGTTTAAAGCCGATCAAAACTACTAAGGCTAAACCCAACGTAATCCCTTGGGATAATGATTTTTCAGCCTTTGATCTACCAGCTTCCCCCAGCCAAGACTATAGCCCTCTACAGTCACAAGGTACCAGCCCTTGGGCCCCTGAGCTATAAGGGCTTCACCCTTTAAATATTTTACGACTTCGGGGGAATCAATTTTTAGGTTTATATGGTGGTTTACCTCCTCTGGTGTTAATGTCAATGCCAGGGCATGGGAGGGCTCAAAGCGATTTTTTTTAAGGGTACCCAGATGCCAGCCGGGGCGTACTACCCTCAGGTTTTTAAGGGAAATCATTTCCTCAGGCAATATATATAACTGGTCTCCAAAGAGATGATATTTTCCCCGGGGGGAATCTATCATGGCTTCCTTTAGAAATTGAAGATAATCCTTAGGAATTTTTGAATCGGTCAATCCCTCTGCCTCTTGTAAAACACCCGATTCTTTCCCCGTCGTCTTTTTTAATACAGCAATGTAGTGGCCTTCCCCATGAAGCCTGTGGGGCCACAAGCGTAGGGTTTTCTCAAGATATTCAGATCCCTCCGGAACCCACTGGGCCCTGCCCCGGCTGAAGCCTTCGTAGACTTGAACCCCTTCTATTTCAAAGAATGGATTGAGGCCAATGAAACGATTAATCACCCCTTCATTTTCCTCCGGTGAGAAGGTACAGGTGGAATAAACCAGCCTGCCTCCGGGTTTCAGCAGCTCTGCTGCCTGGGCCAGTATTTGACTCTGTCGATCTGCACAGGCCAGTACATTTTCCTTGCTCCATTCCAGACAGGCCTGGGGGTCCTTCCGGAACATTCCTTCCCCTGAACAGGGGGCATCCACCAAGATTCGGTCAAAATATGCAGGGAAGTACCTAACCAGTGCTTCTGGTTTTTCGTTCATCACCACAGCATTTTTAATTCCCATTCGCTCTACATTCTGGGCCAGTATCTTCGCCCGGGCAGGATGTATTTCATTGGCCACTAAAAGGCCCTGCTGGTTCATTTTAGCCGCCATATGGGTGGTTTTACCTCCCGGAGCTGCACATAAATCCAGTATCCGTTCGCCGGGCTGAGGGGCCACCAGCTCTGCCACTGCCATGGCACTGGGTTCTTGTATATAATAGAGGCCGGCCTCATGATAGGGGTGCTTGCCGGGCCGATCCAGGGAACCATAATAAAAGCCTGTTTGGGCCCAGGGCACCGGCTTCAACATAAAAGGGCTTTTTTCCATAAATTCCTTGACATCTACCTTCAGGGTATTGACCCTTAAGCCCTGTTTTTTTTCCTCTGAGTAGCTTTTTATAAAGGCATCATACTCTTCCTTTAAAAGGCCTTCCATTTTAATCAGGAAATCCTTGGGCATTTCCATATTTGTCACCTCAATTTCTTATTCAGACTCATCTGACCCGGCAGCTTTGAAAATAGGGCTTAATGATTTCAGCTATGGCTGCCAATTTCTTTTGTTCCATTGGTTTAAGTCTGCCCACTCCGCCTAAAACCATGTCTGAATCTCTAAAATTCTGTAAAAAATACCCCCTGGCCCCCTTTATATATTCCGCTATTTCCAGTATATCCTCCTGGGTAAAGAATTCCTCACAGACAGTGGTTCTAAATTCATAATCGATTGATGAAGCGCTGATCAGTTCAATGGATTCCTTAATTTTTTCTATCGCCACCGCCGTCTTTGTGATTGCTTGATATTTTGACAAGGGGGCTTTAATATCCATGGCTACATAATCTAAAAGTCCTTCCGACAAAAGCAGTCTGATAAGCCCCGGAGCGGTACCATTGGTGTCGAGCTTAACAAAAAATTCAGCCTGCTTCAGCTCCTTAATAAAATGGTACAGCCCCTGCTGCAGGGTTGGTTCTCCTCCTGAAATACAGACCGCATCAATATATTTTTTTCTCTTCATTAAGAATTCCAGTACCTCCCGGGCTTGAATGGGCTGCCCCTCACCTAAAACCATTTGCCGGTTATGACAATAGGGGCACCTAAAATTACAACCGCCGGTAAAGACGACGGTTGTAATTTTATCAGGATAATCTATAAAGGAGGATTTTTCTATTCCTAAAATATTCACTTTATCACCCTCTATGAAACGGCAAATGCCTCTTTTTCCTCAATTTTTTCAACATTCAGCAGGCTTTCTTGGGTATTGAATTCCCGCCGGTCCTTATATTCCTCTTGCTTTCCCTTGTTCCACGCTTGAACCGGCCGATGGAAGCCCACCACCCTTGTCCAGACCTCTGATTCCTTACCACAATCAGGACATTCAAAATGTTCACCTGAAAGATAGCCATGATCCGGGCAGATGGAGAAGGTTGGCGTAATGGTGATGTAGGGTATGCTGCTGTTTTCCATGACCTTTTTCAATAGCTGCTTACAGGTTTCGATATTATCTATTTCTTCTCCTATAAAGCCATGTAACACCGTTCCCCCTGTATAAAGGGTTTGAAGGCGCTCCTGCAATTCAATGGCCTCGAAGATATCACTGGTATGACCCACTGGTAATTGGGTAGAGTTGGTATAATAGGGCTCATCCTGCCCCTGGGCAAAGATTTTAGGAAACATCTTTTTGTCGATTCTGGCAAAGCGATAGGCAGTCCCTTCGGCTGGAGATGCTTCCAAGTTCCAAAGGCTTCCGGTTTCCTCCTGGAAAATTTGAATGACTCGATTCATAAATTCCATTACCTCTACGGCAAATTCATTGCCCTCAGGTGTGGTAATATCCTTGCCAAGGAGGTTAATACAGGCTTCATTCATACCATTCAGCCCAATGGTGGAAAAATGATTTTTAAAATATTCCCCTGTGCCATCCTTTACCCCCTGCAGATAATATCTTGAGTAGGGATATAGACCGGCATCCATGTAGCCCTCTAATATCTTTCGCTTGGCCTCGCAAATTTCCTTGGCATACTCCATTAATTCCCTTACACGTTTTTTAAAATCCTCTGGCGTTTTTGCCAAATAACCCACCCTGGCCATATTTAAGGTAACAACATTAATAGAGCCTGTTAAGGGGTTAGCCCCAAATAATCCGCCTCCCCGTTTTCGAAGCTCACGATTGTCCAGCCTAAGCCGGCAACACATTGACCGAATGTCTTCCGGCGAAAGGTCTGAATTAACAAAGTTTGCAAAATACGGTGTACCAAATTTCCTTGTCATTTCCATGATTGAATTAACCACCTCAGAATTCCAGGGGAAATCATCAGTAATGTTAACGGTAGGAATAGGGAAGCTAAAGGCCCTGCCTGCTCCATCGCCTTCCATCATAACCTCACAGAAGGCTATATTGAACATATCCATTTCTTTTTGAAATTGCCCATAGGTTTTATCCATATGTTTTCCGCCAATGATAACGGGTTGATTTTTTAGCAGCTGATGAGGGGTAATATCCAGTGTTACATTGGTAAAGGGGGTCTGAAAGCCAACCCTGGTCGGCACATTCAGGTTAAAGACAAACCGTTGAATCGCCTTTTTTACCTGATCGAAACTCAAATTGTCATAGTATATAAAAGGGGCCAGGTAGGTATCAATACTGGAAACCGCCTGGGCTCCTGCCGATTCACCCTGCAGGGTATATAATAGGTTCACCAGCTGCCCCAGGGCCGATTCAAAATGCTTTGGAGGCTTTGATTCAATTTTTCCCTTGGCACCTTTAAAGCCCATGGTCAAAAATGCCTCTAAATCCCAGCCACAGCAATAGGGGGCCAAAAGCCCCAGGTCGTGAATATGTAAATCGCCGCGGATATGGGCATCCCTGAGCTCCCTTCGGTATATTTTATTTAGCCAATATTTCGTAGTAATACTCTCAACTATGTGGTTGTTAAGCCCCTGCAGTGAAAAGCCCATATTGGCATTTTCATTGACTCTCCAATCCTCCAGATTGATGTATTCCTCTACCATTTTTTCGGCATCCATGAAAAGATTTTTGACCTCCCGCATCTCTTCATGCTTTTTTCGATAAAGTATATAGGCCTTTGCTGTTTTAGCATGGCCCTCTTCGATTAATACCTTTTCCACGACATCCTGAATATCCTCCACCGATGGAACCCCGGCGCCATAGGTTTCGTTGATAATGTCAACAACAATCTTGGTCAGCTTAACAGCCGTCACTTCATCATTTCCCTCAACTGATTTTGCCGCTGCAAATATGGCATCTCTAATTTTTTGGGAGTCAAAATCTACTATTTCCCCACTTCTTTTTTGTATCTTTGTCACAGCCATAATACCCCTCCTATTGTACTGATCTATGTCTTTTTCTACTACATATTGTATATATTACATGATTTAACATTCGATTTACAAGGATATTTTGGAGCGATATGATGGTTTTTTTCCCGGAATAGCTGGCCTTTACTTTCGTTTCCTTCTTAATTTATTTATTATAGCACTGGCCCCTTAATAATGGAATTAACGTTGAAATTTCAAGAAATCATATTCCAAAAATAAAAAAGATTTGGTAGGGTGTGTCTGAATGCTCCGAAGGGTGCAGATTTTACTGAATTTTTGTTCCAAGCAAGGCGCTTTTTTGAAGTATACTAGAAGTACGTCAAGGAAAAGTAACGCTTTCAGACACGCCCTAGCCTACAGGTATTAAAAAGCTGTGGGCTAACCAACGGAAATATATAAAAGGGTTACTCTATTTTCAGGTCCATTTCGGAGGATTAAACTCGTTGTTAAAGGCTTTAATACGTTCTCCCTCATCCTCTGAAAGGATATAGGCCTCAATACCATCCCTGGCATACTGCTTTACCATTTCAATGGCCTGGTCTCGGCCCATGGGTGACGAGATGCCGGCTTCGGTTCTGATCACAAATTTCTGCTCCATAATGGTTCCTCCCTGTTTCATAGTTTTGAAAAAAGGGCCCCTATGGGCCCTAAGAAGTGATGTTTTATTGAAGCCCTCCACCATCCAGGGCCTCTTCTTCGGTGATAATATGGGAATTAATGCCATGATCTGCATAAATCATAACCTGTCTAACAGCTTCATGCTCTGTTAGCGGATCTGAAAGACCATGCTCTGACTGTACAACATATCTTTTTTCCATATCATTAATCCCCTTTCTTTTGATTATTTATTTAATTTTATTATTCCACCAATGGCCTTCATAATATAAAAGAAAAACCTCCCATTACGGGAGGTAATTCCTGCTATTTCAAGGCTTCTGTGGCTAATTCTACAAATTTTTCTGAAGCACTGGTGGCACCAGTGACCATATCAACCTGCTCAGGATTTTGATTTTCAATTAAGGAATTTTCCAATTGCTCATAGGCTTCGGGGGCACTAACCCCTGAGGCTTCTTCCCATCGTTGATTATATTCCTCATCTTCAGACTTCAGGTTTCCTTCTTCATTTTCTTCCTCATAGTTAACTTCTGTAATTCTTCCATCGGCCACTGTAATCTCGATCATTGCCTTCCAGCCCCGCTCATCGGGCTCTCCTTCTGCCGTATGGGTACCATCCTCGTAGTTTACTTCCTCATTGTTGCCTGTCGTGGGCGGTGGGGTAGTATTTTGTGGGGGAGTTTCAGGTTCTTGCGGCTCCTCGGGCTGCTGTGGCTGGCACCCTACCGTAAAACCCAGCACCAATAATACAACCAATAGGAATGTAATACCTTTTACACGTTTCAATGTAAAACCTCCTTATTCAAATAACTGGTTTTTTTAAAAAACCTTACTTCTATTATTTTGGACAAAATTATACCCACTATTCATTAAAAATTGAAAATAGTGGGATTTTTTATTCAACTGATCTTAAATTTACTAAAATAGACGCCTTTTTTCAAAATCAATTGCACCAGTTAAATATAGTACAACAAAATAAATTATGCCGCCGATAAAAATCCCCCCCAGGGTAGCCACAGCTTCCCTCAAGGTTACACCATAGATAAAATGAAATGCACCCTTCACACAAGCTGCCATTACCAAGGTTGCCAGCCCCGGCTTAATGAAAAGCTCCAGGGGAGACATTTTAAATTTAATTAATCTTCTCAGCTGCAAAAAATTAAGGGCCATTATGACAAAATAGCTACAGATGGTACCAATAACCGTACCGATGATATTCAGGTGACTGGCCAGTAAAATATAGCTCACCACCAGCTTTACCAATACCCCTATTAATAAATTAAACACAGGAATAAATACACGGTTCATTCCCTGTAGAATTCCTGTCAGGGTTTGGGCCAGAGCAATGAAGATGACATTAAGGGCCACAATCTTTAAAATGTCTCCCCCGGCTTCATTGCTTCCCCACAGCAGGTGAACAATCTCCTCTGACAGCAGCGACAGCCCCACAGTGGCTGGCAAAGCAATGATGATGGTGGTTTTGATTCCTGAGGTTATTTTATCTGTAAGCTCCATGAGCCTTCTTTTACTAAGGGATTCTGAAACAGCCGGCACCAGACTGGCAGACATGGCCATGCTAAAGGTTAAGGGAACATTCATTAGGGTAGTGGCCTTTCCCGTTAATCTGCCATAAAGAATCGTGGCTCCCTCTAGGGTATAGCCACTTTGAATCAGCCTGGAATGAACAATAACGGAATCAATTACTCCCATTACAGAGCTTAAGACCGCCCCTATGGTGATGGGCAAAGCCAGCCAGGTTAATCTTTTTACAATTGCCCAGGCGGTATCACGATTGATGGATCTTCCCTTTTTTACTTTATTTTTTCTGTACTTAAGGTAATATACCAACAGAACCACAGTTCCCAAAAGGGCACCGCCGGTGGCCCCAAAGGATGCCGCCCCGGCAGCAAAGCCGATGCCCATTTCAATGGTGACATAGGCCAGGGAAAGGCCCACGACAACCCGACCGATTTGCTCTATAATCTGGGAAACCGCCGTGGGATGCATAATTTGCATTCCTTGGAAATAGCCTCGAAAGGCTGACATGATAGATACCAATAATGGTGCAAAGGCAAGGCCCATAACTGAATAATAGGCCTCCTGGGGCCAATCAAGCAAGCGAATAATGGTATTGGCACAGAATAGCAAAAACAACGAGCTACCGAGGCCTATGACTAATAGCATAAAAAAGGACACTCGAAAGACCTTATCAGCCCCTGCTTCATCCCCCAGGGCTATTTTTTCGGAAATTATTTTCGAGATGGCTGCCGGAAAGCCAATTAATGAGACAGAAAGCAGTACCGTATAAATGGGGTAAGGTAACCCAAACAGGCCCATTCCTTCATCGTGCAGCAGATGCTGTAGGGGAATTTTAAAGAAAATACCCAGAAATTTTGCAAATAGCCCTGCAGCAGCTAAGATAAAAGCACCCTTTAGAAAACTTTTATTGGACTTTAACATGGAAGGTCTCCTTCATATGGAAAATATTCTAATTAAATATATTCCAATACCTTATGCCCTTATGAGTGCCTTTATGCGAATGTGATTTTATCAATCCGGCTTACATCATATTTAATTAAGTTAAATCGTTGTCATGATCCTCTGTTCCCTTCAAGGATCATATTGTCAGAAACAATTTTCCCGTCAGACAATTCGATGACTCGCTTACTTTTTTTGGCAACATTTTGATCATGGGTTACTACGACAATTGTGATTTCTTTTCGATTTAGCTCTTTAAAAATATCTAGAATAATTTGCTCGTTTTTATCATCAAGGGATGCCGTTGGTTCATCAGCCAAAATTATGTCCGGGTTATTAACTAGGGTACGTGCAATGGCAACTCTTTGACTTTCTCCCCCTGATATATGCCGTGGAAAACGCTTTAATAAATGATTAATATTCAACATTTCTGATACTTCTTCAACCTTCTTTTCAACTTGTCCTTTTGTAAGACCTTGATACATTAGAGGAAGTGAAATGTTATAGAAAACAGAATTATCCGGTATTAATGCAAAATTTTGAACTACAAAACCAATCTTGTTTTTCCTTAAATTTAATTGCTTCTTAAAGTCTCTTTGTCCAACCCTTTGATTATTATAAAAATATTCTCCCTTTGTAAAATGATCAAGAAAGCCTAGTATATTGATCAGTGTGGACTTTCCCGCACCGCTTCTACCGCATATTGCTATAAATTCACCCTTATCAATGGATAAATTAATATTTTGTAATGCAAATGTATTATTAGTTTTATATAACTTGCATATATTTTTTAATTCAATCATTTTTTATCTCCTTATTTGTTCCGGAATATTCATATTGTAAATTTTAATCAAAGATGGTATCGGTATTAAAACTAAAACAAGTAAGATTGAAGCCACCAGATACCAATTAGTTGCACTGTTACTATAAAATAAATACTGTAGTAAATATACAACTATCATTCCTATTAACATTGCCAAAAAGACCTCAAGTAGAATAAATGAAAGGATTGTTTTTTTCTTAGCACCACATATATAATGAATCGAGTAACACTTTAACATCATATCGGTTTTAGACAAAAGATTAATCATGATGGCAGCAATTGATATAATTAACAGCAATATGCTGATAGCTGCAAATATAATGACTATTTCTTTTGTTTTCAACCCCAGAAAACTAACATTTGGTAATCCGATTAAAACATACGGCGGTTCAATATCTAATTCCTCACAGTACCGTTGTATTTTATCCAGTATAACAATTGATGATAAGTCTGAATAGATAATTCCATTGGTGTTTTGAAGATATACTCTTTTTTGGAATTCATGATCTAGTCCGCCTACTGGATCATTAACACAGTCAATTGCAGGTAGTACAAAATATCTGTCTAAAAATACAGTATTTCTATTTCTGTCGACCATATAGCTGTCTTTTTCTAAGAAACCAACCACTTCATATTGTATCTGCTTTCCCAGATACCCAATAAGTAAGCTATCGTTCAAATTAAAGAATTCCTTTAACTCATAACCGATCAACACTGGTAATGTTTTTCCGGCTTCATAACTGTATTCATCTTCATTAAATACTCTGCCATCTATTAGATTAATTGCTGAGTGTTCTAATACCACAGCATTGATTTGTATAGAATTATATGAATTATTAACCAAGTATTCGATAGGCCTTTGTCCGTAGCCTTCAAAAAACTTCATGTCTAAATCTAAATCGGGAATGTATATAGGCTGCTTCGTTAAAACACCATATTCAAAGGACTCGTCAGCCAATAATTTATGATATAAAGATTTTATTTTTAGAACACCATCAGTTCTGCTAAAAAAATCATCTTCATCTTTACCAAATAAAGAATCTGATAAACTATATGTGCTTTTATTAAGACTTTCAAATTGCTCATTCTTAGATGTAAATTGAATCAATAAATTCGTTGAAATCATGATGGCGATTAATGCCAATACTAAAAGTGATACTAGAGAATTAGATAATTTTCTTTGATTCATGAAGATTCGCAAATAATTTCGCAAAAACTCGCCCCCTACCTTATCTTGTCGCATATTGGTAAATTCCTTTTGTTGATAAAAGAAGCAACAAGAAGTATTGAATTACATCCGGTGATAAATAACAGTATAAATAATGTTACTAGAAATATTATATTATAACTAACATAATGGTAATTTCTATATAATAGAATCGCTCCCATTCCACTAACAGTACCCAGAATATTATATTTAAACAGGTTACCAAGAAAACTGAATATTATTAAATGAAACCTATGCCCACACATCCTTCTTATAAAAAAACTCTCTATGGCTCTTCTTTATCCAAAACAGAATTAGTATTATATAACCAAAGGATAGCATTGAAAATATTAATAGAAAGATGACACTACCAAAATTTCTTAAACCCAAAATTCTCTGGGCATTTGCATATTCCTTTTCGATTGTTATAATATCCTTTAAAATAGTCTGATTTTCTAAAAAATATTGAATATCTGATTTTTTATTTCCATCAACTATAAATAAGCCTTCCATTTTGATGTTTTGAAGATTTGCAGACAAAAAAACAGTGTAGTCCAT
>CBFGTV010000032.1:0-38510 GCA_965652145.1 uncultured Clostridiaceae bacterium
TTATACTATTTACCTAGTTTTTTCCAAAGCTCCCTTTGAAGCTTTGGATTTCAAAAAAGGTTCTTAATGCCTGCCTTATACTGCTCCTACTTTTTTGCTTTACTGCCTCCCTTAAACCTTCAGAAAAGATATTTTCTATAATAAAATTGTACTCGTCCCTCTAATACAGACAATTTCTGAAATATCCTTACCTTCATTTTTTATACTGATTTTTTTAATCTAATATTTTCTCATCCATATGTTCCATTCAATAAAGTCCCCTTTGTTTTTCAATTTATCTAACATTTCTTTAAGCTACTACGTCTATTCTATTAATATCTTCCTACCAAAATAATTACTGTTGCTCTTTACCTCACGTTCATTTTTTATTGCATCTAAAACCTCAACCAAATATCTGTAAAGCTCCCCATTAGATGCCTCATTGCATTGAATTCCCAGCCTTGCTCCTATATAGGCTGTAATTAGGCCTCGATTCAAGGTCTGCTGCTGAAGGCACTGGAGGGTAAAGGCTGAGTCCAGGGGATTTTTAATTGAATACTGAAAAGCTTCCCTGGCAAAGTTCGCCAGGAGCTGGGGCGAAAGGGTGCTTTCACCCTGCCAGGCAAAGGGGACATGTATCACATTGATTGTATTAAATTCTGTGGACATATCTTGAAAATCCACATAGTTTGTACGCAGCTGGGCCCCTATCTTTAGTTTAAATCGACACAGCTCCATCTCATCCTGGGCCACCACATCCCCCAGGTCAATCTTTACCTGGGTTTGATACTGAACAAAGTCATTAGCCTCCTTCTTCGGTTCAAATTTCACCTTTAAAATGGCCGTATCGTTGGTATGGCTGTAGGGTACCCGATGGGCTTCCCTCAATAGATAGACAACTCCGTTAAAGTAGATGGCCCCCGGTGAAATAATTATTTCATTTTCCTCCACCTCAAGTCCCATCCCCCACAAAATTCCATTGGAATAGCTATGGAAATAGGTACTCACCAGATCCTTTGGGAAATCCCGCAAACTTTCCAGCATTTCAAGCTTTAATACCCTGCCGCGGGTAAAAACAGGCATGATATTTGAAATCAAAGGTTTACCCCCTTTTAATTTATTTTCAATTTTCAAAAAAAGTATTTTTTAACACTATCCTTCTTTTGGTCTTTAAATTACACCTTGTCCTAACTTATCTGAAGCATTAGCCAATCTTATTCAATATTTATGAAATTTATGTAATATGGGGTAATCCCTTAACTACCTAATATATTATCCATAATTTTTGTTGGTTGTATTATGCTCTCCTCTGCATCAGTTATAAGGCGTCCGTCCTTATTCCATCCCCATATCCATAAAGTTCCATCTTCCTTTATGAGCATCGTATGGGCCATAAAACTACTTAATCTGTACTCTATCTTTTCTATCTGTATCTCATTTATCTTAGCTTTATCTTTGCTACATACTACCATTGAAAATGATATAATAAAGACCAAACTTAGCAATATAAGTTTATCCATATCTCATTTCCTCTTCTTTCTAATTTTTATCATACTTTATAATATGGACTACCAATTTGATCAATTTCTTGTAACCGTCGATAATACTCATTTATTTCTTTCAGGTCGGCTTACTCCATTGTGATTGCTCTTCAGGCGCTCCCCTTTTCCATAAGGATCACGTTTATCTTCATTATATCTCCAGTTTGCAAATTTACTTGGTATCAAATTATTCGACGTTCTTCCCACTTTTTTTGACTCTCTACTTTATATATCTCTTTTGCTCTTTTCATATTTTCATATTTTCGAGATTCGTTAATTACATCTAATATTTTTACGTCCATAAACTCCAAAAGAAATACCTCCTAATACGTATCATTAGTAAAATAGTTATGAGTTACTTTCTTAGTTGCTTAGTTTTTAAAAAATTGTTTTTATAACAAGAGTTATTTTAATCCATCAAAGAAATGCATTTCCCATGTATCATTTTCAAAGCTGTAAAAGGCTTCTTTGCCGATGTATAGTATCTCCTTTTCCCTTAGCACCGGTACAACACAAAAGCCCCATTCGGCCTCCCTGGCCCAGACAAAGAATTTTACCTCCTTGTCCACAATGTTGTCAGTTTCATCTTGAATAATTTTGTCCTTATAACGCTTGTAAATTTCCTCATAGGTGGTTTGAACAAAATCATCGGGCCGGTTTTCGTATTCATATTCATACCGAACGTTACCATTGGCATCCTTCAAATACAGCTTCAGTGTAATTCTTTCCATAAACCTTGAAATATGCCCCTGGGTATTTTGGCGTTGGCTGCTGTGAATTAAAACCTTCTCATCACCCCGGTGGGTATAGGTAGTAATCATATAGGGCAGTGCAGGCTTTCGGGTACGAAGATTTACATTGATATAGCCAAATTTTTTAGCCTGTAAATATTTCAATGCTCCCCTTAGGCAGGTAAGCTTCAGCTCATGGTCGTCCTGATGGGCTTTTTGATTCCTTCCATATTGAATCAGCCTGCCAGGCACAAATTCCTTCAAGGCTTCACGGAAAAGTTCAATTTTACAGGATTGCCCCGTCAGCTTAATGATGGAATAATCAAAGAGCTGACCCCTTTCATAAATCCCTTCTAAAAATCGCTTAATTATTTGATAAATGTCGGCCCTCAAAAGGGTTTGTATATCATAGCGGCTGAAGGTGGCCTCCAGGGGATGCCTCAGCTGCTTTAATTCTCCATCCTGTCTGATGTGGAGCCGCCACTTATCAAATAGGAGCTCATCAATACCATGATGAAAGGGTGCCTCGGAATTCACCTTCAGCGTCAGCAGGCTTTTATGCTTAAAAAAAGCCTTCTTTACCCCCTCCGCCAGCTCAAACAGCAGGTAAAAGTTACTTTTCACCTTAAAATAATCATGGCTGCTTCTGCTTTCGTAGTCCTTAAATCGAGTAGGGATCATTTCCTCTGCCCTATCATAGGCCTCTTCCAAAGTAAGGTAAATTTCCCTGCTGCCATATTCATCAACATGACGGAATAAATCTACATCAAAGGCCTTTAACAGCTCTTCCTTTATCCCCTGGCCTTTGCCGGTCAAAATGCTGGCAAAGACAATTTTAATGAGCTGCAGCAGTCGATAGGTCAGATTATTACCGCCAAAGTCTGTATCACCGTTTTCATAGGCGGTCTCGATGTCAATTTCATAGGAAACACGGTTATTATATATTCTAAATTCGCAGGAGGATAAGTCTGTGGTTCCTCCGCCACAGTCAATAATCAAGGCTCGATAGGGAGCCCCCTCCTGATAAGACTTTTTATCAATCAGTTCATGAATTGTATTGAAAAGTACTGCAGCCCCCTCATCAAGCATATCCTCATAGGCCACCTCGTAGTCCGACAAGACCTCTTGAAATAACCTATAGAAGCGATACTTCTGCTTTGAAGGGCTGGAAATATGAATATTTTTAAAATTACATTTAAAGCGCTGCTTGGCCAGGCCGATAATATATTCCAAAAATGCCTTGATAATGGCACTTCGCTTCACATATCCGCTTCGGCCCTTCAGGTCGGTAATTTTTTCTTCCCTGTCATAATCACTAACCCAACGTTTAATATCGTAGAAAATACAAATTCCCTCGTCAATATAGCTTAATTTTGAATAACGAAGGGCTTCATAGCCAAAAACATAGTCAATCTCATTTTCTTCAATGGCCCTAATGCCCACAACACTGGGAATCAGCGGGGTGGTTTCTGCCGGCTCCACCGTTGTATTGAGAACCGCTACCCCATTTATATCATTTATTTTAAGGGATTCCATGGAGCTACCCTGATTCAGCAGATGAAAGCTCTCTTGATTCAGGTAGATACCTGCTGTGGTGTTGCTTGTTCCAAAGTCTATTGCCAGGGGAATATCGGTCTCCATGGGTGATAAAATATTGAAGTCTAGCACCTCGGCACCGTAGGCCATGAGGTATTGGGGAATATGCTGGGCGGTACCATAATAAATATGGTAAATTAATTCCGATTGTTCCCTATCAAGGTACAGCAGACGATAATGCTTGGTGGTGCTTTTTACCGCAGCAACCTCAGCAGATTTTGTTAAGTAGTAGTTTCCATTGTCACCCAATACCAGGTTAAAAATCGTAGAAATTTGACCATTTCCATCCACCAGAATAACATTCCCCTCATCCAGGGCTCCTGTGGCCCTGACCAAGTAGTTGTCGAAAATTTCCACATTAAGCCCTTCATAAAGCACCAGCTTGGAAGGAGAATGGATTGTATGGCCTTCAAGGGGAAGCTGCACTGCTTTGGAAATAAATCGCTGCAGTCTTTTTAAGCCCTCCTCGTGGTGGGTCTTAATAAACAGCCCCTCTGTCGCTCCCCGGTATCGCATAATCAGCCTGATGAGCTCATCCTTGTTTAACAGATTCAGTGTACTTTTTACCAGCCTTTCCCTTTGGCAGATATCCCGCAGTTGATAAACCGTCATGGCCTCCAGACGATGCTGTTGGTAACGCCCCTGAGGCCTTTTTGCTTCTTTTTTCAAATTGTTTTTATGTAATTTATATGTATATGCCATGATTGATCACCCGAATTCCTTGACTAGTACAATACCATGTTTTCAATTTTCATGGTGTCATCCATTCCCAAAACACCAAAATGGTATTGCCAGTATAAAAAGACCTTAAATTCTATATGTAAAAATAATGAAATTAAAATTTCTATTTTATTTTCAAGTATGGTTTTTTTAGCCTCGCCTAAATAAATGAGTATTTCCTTACCGTGATCCTGATTGATATAGACAATGCTCTTGTTGAAAATCCGCTTGACAACCCTCCTGAAAAGATCAAGGGAATTGCCTGTTGTATAAAGACTCACCAGGGCCGACAATATAAAGCTCTGCTCACTGTTATCAAAGGCCCCCATCAATTTTTTGATATGCTTTGAAAAAAGATGCTTATTTATATCCTTTAAAATATACTTCTCATAGTATTTCTGTTTTGTCAGACCCTGCTTTAAATCCAGGATGCCAAGATAGTGTATTAAAATATCAAAAAGTGCCTCTCTGCATTCCAGGCTTTCTTCAAGATTGATATTAAATAGATCCTTAAAGATATGATAAAAGCGGTAATACGGGTTAATTTCCACCGTCAGTTCATCATTAATTGTTGATGTGTTCAAGTCCTCAAAGGCAATTTCCATATAGGGACTGTAGGATTGTGGGTATTTGAACTTGATGGCCTCTACATTAATATTCTGGGCTTTGGCCCGTAATAGAACATCCCAAATGTAATTCATATCAATCTTCCCTCGCAATGATATTCAGGATAAATTTGCTGTATTTCAGAAATGATAAAGCTAAGTAAATCCCTTAAAATAAAGTAACCGGGCTTTAGGGGACTAAAGTATAGAATCAACCTTTTACCATAGGTACTGTCCCTGATTTCATCGATAATAAAGGAATTCATATTATAGGTTTCCTGCCTGTCATCGACTCCCCTGTCAATAATTTTAATGTCCTCAAATTGTAAATATTTCGATGCCTCATAGGAATTGATAATCCGAATAAGCTCGGCCTTGGTTTTGACATTGGCCCCCTTGTAGCTCGACAACTTTTCTACAAAGCTGATATCCTTTGAATTGGAAATCAACTCATACTCATATTTTTCTATTTTAGAGGCCCTTTGCTTGACAACCTTATAGACCTCCCATTCCTGGGCTTCATCCCGTTGGGCGGTGATCAGCAGACTATCCTTTGTGTGTCTGATGTATTTAATATCTTGATTTTCATATTCCACCAGGAAGCCATGCTCAGCCCCCTCTCCATTTAGGGAAATACTGTGTTCATAATTTAGCTCATCTTCACAGGGAAAGGGAAAGCCTGTACTTTTCAGGGTCAGCCTTTGAATATTCCACAGGGGCACCATATCGTACCTAACATATTGACTGTACTGACCAAAATCCACCTTTATTCCTTGAATTTCCTCATCCTTTGAAATTTCCTTTTCATGGCTCACTAAAACAACATCGGCAATTCTTGCCACGTAGGGGGCATTGATGGTGGTCCAGGGAATATTGTTTCGAATAAAGATTTGATAAAGCTTCTCGATCCGATCCCAATATTGGGTATTTTCCTTCAGCCTGAAGGTGGCCTTTCTGCTGCCTTGGTTGGTCTCAATTTGTCCCTCAAAATCCACCTGCTTTTCCAACAGCTCCTTAAATAACAGGTAATCACATTCAAGAAATACCTTAAAGAGCCTAACCTCCCTTTTCTCAACCATGGCTTCTAGAATATGGTTTAAATCATAGGTTCTTTCCTCCACATCCTCTGGAAGCATAGGATGAAGATAGTAATGAATTGGATCATAGTCTTGCTTTTTAACAATGGTGGTATAGACGCTGTAGTTCTGCTGAGTATATTCTATCTCGTCAAAAACCCTTTTTTCCAGGGCCTGATACATTTCCTGGCTATGCTCATAAAGGGGGATAAACACCCCATTTAACAGTTCCCTAAAGAGGGCCCGATCCTTTAAGTGATCAATGTGATTAATCCTGTCGTAGATTTTTTCCTTCATTGCCTCACCTGGGGTGATTCCCCATTCCTTTCTTCAATCAATGCTTCGATGGCTCTAATTTTCTCATCAATCCTTTTAACTTCCTCTTCTATTTCTGCCGCCTCATAAATATCCCTGGCAAAGAGATAAAGAAGCCTTGCATCATTCAAATTCCCCGCTTCGGCCATTTCCATGGCATCGGCTACATATTGCTGTGCTCTGGCCTGGCTTTTGGTTTGCTGAGTAATCATTTGCTCCGTCAGTTGTATTTTTTCCTCCAGCTCCCTGGCCAATCGGGTCTGGTTTACCTGTCGATACAGCTCCTGGGCCATGGTATAATACATTTTGGCATCCTGGTAGCTACCAATACGATAGCTGACATCACCCTTTTTGGTCATTTCAATGGCATTCATTTGAATTTCCATGCTTTCCTTCTGGGCCAGGGCTGCTTCCTTTTCCTCCTCCTCGGCCTGGGCCATGGCCTCCTGGGCCTCCTTAGCCGCCTCCTGCTCCCGGGTTTTTTGCTCTTCATAGATCTGATTCAGCTTTTCCTGGGCCTCCTGCCGGGCCTCTCTGAAATAAAGGGCTGTGGCCATGTTTTTAGCCTCTTGGTAATCTAATCGGGCTCCATGCAGGTCATCAAAGTCTCTTTTTTGATCCCCCTGCTGTATTAGCTCCAGCACCTTGATGAAGCCATTAACCTTGTCAAGCTGCTGAATAATATAGTCCTTGGCCAAATGGTCAGCATAATAGGCCCTCTCCTGGGCCGACAGATAGTCATCCAGAGCATTTTCATATTTTCCGTCATATAACAGCTCGTCTGCTTTAATAATGGTTTCTGCCAGTCGATAATAGCTGTCAATATAATCCCTTTTTTGGTCTAATTTTAGCTTTTTGGCAATATCCAGGGCGGCCTTGTATTCCTCTTTGGCCCGAATGAAATTCATATCTTCAATGTAGCTATGGCCGCTTTCAATATAGTAATTCATGCTACTAATTTGATCTAGCCGTTGCTTCCTTCTGAAATACCATACCGAAAAGATAATAGCTACCACCAAAATAATCGGTATTGCCGTCATGATAATTTTTTTGATTTTTTGCTTCCTCTTGGGGTTTTCATAAGTCTTGTCCACAAAGATGGCAGCAAAGGTGTAGTTTTCTAATTCCTTGGGCTGCTTTGAAAGAATCAGCTCCTCCACATGATCTACGGCCTCCTGGGGCTCCTTAGCCTCCACCACACCATCGGTCAATTCTCCCAGGTCAATGTTTTCCCAAATCCCCTTGGTGGAAAGGGTGATGATGTCACCATTCTTTAATTTAACTTTTTTTGAAACAAAGGGATTTAATCGTTCATCCTGGCCTAAATAGCAGTATAGGTTGTTCCTTTCCTGGTGCTTGGCCACCTTGTCGAGGGGCAGCTTTTCTTCATTGACCAACTGTTGGGTTAAAGACTGGTCTTCACTTTGCTCCCTTAAAAAGCCCTCCCGAAAAAGGTGGAATCGGGTATTACCTGCCTGGGCATAACGAATTTTTACGTAATCTGTCACCACGATGGTAACAGACGCCTTCAACCGCATATTTTTACTCTGGTTGATCAGTTCTTCATTGGCCCTTCTAAGTACCTGTTCCAAAAAACTGCTTCTCATACTGGGGGATTCACTGAAATAGCTAATGATACTGGCTACAGCTATTTTTGCCCCCAACATATCTACTTCGTTGTCAATTCCGTCGGCAATCACATAAATTGCATACTTGTCTAATTCTACGAAGCCAAAATAATCTCTATTTTGCAATAGGCTTCCGGCTTCTGATACAAAGCTGGTCACAAATTTTGAATTTATTTTTCTCATATGTACGCACCCTATTTAATTTCCTTTATACTTAATCAGAATGATACTGGCATTATCTCGTTCTTCCTTAGCTGTTTCCTTTATCAGGCTAATGATAGCCTCGGCCCGGTTTTGGCTGTTGCCCTTGGCCTTTAAAGCTGTCTCCAGCTTATGCTCGGGTAAATGTTCGTAGACCCCGTCACTCATTAATAAAACAGTATCGCCGGTTTTTAATCGAACCGGAACATCATATACCTCCACCTCTTTAAAGCCCTCCTGACCAACATAATTCAGTACACGCTTTTCCTTAAGGGCTGTCAGAGCAGTCTCCCGGCTGATTTTCCCCTGATAGAAGCCTTTTCGGGCCAATACATTGACTGTATGGCCCTCATTTAATGAAATTAGCTGGTTATTTCTAAAGACTGCCATTCGGGTATTTCCCACAGAGGCATAGTACAGAAGTCCTTTGTCAATGATGGCACAGGCAAGGCTGGCACCGCCCCTTTGGTCTCCCAAACGATCTAGAATTTTTTGATTAGTGATGTTGAAGGCCCGCTTAAAATAATAGTTGACATTGGCCAAAGCGGAATCACGAATAAAAAGCTCGGTAAAGATTTTCACCGCCATGCCGCTGGAAATTCTTCCAGCTTTGTTTTTCCCCCTGCCATCGGCCACTATGGCTAAGGTTCCCCTGGTGGTATGGACAACCTCCATGGCATCCTCCTGGTATTCTCGATCACCAATATAGGAGGCCTGCCCCAAATCTAAAAAGCGATACTGGTTTTCTGGGAATTCAAGCTTGATCAATTCCCTGGTGATAATTAGTACCAACAGGATACTGATTAAAATAATAATAATTTCATAGGTGTTTTCAACGATTATTCTCTCCATGAAGCTATTCCCCACCCGTGTCGTCCCACTCAAAGTGTTCACCGCAGAAGGGTGCAAAGAGAAATTTGCACCTTCCCAATTCAATTACATCATAGGGAGATAGGGGAGTGGGTACATAAACTGCTTCATTATTTAAATAGGCTATTCCTGACGCATCACCGGGCAATAATACAAAGTTTCTCTTTTTAGGATCGTATACAATGATGGCATGATTTCTTCTTGAAATTTTGTTATCGCCCAGTATTTGAATATCCATATCATCGGCTCTGCCAATGAAATTTTTACCTTCCTTAATTTTATAGTCCTTTCCCACCCGGGAGCCTTCAATACAGACAATCCAGCCACACACAGGGGGAATTATCTCCTTTAAAAGCTCCTCCTCAACATCTAGGGCCTTGGGAGGCAGTTGGGGAGGCTCCTTCACTGCTGTTTCTATATTACAATAGGGACATATGGTCCCGTATCTTCTTTCACTGAACATATGGCCATTCTGGCATCGAATAAGACTCATCTGCGAACACTCCGTTTCATCTAATCAAAAGTTTAGTTTTAGCAATTAAAACAATGTCTCCTTTGATTACTTTACAAGGTTTATCCTTTGCTAATCTACTGCTGGTTCTTTCTGATTCTTTTTGAAGGCCGATCCCGTTTTGGGAATGGACATCCTCAATATACCAATTACCTGATGCAAAATTCATAACCGCATGCTGAGGGTCAATTAAGGAAGCGTAGGTGACATCACTTAAATCCACATCAACCTGAATTTCCTTGGTGTTTCTTCCAATGACCACAGCTGTTTTTCCATAAAGTTCCCATTCCCTGATGATCTCATCTTCTTCGTTGAGCAAAGCAATAACCGTAATGGGATCAGTCAGGTTTTTTTGTGGGTCTGCCCCCAGATCAGAGTTAAATACCTTTAAGCCATATACCAGGGCAATGGCAGCCAGTACTGCTATGGTAATATATTTTATTGCCACATGATCAACCGTTGAATAGATAAAGGCACAGGCAATAATTGAAACAATTGATATTGCCAAATCAAATTTTATAATACTTTGGGAAATTGACCTTTCCAAGATCATCAGCTCCATTAATCTCTTTTTACTTTAAAAAAGCTATCGAAAATACGACTGGTATCCATGGGTTCCTTTTTTGCCTGATTTTTTTCAGAGGGCTTTTTACCAGAGGGATTAAACCCAAAAAATTGCTCGAATTCAAAATTAATATCAACACCATCAGTGTTTGGTCGGGGAGCCCTGGGCCCCTGGGACTGCTTCCTTTGGGTTTTTGAAGATTGATTAAAAAAGGCCTGATCGTAGTCTCTTCTTAGCTTTTCATCCCGTAAAATTTGGTAGGCCTCAGAAATTTCATTGAACCTTTCTGCCGCCCCCTGTGCTGAATTTGAATCAGGATGATATTTTTTTGCCAAAACTCGATAGGCCCGCTTAATTTCTTCCGGGGTTGCCTGGGTTGATACCTCTAATATCTGATATAAGTTTTTCATGACTATTCCTTCACCTTGCAGGATTCTTTCCTGTTTTTTTACTAATAGGCAGTTCCAGGCCTTCGCCCAAAAGGGCGAGACCAGAACTGCCAATCATTCTTTTCTTAATTAATAGACAACTAGGCGCTGTATCCGCCTTCTATGGTAACCTTATCCAGTTTGTCCTTCTTTTGCTTAACAATTAGCTCGAAGGTTCCTACCCCTTCTGTGTCACCATAATGCTCCTTATAGTCCACCACGAAGGCATGGGGGAAATAAATTTTACGAACCACTTGATCGGCTGAAATCACTTCAACCGTCAGCTTACGATAGCAATCGGCCTTTTCAGCAGGTACTAAGGACCAAAGCCCCAGCTGCCTGGTGCTGTCAAAGGGATCACCATCTACAGCGGTTAATATTTTCCCGCTAATGATCATTGTCGAACCGACATCCTTGGTTCGACCGTTGGAATCGGCAGGAATGTCTGTTTTTAACTGTACTTTTTGTACACTTTCAATATGCAGCTCAATTGTTTCTGCGCCTTCAATTTTTACTCTAAAACCCATTGTTTACCATCCTCTCTAAATTTTTTCTTTAAGCCTGTTCAAATCCGCCTTCCAGCTTCACAGCAACAGTTTTGTCCTTCTTTTGCTTCATGTGTAAATAGAAGGTTCCAACCCCTTCTGTATCGCCGTAGTACTCTGTGTAATCTACAATGAAGGCATTGGGCAAGTGGATTTGTCTAACCACCTGAGAGGCTGCAATCACATCAATCACTACCTTACGATAGCAATCGGATCTTTCTCCAGGCACGAGGGACCATTGGGCAAGCTTAATGCTGCTGTCGGCCGCTTCTCCATCCACTGCGGTTAAAATTTTCCCTGTCACAACCAGGGATGTTCCTAAATCTGTAGAGCGGGCATTTGAATCGTTTGGTGTGTCAGTTTTAAACTCCACTGTTAGGATATTTTCAACTCCCAATTCAATTGTCTCTGGCCCCTCTACCTTTAATCTGAATCCCATCTTAAATTCCTCCCTTTTGTTAGGTTTTATATGCTAATAGCTGTAAAACTATTAGTTGGCTATGCTTCTGGTAATTTCCACCTCTAAATTCTTCACGCTACCATTAAAGGTAATATCAATGTTGCAATTTCCCACTTTGTCGTTAATGACGAAGTTAATATCGTCACCCTCTTGTATAATAGAATTAATATAGCCTTTATTTGAAAGCCATTTGCTTTTTTGACTATTGGGGTTGTTGCTGAAGAATTTAATGATATTGTCTTGCTTGAAATCATTTGTATGGAACCGCAAAATACGTTCAATGTAGGTGGTCACAATGGTCTTATAAATAGACTCAAAGTCATTGCCCACCATCTGAAGGCTTCTGGCCTTATAAACACTGATTTTCTTAATATCTTTACCCTTCAGCTGGGCATTTTCAGATGAAAAGACAAAGCCAAAGTTCTTGCGGTTAATGGCGTTTTTAATACTATTAGTAAAGCCTGAAATTTCCTTGGCCAAGGTGGTGGTTACATTCAGGGCATTATCGTCGGCCTCAATGTCGAACCTGACCCCAGGATACTCATGGGTTGCATTTTTAAATACTTCTTTCAAATATTCAGGGCATTGGTAAGCCGAAACAATACCAGCGGCAATATAGGAAGCACCTATGTAGACCCCTTCAATCCATAGCTTTAAAATATCCTCCTTTTCCTTGGAAAGGTTAGGCATGCCATTTTCCTGAATCACGATTTTACTGTCTAAAATGACACCCGATTTATCCTTGGGTATAATGGTAAAGTTGGGTATACAGGGTATGGCAAATTCACTGTAATCCTTTCTGGTTAGAGGCATGCACTTATCCATATATTTTTCAATACCGTTAATGGCCATTTGAGAAAAGGTGGTTTCCTCATTGGTTTCAAAGCTAAAGAAAATTTGAATGCGATAATCCTTTACAATATTTAATAATAAGGTTAATGATTCCATTGTATTGACGTCGGTCTTTTCCACATGCTGGTTACCCTTAAACCGTTCTCTTCTTAGGGAAGCTTTAGTCTTCATACCCATTTGAACCGACGGAACGATTCCAAACCAAATGGTATTGTCAAAATCATTTTTATCATTAACTGTATTGAAATAGGTAACTAAACGGGGAACATTATTACTCTTTACCAACATGTCAAGCTTGGTATTGGTAATCAGCATTTTAGGGCTCATACCTTTGTTTTCCACCCGGTATTGATCGAAGTACATCTTTACTCCCAGCATTTTTTCGATCAGCGGCTTTACGGTCTTAACAAAGTCATCCTTGGCATTTTTATAAAATTCCAGGTAAGTATTATAGTTGCCAACCTCTCGCTCCATGTCAATTTTACTTTCAAAGGTAGAGGTTAAGGGACAAAAGGTCCTGACAACCAAATCCCTGACATAGTCAGAGGGGGTTTCATTAATGGCGTCGTAGTCCTCCTTAAAGGCTTCGATTAATCCAGTATTAGCTTGATCATCCAGCAAAACCAGTGAATGATCCTCCTCCTTGGGGGCCTCAAGAATTTGCAGCTCTCCCCCTTCCCCCATGCTGAGGACACCTATTTTGACCACCTCTGAATTTTCCTCCTGGTTTCCCTGCCCCATTAGTAATCTTGTCTTAATATCTTCAATTGCCAGGGGCAGCATCGCCATCACGTTGTTATAGTTATAGCTGGCTTCTTCAAACATGGTATTTAACTTATCTCCCAAATCCAATTTTTTAGGATCATCATCATCCAGCTCAGCATATTGGCTGTAGACATATTGAATTTCCTTTCTGGATTGTCTGATATCCTCCATTACCTTTTTGGGCGAGATCATATCCAGCAGGTTTTCAAATTTAAAATCAACGTTGGCCAATCCCTGGGCAGTTTTAGTTTCAATGAGGGTAAAAAGCATTTTCAGAAAATCATTTGACATGTTGATTGGAATCTCTGTAATGTACTCCTCTGGAATATTCTCCGGCTTTTTCAAGCTATACATAACCTTTTGATTCATGGCATTATAAAAGGAGTAGACAACAGGAGCAAACTTATCTAAAAACTCGTCAAAGCTTCCCACCAAAAGCTTTTCATTGATTTCCTTTATTTTGTCATCATCTAAGCTGTCAATTCCCTTGGTATCACCAATTAAAGTGATTAAATCCGATTTTTCAGGATTTATTTCTTCAAATAATATAGTTCTGTTGGTTTGATTAATGATTTCCATTTTACTCCTCCTATCAAATTTTTTAACCTAATGCTATTTGAGTCCTAGGACTCAGCTTCCATGGAGCGACAGAAAAATAGTTCATTTTTAACATATTTTAACATTCATGGTCCTTTGTCACAATGGGTGCCAGGCACTAAATGAAATGAGTCTATGGTCTTATTAACAAAACAAATCAATTTAAAATTACATTTTTCGACATCAATCTACAAAATAAAACACCCCTGGGGGTGTTCTATGCCATTTCCGATGATGTATTATGCCTTAGATAATGTAACTCAATTTCTGACTCTCCATCGGAAAATGTAATATAGATTTTATTTTTGTATTCCAATCGTAGCTTCTTATTTTTTTCCAGACTATTACCATTTATAATTAGATTGGCATCGGATTTATGAAAGAGAACAACGCTCCTTTCTATGCCCGGCTCAAAATAGATTAGATCGGCATGTAAGCCCGTACAATCGATCTTCTCCCTTTCTAAAAGCTCCCTTAGGGTGATTCTTTTCTTCCCATCAAACTGGTTAAGGGGAATACTTAGGGGTGGATATTCCTGCTGTCTACCCTTCAGATAAATGACATAGCCATTGATTTTTCCGGTGAAGCAGGGCTTTGGTGCTTTTCTCCTACGGTAATAATAGTAGCCCAGAGCCATCACCAATAATCCCAGAGGCACAGGGTAATAGTATTGCAGCGTAGGCATTACCCGAAGATAAACCTCCTGACGAAGGACTGCCCCTTCGTGATCAATTGCCTGAATCATAAAGGTTCCTCGCCCCAGTCGATATGGATCAATGGTTAACATTGAATCCTCCAGATGAAAATACCGGGAATCTAGGTCTTCTGTCAATATTTCAAAGGTAAGGGGGTCTCCGTCTTCATCCACAAAATAATCCTTTAAATCGTAATCTCTTGTCCCTGCTATTTTGGGAAAAACCAGCCTGGAATCAAATTTTCCTCGGGGAGGTCTATTTTCAATTTGAATTTGGTATTCTTCAAAGCTTATCTTAAAATCTTCATGCTGGAAGCTGGCCAAAAGATCATATTTACCACTTAAATCGAAGGTACCCCGGGCCTTTAACTTATTCTCTGCTGCTTCAATGGCAAAATCGTATTGCCTGTCATCACTTACAAAGGTAAACCGAGGAGTAATTTTACGATAAAATTCTGGATCATCAACTAAACGCCCGTCGTCATCATTCCTAAATACGGTTTCTATTTCCATCGGCTCATTTTTATATATTTCTGCCGGCAAATCCATTACCAGACTAATGTCATAGTTGGCCAGCAGAAACACCTTGACCATATCTCCAGGGTTACTGACAAATTCCAGCTTAACCTCCTGGGCGGGAGGATCAGCTATTTTAGCAACAAAGTAATATTTAGAATCGGCAAAGCTGACATCGTTCCCCAAATAATAAATTTTAGGCTGCTGAATAGGTGATGAGGCGATAAAGAGAATATTAGCCTCGGTTATGAGGGAATCTTTAATGGGGATAATGATTTCCTGCTTGCCTCCCGTACCCATAGAGGCGGCCACAGACTTAATTTTTGAAGACATATGCCCTTGCATGATTTCGGCAAAAATTTCTATCAGCTCCCTGGAGGTGGAATCTTCATAATAGCTTCCTCCGCTTTCATCGGAAATACGGGTCAAAATATCGCTACCCTCAAATTCGTCCCCGATGGAAACCGTATATATGGGAATTCCCAGCTCTTTGGAGGCCTTTAAAACAGCATTCACATCATTATCAGAATCGCCATGGGTACGCTGACTGTTTTGGGGCAGAGCCGTTTCTCCGTCGGATATTAATATTATAATCTTTTCTGTGTTATCCTTAGATTGGGCAGTCAATAGGTCAAAGCCTGTTTTCAACCCCATACCTAAATCAGAATAACCGGTCTTTCTAATTTCTTCAATGGGCTTTTTAATCTGATCCCTTTGCCTGTCGGTTCTGATGGGAGCCGGTGCCATAGAGGATATTATTGTATGGTTATAGGCAACATAGCCTACATTTACCCGTTCTGAGGGCAGGGTGTCAATAAACATTTTAATCATATCAATGGCCATTTTGTCTCGATCATTTGTATTCATCGAGTAGCTGAAATCCAATACAAACATAACATCCACATCAGGCGGCCTGTAGATGACCTCCTGGGCTGAAGCCGTTAGTGGATTCACCAGGCACAGCATTATCATAATGATGATCATCGATGTGATTTTTTTCATAACAACCACCCCTATATGTTATTTATATTGATTGATCTTAACACTTTATAGATACGTATAGTTATATGTATAAATCTGGCATGGCTCCTATTTTATCACATCCGACATCTTAACAAAATAGATAATTGGTAGGATAAATTATTTAAATGGTTAATTTTTAAAATGAGCATAAAAAAAGCGTCTCTACTGAGCGCTTAAAAGTTATCTGTTTTTAGTTTTGTTTTTCAAAACAAGGCCATGAAGCTTAATATAGAGATCATTGAACTGTGAAGTTGTTTGCTCAAATTCTTCCATCATTGTTGGATCCGATTTTTTGCCCAATATCATACGTATAATAAAGACCACGACAGACTCAATTTGTCACATAATCCAATCCTGTTGATAATGCATAATTCAATAACGCCTCCCGGTTGCCGACCTAAAAAAATTTTATTGTAAATCAAACTTAATGAAGCTGTAGGGATGCAAAAAAGTGTTTTCTCCTTTCCAACTAAGAATTTATATTTAAATTCCTGCTGGAAAGGAGTTTTCATTTTACTTAAGCATAGATCTTTTTACATTACCTATTAATTACAGGCGTACCGCCTTAATATATCTTGTTTGATAATATCCTTCACTTAAAGATGAAATCATAACGTTTCCCCTGGCTGAGGAGGCATGAATAAAGTTTCCTGACCCAATATAGATTCCCACGTGGGTGATGGTACTGCCCCTTTGGGAATTGGTGTTAAAAAATACAAGGTCGCCAATCTCTAATGCATTTTTACTCACCGTTGTACCTACTGTAGCCTGATCTCTGGAAGACCTGGGTAGATTAATTCCCTTTAGCTTTAAGTAATCACCATAATAATGATTTAAAATATAATACGTAAATCCTGAACAATCAAAGCGGTCAGGGCCGGTTTGACCCCAGGCATATTTTTTCCCTAAGTATTTTCTAGTAATATTTTCAACATTGGCAAAAACACCTGAACGTGATGAGCGGTTTACCAGATTGGAATTATTGATAACAATCTCTGCGGTTTTACTATCAATCCAACCGGTGGCCTGATCCTCTGTTAAAACCTTAAACCAGCCTGCTTCATAGGCTTCAATATAGATTATATCTCCTTGAACAAGCTCCCTTAAGGTTTCTGCCCCAGCCTTTTCCTTTAGCAGCGAAGCCTTCGCTTCAATCACCTGGGCCTTGGGTAAATTGGGAGTTAGCTTAACAAATTCACCACTCACCCAACCCGTTAGAGTACCATTAACAACAATCTCATACCAATCATCTTGCTGCCCTACAACCGAAACAGCTGTACCTTGATTTAACTTTGTCATAATTGCAGCATCGGTGGCTGGGTTGGCCCTTACATTTAATATTGAAGCCGTAACCTCACCCTTTTTAACCTTGTCTTCTGCTCCTTCGATCGACACAATATCCTTATACATCCATCCCTCAACGGTACCTTCTTGTCCCTTAATTCGATACCATTGATCAGCAACCTCCAGAACAGTTACCTTTGTTCCAATCGATAAAGTATTAACCTCTTCTCCGTCAAAGTCACCAGTTTTTCTAACAATTCCCTGCTTTGCAATTACTGTCCCCTTTAATTCGGCAGCAGAAGCTAATACAGTGGACAACAATACCATAACCAACACCATTACTACCATCCGTATTCTGTGCTTTCTTTTGTTTTCCATAAGTCACCACCTAAACAGTATTTCGATCGTATTGAATCTCCATACTTATAATTCTATTTTTTTCTTCATATCCCTTCTTTTTCTCTTATTTTATTTTATTAAACATTTTCAAAATGGTTCTTTCAAGGTATAGCCAGCTTTAAGCTTCATAACCTGACAGCCATTTTAGACAAAAGATTTTCTTCTATTATTTGTAATTTTAAATAAATTAATTTCTTCATCAAAAAAACATTAAGCCCACGACCAAAAAGTCATGGGCCTGCTGATTGATTGAATCTGTGGACTGCTTAGGTTAAGTCAAATATATTTTTACTAAAATATCGATCTGCCCGATCGGGAAAAATCACCACCAGATTTCCCTGCTCCATTTTTTCTGCCCTTTTCAAAGCAGCCCACATGGCTGCCCCCGATGAAGAGCCCACCAGCAGACCTTCTCTACGGGCCAGCTGACTTACCATATGATAGGCTTGTTCATCGGTTATCTTTACTACCTCATCCACCAGGTTCAAATCAAAGGTTTGAGGAATAAAATCATTTCCGATCCCCTCTATTCGGTAACAGCCCTCTCGGCCGCCTCCCATAATGGAACCCACTGGGTCTGCTAAAACACTAGTGGTGGTTAATCCCTGTTCTCGTAAATATTTCATGACCCCCGTAAAGGTTCCTCCTGAGCCGGCACCAGCCACAAATACATCAATTTTTCCCTCTAGCTGCTCATAGATTTCCTTTCCTGTGAAAAGGTAATGGACTTCTATATTATCGGGGTTATTAAATTGATCAGGGATAAATACCCTTCCAATTTCCTTTTTTAAGGCTTCAACCTTGTCAAAGGCTCCCTGAAGCCCTGCCTCGGTGGGAGTATTGACTATTTTTGCCCCAAGGGCCTCCATTATTTTCTGCTTTTCAACTGAGAATTTCCCCGGCACAACCAAAATCATCTCATAGCCCCTGTTGAGGGCCGCCAAGGCCAGGCCAATGCCTGTATTCCCCGCAGTAGCCTCAATAATTGTATCGCCCTTTTTTAAATCTCCCCTTTCCTCGGCCCGCTGAATTATCCAATGGCCGATTCGGTCTTTAACCGACCCTCCCGGATTATAAAATTCCAGTTTGGCAAATAGCTGTACCCCCGAGGGCAGACTAAAATGATTCAGTCTGAGGAGGGGCGTGTTACCAATTAGTTGGTGAATATGGGTAATGTACTCCATATTAGCGCACCCCCTCCAGGGATAAATCCGCCAATAAATCCTCTATTGCTTCTACGCCGACAGAAAGCCGAATCAAGGTGTTGCTAATTCCAAGCCTTTCCCTCAGCTCTTTGGGCAGGGAGGCATGGGTCATTCTGGCCGGAACCGATATCAAGCTTTCGATTCCCCCAAGACTTTCAGCTAAGGTGATGATTTTTAGCTGATCCAGCAGTGTATTTACCAGGGCTTCATCCTTCACCTCAAAGGATATCATTCCGCCAAAATCCTTCATTTGTTCCTGTAGTAGCTCAACCTCGCCCCTAAGACCTGGGTAATGGATTTTAGTCACCCAGGGCTGCGTCTTCAACCAGGCCACAATTGCTCTGGCATTTTCGCAATGACGATCCATCCTTAAGGGCAGCGTTTTAATTCCCTTCATCAACAGCCAGCTATCCTGGGGCCCTAGGATGGCTCCAACGGAATTTTGAATAAAATGCAGTCTTTCGCCCAGTTCTTCGTCCTTTACTACTGCCAGGCCTGCCACCACATCACTGTGTCCCCCCAGATATTTGGTAGCACTATGCAAAACGATGTCGGCACCAAGCTCAAGGGGCCTTTGCAGATAAGGGGTCATAAAGGTATTATCTACAATAAATATTAAATTCCTTTCCCTTGCAATCTGAGCGACTTTTTTAATGTCTGTAAGCTTCATGGTGGGATTAGATGGGGTTTCAATCATAATTGCACGGGTACTTTCCTGAATGGCCCCCTCAAGGCTCCCCCCATCGGTAGTATCAACTGCCGTATACCTTATTCCCATTTGTGAAAAGACCTTATCCATCACCCGATAGGTACCGCCATAAACATCATCACCAATGATAATATGGTCACCTGCCTTAAAAAGCATGAGAACCGATGAAATGGCAGCCATTCCCGAGCCAAAGGCAAAGCCCCTGGCTCCCCCCTCTAAATCAGCAATCAGCCTTTCCAGGGCTGTTCTGGTGGGGTTGGCTGTTCTTGAATATTCATACTCACCAGGTTGACCTGCTTTACTTTGGCGATAGGTTGAGGTTTGATAAATCGGTACGGTTACAGCCCCTGTATTTTTGTCGCCATCAATTCCACCGTGAATAACCAATGTATTAAATTTCATGTGATAACCTCCAAGTAAAGGATATTTTCTTATCTTAGACTTTCATTTCTACTTGTATCGATCCGCTAACTTTTCTAGTACTTCTTTAGCATATTCCTTGGCACCGAACAGTGACATGTCTCGGTAATTTCCGCACTGAACGGGGTTTAACGCAGGAATTTCCTCTGCATCTATCACCTTTTTCAGGGTAGCAATCAAAGCTGCAGCCACCTCTTCTTCCTTGGCTTCCCCAATTTTGATCAAATAGAAGCCGGTACGGCACCCCATAGGAGAAATATCAACGATATCCTCCAATTCCTCCCTTAAAAAGCCCGCCATTAGATGCTCCAGGGCATGAATGGCACCAGTGGGCATTGCCTCCTGGTTTGGTTGGGTAAAGCGCAAATCAAATTTTGTAATGATATCTCCCTTTGGGGTTTGAATATGCCCACACTTTCTGACAAAGGGAGCCTTAACCTTGGTATGATCCATTGTAAAACTCTCAACTACTACCTTCATGGCATAACCTCCTATTTTAACACCTATAATTCATATCGTTTTACTTGGTATTAATATATCATTGATTATTCAAGCGGTCAATATCTAATATTCTATTCTTTTTTCACGACTCCTTTAATTTTCTCTGAGGTAAACAGGCACGTAAACTAGGGATTGACGTAACATATAATTAATGTTAAACTAATTCCTAGTATTCATATATGAATTATATGTATTAAAGGAGGCATGGATATGTCAAATTTTAATGATCTTTTTGATCAATGGGCTCCCCATTATGATCAAACTGTTTTTGGTACTAATAATGAATATGCTGAGGTCTTTGAAAACTATACAGCAATTTTAACCGAAATCAGCCGCCAGATTGGGCCTGGTCAGTCAGTTCTGGAAATAGGGGTCGGCACCGGAAATCTTACCCAGTTGTTGGTTAAGCAGGGATTAAATGTTGTGGGAATTGAACCCTCCTTACAGATGCGGTCACTGGCCAGGGCAAAACTCCCCCAGGTACCTATATTAGAGGGGCACTTTTTATCTGTTCCCAGCAATGAAAGATTTGACGCCATTGTTACATCCTATGCGCTTCATCATTTAACCTTGCCTGAAAAGCGAAAAGCATTTAAATACTTAAAGGGCTTTCTAAGGGAAAAAGGAAAGCTGATTATTGCAGATACAATGTTTGAATCCATTGACTACAAAAATCAGCTGTTAAAAAAGGTTGAAGCTTATGGGTACCAGCAGCTTTTGGTAGACTTAAATACGGAATACTATGAGCTGGTAGAAGAACTTACCGATCTTTTGGCGGAACTTCAATTTTCTTACGATAAAAAGCAGATGAATACCTTTGTATGGATGATTACTGCAGAAATATTATAGACAGCAATTCTTCTTTTTAAGCCGCAGCTTCCCATAAAGCCCCAGCAGCCCCATCAATAGATTAACAGCTACAAAAAGACTTAGAATTTTTATAGCCGTATCCATAAAAAATCCCTCGGGCAGCATTTTTATTAAAAGCTCCCTACTGGGGTCAAGAATCCATAGATCATTATCAAAAAATATTTCATGAAAATGGGTGAAATATTTATAAAAATCCAGCTGAAGCAAGACAAACAATAAGCCCATCAAAATAAAGTTACCCAGGGCCATATAAAAAAGAGTTCTAGTCAATACCTGAAGTCGCTTTTCCTGGGTTTTGATGATCACAAGGGAAAGCAAAATAGCGGCCACCAGGCTTATATTTCTAATCACCCTGCCTTTTACAAAGAGCTCCTTTACATCTATCATATGTAAAATGGCCCTTTCCCCAAAGGCAGGGGCTTCTACAGAATCGATTACAATCGTTGTATCTAATAATTCTCGTTCATCTTCAAAATAGAGTAGTATGTCTTCCATCACCAATTCTAATTCCCCCATGGTGAGGCCTGTTTCTTTGGGAATATTGTATTTTTCAAACAGCTTCATATGACCGGATAAGTCAAAGGATACCCACTCCACCGCAGTTAATAGTATGGTCAAAGAAAGGGTAATTCCCAATAATATGCAGAAAATCTTGGTAAACTTCATCATTAGCTCCCCTTACCATCTTCTAGTTTAAAACATCATTGCCTTAACTCTCAATTTTACCAACAGGGGCCATATATACAACAAATTCATTTTCTCCGTCAAAGCCCATAAACTGATCAATGGCAGGCTGATCATAGGCACCAATGGCACAGGTACCGCACCCAATGGCTTCACAGGCCAGGTAGAGATTCTGACACAGGTGCCCGGCATCTAAAAGCATAGTTTTATGGGCAGAAATATAATATCGCCATTCCCCTCGATAGGGCAGGCAGCTCCAAATAAAGGTAACAGCTGCCTTTCCCACAAAGGCCTGACCATTACTTAAAGTAGTAAGTCTTTCCACTTGATTTTCGATTTCAAAGAGAAAGCATAATTGATGCTTTGAGGCAATATACCGATAAAGCCCCTTTTTCAAGCCCTCTACCCGATTAATGACAAGATAGGCTTCAAAGGGATGTCTCGCTCCTCCTGAGGGCACTGTTCGCTTAGTGGCATAGTTATTTCCAACGACCTCCTTCACCCCCTGGGTGGCCCACAAAAGGAAGGAAAGCTCATTAAGGCTTAAGGCTTTGTCTGAATATTTTCGATGACTGACCCGATCTTGTATAATGTCCATTATGTTTGTTTTGATTAGGGTGTCTTTGCTGACCTTTGGCAAATCAATTAATGAATCATCATTAGCGTAGGGTTTTTCCAATGGTGTTTGAGACAGCCCCTTTACCTGATCCGATTTCACCTCACCCCAATCGTTGAAATCGGCCTTCATTAGCTGACGTCTTACCTTTAATTTATCCATTCCACTTCTCCTTTCCAGTTATAACTTAATTTTCCCTTACTTAAAAAATTCTCTGATCCCCCTTTATTTCCTTTTTTTATTGTAATTTTTTCTTCTGCCCAGCCCTCTTACTGATTAGCCTGAGTATTTCAGTCCGATCCCTTTCGTTAAATTCAAAGCCATGTACTACCATCCCCTGATCAGTAAGCTCTATTGATTCCAGTTCTAGTTCTCCCTTGTCTCTACAGGCCACCCAAACCTTAGGGTCCACCAGTTCCCATCTTGAATCAATGGTGGCATCCAGCTCCACCCCTATTTCCAAATCCATTAATCCTTCTTCTTCATTAATTCTGTCGATTTTTTCTATACCGGTAAATCTCATTTTTATCCTACTCCTTCCCATTAATACTAGATTACATTTTTAATCTAACTAAAATTCCTTGATTTATTCAAAAATGAAAAATAAGCATTTCTTATCTCTATTGCAAATTTTATGTAAATATAGTAAAATGCTCTTAAAAAGGCTAAGGATGAGAGGATGATTAAGTCATGGAAAAGGCAGTTCAATATTTTATTGAAATGGCTCCAACACTGCAAAACTGCTTTGACGAAGATGTAATTATTGGAATTTCTGATTTGCACACTTTTTTGAAATATCTACCAGGCAAGGAATTGGACATCCGGGCAAAGGAAGGCGAACCACTACAGCCTGGCGAAGCCATGTTTGAATGTATTAAAACAGGCAACCGTATTATTCAAGTCATTCCCAAGGAGGCCTTTGGCATTCCCTTTAAATCAGTAACGGTACCAATTCAAAACGAAGCCGGCTCCACCGTTGGCTCCATCAGCATCGGTCGTAGTCTCAAAAATCAAAATCGCCATATGGAGCTAACCCAAAATGTAGCGGCTGCCCTGGAAGAAATTACTGCCAGTATTGACGAAATATCCGGCGGGGCAGATCGAATTGCTGCCTCTATGGAGAATGTACAGCTTCATGGGGACAAAACCAACGAACAGGTGGCTGCCACCGACAAGATATTACAGTACATTAAAAACATATCCGATCAAACTAATATGCTTGGGCTAAATGCTGCCATAGAAGCTGCCAGGGCAGGGGAGCACGGGCGGGGCTTTTCAGTTGTTGCCGAAGAAATCAGAAAGCTATCACAAGAAACCAAAACCTCTGTGGGAAGCATTAATGAGGTACTGCAAAGCATTAAGGACTCAGTGGCTAAAACAGCCCAATTACTTCAAGACACCCGAAGCATTACTCAAAATCAAGTCGAATCTACCCAGCAAATTGTAGGGGCCCTGCAGGAGCTTAATGCCACCTCCCAGCTATTGGCCCAAATGGCGAAGGATTTATAAAATTATATCTACATAAAAAGCCAGTAGCCCCTAGGTAATAATGTAATAATTCATACTTGGGGTACTGGCTTTTTTCAGTTTTTAAATGTCATCAGATTCAATATATTTCCAGACGCTTCTACTCCACTTCATTCCAATTATGATGAACCTCTTGTACATCATCATTGTCTTCAAGCATATCGATCAGCTTTTTCATTTTCTTTACATCTTCACCCTCAAGAGTTGCCTCGGTTTGAGGAATGTACACTACATCGGCTGCAAAGAAGGTATATCCCTCTTTTTGCAAGGCCTCCTTTACTGTTTCAAAATCCTCAGGGGCTGTAATAATTTCAAAGGCATCCTCACTACCATCAAAGTCTTCTGCTCCAGCCTCTAAGGCTGCCATCATCAGGGTTTCTTCGTCAGTATTGTCATTCTTTTCAATAATGATTTGCCCCTTACGATCAAACATAAAGGATACACAGCCCGAGGTTCCTAAATTACCCCCATTTTTATCGAAGGCGTGCCTCACCTCACCGGCAGTTCGATTTCGATTATCACTCAAGGCCTCGACAATTACTGCAACCCCATTGGGGCCATAGCCTTCATAAGTAATATGCTCAAATTGGTCGCCACCCAGTTCGCCAGAACCCTTTTTAATGGCCCTGTCAATATTATCGTTGGGCATGTTAACTGCCTTGGCCTTGTCAACGGCATTTTTCAGGCTGGCATTATAGGTTGGGTCTGGCCCCCCCATTCGGGCCGCCACAGTAATTAAACGTGCCATTTTGGTGTAGATTTTTGCTTTTTTAGAGTCCTGCTTTCCTTTACGGTCAATAATATTTCCTATCCGTCCCATTCTATCCTCTCCTTGCTTACTACAGCTTAAACTCTATATTTTAGATGTTGATACAGCTTTACCTTAATGTCTATGGCAAATCTATTTTAGCATAATTTATTAAGGGCTGCAATTTTTTGTTAAACTCAAGACTATAGGGAGGGGGCTGGAGGCATAACACGTTTATGCTCTGAGATACGATGTAGTCTTTCGATAATCTCCCGATCCTTTTCAGGTATTTCCTTTCCTTCTAAAAAGGCATCAATTAAAGCATAGGTGGTGCCCATTTCTGCTTCGTCCGTCTGACCCTCCCATAAACCCGCAGAGGGCTTACGGTCTAAAACAGACTGGGGCACACCTAATACCTTGGCCCATTCATATACCTCATATTTTTTCAGCGTAGAAATGGGCAGTATATCCACCCCGCCATCACCGTACTTAGTGAAATAGCCTGTATATACCTCGGCAGCATTGTCGGTACCTGCCACCAAATAATTTAGATTGTTAGCAACGGCATAGAGGGTGCTCATTCTTAGCCGAGCCCGCAGGTTAGCATCCATAATTCGTTGTCGTTTTTCATCGTACAGCCCGTTATCTTTAAGCTGTTCTGTCACCTTGTCGGCCACCAGGCCCTTTTCCTGACTCAAATCAACCGTTATGTATTTAATCCCCGCCTTTTCAGCTACGGCCGTACCATCCTCCACATCTTTAGGATTACTGCTAATAGGCAAAAGCACCCCCAGGGAATTTTCGGGAAAGGCACGATATATTAAATTGGCCACCACAGCAGAATCTATTCCCCCAGAGATCCCGACAACCAGGCCCTTGGCCCCGGCTTCCTTTACCTGATCCCGAAGCCAGCCTACTACATATTCTATCTTTTTTTCTATTTCCACTATCAACAGCTCCTTATTTTTTTAGAAATTATTATATCATAAAATGACGAAAAATTCTTGTAATGATTCCAAAAAATACTGGGGCGTTTTTCGCCCCATCACTCAATCATCAAAATTAAACAGAGCCGTTGATAAATATCGCTCTCCCGAGGAGGGAACCATTACCACCACCCGTTTTCCAGACCCTAAGTCCCTTGCTATCCTAAGGCCGGTATAAATGGCGGCTCCTGAGGAAATCCCCACTAAAATTCCCTCGGCTGAAGCAATTTTTCTGGCCGTTTCCATGGCGTCCTCGTCCTCCACCTGAATGATTTCGTCAATGATGTCTGTATTTAATATGGAAGGAATAAAGCCCGCACCAATCCCTTGTATTTTATGGGGCCCCGGCTGCCCACCAGAGATCACCGGGGAATTTTTTGGCTCAACAGCAATAATCTGAATATCCTGGTTTTTAGATTTCAATACTTCCCCTACCCCTGTAATGGTACCCCCGGTACCGACCCCTGCCACAAAGGCATCAATATTCCCCTCGGTCATTTGCCAAATTTCCTCGGCAGTTGTCCTTCGATGGACCTCTGTATTGGCAGGATTTTCAAATTGCTGGGGCATAAAATAGTCGGGGTGTTTTTCCTTTAATTCCGTGGCCTTTTCGATGGCCCCCTTCATTCCCTTGGCACCTGGGGTTAATACCAACTGGGCACCATAGGCTTTTAAAAGCCGTCTTCTTTCCATACTCATGGTATCAGGCATCACCAAAATCACATGATAGCCCTTGGCAGCCCCTATCATGGCCAATCCGATCCCGGTGTTTCCGCTGGTGGGTTCAATAATAGCAGCCCCTGGCTTTAATAATCCCTTTTCCTCGGCTGCTTCGATCATGCTTAAGGCAATACGATCCTTCACGCTGGCTCCAGGATTCAAATAGTCCAGCTTCAGGTAAACCTCGGCCATGTTGGCTTCAACCATTCGATTGAGTCTGACCAAGGGTGTATTTCCAATTAACTGATAAATAGCGTCTACCCGTTTCAATTCCTCACCCTCCATTATAAATTATATTCTCCATTAGCATACCCCCAATCGAAAGAAGCCTATACCTATTGTGAATAGTTTTAGGCCAGTTGGTTAAATTAAATCTACTGCCAGGGAAGGGTGAGAAATTTGAAAAAGCATATCTACTGGGTAAAAATCCTATTCGTTGGTCTAATAGCTGGTATTGTTAACGGCCTATTTGGTGCAGGGGGCGGTACAATCATTGTACCGGCTCTAACCTTTGTCTTTGGTGTCAGCCAGCACAAATCCCACGCCACTGCCATATCCATTATTTTGCCCTTTGCTTTGATCAGCAGCTTTATCTATTTTAAAAATGATTATTTTGACTTATATGTGACACTGAAGATCATTTTAGGCGGCATGGTGGGAAGCTATTTTGGTTCCAGGGCATTAACCCGGTTTTCAGCCAGTTATTTAAGAAAAATTTTTGGCATCTTTATGATTATTGCTGCCATAAGGATGGTGATGGGATGATTCTTATTTTATTGGGCCTTGTCACGGGTTTTATTGGTGGTATGGGAATTGGCGGCGGCACCATATTAATCCCCGGGTTAATTTTATTAACCCAGCTGCCTCAGCAGACAATACAGAGTGTCAATCTTATTTCCTTTATTCCCGTAGCCATTGTAGCATTAATCATTCATTTTAAAAACAAAAACATTGTTCTTAAATTGAGCATTCCATTAATCCTGTTTGGTTTGCTGGGGGCCTGGCTGGGAGCCAACATCGCCCTTAAGATTTCATCTGAAACCCTCAGAAAGCTCTTTGGCATTTTTCTGTTTGGTATGGGAATTTACGAAATATTTTATAAGGGTAAAGAAAATAAAAATCAATAGAACATATTCCATATGAAAAGCACCCATCTTCGAGATACCATTTTCTCAAGATCAGGGTGCTTACATACTGATTAACCCAAGGCCACCAAAACACAGTCGTTGTAAACCAGCTTAAGGCCCAGGGCCTCGGCTTTTTGAATAACCTCATCGTTAAAGGTGCCTGGTTGAAACCAAACGTATTCAACCCCTGCCTCTTTAATCTCATCTAAAGCGGCCATTGAAAGGGTTGGGTTCACCACCATATCAATACAATCCGGCTTTACAGGCAAGGCAGTAAGACTATTGTATAGCGGCTGACCTTCGAGGGTATCATATTTGGGGTTTATACCATATACCTGGTAGCCATGGTTCTTTAGCTTCTGATATATTTTGTACCCAAATTTGTTTGAATCGGGTGTCGCCCCAATAACGGCCCAAACCTTTTTTGACAGCATTTCTTTTTTGTTTTCTTCAATATTCATAATAGTCGCCTCCTTATTCTTAAAATACCCATTTACCAATTAAAATCAACCTATTATTTTGTCATTCAGCTCCGTTAAATATTGCGCACCCTTTTGTTCAATTTCCAACCGATCATTGGTAAGGTCTATGATCCATTCCTTAAACCTTTCCACCTCTGGGGCCTTTATAAATACATGGAAATTTACCGCTGCGTCATAGACTACCTCTTTGATATGGTACCCCCGCTGTACCAGCTCATTTTGAACCTTACCCAGCAGGGTATAATCCACCTTTACGTTCATCAGCTCATAGCTGCGTTTAGTGACAATTTGGGCCGCATCCAGGCCAATCTTGGCCCCCTTCGTATAGGCCCTCACCAGCCCCCCTGCCCCCAGCTTAATGCCTCCGAAATAACGGGTTACAACCACCACCACATTCCTTAAGTTTTCCTTTTTAATGACCTCTAAAACGGGAATACCCGCTGTTCCCGATGGCTCTCCATCGTCACTGTAGCGCTGTATCTCATTTTGTTCACCAATTACATAGCCATGAACATTATGGGTTGCATCCCAGTGCCTGGTTTTGATCTCCTTTATAAATTGAAGGGCCTCCTCTTCTGAAGCAACAGGGGCTGCATAACCGATAAACCTTGACCGCTCTATGATAATTTCGTCTTGATCAGCTCTTAGTACTGTTCGATAAGATTCCAGCATATGTATCACAACCTTTTTCATCCTTTTGGAAAATATTATATCATAAGCCCCAAATAAAAAGAAGCAGTCCTTTGACTGCTTCGGAACCTTTCCCTTGGCCTAAACTACCTTCTTCTCTTTCATAATATCTTTATATTTTTTATAAGATAAACAAACTAGTGATCGATCTTGACTGTAGGTGATCATTTGCAGGGCCACATCTACCGGGTAAAAGCCCCCATCACGGAAGCCCAGCTCATGATTAACTTTAAAGTTTTTGGAAGCGGCTGACATAATATACCAGGTTATTTCATTACATACCGGTTGTTTCCTTGAAATAGAAAAAAATTCGTAACTGGTTCCTCCTGCACTCTCGAGAACCTCGGCATCAATACCTCCTTCTGCCTTTACACGTCTTACCGCTACTTCCCAAGAGAGATCACCGTTACGAATTACACCCTTCGGTAATACCCATTCATTTTTTTCGTTCTTCAAGATGAAAACCTGATTTGCATAGAACACAACTCCACCTGCACAATTTCTGAACAGCATAGGACAGTCCTCCTTCCATCATTCTTACTATTAATATACACCAATAACAGGAAATTTACAACTTTTTTTCTGAATATTTACGTAAGTTTTCTTGAACCCCCCCTAAAACTGTGATGCAGCTTGTTTACCAATTCAATAAAAAGGAGTGAATCTTGAAGAAGTGAATAACGTTAAATTGTGTAATTGGGGCCATAGGTGTATAATGATAAATAAAAAAGTGTCTATCGTTTAACCATAGACTTAATAGAATAAGGGGCCGCACGATGAAATTAAGTAAAGTTGATGTTGACAAAATCATTAGAAATGGAATTGTTAGAATAAATGCATTGGGAGTTAGTAAGGGCTCAACGGTAATAGTTTTTAAGGGTAATTCTTATTACGTCTGGAAAGATGAAGATATGCTATACTTTCAGAAGAAATGGTTTTGGAGCAAAAAATATGTGTTTACGATTGCTGAGTTGGAATCATAAGCATAAATTGTTTTGAATCACTAGTATTATATCCTCTATCTATTATACCAATAAGATAATATCTCAAGGAAGTTAATTTGCAAATCAATACTTTACACTATATACCTCATTCTTTTTCTTAAAAAACCTACTTAAAGGACTTATATTAATTCCAGACATTCTACATACTATAAATGCAGTTAAAGTTAAAAAATGAGGGTGATTTTTTGCATATCATTTACCATTGTGTTGGCGGGGCCCATTCCTCGGTGGTTGCCTCTGCCATTCATTTAAACAGGTTACCCAGCGACCATATACCTGCCCCATCAGATTTATTGAATATTCCCTATTTCGACACCTTGACCATTCGGGATCGAGGGAAGGTTATGTATCGGGGTACCGATGAGCTGGGTCATCGAATTTATACCCTGAGCCGTCAGTTTGTCCCCCATCTGGTGATACCAGTCATTCAAGATACCTGGCATATGCTAGGGGCCAAACCAGAGGATTTAATGATTGTTTCTACGTTAAGTACCGTAAATTTTCTAATGCGTTTAGGGGGCTTTACCTCCAGGAGAATGAATTGGGTTAAGCTGGGAAGGCCCATTGTTACAAGGGGTACCATTAAGGCCTATCCGGATTTGGTTAAAATTGTACTGGATACTAAGAAAAAGCTCCAAAGCCTAGGTTGAAAAACCAGGGAGTTCACGCACCCCCTGGTTTTCCTGAGCCTAGTTTGCTTCCTTAAGCCTTGCTTCAATTATTTCAATTGTTTGAAGAAAGGATCGCTTGACATAATCCAGCTCCCCTGGCTTTTTTATCAGTCCATTAATACGGTAAAGGGTTTTTTCATCCCCCACCTCTGCCAAGGCCTTTGCGGCATACTGCCTGACCTGAGGCTTTGTATCCTGCAGGCCCCGATATAATATTTCTAAATTGCTTTCATGGGGAATCTTCCGAAGGGCAGAGCATACCATTCTTCTGACCCCACCATGCTTGTGGCCGATTTCTCTTTGAATCACCGGCAGCAGCCTGACATCCCTTAATTGCCCTGCCAGCCATAGGGCGATCATTTTATCTTCGGCCTGATCAATATGGGGCATTATTTTAATTAAGTAAGCAATTAAAGCCTCCCGCTGGTCGTCGTCACATTCCTCTAAAAAGGTGATTCGATCCTTTTTTGTTCCAGCCAATAGCTTTACAAATATTGGGTGATAAGTAACAACCTCACGCCTTTTCATTTTCACCTTAGCCTGTATAAGCTGCTCTTTAATTAGCTCGGGGGGCATATTCCTTATTCGACTAATCAAATCAATTGATTTGCCCTCTTGATACAATAAGTAGGTAACCATAAAATCCTCTTGATTCTTGATGTCGTCCCAGTTTAGCTTTAAAAGTAAACTCATTTTCCCCCACCTGCCTAAGACTTTATTTCATATGCCTGGTATTTGCTGTAATCCTCAAGGGAAAGCCTCACCTTTAAATAAATTCCGGTTTCCTGATATTCTGATTCAAGAACCGTTGCAGCTTCATGGAGGCTCGAGGCCACAGCCCCTTTATCATAGGGAATCATTAGTTCAACCTCTTTATTAGCAGCCCCTACCTCCTGCTGAATCCTTTGTATTAGCTGATCTAGATTAATGCCCTTTTTAGCAGATATGGTCAGGGAATTTTCATATTTAGGAACTAATCCTTCATCCCGCAGCAGGTCAATTTTGTTATAAACATCAACGATTTTCTTTTCCTCTACCTTTAGCTCCTTCAGCACCGTCAGGGTTGTCTCTCTTTGAAGGTGATAATCTTCATTGGAGGCATCAATGACATGCAGCAATAGATCTGCATACTTTACCTCTTCAAGGGTGGCCTTGAAGGCATCCACCAAATGGTGGGGTAATCTGCTGACAAAGCCTACGGTATCGGTAAGCAGGAAATTAAAATTGTCTGGAAGGCTCAACCGCCTTAAGGATACCTCCAGAGTTGCAAAGAGCATATTTTCTGCATAAACCTCCCGCTCAGCACCGTAGTATTCACTCATTCTCAGCAAGCTATTCATCAGGGTAGACTTACCTGCATTGGTATAGCCCACCAGAGCCACAATGGGTAAATCTGATTTAATTCGCTGGGCCCGTTGTACCTCTCGAACTCTTTTTACTTCATCGAGCTGCTCTTTGATATAATCTATTTTTCTCATAATGTGTCTTCTATCGGTTTCAAGCTTTGTTTCTCCGGGGCCCCTGGTACCAATACCAGCCCCCAGCCTAGAAAGCTTATTACCTAGGCCCGTCAGCCTTGGCAAGCGATATTTTAGCTGGGCCAGCTCTACTTGAAGCTTTGCTTCCTTAGTAGTGGCCCGCCGTGCAAAGATATCAAGAATTAAAGTCGTACGATCAATTACATCAACTCCAATAAGCTCCTCAAGATTTCGTATTTGTGAACCTGAAAGCTCATCGTTAAAAATTACCAAATTTGCCCCATGGGCCTTACATAGGTCTCTAATTTCCTCTACCTTTCCTTTTCCTATAAATAAGGCTGCATCAACCGTTGGCCGATTTTGAATTGATAGGGCTAAAACCTCCACTCTGGCTGCTTGGGCCAGCTCCGCCAATTCATCCATAGAGCTTTCTATACCAATGTCTTCCTTTATTCTTGTTTGATTTAACCCCACCAATACTGCTTGATATTGAATTTCATCCTTTGTTTCCATCTCCATACCCTTTTCACTCCTTCCGTCAATCAAAGGTATTTTCTACCTTTAATCATACCTATATCCTAAAGCGTTGGCAATAGTATTTAAACGCTCCAGGAAATTTTATATAAATTTTTAAAGCATCACCCTGTTATGTAGGATGATGCTTTTTCAAAGACTAATTTCTTAATTCTCGAAATAAAATATCCTCAGGGCACCTAAGAATTTCACATACCTTCTCAATGTTTTCCTCCTTTGGAATTCGGCCCTCGTAAATCCAGGCCTGTACCGTACGGGGAGAAACACCAATGCGTTCGGCCATATCACTCACCTTAATATCGTCAGCAAACATCAGGCCCAGCATGTATCGGTTTTTTATTTCCCAGGTTTTTAATCTTCTAAATCTCTTTTTACGAATTCCTTTTCCAAGAACCCTTCTGGCTCTTTCTGAAGCAGTTTCCATCTTATCACCTTTCTAATTATAATCTTAACGGGCTTCCCCATGGTCTTTTTTCATTATTGACAACTTTTTCTTAAATATTCAATCCCTATGGAATTCCCCAATTGTTTGTTAGCTGAATTATCAAATCAAATGTTAGTATACTCACAATTTATTATTATACAAAATTTCCGCAGGTTTTGCCAGTAAAAGATTGGTAAAGGTGTTAGGTTTTTTTCTATTATTCTTCAAAAATACTGCCTTCAGATGTACCCTTAGTGAAAATCCATTGTTGGAAAGCCACTTAAAAGAATAAGTATAACTGTACAAACATTAAGAATAGTTTCTGTGTACACTATCAAAAAACCCCCATCTTCATGGGGGCAAAATAATATTCAATCTTTAACAATTATAGTACATATGTAACTACCTTAATATTAAAAACTTTCCTGAGTAGTGTTTTTTCTTGTCAATTTTTTAAAGATAGATCGAATTGACATTAATCTATATCAGGGTTCGGATTTGGTCCTAGTTGTATAATTGGTTGATGTATACTGGAATTAATTGTTGAAATAACGACTCTTTTTCCATAATCATAGGATTGTTCTGTTTTTGTTATTGCTTCTGTTACAAGAACTTGACTAAAAAAGATGATAGTGCATGAAATAAACATTAATAACCGCTTTCGTAAATTCATTATAAAATTCCTCCTTTATTTTACATTAAACTTAATTGATTGTGCTTTATACGTATACTCTAGACATTTTTTCATATCTTTCTTCTTACAATAAAGCTCGATATAGCATAGATATATTTCGTTTAATTTTTCCTTCATCGCTTTTTTTAGCACATACTCTTCTAACCAGTTTAATTTCTTTTCTGCCTGATCATAACAGTTGGTATGGATATCAATTTGAGCTCTTATTATAGATAACCCAATTACTACATTTGTTTCCGAAACCTTACTAGCATATACCAAACCTTCTTCAACTATACTATGAGCTTTGTTTACTTGACTTAATTCTAAGTAAGCCTTAGCTTCAAACAGATACAAATAAGCAACAACATTAGGCTCCCCATCATCAGCATATTGTAAGGCAGACTCTATACTATCGATACTATGTTGATATTCTCCTTTTCTTATATACAGGTCGGCATAGCTTTCATAAACCAAAAACAATAATCCCCTGGAAAATTTTGTTGATTTTTTCAATAGCTTATTAAAGAGCTTGGCAGCCTTTGTATAGTTTTGAACTTCTAAATAAGTATTGGCTTCCATAAGAATTATCTCATAAAATTTCTCATCTTCTTTATTATAGAATTCTTTAAATTCTGCAATTAAGCTAAAAGCTGTATCATATCGCTTAAGCTTAATGTAGCACAGTATTTTATTCTTCCTAACTAATATCTTCATCAAATCATAATTACTTGGGTGATGGGTAATGATGGTGTCGTAGACCTTTTCATAATATAAGAGAGCTTGATCTGGTGAGTCTAACTGATATAAACTACTACCAATTAGGTTATACATAGAGGCTACCTTGTGATAGTTTTCATACTTTAGATGATATTCCAGCACATCAAAGAAATCCTTTAATCCTTTATTGTACTGATAGGTTTTGTAATAGAATCGGCCCCTAGCCTCCTTAAGCTCTGCAATCATATTTTGTAGATTCCATTCCTTTGCAAAATCAATTAGCCTTTGGAAGCTACTATATACCTCTTTTTCTGCACCAGCTGTGGGGTTATCCAATAGCTCTCGCATTTCGTCCAGTCTTTCTCTAATCATTCGCTGGGCCTGTTCTACCTCCGATTCAAGCAGTAAATCTGGTGTAATTTCCTTACCAAGGTTTATGTAATATTTATTGAGGGCATCAGAAATAACCCTGGCAGTTTTAAAGGTAAGGTTTCTTTTATTGTTTTCAATCATACTGATTAAGCTTCTAGTGATCTCGTCATTTGAAATGTCATCCTGCTTTAGTCCAATTCGTGTTCTTAGTTCCTTAATTTTTTCCCCTCTGCTTAAAACCCGCATCGCTTTTTCTTTTCCCCCTTACTTTTATCAGAAAAGTAAAAATATTACTACTTGAATATAGTATAATTCCACTTAGACAGTATGTCAACTGTAATTGTGAAATTTTGTCGTTTTTTTACAGCCCCTAACACCCAATCATTTAGCTGTTTTGAAATAGCAATATATTTTTTATACGAAAAATGTTTATTTGATGGGTCTTGAATTGTTAAACCCATGTAACACAATATAGGATCAAAATTTACCTTGTATATGGTCGATCTGCTGAAGGGTTTATTAACCTAGTATTAAGGCCTTAGTAAAAGTAACAAGGTTAATAATTAATGTTATTAGTAGGCTAATTGGGAAAACTGAGTTTATTTTTTAATTTTAATGTATAAGGTTAGCTAAATTGGTAGATAATATCAATGAGAATATGATGCGATAAAGGTTTTTTAGTCCCCCTTTAATCCCTTTTGACCAGCATATTCTCATTTTTTTATCAAATCCTAACGGTCTAGCTTGTTTATTTAAGCTAATTTCTTTATAATATAAGTAAATCTATTAAGGAGCTGATTCAATGCCTGTTATTAATATCGAGTGTGGAAAAATAACAAAGGAGCAAAAAGAAAAGCTGGTGGCGGGTCTGGTAGAAAAGGCCAGTGAAGTATTAAATATTCCTCAACAGGCCTTTGTAACCCTGATTAAGGAAAATGATTTAGAGAACGTTGGAAATGGTGTTGAGCTATTGTCAAACAAAAAATAATATCTACATAACTAAAGGCCGATTTTATTGGCCTTTTTTGTGTTTTAATTTTATAATCGAGAAACCCTCTACATTAGTTAAGGAAATATTGTTTTTTCAATTTTGAAAAAATCATCTTTAGTAATTTCGTCATAATAGTAGCTTTGTATTATGCCATCTACGGGTACCTGTCTAATCATTTTGTTATTCTCTCTTTTTGGAATAAAATGATTGTCTTCTCTTATTTTGAAATAGATTTTGTTTAAATTTAATTCTTGAAAGCATAAATCACAAGCCAGGGCCATAGCTATTGAACCAAATCCAACAAGTATGTATTTTTCATCAATTAGGGTGCCTATTTCAGCACTGCCGTTTATGAAGTCAATTCTTGTTAATGCTAAATAGCCTATTATGGTGGATTCCTTTAAATATATTAGATAATCCAATCGATTGCCACTACTATATAGTATTTCTTTAAACCTTTTGTAGAAGGTCTCTTCTTTAAAGTCTTTTCCATATTGAAAGGATAACATTTTTGCATTTTCATTTTTAAAGAGGTAATGTAGAATAGGCAAATCCTTTTCTCGAATGATCTTTAGCTTCAACTTATTTTTGTCAAGCAAAATTATCCCTCCTGCTAATATTTCTTTACATAGACTATAACATCATGATATTGGTTAAACTTATATACATGCTCCTTAAAAACAGCTTCTTTTTGAAAGAACAATTTGTCATAAAGGGCCTTTCCTTCAAAATCAAAATCATAAACATGAGCCCTTAGGATTTGATAATCTCCTTTAACTTCAATCAACCAATCACTTAGGATTTTTATGTGGCTAATTAGAAACCTCATATCATTACTTCTTATACTTAGACATAGTGAATCATCTGTCAGATACCCTTCTGTTCCGATAAGACCTATAGCCGTATTTTGATACTCTATAACATAAACATTATCGAATCTTCTTAAAATTTTATTGATTTGACCCTCAGTTAAGGTTTCAGGCCTTTTTGAACCAAAATAAAATCTGTTGCTCTCAAAAAGATGATATATATTTAAATCTAAATTATTTTTATTAATTTTCCTGAGTTTTAGCATGTTATTCCCTTACTCTGGTTCACCACCCATCAAATAGTCATCTATCTCTTTATCTACTAAAGCGAATATATAAACATTTCTAAATTCTCCATCCTTAAATATCTCATTTTTCTTTATAATTTCCTGCTTAAAATTTAATTGTTTGATCATCTTTATATCTTTTGACTCAAAATCGAAAAATATGGTCTCTATTCTATGTATTTTGGGCAGATGATCTTTGATAGCTTTGATTAGCTTTTGAAAATAGATATTATAATTGAACAGGCAGTTTATGTCTTCAATTAGCTTAATCTTGGTAAATACATATTGAGGATCATAAACCTTATAAAATGCCAGTCCTACTACTGTATGATTTTCTTTTAAAATTAAAGTCTGATGATTGCTTAAATAGCTAAACAATTCTTCTGCTGAAACCATAGTAGGGTATGGTGTTTGAAAATAAAAGGTATTATTAAATAAATCTACTACACACTGATAATCTATATTACTCATAGCTGTTAATACCTTTTTAATATTAATCACTCCTTTTATTTCTTTCAGTTATATAATTAAGGCTGATTCCCATTTTAAATAATTTTATCTATCATTATTAAAGTGCTACTAAAGTGTCTAATGAAATAATAATAAACACTTTATTTAGATAGAACAGTCTTTTTAGCTACTATGCTATTGCTTTATCAGCAGCCTTTACATCATACATAAGTAACACCTCCAATCTAATTAAGAGTATTTACGCCTTTAAATGGGCATTTGTATCATACATATCGACTACCTCCTAACTTTAATTAACTAATGTAAAGCTTTAACATCGGGTTTAACTTCATACATATAATTAACACCTCCATTATAGGAATTCAGCCTTAATTTCAAATTGACCGTCTACCATTAGGGTAGACTTTATTTAATAACAGAGCATTATCGACTATCATTCTTTAAGAATCCTCCTAGGATTCCCATTTGTTGAGCCAATTGATTGAGGTCTTGTTGCATTTTTGTTATTCTGACGTTAATATACAATAAAAACAACAGATAGGTAATTCCAATTAAAAGCAAAATACTTTTAAAGCATTTAAAACTTAACTCTCCTTTTAAGAAATGAATAAAATGATGGTTTATAATTAAAAAAAACAGCAGTATCCAAAAAGCCGTCCAAAATAATCCATATTTAAAATCCAGTCTTCTTTTTTTAATCAAATAAAGAATACTCAATAAAAATAGAAAATGAAAGGCCAAAATTAAAAATATCATTTTTCAACTGTCCCTCCTTCCATTTGATGGATAAAACAACTAGGGTTGAAGAATTAAACTACATGTAACCTTAACCATATAATAGATAGATTTTAATCGGGTAATGGATGATCTGCCATGATTCCTTTGATTCA
>CBFGTV010000033.1:0-34421 GCA_965652145.1 uncultured Clostridiaceae bacterium
AGAAAAAGGCATAGGCCTTTTAAGATATGTGTTCCTGTTGAAAGCCACCCCAGGGAATGTTCAGTCTCATCCACCGGGTACCAAAGGCTCCCCCTGGATTCATGATTTTTTGTATGATCTGCCAATCCCCCACCGGGGTGGGTGTAGAGGGTTTTCCTACTGCAACAGGATAGGTATTAATTATTTCTGTGAATTGTTTCAAGGTTAAGGTCTTTTGCATTAAGTCAATTTCTATAGAATACCCCTCCTCTGGTGGTGGATAATACTGATTGGGGCTTAGCCCGATGGCATTCCATGTGTCGGGCCCCACAATGCCGTCAGGATTCAGGCCAAATTCTGTCTGGTAAGTTCTGACTGCCTCAAAGACATCTTCATCATATATACCGTCTATTGTCTGGTCATAGAAACCAAGCTCTGTTAGTCGTTCCTGTACATGTATGACATCTGGTCCTTCCATATAGGGGTCTAATAATCTTAAATATCTACTGGCTAACACCATCCTAAACGCCTCCTCTCTTTATTATACGATTAACTATTTAAAAGAGTGTCTTAAGCTGCTCTACAATAAAAATACCCTATGGAAATACCTTTTTATTTCCATAGGGTTGATTTTAAGCCTATTTTTTATTTTTCTATTACGTCTACTGCCTTAGGCGCCAATTGAAGGATTCCTTTACCCCAGTTTGTGGCACCAGTTTTTGTATCTACTTCGTCAATTGCTTTATTTTCCAGGAACTTATCAATCATTCCCTGTTTGATGTCTAATTGATTTCTTCCCTGTAGTACATCTGGTGTTCTGCCTGCCCATCTTTCCAAGTATGATGGATTGTGGGGTTTAGCTAAGGGAGAACCAGTTTGATATTCTACATAGTCAGCATCTACTATTTTACCACCTTCAGCCAGAGCTAGGAACTGTACATAATAAGCACTGGAAGCAGTAGGCTCTCCATGGAATACGTAGATTGTAGAATCTTCTGTTACTTCAATATCTGCTCTTTTTGCTTGATTTAAAGCTCCAGCAGTCAGCAGCTTTAGGTCAGTTCCCCATCCGGTTGCTCCTGTGGCAACGTCAACCATATTAGGATCTTGTGTTTTAACTAATTGAGCTTCTCTTTCTGCAATAATTGCCACTGGATCAACATCAGGATATCTGTTTGTCCAGTTGGTCAAGTACCCAGCACCATTTTCTCTCTTGCCTTCGCCTGCTTCGTTGTAGGAATTATACACAACAGATACAATTTTACCATCTTCTACCACAAGGTCTACCTGTGGAGTCCAACCGTTTGAAGCAGTTAGTCCAATAATTACATATTTACCATCTCTGTAGGAGGCATCTACTACTTCGCCGCCAAGGGCAACAATTTCATCTTCTATGGCCTTGGCTGCCATGGCTTTACCAAGGGCTTCCCTAACTAAGGCCTTGAAGCTTGAGCTGGCACCTGTGGCACCACTTACGGAATCAACCAATACTGGTGTTTGTACAGCAAGCAGATCTTTTTCAAGGGAATCGATGGCACTGGCCAAATCAGCCTCAGGGTATCTGGCCTTCCAGTTTGTATTGTATTCTTCATCGGTTTTCTTACCTCTGCCATCTTCAACATTGTATTCATTGTAGGTAACAGCAGTAATTTTTCCACCGGCAATTGTAACATCTACCTGTGGAACCCAGCCTCTGCTGTCTAATCCCACAGCAGTATATGTTCCGTCCTTTAATGCTGAGCCTTCGCTAAAGAAGTATACACTATTGCTTAAAACATCTTCATAATAGTATAGTCCCAGGGCAGCAGCAAAGTTGGAAGCTGGAATAAGAGCCTTATTATCCTCGTTGATAATTACAGGTGTATCGATCTTTGCATTTTGTACAAAGATGTTCATGGTTTCTGCCTTTTCAGCAGTTGGAAGATTGGAAGCGTTTTCACTATTTAAGATATAAACACTTCGGGTAGCTTCTGCATAATGAATATGTAGTCCTAATAATTCAGTAATCTCTCTTACAGGAAGATAGGTAACACCTCCCTTATATTGAGTTCGTGTTTCTAATGTTTGTTTTACCCCATCCAAAAAAACGATAGCAGGCTTAACACCAGGTCCTTCAAATGCAGTGGCAGGCGCGTCTGCAGCATTTACGAATCCAGCCAACACCATTGGTAAGACCATTGCTACGGCTAATAGTACAGCAAGCATTTTTTTCATTAAACGTTCCTCCTTTTTAAAATGTGTAGCATTTTGAGTCGTTATTTACAATAAACAACTTCTCGTTTAATATTTATTTAACAAAAAACTAAGAAATCCTTCTTTTTTTTTAATTTTTTTAAGATTATTTATTATTTAATAAAAATTAGGATGTGTCTGAATACTCCGAAGGGTGCAGATTTTACTGAATTTTTGTTCCAAGCAAGGCGCTTTTTTGAAGGCATACCAGGAGTACGTCAAGGAAAAGCAACGCTGCGTGGGACAAAAAAGCGGTGAAAGATGCCCTTGAGTGGGTTTTCAGACACACCCTAATTACATATTGTAGAATTGATGATATTTATGATTGTGCTGGTTTTCTTCCTTTCTTTACTTTTTTTATGACAGTTGATATAATAATCTGGAATTCAAAAGAGGAGTGTTATCTAATGATCAATAAAAAGCTAAAATATCTAATTTTATTTGTTACAGTTTCCCTTATAACTACATTATTGGCCGGCTGTGGTGAAACAAAACTGGAGCAGGCGGATATGGAGGACCTGGTGTTGGGAACCTTTGGTTCTATGCGGGTATTTGCCTCCTCTACCAAAAAGGGTGAAGCCGCCATGGAAAAGGCCTTTGAAAGAATAAACGAAGTTGAAAATAAAATGAGTACCTCCATCGAAGGCAGCTTTATTCAACAGATTAATCAATCGGCAGGCAAGGAGGCCGTTGAGGTGGACGATGATACTCTTTTTGTCATCAAGGAAGCCCTCAACTATGAAGATGTTACCCAGGGGACCTTTAATATTGGCCTTGGCTCCTTAATCGATCTATGGGGAATCGGCAAGGAGTGGCAGAAGGTTCCTACCCCGGAGGAAATTACCGAGGTGCTGAAGCATATCGATATCAATGAACTAGAAATAGATGGTAACAACGTTTTTTTAAGGGATAAAAATATGATGCTGGATTTAGGCGGCATTGCCAAGGGCTATGCCGTTGACGAGGCTGTAAAAACCTTAAAAGAGAATGGAATCGAAAGTGGATTTGTTAATTTGGGAGGCGATATTTACGCCATTGGAGCAAAGCCCGATGATACCCCCTGGATAATTGGTATTCAAAATCCGGTAATTGGCAGTAAGACCGTTATGGCAAAGATTCCCGTTGTCAATCAATCAGTTGTCAGTTCAGGTGATTACGAACGTTATTTTATTGAAGACGATGTTCATTACCACCACATTTTAGACCCTGAAACCGGGTACCCTACCGACAATCAGCTTTCCAGCGTGACTGTGATTTCTGAAAAGGCTATTGATGGTGACGTCCTGTCAACCGCTGTATTTGTCATGGGGCTGGAAAAGGGACTTCTTTTCCTTGAGGAATTGGAAAATATAGAGGGTGTTATGATTACAAAGGATAAACAGGTTTTTGCCACCTCAGGGATCGTAGATAAGCTGGAAATTATGGATAACAGCTACCAGCTGGTAAGGTAGATTACATTTTCAAATAGATTTTACTTTTAAGCTAATTTAGCTCCAGGGTAGCCTGGGGCTTTATCTATGGATTTTTTATTATTGAGAGGACTTATAAAATCTCTACGTCGGCAGGGAGCTTATAAATAACATCCTTTCTCTCAATAATGACGGTGGTTCGATCCTTCAGCTCGGGATCCTTTTTAATGTTTTCCAGAAGCTCGTAGGCTGGGTTAATTGCAATGGGGTTTCCTACCCGCTTCAGCATCGAATAATCCCCGTTGGTGTCACCATAGGCGTAGCTAGCCCTTAGGTCAATATGATACTTTTCGATCAATTCATCTATAGCAGCATGCTTATTGATTGAATCCCACATTTGTGAGATTTCACCGGTGAAATTTTCCTTCTCATCGACATAATAAATGGTGGCCCGATAATCTGTAGCACCATATTTCTCAGCCATCTTTTTCACCAGATAATCAGGACTGCCAGAAATAAAGAAAACCAAGTGCCCCTGTTCCTTATGCCACTCAATACGGTCTCTGGTATAACGATAAACACGATCCCCCTTTACATCGATCACCTGGTTAGCGATAAATTCCATCTCGTTTCTATTTAAGCCCTTCATTGTATCTAGGTAAATGGCAGCCACCTCCAGCAAATAATCCTCAAAATTTCCCTGTCTTTTATCCCAGTCATGATAGGTCTTTTTTGCAATATTATGCCAGAGGGCAGGATCAATAATTTCATATTTTAGGAGCTTTTTAAAATGTTCAATCATTAAAGAGTTACGATATAAGGTACCATCAATATCTATGAAAACACCTATTTGTTTCATTTTTCAATTCCCCCCTGCATTTATGTTTACTCAAATTTTGTTACTTAATAGATATATTATTAATATATACACAAAAAAGTAAATTTTAAAACAGCATGATTTTTAGGCTGTCTGTTCTTTCAATCATAACGTTAATAAGAACCCCTTTCAATAGGAAAGGGGCCCTTATAATCCATTCAACCCTTATACGGTTACCAGGCTATCTTTGCTGCTGAAACCTCTGTTTCCTTGTTAGATAAAAGGGCGGCGGTGGACTGGTAGTTTTCTACCAATTTAATCAAGGGTTCCAGCTCCTCGTAAAATACAACAATCAGGTCCCCCTCCCGGGCATTACTGATGGCCATTTCCAGGGCCTGTACCTCACAGGGTTCAATGATAATTTTGTCTTCTGCCATTCCTGCCATGATACAGCCCTTTTTCAGGAGCTTTGCCACCTCCTCGGGGCTTCGACCTCTCAAATCCTTGTCCTCTTTAATATATACCTGGTCAAAATATTTACCTGACAGTTCCCCCAATTTAATAATATTGATATCGGTTCTGTCACCAGGTACACCGATTACTCCGACCAATCTTGAACCTTCCATCTCCTTTAAGGCATTTAGAACATTGATATAACCATCCAGGTTATGACCATAATCGATGATAACCTTAAAGGTATTCAAATCAAAGACGTTAAATCTGCCAGGATTATTTTTTACATCTGCCTTAAATTCCTTTAAGGTTTGTGCAATAACCTCTAAAGAAATTCCCATTCCGTAGGCACCTGCCACGGCGGCCATACTGTTTTGTAGATTATGCTTTAAAAGTCCCCCAAAGGAAATTGCAATGTCCCTAACAGGTATTAATGGAAAGGCCTTTTCACCATCAAATATATATACATGATTATCGTATACATATACTGCCTTACCGCCTTTTTTTATGTGGCCTACCATCACAGGATGATCAGAGCTCATACTGAAGTATATTTGATTACACCTGACCCCCTTGGCAATTTCGCCGGTATAAGGATCATCAGCATTTAATACTGCCCAGCCGTCCTTTTTTACCGCTTCCACCACCAGCCCCTTTACATGGGCCATCTCTTCCAGTGTATTGATTCCATCTATCCCCAAATGGTCATCGGCAACATTAGTGATAATCCCTACATCCGCCAGGTCATAGCCAAGACCCCTATTAATAATTCCTCCTCTGGCGGTCTCCAGCACAGCCGCTTCTACCCGTTGATCCATTAACACCGTTTGAGCACTTTTAGGTCCGGTTGTGTCACCCTTATAAATTAGCTCTTCATCTATATAAATCCCAGAAGTTGTTGTCATTCCAACAACCAGCCCACTATTTTTCAACATTTTACCCAGCAATCGAGTGGTGGTGGTTTTTCCATTTGTTCCCGTTACAGATATAATTGGAATACTGGCATTTTTCCCATTGGGAAACAACAGCTCAACAATTTCCTTTGCCACATTACGGGCTTTACCCGCAGAGGGATAATGATGCATTCTAATGCCAGGACAGGCATTGACCTCAATTACGGCGCCGCAATTTTCCTTTATGGGAATGCCGATATCCTCTGTAGTGATATCGACTCCAGCGACATCTAATCCGATGATTTTAGCTGCCAAAATAGCCAGCCTTGCATTTTCAGGATGCACATCATCAGTTACATCAATGGCTGTTCCGCCGGTGCTCAAATTGGCATTTTCCCTTAAAAACACCACCTCATCCGGAGCCGGAATATCATCAAGAGATTTGCATGTCTTTTCTAAAAGCAGCGACATAACATCGTCTATTTTAATTTTTGTCAAGGGCTTTTCATGGCCATCCCCCCTAAGGGGATTTTGATTTTCCATTTCAATTAGCTCTCGAATGGTGTTTTTTCCGTTTCCAATTACATGGGCCGCCAATCGTTGGGCGGCTGCCACCATACGGTCACCCACCACCGCCACTCGATAGTGCTTTCCCTTTATATATTCTTCAATCAAAATTCTCTCACTAAAACCCCTGGCAATATGGAAGGCCTTTAAAACCTCCTTTGAACTTCTTAAATCTATGGAAACGCCTTTTCCCTGGTTGCCGTTGTAGGGCTTTACCACCACAGGATAACCTAAGTCCTGGGCCGCTTCCATTGCCTCAATGGGGTCTCCAACAATTTTTCCCATTGGTACCGGTATGCCCGCTCCTTTAAGCATTTCCTTAGTCAGTTCCTTATCACTGGCCGAGTCAACGGCTAAACAGCTGGTTTGATCTGTAATGGTAGCCTGTATTCTTCTTGCATTTTTTCCATAGCCCAATTGAATCAGGCTATTTTCGCCCATTCTTATGACAGGTATCTTGAGCTTTGCAGCTTCCTCTACAATAGCGGCAGTGCTTGGCCCAAGACCTTTTTGATGAATTTTTTCTCTGATTTTGTTCAGGCCTTGACTAATATCTAATTTTTTAGAGTTAAGTAATGCTTGAATTAACTCAAAGGCCAGTTTACCAGCCTCCAGACCGGCAATGTTATTTTCATAGGCGTAGACGATATAATAAATGGTTTCATTCTCTAAATATCTGGCCTTACCATAGCTTAAATCATACCCCAGCATATTTTGTATTTCCAGAGCAGTATGCTCCATTACATGGGCCAGATAGGTACCCCTTTCTAATCTTTCTAAAAATCCCCCTTCTCTACCCAGGCAACAATGGTGCTTTTTCAGGCCAGGCAGAATCTCAATCAGGCCCTCATTAAATCCTTCAATATCACAGGTTGGAATATCTACATATTTGCCTAGGTCAACATGTATCCTTACCACAGGACAATGGCTATATATATTCCTTCCTGAATAAAGACGAATATCAATTAATTTCATTAAAGATCCTCCTCAACCTTTAATCACTCACTGTATATTTAATCTTCTTTAAAAAGAATTTTTCGCTTCTCCATATGAAAGCCATACTGGTTAGGTAAAATATGCACTTTTACATTGGTAATTACCAATGGCTCATCGGGGTATTGCTCAGAAATATTGGTAAATTCAATTTCACTTCCATCTACAATCGTTACCACACCTGAACCGATCACTTCAATTTCATTTTGATGATTTACGACTATAGCCGTATCTTCGTCAATTCCAATGCCCAGGGGATAGGGATTTTGGGCCACCGCTCCCAGTAACCTGCCAATTCTTCCCCGTTGGTTAAAGTGTTGATCAATGATAGCTCCCTTTAAAAAGCCCATGCCCGGAGCCAGGCGAATGGCACTTTTTTTAGGTGCCTCCTCTTCCATTCCTTCTACCACCATAATTTCGCTCATCATGGAGGCGCCAGCACTGGTGCCTGCAATGATGCCTCCTTCCTCCATAAAACGATAAATTGCTTTATGAAAGTCAGTTCCTCCCAATAGGCTCGATATTCGCAGTTGATCACCGCCAACAAAAAAAATACAGCTTAGTCCCTCAAGATTTTTAATTACCTGTCGGCGATTTGCCTCCTGCCGACTAAGTAAATTAATAGTTTCTACCCGACTAGCCCCCAGTTCATAAAATAGTTCCTTATATTCTTCTCCAACCTCTAAAGGGTAATTGGTGGCAGTAGTTACTATGGCTATTTTAGACTGCTCATTTCCAGCCCTTGATACAATTTCCTTTAATATTTCTTTTCCTGCTTTTTTGTCCTCTCCACCACCAATAATGATTAATTTTGTAGATTGATCCTTTCCCATAGGCTGCTCCTTCCAAAATAAACTATTGTTATTTTATCCTCAACTTTTGTAAATATACTCTTTCAGCTTTAAAAAACTAGTCATTTCCAATTATCACCAACACAGCAACTATTCTCTATAACGGCTGGACAATGGCTATGACCAAGTCACAAATAGCACGGGCCGGTGATTTTAGCGCAATATATGTACGGCTTATTATGGTAAGGATCATACTACAATCGCTACAGAAACGACTGTCGAATCAGGAGGCTCATTCAATATATCCGTTTAATTCTAATAAAAAAGATCAAAGCGTGCTCTCTAAAAGAACACGCTTTGATTAAAGTTGTTTTATTTATTCCGGTTGCTGGCCTTAATTTCGTCCAGCACTGCCATGGCAATGTTGGAGCTATGGTCTGAAATTCGTTCCATATTACTGATAATATCAAGAAAAATTACGCCGGAGCCGGGACTGCATTGTTGATTGTTAAGCCGATGAATATGATTTGCACGAAGGGATTTTTCCATCAGGTCAACCTTCCCTTCAATTTCAATAACCTTCATAGCCAGATTATTGTCAAGATTTCTCATGGCTCCCAGGGCATTGATATAACCCTTCATGACAAGCTCCTCCATTTCCTTCAGCTCCTTAAGAGCGATTTCAGAGAAATGCAATCCATTGTCTATTTTATATTGAGCCAGCTCTGCAATATTTTCCGCATGGTCTCCCACCCGTTCGATGTCATTGATCGTATTAAACAGGCCATCCACCAATTCACGGTTACGATTTGAAATATTTGTATTGGATAATTTAACTAAATATGCTGCCAGCTCCCGCTCAAGCTCGTTTACAACCTTCTCCAGTTGGAAGCATTCTTCCACCTTCTTCTGGTTATTCTTAAAGAAGCTTTCCATAGCATGGGTAAGGGAATCCTTGGCAACATTTCCCATGTGAAGGGCCTCTTTGATGGCACTCCCCAGGGCGATAGAAGGGGTTTCCAATATACGATCATCAATGTACTTAATTCCGTGGGACACCTCTTCTTCCCCGGGAATAATTTTCTTAGATAGGTAAACCAGCAAACCTGCAAAGGGTAATTGAATCAATGTGTTAGAAATGTTGAAAATAGTATGGGCATTGGCTATCTGCCTGGAAATATCCGTCGGATTCAAATAGGTAATAATTCGGTAAATGGGTTTTTGTAGAACAAATATGAAAATCAATGTACCCACAAGGTTAAAAATAAAGTGAACCGCTGCCGCCCGCTTGGCGGTTTTATTGGCTCCAATACTCGATAATATTGCTGTAACAGTGGTACCGATATTAATTCCAAACAGAATTGGAAGCCCCGATTCAATGGGAATTAATCCCTCCATGGCCAGGGCCAGGAGTATACCCGTTGAGGCCGAGCTGCTCTGAACTGCAACAGTTATGGCAAAGCCTGCAAGTATCCCTAAAAATTGATGATCCCCAAAGCTTACCAATAAGTCCTTAAAGGGCTGATAGGTTCTCAAGGGTCTTAAAGCTTCGCCCATATAGCTCATACCAATAAAGAGAATACCAAACCCGATAAAAGCCTCAGCAAATTGTTTAATTTTACGATTTTCGGTGAATAACCATACCCCCACTGCCAGTCCCACAATAATGGGAGCGTATTTTTCAATTTTAAAGGTTATAATATGAGCAGTAATGGTTGTCCCAATATTGGCCCCCATAATTACCCCAACAGCCTGGGTCAGCTTCATCATTCCCGCATTGACGAAACCTACCACCATCACCGTCGTGGCGCTGCTGCTTTGCACCACAGCTGTAACAAGGGCTCCAACTGCAACCCCCATTAAGCGATTGCTGGTAAGCATACTGATTATGGACTTAAGCTTGTCACCTGCCGCCTTTTGGAGTCCGGTACTCATAACGTTCATTCCGTAGAGAAATAGTCCCAAGCCCCCTAATATGCCAAAAACGATTTCCATTCAAGCGCCTCCTTATTGAGCTTCCAGCTCTAACTTACACCCTTTCTAGCTTAAGACTTTTTTCCTATTCTTTCGTTAATTACATGTTAGAGAAGTGTTAAATCTATGTTAAATGTTTTAACATAGATTTAACACAAATTTCACTTTTCTGATTATTCTAACTAATCATTTTCTCTGAGACTACAGCTATTTTCCCCATCGCTTTCTTGAAAACAAGGATCCAGGTGAACAATAACATCCTCCAAATGCTGTATTTCTTCCTTTACGATTGATTCAATCTGATCAGCCACCCGATGTCCCTCGTGGACTTCCATATAGGGATCAACGCAGACCTTGACATCAACATAGACCACCGAACCATGGACCCTAGTTCGAATGTCATTGATGTTGTATACATCCTTTAACCGAAGTATTCTTTCTTTAATTTTCGTTAAATCCTCCTGCTGTATTGACACATCAATGAGTCCGTGAAAGCTATCCTTTAGAATATCCCAGCCTACCTTTGCCACAATAAAGGAGACCACTACTCCCATTATGGCATCTAAGGTCATTATGCCGAAGGATGCGCCCACCAAACCAATCAAGGCGGCAACAGAGGAAAGGGCATCGGAACGATGATGCCAGGCATCTGCCTTCAGGGCATTACTGTTTAGCTTTTTGCTGACCCTGATGGTAACCTGATATTGTGCCTCTTTGATTAAAATAGAGACCAATGCAGAAAAATATGCCAGTTTGCTGACATAGACTATTTCACCCTCAAAAATAGCTTTAACCGATTGTATTCCCGTTCCCAGCCCTACCAATATCAGTACTATAGCTAATAAGAAGGCCGCTACGGTTTCTATCTTTTCGTGACCATAATGATGCCGCTCATCTCTTGGCTTCTTGGCTAAAAACATCCCCACAATTACTCCTAGGGTGGTAATCACGTCAGAGGCCGAGTGTAACCCATCGGCAATTAGTCCCTTACTGTTCGACACTGTTCCAGCAGTCACCTTTAATATCACCAAAAACAGATTCAGTAATACTGTCATGATTAAAACCTGATTCAGCTGCTGATTTTGGAAGTTCTCCCCTGGATACTCCTTCATATACAGTCCCCCAATTATCAATTGATATTTATATATCATTATATGTTGTAAAGTATAAATTGTAAACACATTAATTTTTCTGAATTTTATTATCTAAAGGGATTGATTTGTATTATCAATTGAAATTAAACACCCCCTACTCTGGTCCTTTCTCTAAAGAAATCGATAAAATCAAAGATTAGGGGATATACATTCAATATAATATGTGGTATATTATAAATGAACTTTTTGACAGTGAAAAAGGAAATTAAGGAGGCGTACATAGAATGTTTCAAAGAATCAGAGAAATTATCGCTGAACAACTGGGAATTGATGATGTTGATACCATTGAAAAAAATACTTCCCTCACAAATGATCTTGATGCCGATTCACTAGATGCAGTAGAAATTATCATGGCCATCGAAGATGAATTTGGTGTGGAAATACCAGATGAGGAAGCAGAAAATTTCAAAACGATTGGCGATATCGTTGAGTATGTAGAGTCCCATCGATAATTTTTGCTAATTAAAAATTAACCCAACAGGTACTGTTCAATAATTGACAGTATCTTTTTTTATTGAATAAGAAAAATATCTATTAGACAAGTTTCCTTTCCTGAATAACTTCATAACCTATATATTAAAGTAACTATGCTTTAAAATATATGGTTTAAGGAGGTTTTTCTGTGGAAGCAAATAATCATTTCATGTACCCTCCTATGGAGGATTTCCCTGCTAGTCCTTACCCTATGTCCCCTATGATGGCTCCTATGGGCGATATGGGTTATTTCCCAGGCCATGGTGGAATGCCCGGCTGCTACCCACCGGTTTCAAGTCCGTGTCCTCAAATGCCCATGCCCAGCCCCATGCCGCTGCCAACACCAATGCCTATGCCTATGCCCAGCCCCATGCCAATGCCAATGCCCCCCGGCATAATGCCTTTACCAGATCACTGCATGCCTGAAGATGCGGCTGATCATATGAAAAAGATGTATTATATGCATATGTATATGGCGGCAATGCACAAGGCAGAGGCTTATAAGCACAAGATGATGCATTGTGATCATGAGTGCCATAAGCGGGATGAAGACCACTGTTAGGTTGATGCAGGATACATAAAACAGGCCAGCAAAGCTGGCCTGTTTTATCCTTTTATTCTCATATTTTTTTGATTGACTAAAGCTGAATATCCTGAACAAATACATTGACTCGTTCTACACTGATTTCAGTCATATTTTCAATGGAATCTTTAATTCGTTGCTGCAGCGTTTTAATTAGGTCAGGAATGACTGAACCATAGGTCACCACCACAGATAGATTGATTTCCAATTGCTTTTCTTCATTATCTATTTTGACTCCCTTATTGCTGTCTTTGGCAAAGACCTCTGTTATTCCCTTCGATAGCCCCCCTGTAAAGGAAACGATACCTGGCACCTCCTCCACAGCTTTTTGCGTAATAGTCATAATTACATCATTTGATATTTTGATTTTTCCCTGCTCTCCTACTATTTCCATTGCATTTTTAGACATCCCGGTTCCTCCTTATTTCAAATAATATTTATGAACTGATTATTCCTCTTCTAACAATTTTCCTGTTAAGCAATTGATCAGTAACCTTTTTTGAATATATTACGGCAATCATAGCTGATCCGCAATTATAAAAAGTAATTATTTTTTTAAATTTAAAAAAGCCTGACTTACATCCAGATATTGCTGATAGGTGTTGATATTAACAAAGCATTTCATCTGTGGATCAAATTGTTTAATGATATCAGGCAGCACCTTCTTTACTCTTAACATCTTTAATAGCTCCGTAATCTTGAATCGATCTCTTTGAAGCATTTCTTTAATAGGCTCCATGCAATCCCTTTTATACAGGGCGTAAAGAGGCTCATAATGGGGTTCAATATAGGGAATAACCACATCCTGCCCCTCTATCTGCTCAATCATATAGTGCACCAGCTGCAGGTTGACAAAGGGCATATCACAGGCAATTACAAATATATAGGGGTGACTGGCAACCTCCAGCCCCGAATAAATCCCCAACAGGGAATTTTTCTTCCCCAATGCTATACTATCCTTAGTCAGCTTTACATCAATCAAGTGACTATATTCATCGGGACAGTCGGTTACAATAATGATCTCACGAAATCCTTCCCTAAGGACTTCAACAATTCGATCGATCATTGGCTTGCCCCCCAGCTCCATCAATGCTTTGTTCCGCCCCATTCGACTACTGGCCCCACCTGCCAATATAACTGCCGATACTGATTTAAAATTCATCATAACCTCCCAAAATAGGTCTATTAAAATTTGGCCTTATTTATTCGTCCTCCGGCAACCCTTAGAACATTGACTGCAGTTATTTTGAGTCTTGGTTACAGCATCAAAATCTGCCTTTAAATCTATATCAACCATTAGAATCATCTGACTTTCCTTCTCATCAAAAAATATGATTTCACATTCATGATTTGTACAAATATAATAGCCTGCCTCAACAACTAAAGGCTTAATCTCATCCTTGACAACGGATTGAACTACTGGAGGATGAACGAATTCCCCCATACGATGACAAAGGGGGCAGGGTTTATATTGTTTTTCCTGCTTATGGCTACAGCCGCCACATTGACCCATAATATCACTTCCTTAATTTTATTAGATGACTTACTATTCTATTAATGGGCCCGGCAGCCAGATATCAATCCATATTAATTCATTTATTTAACTTCAGGCAATGCCAAAGCGAATTCATAGAAATCATCATAATTTCCCATATAATCTATATTATCTTCATTGGATTGGCCTATCTTATGGTTTTCAATTAAATAGGTTTTCATTCCCAGCCCCTTGGCCACCATATCCTCCTGAAGATCATTCCCAACCATCATGCATTCTTGGGGTAACCGTTCAATTTTTTCTAATATTTCTTTATAATAATTGAGCTGGGGCTTACAAAAATGCATCTTTTCAAAGGAGGTAATCAAAGTAAAGTCCTCTTCCATAAGACCTGCCCACGCTATTCGCTGACTTACGGCCTCGTAGGGAAAAATAGGATTAGTCGCAACAATTAAAGTATACCCTTTTTTCTTTAAGACCTTAACCGCTTCAATCATTTTTTCATTTTGCCCAACAGCCTTTTTCACCTTGATAAAATCATTAAGATAAAAATCATTAAAAATAGGGTAAATCTCCTCTTGTTTGTGATGCGTACGGGTAAAAAAGTCTTCAAAAAATGCTTCTTCATTGGTTTTATTGGAATCTATATTTTGTACCATGTATTTTGTAGAGGCCCATACCAGCTTTGTCAATTGTCCCTTTGGAAAATAAGCTCCAAACCGATTCTCCAGGGCATCAAAATAATGCTTTAAAAATTCTTCCATTTCAAGGGGAAGTAGTGTACCATCTAAATCAAATAAAATTGTGTTAATCATTTCCCTAACTCCATTCGTTTTTTCTTATCTTATCATAAAGTATCATAATAGAAAAGACGCCGAGTTAGTTTACGGCGCCTTTGATTTCCTGTTCCTTCTTACATTTTAAGCAGAATATCTCTGCTTCTGAATCGTCTTCAGAATTAAAAAAACTCGCTTCACACTGGCTACATTGCCTTTTGCTGAGGGCCTTCATTAAATAGAACCCTTCAAGCTTTGAAATTTTAAGCACGTCTTCTTTTATAGCACTTTGTGGGCATAGTTCCTGACATAGGCCGCAGCCTACACACCGCCCCGGCCCATGGCTTACTGTAATTGATTCAGATTCCTTTTTAACCTGCCATGCTTGCCCAGGGCATACTCCCTGACATAGACCACATCCGTTACAGGCTGCATCTACCCTCCAGGCATTTATAGAGGCCAGTTCTGAAGGAATTACCGTATTGTCTGACAGTTTTAAGGCTTTTAATGCACCTAAAAACAGATTACGGTTGATCTGCCGCTGATTTCTTTCCCCCACAAACTCCTCTGCCACGTGGTCAATGGCCCGCCCTGCCATCTGGGTGGTTTCCCTCTTAAAAAAGCTAAAAAGCTCTCGCCTGGTCAGCTCCGGCTGTGGTATCTGAAGGCTTTCACCTTCAGAGTCGACTGCATGAATCACAATTTCAATCCCCAGGGCCCTTCCTAACTCCTGAGCCCTATGGAGGATCTCATCATTCCATTCCTGATTCATATGCTCACAATGATGACATTGTGTTCTATTTAAAAAGATTTCCCGCTTTCCCGATAATATTGCCAGCGTAATATAATCCTCAACTGTCATACCCCTAAGACAGGGAACCGATAGATTCCCTTTGTTACCTTCCTGAGAACAGCCCAATATAACCTTTGGCTTTTTGGCAGCTTCTGTAATTAACCGTTCTAAACTAAAGCCCTTTAGGGTCAAGGCCTGGGTAGGACACAGCCCGCGACAGCTGCCACAGCCCTTGCATCGATTTTCATCTATTTTAATGGCAGCCCGAGTAGTGGTAATGGCCTGGTGGGAGCAGGCATCCTGACAAATTGTACAGCTTTTTAATCTATTTTTAAAATGAAGGCAATGTTTAATGGCCAATTGAGGTCGAATATCTTCAGTTAATTTTTCCAATAAAAATTTCATTAGCATTTTTTCCTACTCCTCACGCCATATTTTGGTGCTAATTTCACTTTAATAATAACAGCAGGGAAGGCTGCCAATTGACATTCTTCCCCTAATATTATGCTTGTGCTTTCTTACGGTATATGATTGAAGATAAGATTAAACTTAATTCAAATAATAAAATCATGGGCGCTGCCATTAAGCATTGTGAAATAATATCTGGTGGTGTTAGTACCGCTGAAACCACAAAGATTACCAGAATAATCATTTTACGATATTTTTTTAGGGCAGCAGGGGTAATTAGATTTAAATGGGTTAACAACAAAATAATTAACGGCATTTCAAAGGTTAATCCAAAGGCTAAAAGCAATGAGCTGATAAAGCCAATATAGTTTTCAAAGGAAAACAATGGTGCAATTTGTTGGGTCGACACCTTGACAAAAAACTGAATCGTTAGGGGGATAATTACATAGTAGGCAAACAAAATTCCAAGAAGGAAAAAAATGATTGCCATAAATAGGGCAAACAGTAAATTAGCCCTTTCCTTTTTAGTTAATCCCGGCTTAACGAATAACCAGATTTGAAACAGCGTAATAGGTAAGGTTAACACCACCCCTACCACCAAAGAAATTTTAATATAGGCCACAAACAGCTCCGGCGGACTCAAATAGATGAAATCCAACTGACTGGCAGGCTTGGTAACAATTTCGATAATAGTATCTATAAATTGGTAGCTGATCACCGCTCCTGCTATCATGACAATGGCAATAATAATAACTCTTTTCCTCAGTTCTTCTAAATGTTGTATTAAAGTAAGACGCAATTCATCCAACTGGGTGTCCTCCCTGAAACAGAAACTTTTCTACTACTCGCCCTTCTTTTCAATTTCTACTGATTCAGCAACATCCTGTGAGATTTTATTGGAATGGTCTTTAAATTCTTTGATTCCTTTTCCTAAGGCCTTTCCAATTTCAGGAAGCTTTGATGGCCCAAAAACAACCAATGCAATTGCTAAAATTAAAATTAATTCTGAAGCGCCTAATCTTCCAAACATGGGTACTCCTCCTCTTTAATAATCAAGATAATACTTCACAGCCTTATTGATGTTTTTTTAACAAGAATTGATATTTTTATTATAGCTTATCCTGCCCGTAATAGCAAGGATCGTCTTATCAATTGATATTTCCAGGTATATACAGCTAGTATCGAATTAGGCGCTGTTTTTTGAATTCGATCAAAGAACCTACCCATGGACTTCTCCCCTGGTCTGCTTTAATATTTGGTTATTTTCCCCCAGAATGACCACCTTCGGCTGAAAATTACCGACTTCAGATTCCTCTATTAAACAATAGGCAATAATAATTACTTGATCACCGGGCTGCACCAATCTGGCCGCCGCCCCATTCAGGCAAATTACCCCGCTGTTTCGTTCCCCTTTAATAACATAGGTTTCGAAACGGGCCCCGTTGTTATTGTTCACAATTTGCACCTTCTCATTGGGATAAATTCCCGCTGCCTCTAAAAGAGCCTCATCAATGGTAATGCTGCCCACGTAGTTTAAATTGGCCTCAGTCACCGTTGCTCTGTGTAGTTTTGATTTAAAAAAGGTTAAATACATCTTAATGCACCTCCACAATAATATTATCGATTAGCCGCACCTTGCCTACCCGAGCTGCCAGGGCAATTAACACTTTTCCCTGTATATATGGTACGGAATTTAGCGTTTCAAAATCAACAGCTTCAATATAATCAACGGTCACTGCAGGCTCCCTTTTAATGCACTGTTCAATGCTTGATACGATCAATTTTCCATCCCTTTCTCCTGCTTCAATCATTGACTTGGCCTGAAACAGACTTTGAGAAAGCACCAGGGCTGCCCGTCGCTGCTCTGCAGTTAAATTGACGTTCCGGGAGCTCATGGCTAAGCCATCTTCCTCCCGTACAATTGGGCAAGGAACGATTTGAACATTCATGTTTAAATCCTTGACCATTCGGGTAATCACCGCCACCTGCTGGGCGTCCTTTAAGCCAAAGTAAGCCCGCTGAGGCATAATAATATTAAAAAGCTTGGCAACCACCGTCGTTACGCCTCTGAAATGCCCCGGCCTTGAGGCACCGCAAAGCCTACCTGTTAAGCTTAAAACCTCTACATAGGTTTCGTAGCCCTCGGGGTACATTTCCTCTATGGTTGGATGAAAAAGGTAGTGGGCACCACCGGAAGCCGCCACCTGTCGGTCTCTGTCCAGATCCCGGGGGTATACATCAAAATCTTCATTTACACCAAATTGAGTGGGATTGACAAATACGCTGACCACCACCACGTCATTTTCCCAGCTGGCCCTTTCAATTAATGAAAGATGCCCCCTATGCAAATACCCCATGGTGGGAACAAAGCCTATGGCCTTATCTTCTTTACGGGCTTCCCGAAGGATTTTTTTCATTTTTTCAATTCCAGTTATAACTTTCATCGTAAGCCTTCCTTCTAATATAATTTTTCCAGTATTGATGCCTCGATGGAAAAGCCATGCTGCTTCTCTGGAAAGCTGCCTTCTCTAACCTGCTGGCAATATTCCTTAACGGCAGACTGAATTTGGCTGCCGATATCAGCATAGGTTTTTACAAACTTTGGCGTAAAGTCTGGGAACATTCCCAGCATATCCTGTATGACCAATACCTGTCCATCGCAGCCCTTCCCTGCACCAATACCAATGGTGGGAATATCGAGATTATCTGTAATGAGGTCTGCAAGCCCTTCAGGGATACATTCCAAAACAATGGCAAAGGCCCCCACCTCCTGCAGTCGCTTTGCATCTTCAATTATTTTTTTAGCCTGCTCTGAATCCCTTCCCTGAACCTTAAAGCCCCCAAAGGCATGAACCGACTGAGGGGTTAGGCCTAGGTGCCCCATGACTGGAATTTGAGCCCTGACCAGGGCCTTGACCTGGTCAACCACCTCAGCTCCCCCCTCCAGCTTTACCCCCTGGGCACAGCCCTCCTGTATTAGCCTGCCAGCATTTTTTAAGGCCTCCTGGGGGCCCATATGGTAAGACAAAAAGGGCATATCTGCTACAATGAAGGCATTTTTAGCTCCTCGGGCTACCGCTTTGGTATGATGAACCATGTCATCCATCGTTACCTGCAGGGTATTTTCATAACCCAGCATAACCATTCCCAGGGAATCCCCTACTAAAATACAATCCACTCCTGCCGCATCCAAAAGCTTCGCCATGGAATAATCATAGGCAGTCAGCATCGAAATTTTACGCCCCTCCCTTTTACATCGGTTAAAGGACGTTGTGGTAAACTTATTCATTTTACTCCCTCTTTCCATAATTGATTCAATGCTTCTATTTGATCTGTCCCCTTGAGCTTTTCCTTCGACGCCAGCTCAGTGGCGGCTTTTCCCAGGGATTGATAAAGGGCCATTCCCCTGGGCATCTGCTCCTTTAGGGCGATTAAATGCTTCTTAACAGTTTGACTGTCACCCCGGGCGACTGGGCCCGTAAGGGCCTGACTTGTTCCCACACTTTCAATATTCCTTAAGGTGCCATTCATTAGAGGTAACAGGACTTGATAGGCCTCCTTTTCTTCAAATCCAGCGGTCTTCATCATATTTAAGGCCATATCAATTAGTGTAACTAAGTAATTGGATGCCACGCAGGCAGCAGCATGGTACATCGTCTTTTGATCTCCCCTGATTAAAAAATATTGGTTTCCACATTCTTTAAGAATTTCCTCAATTACCTCCGGCTGATCTGCCTCCAGGGTAAACATCGTATGGCTCAAGGCCTTGACAGCCTTTTCGACCCTGGCAAAGGCCTGTAGGGGATGCAGGGAATATAGTCGATTTAAGGGATGTCTTTTGGTAATTTCCTGCATAATAGATGCCCTGTGGGCACCGCTCATGTGTACAAAATGCTTATTTTCTATACTGGTCTGTAGATCGGCTATAGTACTGGCAATTTGCTGAATCATATCGTCAGGAGTAGTAATAAAAATAATATCAGCCACCTCAACCAGCTCCTCCATACGGGAAAAGCCCCTTCCCCCCACTAGTGCAGCGCCAGACCTGGCAGAATCAATACTGCGACTAAAATAACCCACAACATGAAATCCCTTTTCATAAAGATAGCTGCCAAAGCTCTGACCTACCTTTCCGCTTCCGATAAAGCCAATTTTCATCCGATCACCTCCCCAAAAACGTTAAAAAACCTCTTCCCAAGCCCAAAAGGACTTAGAAAAAGGTTAAGAAAAAATCCTTATTTGCAGTAGCAAAAAAGGCATCATATCCCTATCGTCTTTTTCTCTGTCTCGGTCCCCTATGGCTCAGAGCAGAATCATACATAAAATAACTTCATATTATCAAACCGGTATAGCTCCGAAGATACTATCCTTACCCACAGTTTATCATATGGGGCAGTAATTGACAAGAAAATCATTTTTTAACTTCCCCCCTTGTAAACGTTTATATTTTAACGATCAAACCAAATTACTTTACAACAGGTATTAGTACCTGGTATTATATTTATAGAAGCCTTTTAAGGAGTGATTATTGTGATGGCAAATATTCAAATTATTACTGATAGTACAGCCTATCTGGATCGTAATTTTGTTCAAAAATATGAAATAGAAGTTGTTCCCTTGTCTGTCAGCTTCGAAGGGGAAATTCTTCAAGAGGGGTTTCCAGGTGAGTTCGATGCTTTTTTTAATCGGTTATCCAGGTCAAATTCATTTCCCACCACCTCCCAGCCCTCGGTGGGAGCCTTTAAAGCTGTTTACGAAAAGGCCCTGAAGAATAAAAAGGAGATCATCGTCTTAACCATTTCCTCAAAATTAAGCGGCACCTACAGCAGTGCCGTAACCGCCACAACCCTGGTTGACCAGAGCAAAATTTCAGTTATTGATTCTCTAACTGCCGCAGCCAATTTAAAGGCATTGATTGAATCGGCTCTGGGTATGATGGCCCAGGGAAAAAGCCGACTTGAAATTGCAGCTGCCCTGGAAGTCGAAAAAAATCACACCGGTATTCGTTTAACCGTAGGAACACTGGATTATTTAAAAAAAGGTGGTCGATTGACTAATACCGAGGCCCTTATCGGTTCCCTCTTAAATATTAAACCCATTATTGCCCTGGTGGAGGGAAAGCTGGAGGCCGCTGGAAAGGTTCGGGGGAGAAAAAAGGCCATTGAAAAGCTAATAGAAGGAATTCCACCCCAGGCTAGGGTGATTCATATTGCCCAAATCGACGCCATGGATGAGGCCCTAACCCTAAAGGAAACCCTGCAAGGAATGTTTTCAGGTGCAACGGTTGAAATATGTGAACTGGGCCCCGTTGTAGGAGCCCACGTTGGCCCCAAGGCCCTGGGGGTTCTGTTTAAATGTTAATTTGATCATACCCTTAAAACTTTCTTAATTCAGCTCAAATCCCCTCTAAAAAACAGAAGAGGGGATTGTTGTTATGGTTAATTTAGTCTATACTAAGACTGTAGTAAAAGCATTGACAGAATGGAGGCAAAAAGGTGAAGCAAAAAATATGGAATAAGACCTTAAAGCTCTTGAAAATATCTGTATCCAGTATATTGATACTGTCCCTTATTTCCTTACTCTACAGCCTAATCAAAAAAGGGCCTATTTTAAAAAATATTTTCAATTTTAATTTCTTCCTCGCCAGCATCATCATTGCCTATGGGGTAGTAACATTTTTTCTGCCGATCAGCCTCAAAAAAACCAAACGTCTGGTGGACCATTCCAATGTGGCAGATGTGGTTCGGGAGGAAAAGGAAAAGAAATATGAAGGCGCCATTGAAAGCATTCTCTGGGGCATTATGAATATTCTAATTGTGGGTATCATTGAAATAATTGTCAAGGCTGCCATATAGCAATAGATATCCTCTTTTTACCAATTTGTTAAATAAGTTTAATCTTTCAGTGAAGAATTTTTAAAGAAGATTCGACTAGATTTAACCATTTCTTCTCCTTTTTACTGTATGATAGATGATAGCTTACACTTTAGGGGGAGAACGCATGAATACATTGCAATCTATTATTCGACTCTTTGAAATTAAAGAAACCCTGGAGGCAGGACCCCTTAGCCCGAACCTGCGGCCAAGGGTTCACAGTGAATTTAAAACCATTAAAGCAGCCCTTTTGGATTCTAACTTTGCCTTCGATAATGTCAAGGAATTAATATCGGAAATTGAATATATCATTGAAGAAAAATAGATTGCCTATTTGACAGCAATGACTCGTTTTATTGTTTTCCCCTGGGATCTAAATTTCATCTCATATTCCGTCATGACGACTCCTTGAGGATACAGACGATGAAGATCATAAGTAACCTCAAGGGGAGTGAACCCAGCTTTATCAAGCTGATCAAGGGTAAACTCAAAAAGATCAAGGCCATCGGTCTTGAAATGAATTTCCCCCTTATCAGATAATATCGATCGATATTGTTTTAAAAAATGAAGATGCGTAAGCCTTCTTTTTTCATGCCTGGCCTTGGGCCATGGGTCACTGAAATTTAAATAGATACGCTCTACTTCCCCCAGGGCGAAGTAGGAAGCTATGTTCTCAGCCTTTAAATTCACCAGCATCAGGTTTTTCAACTGGGCCTCCTCCAATGATTTGCATACCTTCCAAAGAAGCTCCTTTGACTTTTCAATTCCTATATAATTAATTTCTACATGATCAACAGCCAGCGTTGTCAAAAAACGTCCCTTACCCATGCCAATTTCAATGTGTATGGGATGTGGATTTCTAAATAGTTTATTCCATTTTCCCGGCGAAGGGGACCCTTCCTTAAAGAAATAGGGACACTGCCCAAGTAATGCTTCGACTCCAGGTATGTTTCTAACTCTCATAGGCTACACCTCGTCCAATAGTTTATAACAAATAATACTATATCATTATTCAAAGTGTCATGTCATCTGTGAATTTTCTATTCCAGCCATTTTATTTATCCTGTTGAATTGAGTTATCCTTGATAACTTTTATTTCAGTCAAAAAAATTGTATAATAAAATAAGGTTACGATAAAAAAAGAAAGGGGTGAAATATAATGTCCATTTACATAGAACGTCAAAAACTAAAGGCATTTTTACCCTTTATGATTTTTTTACTGGTCATTTTTTTAATCGGAATTAGCCTTCCAATGGAAAATTATTTGATAAATGAGCTTAATCCATCGAAGTCCATTTATTTTCACCGTATATCCTCTTCTACACCCTCCATTGCTTATTTCCGTAACAGTGAATATTTTAAACAGCTTATCCGATCTACCCCTGTTAATTTACTATGGTCTTTACTATTACTTTCGTCACTTATATTAATTAACCATCGTCCTACCATTGGCTATGAAGCAAAATGCTGCTTTTGGTTATATTTAAGGCTGCACCAATTACTGCTTCCCAAGCTTGCTAGGAGCAGCTATAAGGACTCTGACCAGCATCGGTTATTTTTGTCATGAAGCTGATTAGACAATAGTGAAAGGAAGTGAATTGCATTTGAATATATTTACTGAAAAATTTAGAGAAGTTCTTTCTTCAATTTTGCCTATTACGATCATTGTCTTGATCTTGAACTTTACCCTTACCCCCCTGCCCCTGCCTCTATTGATTAGGTTTTTATTGGGTAGTGTATTGATTTTACTAGGCCTGTCTGTCTTTTTAATCGGAATCGATATTAGTATAACCCCCCTCGGCAGCCTGGTGGGATCAACACTGGCCAAAACCAATAAGCTATGGGCTATTATCATCGGGGGCCTTGTGCTGGGCTTTTTTATCTCAATTGCCGAACCGGGCTTAATTGTCCTGGCCAATCAGGTGGATATGGTGACTTCCGGTCAGATATCCAGCTTAAGCATTTTAATTACCGTGTCAATTGGCCTGGCCATCATGCTTGCACTGGGGTTCATCAGAATTGTTTCAAATATTCCCCTATATAAGCTATTAACAGGATTATACGGTTTAACCTTTATATTGGCCTTATTTACCTCCACGGAGTTTTTGGCCATTTCCTTTGATGCCTCCGGGGCCACTACAGGAATTCTGGCGGTTCCCTTTATATTGGCCCTGTCCCTGGGGATATCCACCCTAAAGAAGGACAGTAAGGCATCGGAAAAGGACAGCTTTGGCCTCGTGGCCGTTGCATCTGTCGGTGCCATCATTTCTGTTATGCTTTTAAGTATTTTTACTACAACCGAAGAATTTACTTCTGGGCTGGAAATTAATATGGCTGAATCAGGCTCCATAATCGGACCCTTTATTCAGATCATTCCCACCGTATTAAAGGAGGGCTTTCTTACGATACTACCACTGTTAATCATTTTTCTTATTTTGTATCGAATGTCGTTAGATATGAGCAGAAGATCCTTTGCAAGAATGATTAAGGGCTTTGTCTATGCCTTTATTGGCCTGTTCCTATTTTTAGTGGGCGTTAATGCTGGCTTTATGGACGTAGGAACACTAATCGGCCACCGTCTTGCTTCCCTTGACAACAAGCTTTATGTTATAATAATTGGATTCGTACTAGGTATTGTGACCATTCTGGCAGAACCGGCGGTTTATGTATTAACCCATCAAATTGAGGAGGTTACCAGCGGTTATGTCAAGAGAAAGGCCGTTTTAATTGCCCTCTCCATCGGTGTAGGCCTGGCTGTGGCCCTTTCTATGATAAGAATCGTAATACCCTCGATTCAATTATGGCATTACTTATTGCCTGGCTATTTAATTTCCATTGGAATGACCTATTTCGTTCCCAAGCTGTTTGTTGGGATTGCCTTTGATGCCGGGGGCGTGGCCACAGGCCCTATGACGGCCACCTTTATTTTAGCCTTCACCCAGGGGGCCGCAGAAGCAGTGGAGGCTGCCAGTATTTTAATTGATGGCTTCGGAATGATTGCCACCGTTGCCTTAACACCAATTATTACGCTGCAGCTATTAGGTTTTATCTTCCAGTTAAAGTCTAAGAAAGGAGGTATTTTAGAGGATGTTCAGTAATCCTGTGGATCCAAGCTACGAATTATTATGTGTCATCGTAAACTATGGCTTGGCAAGCAAAGTTATCAAGCACGCAAAAAATTATGGTGTAACAGGTGGTGTAATCTTTCTAGGCAAGGGAACTATTCAAAATCCTATTTTAGAATTTCTTGAGTTAAATGAGGCGAGAAGGGAAATTATTCTAATGGCTGCGACAAAGGAAACGGCCTATACTGCCCTGGATGAGCTGAACAAAAAGTTCCGCTTTGACAAACCTCATCATGGCATTGCCTTTAGTACCTCTGTCATGAATATATTGGGAACCAAGAACTTAACCTGTACGGATGTAAAGGAGTGTAGGAAGATGGAAAATCAAAAATATAACCTAATTTTTGTGGTTGTCGATAGAGGAAAGGCAGAATTTGTGGTGGATGCCGCCAACAAGGCTGGCTCCAGGGGAGCAACCATTATTAACGCCAGGGGTTCAGGTATTCATGAAACCAGCAAGCTCTTTTCCATGGAAATAGAACCAGAAAAGGAGATTGTACTAATTATTTCAGAAAGCAGTCGGACAGAACCAATAGCTGCCTCCATCAGAAATAACCTTGAAATCGACAAGCCCGGCAATGGTATTATTTTTATCCAAGATATCAATAAAACCATCGGCTTATACTAAAGGGAACAGGCCCACCCATTGGCAGACTGTTCCTAGAAATAAAACCCATCTATATTAAAAAGCTATTAAGGCTGCTGATCAATGATTTATCATTTTCAGCAGCCTTATCTATTGTTTTTTGAAAACTTCCTTCTAATTCAGCTATTCACTTTTTGCCACAATAGGTATGAAACAAATTCCTTCTTCCCATACTATAGTTATCCTTGATAAACAACTATATTAGTGTTATATATATTACACCTAGCCAGGGTGTAACTTATTCAGATTGTCAACAATAATGTGGCAAGGAGGTGAACAGCATGTTAGACGAAAGAAAAACACAGCTAATTCAATGCTTATTGGGTCAGGATGATTTTATCACCATTAAGGAGATGGCTGATCAATTTCATGTGGGCTTAAGAACCATTCGTTATGACCTGGACGCAATCGATGCCTGGCTGGCAGAGAATGGCTTCAGGGTTTTAACCAGGGCTCCTCGTAAGGGCGTGTTCCTGGAGGCCGGGGAAGGCGACAAGGAATCAATTCAAGCCAAACTAAAGCCCAGTGACTACTATTCCTACGTGCTTTCACCAGAAGAACGCCAAAAGCTGGTACTATTAAATATTTTAAGTGAAAACAGGCCGGTAAACCTGATCGAACTGGCCGATAAAACCGCTGTAAGTAAAACCACTATTGCGAACGATTTAGATCATATCAGCAAATGGCTGAAGGAGTTTCATCTTAAGCTCATTCGCAGAAAGGGCTATGGAATCTATGTGGAGGGTACGGAAGAAAATAAGCGGAATGCCATCAGTACACTCCTTAAGATATTGGCGAACCCTGGCAGACAGGTTTACAGTGATCAATCCATTGAAAAATATATCGAATCATTAAAGGAATGGCTGCCTAAAATTGATCTGAATTTTATTAAAACGGAGATTGAAAGGGTTCAGGAGCGGCTAATGATCAAATTCAGCTATGAAGGCTTTGTCAGTCTAATGTCGCATTTAGCCTTGGCCATTGAGCGGGTTACCCTGGGAAAGGACATTTTAATCAGTAAGGAGCTTCTGCATGATTTAATGGCTAAGGAGGAATTTGCCATAGCCAAGGGCTTAAGCGAGCGTATTTCCCAATATTTTAATATTAAAATGCCTTTAGATGAAACGGGCTATATTACCCTTCATTTAATCGGAGCCAAGCTAAGCTTTGTGGGGGATCAGGACAAATACGTTAGAAAAAACAGTCAGTTGGCCTATGTAATCGATCAAATCATCAGCCATGTGGAACGGGTGCTGGGGGTTTCGTTTACAAGCCGATCCTCTCTTAAAAAGGATTTGTATATTCACCTGATGCCTACGATTCAACGGCTAAAATATAATAAGCCCCTACAAAACCCTTTGCTCAGTGAGATTGTTTCAAGATATAATGCTGTATTTCAGGCATGCAGCGGTGCCAGACAATACCTTGAAAGGGAATTTCATATTAAGGTAAATGACCATGAGGTAGCCTATATCGCTATGCATTTTGGAGCCGCATTGGAGGCTCAGCGACCCAAAAACAATGAAACATCCAATATTCTACTGGTTTGTGCCAGCGGTATCGGAACCTCCAAGCTGTTAGAGGCCAATTTGTTATCTTATTTTCGAGCCTTCCACATCATTGATATTGTTTCTCATCAAGATGTATCCAGGTATATGGACTCTGATGAAATTGACCTGATTATCTCTACCATTCCAATTCAGGAGTCTAAAATACCCGTTGTTGTAGTTTCGCCGCTGTTAGATCAAAAGGATATTCAAATGCTTTCCAGTTACCTGACGGCCAACCATCATTTTAAATATAACAGCACTGGTTTGATTATGGACGTGATGAATATTATTGGTAAGCACTGCACCATACAAAACTATGATGGCCTTCAGACTGAAATTGCATCCCTCTTTAACAATATTAATCGTTTATATAGCCCCCTTACTTCCACTCCCCAAAGAAGGATATTGTCGAAGGAAAATATTCAGCTTCAGGTTGAATGCAGCACCTGGGAGGAAGCGGTTGAAAAGGCTGCCCAGCCACTATTGGATAAGGGCTATATTGAAGGGGGTTATGTGGAACGAATTATTGAAAAAATAAAGCGCCATGGCCCTTATATGGTAATTGCCCCCGGTATCGCCATGCCCCATGGCGGAATAGATGATGGTGCCAATAAAACCGCCTTGGCCATTATGACTTTAAAAAAACCTGTTAAATTTTATCATCAGAAAAATGACCCGGTGCATACGGTGATTTTTCTGGCAGCAAAGGATAATTATACCCATATTGAAGCCCTGACCCATGTACTGGAACAATTATCGATAAAGGAAAACATTGATAAATTAATTGCTTCATCAAGCTCAAAGGAAATTTACGAGCTATTGAAATAGAGGAGGAATGACCCATGATTAATGAATTTATTAGCCCTGAAACCATAGCGGTAAAGGTAAAGGTTGATTGCTGGAAGGAAGCTATTAGAAAGGCAGGTGAGCTCTTACTACAGGCAGATGCCATTGAGGAGGGATATATTGATGCAATGATTCAAAGGGTTACGGAGCTGGGACCCTATATCGTTATTGCTCCCCAGGTGGCCATGCCCCATGCCAGGCCTGAGGATGGAACAAAGCGTACCGCTTTAGCCATGATTACCCTTGCAGACGGGGTTAACTTTGGTCATGAAAAAAATGATCCTGTCAGGCTGGTGATTGCCCTGGCAGCAGTGGACAATCAATCCCATATAAACGCCTTAGCAAAGCTAATGGATTTACTTGGTGACAATGAAAAGCTGAATCATATTTTAGAAAGCAAGTCCAGCCAAGCATTGTATGATGTTTTGTTATAGTAAAGTCTTCCTTTGAAAAATTGATAGGCGACTTTATTGAAATCATTACAAAAAAATTTAAACAAACACTAATTTAAAAAATGAAAGGATGATTAATTATGTTAAAAATATTTACTGTATGTGGTGCTGGAGTAGGAAGTAGTATGATGCTGAAGGTATTTACCCAACAAATTATATCAAGTGAAAATTTAGATGCACAAATTGAAGCCACTGATATTGGCTCCCTTGACCCAAATGCTGCTGATATCATTATAACCACTACTGATTTTGCCAATGTAATTAGAAATACCACTGCTAAGATAATCAAAATAGACAATCTTACTGATAAGCAATATTTAAAGGAGCAGCTATTAAAAACCATACAGGAGCTTGAAAAGTAGCTAATGCAGCACCTTATAAAAATATATAAGGAGGTAATCTTATGAACATTATTATGTATATTATTTCCAACGTATTAAGCGAAGCAGCCTTTCTTATTGGTATGGTGGCCCTGTTGGGGTTAGTGGCCCAAAGAAAGAAATTCAGTGATGTTGTGGCCGGTACCGTTAAAACCATGGTAGGATTTCTACTCATCACAACTGGGGCCCAAAGCATGGGTACAACCCTGCTGCCGATCCAATCTATGCTTCAGCATGTATTCGGCCTTGAGGCGAATCTGACAGATCTTAATACAGCCATCGGATCGAGTATGGCAGCCTTTGGGGCCTCTGCCACCCTCATATTTGCCCTGGGCTTTATCGTCAATATATTGCTGGCACGCTTTACAAAATACAAGTATATCCATCTGTCAGCCCATGTTTCCTTCTTTTATGCGGGATTAATCGCAGCCCTGTTAACGGTAGGAACAAGCCTTTCTCCCCTTTGGGTTACTGTAATTGGTTCTATCCTGCTGGGACTTTATTTAACCTTTACCTGCGCCTATATGGCACCATTAATGAAGGACGTACCCGGTGGTGAAGGCTTTACCATTGCCCATTCCAGCTCAATCGGCTGCTGGATTGCTGCAAAGGCGGGTAAACTGGTGGGGAATAAGGACAAAAGCCTGGAAGACATAAAGCTTCCAAAGGCCTTAGGCTTTTTAAGGGAAACCACCATTGCCTTAAGTGTAATCATGACGATAATCTTTTTCATTATTTCATTAATTACAGGGCCAAATTTTGTTATGAATAACCTCAGTGATGGAAAGGATATTGTTATCTTTTCAATTTTAAACGGTCTAACCTTTGGGCTCTGGATCACCGTTATTATTACAGGGGTTCGTATGATGCTTTCTGAAATTATTCCAGCCTTCCATGGTATTTCAGACAGACTGGTGCCCAATGCCGTACCAGGGTTAGATATTCCCCTATTATTCCCCAGCCACCCCACCTCTGTTATTGTTGGATTCCTGACAAGTCTGGTGGCAAGCTTAATTGGTATGCTGGTTCTGGGAATTGTTAAATATCCTGTTATTGTGTTTCCAGCCTTAATCCCTACCTTCTTCACCGGAGCAATAACAGCTATTTTTGGTAATTCCACAGGGGGTAGAAGGGGTGCAATTGTAGGTTCATTTATAAATGGTTTGATTTTAATCTTTGGGCAGGCCTTCCTGCTTCCCTATATTGGCGCCTATGAACCGATCATGCGGGTGCTGAGTGAAACAGACTATACCTTCTTCGGCCCGATTCTTGGGTGGCTATTGGGGTTAATTGGATAATGGAAAATATTAATAGAATTTTCAAGAATCAAACCAAATGTATTACCCTCTATCTAACCCTGGGGTATCCCAGTGTGGAAGAATTTTTCAGGCATGTTGATATACTGGTTGAAGCAGGTATGGATATTTTGGAAATCGGCATACCCGTTACAAACCCTTGTCTTGATGGCAATACCATTGCCGATACCCACCATCGGGCCATAGAATTGGGTTTTAATGAAGATATGTTGGTATCATCATTAAAAAAACTGAGGGAAAGATACCCAAAGCTGCCTATTGTCATTTTATCCTATCACGAGGGAATCAATCAATATCATTTACTTGATTGGCAAAAGACACAGCTCTACGACCTCATCCTTTGTCCCGACCACTTTGTTACCACCCGGGATGAGGACTCAAAGCTTGTACAGATCTACCATGAGGACATGTCTGATGAAGTCATTCAGGAAAGACTGGCCCATAATAAAGGCTTCGCCTACGTCATGTCAGGCCATGGCACCACCGGTGGAAAGGGTTCATTGCCCCAGGGATATCTTAACACCATGCAGCGAATACGGAGTTTTACCGATATTCCCATTCAGGTCGGCTTTGGAATTCACCATCCTGATCAGGTGAAAAGGGTCATTGAAAATGGTGCCGATGGTGTGATTATAGGAAGTGAAATTATTCGAATCATTAATCAAAGGGATGATGATCAGCTAAAGAGCTATGTACAATCAATTGTCAAGGCCAGGGGATAACCCCCTGGCCTTTTTCCTGCTTTATTATCTGGACTCAATTGAAGAATCCTCTACAATAGGATAAAATAAATAGTATATTCTAAAGACAAAATACTCGATGATTGAACAGGAGATATTAACATGGAAGAAATCTGGATTGACTCAACCCTTTACACAACCAAACCAGATGGGGAAGGGAGGCTGGCCGTTGAAATGGCTGTTTATGACCTGCTTGACGACCTTGACATTCCCTACTGGCGGTTAGACCACGACGCCACCCCATCAATTGAGGCCTGCAGGCAGGTTGACCGGCTGTTGGGGATTAAGCTATGTAAAAATTTGTTTCTGTGCAACACCCAGAAGACCCGCTTTTATCTATTACTGATGCCAGGGGAAAAAAGGTTTAGAACAAAGGAGCTTTCAAAGCAAATCAACTCCTCTCGACTATCCTTTGGTGAAAGCCAGGATATGGAACGACTGCTAAGGGTGGCTCCAGGCTCAGCCACTGTTTTATCGTTAATGAATGATACAGATAAAGCGGTTCAGTTAATCATTGACCGTGAAATATTAAAGGAGCCCTATTTGGGCTGCCACCCCTGTATTAACACAACCAGCCTGAAAATTAAATTAGATGACATTTTGAACAAGTTCCTGCCCTATATAGGCCATAGCCCTCTTTGGGTTGAGCTGGAATAAAGGAAGGCTTTATTGACCCATTATGGTAAGCTTGCGTTGAAATCTTTTCACAGAAATAAAAACAAGTTTTTTGCAATCAATCCTGGATAGTATTTGATATTTTTCAATTATCTCCCTGATAGATTTGTACAGCCTTTCCATTAGCCATGATAAATGTAAAGGTCTGTTGAAAACCACCGGCTAAATCCGACTCCAATACCGCCAAAAACTCATCCCTTGAAACGGGTACCAGGGTCAATTCCGTTGCCATAAAGGCTGTAAAGTCATCCGATAAAGTTATCTTAATTGCTTCTCCGGCCTCTTTACCATCCTTATTTGTCTTCTTTACGGTTATAATAATTTCATTGTCGATTTCAGCCTCTACAATCTCACCACTAATTTTATCTAGCTGCAAGACTTTATATATTAAATCCTGCAGTCGGCTGTATTCAATTCGAGTGATATTAATAAATTGCTGCAGATCTTCATTGGGCAGATGTTCTTCTATTGTATTCAAACGATTGATCATGTCTGCCTGAATTTCCCCTATGTTTTTGATTGTCTCGTAAGAAGAACCTGCCGTCATTTCAGCTGCCCTCAATGTTTCTACAGTTTTGCTTAACTGAACCAGCTCAATTGACAAAACTAAAATTCCAAGAAAAAGTATTGCCATCACAATAGCGCTAGCCTTAGAAAATTTTAGCTTCAATTTCAAGACCCCCTTTTATCTCCGTTGGGAGTTATTTTATTTTCCATTTAGTTTGTCACCTACCTTTTATTTATCAGTTTTAGATACCTTCTTTCTGGTATTTCACCTAGAAACAGGATTTACTGCTATTTTTATGATTTTATCCCCAGGCTTCCTTTAAAATATTTCGAAATAGTTGGTCTAACTCTTCAATATTACTTGTCGATCGAATATTTAAGTTTTTTACATAACAGCTAAAATATTCAATCTTTGCTTCTAAAAATTCGTTAATTCTCTTTGGGATTGTCCTTTTGCGTACATAGCCAGGATTTTTTCTTCAATTCCTGCGACATCCTTCTGGCCTTTAGGAACGATGGCAGGATCAAAGGAGGCTTCCCGGTCTCTTGGAACATTAATCTGAGTATCTCCCAACTGACCGATCACGGTTTTGGTACTGTGACCATTACGGCGGTTACTGGTGGTCGCTTGATTGTTAGCATTTTTGGCGTAGCCAAGGTGATCATCCAGCTCTGCTTCGAGCATGGCCTCCAGGGTATCAGCAAACATGTCCTTAAGAGCCTCCTGAATGTCCAGGGCAGACTTGATCTCATAGTTTTGAAACAGATACTTCATTACTTCGTCAGAAGCGGGATTACGTTTTTTCTTAGCCATAGTGTAAGCCTCCATTTTGAATTAGGTAGATTATATCATAAATCTACTTTACACAAATAATCTTACACCCTCGATGGTAATTTATACGATGATATGAGAGCAAGTGCTATTCCTTCTGTTTCAGGAGGTGTAGCAAAATGTTAAAATGCGCTATATATGCACGTGTAAGTACAAAAAGAGAAGAGCAAAAGAACAGCTTGCAAAATCAGCTTCATCTAGGTGAGTCTATTGCAAAAGAGAAAGGCTTTACAGTAGTAAAATGTTATATCGATGATGGCAAGAGTGGGTCAGGGTTTAAAAATAGATCTGGAATTCAAGATCTCATAAAGGATGCTCAAGCAGGGATATTTGATGTGGTTATTGCTAAATCCGTATCTCGCTTAGGTAGAGAGGTAGTTCAAAGCCTGCAGACTGCTGATAAAATTGAACGATCCAAAGTTCGTTTAATTTTGCCAGAGGACAACTACGATACTGCAACCAGTGATAGTAGGCTAATGTTTGGGATAAAAGCTTTATTAGCTGAAGAAGAAAATGCCAAGCTATCTCTCAGAATCAAATATGGACTATTCTCTAACGCGAAACAAGGCAAGTATAAAGCTTCGCTAGCACCCTATGGCTACAAAATGGATTTCGAGACTAAACGCCTAGTTATTGATGCGGATACTGCTGAAGTAGTTAAAGAGATCTTCAATCTCTACCTTCATAAAATCTGGAGCATGAGTAAGATCGGCAACTACTTAATGAGGCGTGGTGAGGCTACCCCTCGGGCAGTATCAGGTGCAAGCAATGCAGGTAACCGCTGGCATCAACAAACCATTAAAGGCATCCTTAATAATCCTGTTTATATCGGCAATCAGTCCATCATCGTTCTGAAACTACTAAACATTTAGGTGCTTCTGAAACCTATAAGATTAGGAATGAAATAGCACCATCTGAGCAAATAATCGTTGTAAATACTCACCCGGCGATTGTCTCAAAAGAAGATTTTGATGCTGTTCAAGAACTCATGAAGAAAAAAGGAATTGATCGAAGTAACGGTAAGGAGAGTCTATTCGCCCATATAGCAAAGTGTGCTGATTGTGGTTGTGGTATGCACTATAAGTCAGATCGGAGAAATGGGGCTTATATTTACGGAGGACATGTTAAGCACTCTAACAGCTATTGTACCTCTCATATTATCTCAGAGAAGCTGCTACTTGATACCATTAACAAAGAGGTAAAAGCTCTGGTTAAGAAAACCGTAAACATCGAAAAGCTCTATGGCTTAGCCGATGAAAAGGCCAAGCGTCTCAAAGCTCCAGCGAGCAAGAAGTACGCAAGATTGAAAAGCAGATGGAGCAACTTAACCAGCAATTTGATAGCCTGCTCAGCTTGCATGCTGAAGGAGCATTAACTACTGCTCAGTTTAAAACAAAGAATGATGCTATCTCCCAGCAGCAGTTAGAGTTAGCTAATCAAAAGCAAGCTCTGAAGTTAAAGATGGGCGAAAAGAAAGACCTAGATATCAACATCCAGGCCTTTAGAAAAGAAGTAGAACGCTTTATAAACCTCGATAGTTCGGACCTACAGGTATTAAAGAGCGTTCTGCAAAGACTCATTGCCAAAATTGAAGTCCATGAGGGCGGAAAGATTACGATTCATTACAATCTTTCCTGCCCCTCATAAGGGCATATAAATCTATTATATTAGATTCTATTTAGCCTTTT
>CBFGTV010000034.1:0-34341 GCA_965652145.1 uncultured Clostridiaceae bacterium
ATCTCCATTGGCCTAATTATACCATGTGCTTGTTGTAACATCCCCTGGGGTGGCTATGGTATCCATGGAACCAATAATCCTGAATCAATTGGTACAGCGGCCAGCAATGGATGTATTAGAATGTATAATGAGGATGTCAATGAATTGTACGACATTGTTCCCCTGGGTACCCGGGTAAAAATCACTGGTGAAGTTTTTACCGGAAGGATTTTAAGGGAGGGTGTTGAACCAGGCCCTGATATTTTTTCTGTTAAAACAACCCTAACCACCCTTGGCTATTATGAAGGTGAAATCGATGGTATTTTTGATCCAGCTTTAACGGAGGCTGTTCGGGCCTTCCAGAGGGATTTTAACCTTGTTGCAGACGGCGTTGTCGGGGTCAATACCTACGATCAGCTGCAATTAGCATTAGATCAATATACTGATAATCGAGAGCCATAATTTTCTTAAAAAAAGAGTCCTCCTTTAAAGGAGGACTTTTTAAATGGAAGGGGAGCGGTTTTTTCCAAGGGCCCTTTTAAAAAAGCTGACGATCAACAAGGCTGCAGGAATAATCATTTGAAAAGGAACCGAATAAATTGGCCAGATATTCAGGGCCCAATGGAGCATTTCAGGAGCACTTTGGTATAACCAAATGGTAAGGCCTACTAAAATAACCGCAACGGGAATTACAAAGGGGCGATGATCTTTTGTTTTGCTTAACTGAGAAATACCAATGGTGGCCCCTAAAAAGCAGATGCAAATCTTTGCTCCCCCACTGGCAAAGAAGATTACCCCTATTAAGGTGTCAATATTAAGATAAGGAATATATTGGATGGACAGGTGAGGAGGAAATATACTCCGTTCTATCCCACCGGGGCCAATGACGGCAATATCTCTGATAATTCCCAGAAAAAGAAGGCTTCCCGACAATAAAAGGGAAAGCAGATAGGTGTTTTTTAACTTTTTTTGTTGCTTTACGTAGGGAAAGAGCATTAAGAAAACAACCGTTTCACCAAAGGGAAAGGCAATTACAGAAAAGGTAGCATTACCGATGGTGCTAAGGCCTCCCTGCATAAATGGTTTAAAGTTTGTCCAATCAAAATGGGGCATCAGTATGAAAAAAATAATTAATTGAAAAATGAAGATAGCAGGTACCACCAGCTCAGCGGTTCTGCAGGTAACCTCCAGGCCACTTCTAACGGAATAGCCCGTAACTAAAATATAGCAAAGTACAATGAACCATAAAGGGGTTTCGGGCAATGAAATGGTGAGTACATATTCCCCGAAGTTACGAAGAATTAAGGCAGCCAGGTGAATAAAATACCATATATATAGTATTGAGATTAAGCCCCCAAGCCATTTCCCTAAAAGATTGCGATTCATCTCAATTAAGGTGTGATTGGGATTTAAACTGTAAAGTAGGTAATATAGGCTAAACAATACCATTCCCCCTGCCCAGGCCAGAATATAGGCAATCCAGGCATCCTGCAGGGCATGACTTCCAGGAACAATGATCATGGTACTCCCCATAATAAAGCCCATTAGTAATATGGAAAATTGATAATTTGAAATACCTGCCTCTTTGTTCATTATTATTACCTCTCTATAAAAGACATGATAATACGCTCGAATATAACAGACGGAGAATCAATGGGTAATCGTTTTATGACAATATAGTTGATTCCCAGCCCAATGATTAAAAGGAATCCGTAAAGAAATTTCAGTGTTTTAGACTTATTTCCCTTTAGTAGTGGATAATCGATGGAAAGCAGAACAAGGCCTATGAGAAATAAATATACGATCGTCAAGAAAAACCCTCCTATTGATTTTTACTTGGCTTGAGCAACTGGCCGCTCCTTTCAACCTTGGTACTAACGTTGATTTCAACGGGTAATGTGGCGAAGACCTCATCCCACCGATCCTCAACTTCTTTCCAGATTTGAGGGTGATTTTTACGAACCAGTTCACCAAAACCGAAGATATCACTCTGATATTCAACCTGGGCTTTAGAAAAGGCCAATTGTATTTCATTTTTAATTAATTCGCTTTTCTTATCCTGCAGGTATTTTATCATCTCTTCTGTCGTAAGATCGGTATTGGTTTGCTGTTCTCCGATGTTACTATATTCCTCTACGGTAACGATCAGGGTAAGCTGGTTATTTTTAATTTTTACATCCATATGGGAATTCATTCTTAAAATTTCCATAGCAATCAGCTTATTTTGATCATCTGGAGCGGGAATAACCAAAATTCCACCGGAAAGCTCTCCAATCACCCAAAGATATCCACGGTTCTCCTGCCCGTTTAGAAAACCTACCAACATTCCATCCTTAAATACCCCCGACCCCTCTGCCTCTAAATCACGAACAATCTTAGGGGTTTCATTAAAGCGAGGACTAATAGACGGCAATACTAGATTGTGTCCCTTACTGTTGATTTCGGCGAAAAATTGTAATAAATTCATCTTTCGGCTCGTTCCCACATGAACATTGTTTTCAATAACTCCTACAAGATTCATGGCAGGAATAGCTTCAAAAATACTTCTCGTTTCCAGTACCGTTTTGGCACTTACATCCTTTGATAAGACCACCAGGGCTTGGCGTCTAAATTCGTGGTCCCTTGCGAAAAAATCAGCCATTTGATCAATACCTGATTTAGCCAGGGTTTCTCCGATAACAATTATCTGAATATGGCCTATATAAATTTTTCTGCTGGAAATATTAGTGAGCTTCCGCAGGATTTCAAATATCGTACTGCCCGTAGCATTAAAAGTAATCACGGCGTTTTCTTCAAGGCTTTCACTTTCAAGCATCCTGGGAACCAACACCTGAACCGTAACCTCCAGTAGATCGTCTTCTATCAAATCAATTCCCATGGCAATTGCCACACCCAGGTCGCTGGCCTCCCGACTATTCCAACAGCCTGTTAAAAATAAGCATAATATGATAATTAAAATGAGTCGCTTTTCCATAGGCTTGCTCCTTTTATTAAAATACCAATCATATTTATTTTCGATTTTCCGATTTCAATGAGGTATGGTCAAAAAACAGCGACCAAAGGGGAAATCGGATCAAGCTGTCCTTTAGCTCCTGTGAGGTGGGAGCTACAGGGTACAGGTATTCGATACCAAAGGATTTAATATTGTTCATGTGAATAAATATCCCCACGGCCGCCATGATAATGCCATAGAAACCTAAAATATTACCGGCAATCAATAGTACGATCCGTATAAAAAAGATGGTAAAATCCAGCTCAGGGGTGATAAAACCAGATATGGCGGTCAGGGCAATGACAATTACCATTAAGGGGCTGGCAATTCCTGCTTCTACCGTAGCCTGGCCAATTACAATGGCTCCTACGATGGTTACGGTTTGTCCGACGGGCTTTGGCATTCGTAACCCGGCTTCTTTTAAAAATTCAAAAATAAAAAGCATCATCAGGGCCTCAGTAAAGGATGAAATAGGAATTCCTTCCCTTGCTCCGGCTATGGTTAAAAATAACTTAAAGGGTATAATTTCATGATGGTAGGTTTGAAGAGCCACATAAATTCCCGGCAATGATGTCGAGACCAGGAATGCCATAATCCGAATCAGTCTTATGGTTGAGGCAAACAGGGTGCGGCGATAATAATCCTCACTTACCTGGAGGTTTTCCATAAAAATCCTTGGTACGGTTAAAACGAAAGGGGTGCCGTCACAGAGAATGGCAATTCTGCCTTCAAGGATTTTTCCCACCACCACATCAGGGCGTTCCGTAGAGCCGATGGTGGGGAAGGGGGAAAGGGGATGATCTTCAATAAATTGTTCGATATAGCCTGTTTCTAAAATTGAATCTATATTGATTTTATTGATTCGCTTTTTAAGCTCATTCAAAATATTATCATCCACAATTCCATTAATATAACAAAGGGCAATTTCTGTTTGAGAAATGGTTCCCAGGGTAATGTTTTCTATCTTTAGTCTTGGGTTTTTCAGCTTTCTCCTAATTAACGCTATATTTGTGAGAATATCTTCATTAAACCCCTCCCGAGGGCCCCTTATAGAGGCTTCCGTTTCAGGTTCAATAATTCCCCTGGTTTCCCAGCCTACTGCACCGGTGCAGATGGCTCCCTGATAGCCGTCTAAAAACAGTATACAACGGCCCGACATTATGCTTTCGATTACATTATTAAAGGAATAGGTAGGGGCACTATGGAGGGAGGTAATTACCTCTTCTGTCAGATAATCCAACAAATTTTTAGGGGCTGCTTTAAATTCATGGTTTAATATAGGTTTCAAAACATTTATTTCTACATTACGATAATCATTGAGACCGTTAATAAAGACCACTAAAATTTTCTGTGGTTCAGGCGTATGGATCGTAAGGTTTCGAATGATGACATCAGTAGACTCGCCGATTACTTCCCTGATTAAATCGGCTACCTCCTTTAAGCTGCGGGGGATTTTATCCTTTACATAAGTAGGAGCTGAATCTTGATTACCACTGCTGGAATGATATTTTAAATAATGAAATAAGCCCATTAGCTTTTTGATCATCAGTACACCCCCTGTTTTTGTTCATATGATAAGGTAATTTGGTCTCTTATGAAATAGATTAACCCAAATTATATATTTCTATCAAAAATAAGTCGTATACAAAAAATGTTATCCAAATAATTACATTTATTTCATTTGACTTTTATGTAAATATGGAATAAAATAAGGTTTGTTTAATAAATTAATGATAGTAAACAGTCTTTCATTAATTTATCAGCAATCTATTTCACGATTTGTCTTGATTTTATCAATGTCAAGATGAATAAGTAAGAAGGAGGAAGAAAAATGAGTTTAAAGAAAAAGGCTTTAATTGGAGTAGTAGGTTTAAGTATGTTAGCTTTAACTGCCTGTGGAGGCGGTGGCGGTGGAACTGACGACGGTGGAGCCTTTACTGATGGTACATATAAAGGAACTGGTGAAGGCTACAATGGCCCGATTGAAATTGAACTTGTAGTAGAGAATGGAAAAATTTCTGACATGAATGTACTTTCCCATGAAGAAACAGAAGGAATTTCTGACTCAGCCTTTGAGGGAATCAAAGAGCAGCTTTTAGAAAAGCAATCTGCTGAAGGCTTAGATACAGTTTCAGGGGCTACAGGAACCAGCAATGGTCTAATTGAAGCGATCAATGCTGCAATGCCAGAAGCTCAAAAATAATTCTATAAAGATCAGGTAATAGGGTGTGTCTGAATACTCCGAAGGGTGCAGATTTTACTGAATTTTTGTTCCAAGCAAGGCGCTTTTTTGAAGGCATACCAGGAGTACGTCAAGGAAAAGCAACGCTGCGTGGGGCAAAAAAGCGGTGAAAGATGCCCTAGAGTGGGTTTTCAGACACGCCCTAGTATTATAAACCTGAAAAATGGTCCCTAGACATTCCTGTGAATAAAGAACAGTTTTATTTACAGGGAAGCTAGGGCTTTTTATTGACAATTTCAGAGGGGCAATATAAAATAAAATTATGAATGAATATACAAAAACAAGAATAATTAAACCATTCTATTAAAGGAGGAAGGGGAATGGACGAAAAAAAATATCTTGAACATCGGTTCATCAAAGAACAAGCCAAAAAGCATACAGAGATAGAGAAGACGTATAAAATATTACTGGAGAATAGACAAAAAAGAAGTATACCAATGAAGACGCCCCGTAAATGAAGTGCACCTTACTTAAATGTTAGACAAACATTTGTAGGTGCACTTTTTAATTTTCTATTTCAGCAAAGAGGTTTTTTTTCTTCATCACAATTTGATTTATGGCGGTTTTTCTGTACAATAAAAGGGTGCGAATTTTATGTCTTGTTGCTTTAGCTATTTATAAAAGTAAGATTCATTCTCAAAAAACGACAAAATAAAACAATTTATGAAATATTATAACACGATAAGAGGATTTTTGTAAAATGAATGGAATACTAATTAATAAGAATGAAAACAGAATTGAAAGGTGAAAACAATGACAAATTATTTTACCTGGTTGAATTTTGTTGAGAAGGAAATCATCAACGATGATGTTCATCAACAAATTAAAGAAAGCTGGCAAATATCCAAAACAATGAAGGTTCCCTATCAGGACCCCTACGAAGAGGCGCCGGTTGACCAAAGCCTAATTAAACAGTTAAAGGAGCGGAATCGACAAAATCTTTTCCTGATCAAGCAGTATATGGTAAAAATTGCCGATGCTTTACTTAAGGAATGTGAGTTTTCAGTATTTCTCATTAACCAAGAGGGATTTATACTGGAGGTACTCAGCAATTTTGCTGATAAAGTATTAGAGCAATTAGCCTTAACCATTGGAAGCAATTGGAGTATCGAAAAAAGAGGAACCACTGCCGCCGGTATTGCATTGAAGTATAAGGACCCAATTGGAATTTCGGGTACAGAGCATTACCAGGAACGATATCATCAATATGGGGCCATTGGTATGCCAATTTATGATACTGAGGGACAGGTAATCTACGTCTTAAATTTGCTGTTGCCAGAAGGAACAAGGCCCCGAATCATTGATGCTTTGATGATGACTGCAGTACAGGGGATTGAGCGGGAGCTATATCATCAGGAATATAAGCAAAAAATAGAAGCCCTTAATCAACAATTAGAAATACAAAATAATCGATATCGAGTTCAGGCCAATCTGTTGGACCATATGTTCGATAATGTGAGTGATATGGTCTTTATTATGAATAAAGATAAGGCATTTATTAAGGTCAATAAAACAGGAAGACAGCTGTTAAAACGAATGAAGGCTAAGAATTTGACAGATATCTATTCCAAAATGAAGATCACAGACTTTGAGGGTAACATTATTTCTATTGATAACGACCCGGTTTATCAGGTTTTTAAAGGCTACTGCTGCAGAAATTCAAAAATATGTATACACTTTAAAGACAAAAAGGAATATTATTATATGGATGCAATTTCCTTTAAGGACCATTCGGGCAGAGACTTTGCCATTGGTATATTAAGAAATATAACGGATTTTGTAGAGCTGAACAGCCTTAAAAATCAATATAAGCTCAAGGCTGATGAGCTAGAAAATGTAATTAATACTATTTCTGATGGGGTAGCAATTATTAACGCAAGGGGAGAATACACGCTTTTAAATCCTGCCTGCGATGAAATTTTTCAATATAAAAGCCTTGTAAAAGACAAAGACTACTATGCCGGTATGGCTTTATCCTATGGAAACATTATGGAACTCAACGGTGAGCCCATTACCCATGAAAATTTTCCTGTCTTTAAAGTGCTGAAGGGTCAAGAAATCAGGAATAAGATATTTAAGGTAGAGGTTAAAGGAGAAACGAAGTATGTTTCCTTTAATGGTATTCCTGTATTAAATTCCCAAAACCAAGTGGAATATGCTGTCATAAGCTATAGTGATATTACCAAAATTCAACAGCAGCAAATAACGATTTACCAGAACAATCAATTCATTAAAAGCATCATGGAAAGTCTGGGGGCTCCCATGGTGGTTATCAGCTATCCCCAATGTGTTTTTGAAGCATTGAATAGTCGTTATTGCAATTTTATTGAAGATGTTACGGGAAAGAAATACACCCCGCAGCAGCTTGAAGGAAAGAGCTTCAGGGAAACCCTAGACCCCGATGTGGCACTGGAATGGCATGACGTGGCCGACAGCGTTGCCTATGAAAGAAAGGTGGTCGATACAAGGGTAGTACAATTTAAAGACCCAGAGGGCCATGAAAGGCATCTTCAAGTAATTTATACCCCCATTATGAATGAGTCTGGGGAAGTATGCAATATTACTGCCGTTGGTGTAGACATTACCAATCAGATCAATGCCAAGAAGGAGGCAGAAGAGCTGGCAAGGATGAAGGAGGAATATTTCTCGGTGATTTCCCACGAGCTTCGTTCACCCATTGCCGTTGTCCATTCTGCAATCCAGCTGCTGACAGGGGAATTATATGCCAAAGAATTCAGTGCTGGTAACATCAAAATGCTGAAGAAAATCGAGAAAAATACCTATCGATTGCTGCGGCTAGTTAATAATTTTTTAGATATAACAAAGGCTGAGGCAGGGTATATGAACGTTAATTATTGCAATGTAGAAATTGCTGCCTTGACGGAATCCCTTTTGGAATCTATCCAGCCCATTGCCCAGAAGAAAAATATCCAAATTTATTTCATCAATCAATGCCAGGATCTGGTTATAGCCGTTGACCCGGAAAAGTATGAGAGAATATTGCTGAATTTATTATCCAATGCCATCAAGTTTTCAGACAAAGAAGGGAAAATCATCATTACCCTACAGCAGGATGAAACTTGCATTTATATTGGTGTAAAGGATAATGGAGTCGGAATTCCTAAAAGCAAGCAGAAGAAAATTTTTGACCGCTTCTATATTGTCGATGGTTCCTTGAGCAGAAAAAACGATGGCACAGGAATCGGTCTTTCGTTAGTAAAGAAGTTTGTCGAGCTGATGGAAGGAGAAATTCGTCTAAATAGTGAAGCGGATTGGGGCTGTGAATTTACCGTCGTACTGCCTAAAAAAATCAATATTGGTGCCATGGGGATTGAATTTAATGAAATCAATGATAATTTTACTGAAAAAATCCAGACGGAGTTTGCCGATATAAAGGAATAAAATAAGAGAAAATATTGGATCGCTGCATCAGTATATGCTACAGTCCAGTTATCTAAATAAATTTTCGAGGGAGAATCATTATTATTTATTTTCCATTAAAAGTATGGTATGATTTTATTACAGGAAAGCAAAGGTTTTCCCATATATAGAGTATAGACCAGGAGGATGAAATTTGGAAACTGGAAAGTAGTGGATAAAATGCCAATAAATTATATCGTTTTTTTCGAAGTTGCAGTGGGAATTTTCACAGCCTTTAAGGCAAGGCAAAAGAAGCAGAATCCCATACTATGGCTGCTGTTGGGCACAGCCTTTTCATTAATTGCCCTGGCAATTATTCTTGAAATGCCCCATCCTCAAGACCAAGCAAATTATGTAAAACCAAATAACATAGCATAAAATAAAGTGTCGAGTTTTCGACACTTTATTTTTTTGAAAAAAATAATAGTTAATTGAAAATAATTGTTATTTTCTTTGGGGTACGGATATAAGAATAACAAGAGAAATTCTAAATCAGAATTGGAGGGATGGTTATGAATTTTCAAGATTATAATCCTTTAGAGAAGAAAATGCTCCAAATCATGGATCATGAAGGAAATATTGTAAAGCCTGAACTAATGCCGGCGCTAACCAAGGAAGATCTATTAAAAATGTATAGACTAATGGTTCAAACCCGGGAAACCGATAAAAAGGCATTAATGTATCAGCGGCAGGGCAGAATGTTGACCTACGCCCCCAATACGGGGCAAGAGGCAGCCCAGGTGGCCAGTGCCTATCCCCTTAGGAAGCAAGACTGGATGGTACCAGCCTTTCGTGAGCTGGGGGCATGGCTTACCAGGGGGGCCGATCTAAAAATGATATACCTCTATTGGTATGGAAATGAATTTGGCAGTTATGTACCAGAGGATTTGAGGATTTTACCCGTTTCGGTACCCATTGCCAGTCATTTGCAGCATGCAGTAGGAATCTCATGGGCAGCGAAGCTACAAAATAAGGATGAGGTTGCAATCACCTACTTTGGTGATGGAGCCACTTCCCAGGGAGACTTTTCAGAGGCTTTAAACTGGGCCGGTGTATACAAGACACCAACAGTTTTCCTCTGCCAAAATAACCAATGGGCTATTTCGGTACCCAGGGAAATACAAACGGCTGCAGAAACCATCGCTCAAAAAGCCATTGCCTTTGGATTCCCTGGCATATTGGTGGACGGTAACGACATCTTCGCAATGTATGTCGCTACCAAGGCCGCCGTAGAAAGGGCCAGAAGGGGAGAAGGCCCTACCTTAATTGAGGCCTACACCTATCGCCTGGGAGCCCATACCACCAGCGATGATCCAACTCGTTACCGAGATAATACTGAGGTAGAGGAGTGGAAGAAAAAGGACCCGATTGACCGCATGAGAAAATATCTAATCAGGGAAGGGTTGCTGAGTGAAGAAGAAAACGAAAAAATTATTGAACAATATGCCCAAGAGGCTGAGGCTGCCTTTAAATATGTAGAAGCCAACGGACAAACAGAGCTGGAGGATATCTTCAAATATCAATTTAAGGAAATGACCCCTCAGTTACAGGAGCAACTAGCTGAATACCAACAATTTTTAAGGGAAAGAGGTGAAGCATAATGGCTGTTATGAATTTATTACAGGCTGTTAATGAAACCCTAAGGCAGGAAATGAAAAGAGATGATCGGGTTGTTGTATTTGGTGAAGACGTAGGCTATGAGGGGGGCGTTTTTAGAGCCACTGTTGATCTTCAGAAAGAATTTGGCAGGGAACGTTGCATGGATACGCCATTGGCTGAATCGGGCATTGTAGGTGTCGGTATTGGGATGGCTGTCAACGGCATGATTCCCGTTGTTGAAATACAATTTATGGGCTTTGTGTATCCTGCTTTTAATCAGATTATTACCCATGTAGCAAGACTTAGAAATCGTTCAAGGGGTAGATATACAGTTCCTATGGTCATTAGAATGCCCTATGGTGGCGGAATTCGGGCCCTGGAGCACCATTCCGAATCAACTGAGTCACTATTTGCTCATATACCGGGATTAAAGGTGGTCATTCCCTCTACCCCCTATGATGCCAAGGGGCTATTGGCCTCGGCTATTCGTGATGAAGATCCCGTTATCTTTATGGAACCAAAGCGAATCTATCGGGCCTTTAAGCAAGAGGTTCCCGACGAGGAATATTTAATTCCCATTGGTAAGGCCAAGGTAGTACAGGAGGGTAGTGATATTACCTTAATCTCCTGGGGAGCCTCCATGAGAGAAACCCTTAAGGCTGCAGAAATGGCCCTGGAAAAGGGAATTAAAGCAGAGGTGATCGACCTTAGAACCATAGCCCCCATTGACAGGGATACCGTCATAGATTCCGTTAAGAAAACCGGCAGGGTGTTAATCGTTCATGAGGCCGTCAAAACCCTGGGAGTCGGGGCAGAGCTGATTTCAATTATCAACGAGCAGGCCTTCCTGCATCTTGAGGCCCCCCCAACCCGATTAACAGGCTTTGATACCGTATTTCCGCTGCCCAGGGGTGAGCATCACTATATTCCGGGCCCAGACCGTATATTAAAGAAAATTACTGAAGTGGTAAATTATTTAACCTAAGGGGAGGGAACGCATGATGATAGAGTTCAGATTTCCAGATATTGGAGAAGGTATCACCGAAGGTGTTTTACTAAAATGGCTGGTACAGGTGGGGGATCAGGTGAAGGAAGGAGATTCCCTGTGCGAGGTGGAAACCGATAAGGTAAATGCCGAACTGCCTTCCCCTGCAGCAGGTACCATTCAATCCCTCCATGGAGAGGTGGGGGAAACCATTTATGTTGAAGATATATTGGTTGTCATAGACAATGGTGAAGGTACAGCTTCCGAGGCTCAACCAGTATCCCAAAGTGATACGGAAACGAAGGTGGAGCCCGTAGAGGAAGATAATGCAGGAGTAGTGGGGGCCCTGGAGGTATCAAATGAAGTAGTACCTGTCAGCCAGGAAGGAAGGGCCTCTGACAGTCCTTTAAGCGAATCAAGGAAGAAGGTTCTGGCAACCCCTGTTGCTAGAAAAATGGCCCACGATTTGGGAATAAACCTTGAAAATGTCATTGGAACCGGCCCCGCAGGCAGGATTATGAAGGCGGATATTCAAAAAGCTCATCAAGCCAAGGCCGTTCATAGCCCAGCACCGGAAATGGCTCCCCTGGGCCGTGAAGCAGAGGGTTCCAAGGTAGAAAGAATTAAGCTATCCAGCCTGAGAAGGACCATATCCAAGAAGATGACGGAATCCTTCTTTACTGCCCCCCATACCACCGTGATGGAGGAAATAGATGTTACCGAGCTGGTGGAATACCGTCAATCCATCAAGGAGCTTTTTAAAGAGGAAAAGGGTCTTTCCATTACCTTTTTACCTTTTATAATTAAAGCCACCACCCTGGCCTTGGCGGAAAATCCTAAGTTTAACGGTCAATTAGATGAAGATGGTGAACATTATTTAATCAAGCAAATGATTGATATTGGTATTGCCGTTGACACTGAGGATGGCCTGTTGGTGCCTGTCATTCGGGATGCCAACCACAGGGGAATTGTAGGATTGATGGAAGAAATACAGCGGCTGGGCAATGGAGCAAGGGAGCGAAGTCTAAAAATTGATGAGTTGAAGGGAAGTAGCTTTACCATTACCAACTACGGGGCCCTGGGAGCCAGCTTTGGAACCCCCATCATCAATTATCCTGAAGTGGCCATTTTGGGTGTAGGAAGAATCGAAAAGAAGCCCGTTGTTATCGATGATCAAATTGTAATCCGTTGGATACTGCCTCTATCCCTGGCCATTGATCATCGTGTGCTGGATGGTGGAGACGCCGGCAGGTTTATTAAGTCCTTTAAGAAGTATATCCAGCGTCCCAATATATTGTTACTAAGCTAGGGGGAATCGATATGAAATACGATGTAATTGTATTGGGCGGCGGGCCCGGTGGTTATGTGGCCGCTATTAAGGCGGCCCAGATGGGCGGAAAAGTTGCCCTGATAGAAAAGGAAGCCCTGGGGGGAGTATGCTTAAACTGGGGTTGTATTCCCACCAAGGCCTTGTTAAAAAACGCCAGAGTTTACCAAGACATATTAAAAAGCGATTTCTATGGAATTGAGGGAATAGAAAAGGAAAAAATTAAAGTAAATTGGCCTCAAATGCTGAAACGGAAGGATAAAGTGGTAAAACGCCTTGTCATGGGTGTCGAGGGATTAATGAAAAAAAATAAGATAGACCTGTATCGGGGCTTTGGGCAGGTATTGGATGCAACACATGTCGAGGTTAACGATCAAAGGCTTGAAGGTAACAGGCTGATCCTGGCCACTGGGGCATCACCCATGATGCCCGATATAAAGGGCCTGAAGGAAGGCTATGAGAAGGGGATCGTTTTAACCAGCAAAGAGCTTTTATCAATGGAAAAGCTGCCCGAAACCATGGTGATACTGGGCGGCGGTGTAATTGCTGTTGAATTTGCAACCCTTTTAAATACCCTGGGGGTGAAGGTAACCCTGCTGCAGCGTTCAGAGGGAATTTTGTCAGGAACAGAAAGAGAAATGGCAGCTACCCTCAGCAAGCATTTGACCCATAATGGTGTTAATATCATTACCAAGGCATCGGTTAAGGCCATTGATGGGCATATCGTTATTGCCGCTATCAATGGTGAAGAAAAGCAATTTAAGGGTGATAAAATACTGCTTTCCCTGGGAACAAAACCCAACTTAAAGGGCCTGGAGGGCCTATCCCTGGAAGTAAACCAACGGGGCATTGTGACCAATGACAAGCTGGAAACCAGCATAAAGGGTGTCTATGCCATCGGCGACTTAAATGGAAAATATATGCTGGCCCATGTGGCCAGTGCAGAAGGAATAGTAGCCGCCAGCAATGCCATGGGTGAAGAAGAGTACTTGAACTATAAAATTATTCCATCCTGCATCTATAGTTTCCCTGAAATTGCCTCGGTGGGCTTAACTGAGGAGGAAGCCAAGGCCCAAGGGTATCAGGTGTTGGTCAGCAGGTTCCCCTTAAGTGCCAACGGAAAGGCCCTGGCAGAAGGGGAAAGCATCGGATTTGTGAAGGTAGTGGCAGACCAGCAGTATGGAGAAATTTTAGGAACCCATATCATGGCTGTCCATGCCACTGACATGATTGCAGAGGCTGTAATTTCAATGGAGCTTGAGGGAACTGCCCATGATGTGGCGAAGGCTATTCATCCTCATCCTACCCTTTCAGAAATTGTAATGGAGGCGGCCCACGGAATTATGGGTAAGCCAATACACTTCTAATAAACTGCTAAAAAGTCTGGCTATTCTATGGAATGGCCAGGCTTTTTTTCATTAAAATATTTCATTAATTCTGGTAGGAATTCCATGCCGTCATGGAGAATAGATTAAAAGGGAAAAAGAATATATACCTTCCCTGGTCGGACTGTTATAATAATAAAAAGGATTGTTTTATTTACAACTATATAGGTTTATAGGGTGGGGAGGTTAACTCTAAATAACCAAAATACTACACAAAGGATAGGAGGGGAGGCCCCCAATGATGACGAAAAAAATACTGATACTCAAACCGCAGGATAACCCCCCTTGCTATTTGAAAAACCTATTGAGAAGATACGGTTTTCAAATTATTGAGAATTATATTGCAGAAGACTTGATTTCTGTCGTTCTGAAAGAGCTGCCTCAAATTATTTTGATGAATACTTTTTCTGATGATGATCATACAATAGAGATAATAGCGCAGTTAAAAAACAATCAGCATACTGCTGATATTCCTGTTTTGGCCAATTTACACCAATATTCACCCGAAGGAAAGGAAAAATTAATACAGCAGGGTATTGATGACTATGTAGCGTACCCCTTTTTAGAATCAGAGCTGCTGCTAAAAATCAACAATCTGCTAAAGCGGGTGAACTTAAACAAAAACCTGACGGAGTGCAGAAGGGCCTTGGAGGAAAGCCTGCTGTTAATACAAAATCAAAAACAGGAATTAGAAAATAACCTCTCCTTGGCAGCCAAAATTCAAGAGGCCTTAATACCCAAAAGCCTTGGGAATATACCTAACTGCTCCTTTGTTTGGCACTTTCAGCCTTCCGGTAGGGTTGGCGGGGATATTTTCGATGTATTCATGCTGGACGAGGATCATATGGGGCTATATGTTATTGATGTGATGGGCCATGGATTAGCTTCCTCCATGCTGGCGGTAGCCCTTTCAGAATCCTTAATTTTGGATGTGGAACGGGGATCACCGTTAAAACGAAAAATTAACGATTTCCCCTATTATGAAATTATTTCTCCCAAGGAGGTCATCCATTATTTAAATAAACGTTTTCCCTTTGAGAAATACGGGCATTACTTCACAATTGTCTATATGATTCTAAATGTAAAGACAGGCGTATTAAAATATGTCCGGGGAGGTCATCCTACCCCCTTATTGATAAAGACCTATGGAGAAATCATAGAGCTGGATGGATATGGTACCCCCATTGGCTTTGAGCTGGGAGAGGATTACGAAGAAAAGACAGTATATCTTGATTCAGGCGATACCATTATTGCCTATACAGATGGTGTGCTGGAGCTAAAGGATGAAAAGGGGCGATACATTGATTATGACGGCTTCATTGACCACCTTAGGAAAGAAATTGAGATGGAAAGCCATCACTATACCCTGGGATTAAAGAAGCTGTCAAGAAATCAGCTGAAGCTAAAGGACGATTTATCCTTTATTGAAATGAAATGGATTAAATTTGTATAGTAATTTTTCAAAAAGGATAATTGAAATGTAGGCATAAAGCTGTTATGATATAATGTAATACCTTCAGCAGTATGATTGAGTTTTCAATGCTTTCTGTCCCTTTAAAGGGAAAGCCGATAAAATCAAGCAATTTAATAATAAAATCAAAAAATCTAAAATAGGAGGTTGATCGGGATGTTAGAGAAGGTAGTAACAATAAAAAATGAAATTGGCTTACATGCCAGACCTGCCAGTTTACTGGTGAAGGAAGCCAGCAGGTTTAAGGCAGACACATTTTTAATTAAAAAGGGGAACAAATACAATTGTAAAAGCATCATGAATGTGTTAAGCATGGGTGCTAAAAAGGGCGATGAGATTATTCTTAGGGTAGATGGCTCTGATGAAGAAGAAGCAATGGAAGCATTGGTAGATTTAATTGAGAACAAGCTCAATGAAGATGAATAGCTGTAGGTAGTATTAATTGTCAGGAAATTAGAAAGATCAGTTCCTTTATTGGGACTGCCAAGTAATGACCCTGAGGGATAAAGAAAGAAAAAACCCTCTCTTTGGGGTAAACATTAAAAAATGGGAATAGGGTCGATGAAATTTGGTCGAGCCTACTTGTCACTTTTGAAGTATACTGTATTCAGAATTCAGAATACCAAAATTATCTTTGGTATTCTGTTTGTTTTATTATACTGATACGATATATTTTTAAACATCATCTGCCTATATCAATGCCATTGTTTTTGGGTGAATTTAAAGGATGACCAGCTGCAAAAAATAATTGAAATATTACAATTATTTATAAAAAATTACCAAACCTTAATATTTCTAACGCTGTAGTGTTTACATTTTTGCAGAATTCTTGTATAATCATTATTAAAATTCAAAACCAAATAAAAATTTTCGTTTTAATACAAATGAAAAGCTAGATTGAGTTTATTTTGTTCGTGATTTATATGAAAATAGGAGGGATATTGATGAAAAAGACGCTTGAAGACTTATTAGCCGAGCCAATGCTTTATTTTCTGCCACCCTGGACCCACGATAAGGAAAGCATTACTAAATTGTTAGAGGGCCACCCTAATATTCGCTTTGTTTCCTTGGTAGGGGTAGATTTAGGGGGAAACAGCACCGACGAAAAAGTACCTATTTCCTTGTTTTTAGATGACGTAGAGGATTTTTTAAAGGTAGGAGTCCAAACCGACGGCTCCAGCGTTGTACTGCATGAAATTGCCACCCTGAATAATGCAAAGGTAGATATCATCCCTGACCTTGATGTAACCTGGTTTATTGATTATAATTATGAGCTGCTGGAGGAAAGTACGGGGCTTCCCATTGGAACCTTAAAAATTCCTGCATATTTAGAGCATAATAACAAATGGGTAGATTCCAGGGCTATATTAAAAAGAACCGTGGACTATTTTACAAAGGAAGTAAAGGAATTATTTATAAAATATCCTCATCTATTGGCCGAATACGGAATTGAATCGGCCGATGAGATTGAGGCCGTCAACCTGACCAGTGCTACAGAGCTGGAGTTTTGGGTGAAAACCCCTGAAGATCTGGCGGATGAAGAAAAGCTGTCTACCTCCCAAACCCTGAAGGAGCAATATTGGAAACGGACTAAGGGGTCAGTCAGATCAGCCCTGGAGGAATCCATTATGCTTTTAGAAAGCTATGGCCTGGAACCTGAAATGGGCCATAAGGAGGTAGGGGGCATTCGGGCCACCATTGCCGGCTCTGGAAAGCTAAATCATGTTATGGAACAGCTGGAAATTGACTGGAAATACAGCAGTGCTCTGCAATGTGTAGACAATGAGCTGTTTATCAGAGAATTTATAGAAGAAACCTTTGAACGATACGGTCTGGAGGTCACCTTTCAGGCAAAGCCCGTTGAAGGGGTGGCAGGCAGCGGCAAGCATACCCATATGGGGGCCAATGTAAAGCTGAAAAATGGAAAATACATCAACTTGTTTTCACCAAGGGATATGAAATCAGATTTTGTCAGCCCCCTTGGATGGGGAGCCCTAATGGGAATGCTAAAGCATTACGAAGTCATTAATCCCTTTGTCACCGCCACCAACGATGCCTTTAACAGATTAAAGCCAGGCTTTGAGGCACCGGTTTGTATTGTTAGTTCAGTGGGTCATAATGCTGAAGCACCCTCTCGAAACAGAACGGTATTGGTTGGATTGGTCAGAGACATTAATAATCCCCTGGCGACCCGGTATGAATTAAGGGCACCAAACCCCACTTCAAATTCCTATTTGTATATCAGTGCCTGCTATCTGGCCATGATGGACGGAATTAAATATGCAGTAGAAAATAAGCTCACCAGCAAGGACCTGGAAAATGAAATTTCTAAAACCGCCGGAGAAGATAAGCTATATCTTGAAAATGACAGGGCCTACAGAAGCGAGCATGACGTCTTTGAAGACTATTCGGATGAAGAAAGAAATCGACTGTTCGGCAAACCACCGGCAACGGTTTGGGAAAATCTTCAGGGCTTTGTCAGCTACCCTGAAAAGAAGAATATTCTCTTTGCGGGAAAATGTTTTGATGAGGCCATTTTAAGCTCCTATCAGGTTGCTACCCTTGATCAATGGGTAACAGAAATATTAGGTAGAATTATTCCCAATAACGCTGCCATTGTTCGTAGTTGTAAAAGGCTTCACGATGCTGACCATGCTACAGATATTGATGTGGTCAATTGGGAAAAAATCAACAGCCTCAGAAACTATTTAATGAAGGATAGCCTAGAGCGGAAATCCCTCTTTACCCAAATCAGAGATGCCCTTGAAGGTAAAAACTATGAATTGGCTTCACAGCTGCAAATAGAGATGGCAGAAAAAATAACCCTTCTAAAGCAACTGTATATTATATATAAGCGAAACCTATTAGATATTACCAATGGAGATTTTTAAATCTATGTTCAAAACCAGCCCGGGAAGTATAGACTGCTGACTTCTCGGGCTTTTTATGTGTCTGTATTTACATATTTTCTTTTTTTAATCAGAACAAGGAAGGAGAATAGTTTCATGGAGCGAATAAATATAGTTAAGAGGAAAATATTAGATTTTTGCCCCTTGATAACTGAAGGCTTGAAAAATCCATTGTTTTCTAAGGTCATTCAGGGGTATAATTTACCATATCTTCATAAATATATATAAAGGAGTGACAGGTATGAACCTGAGAGAAGTGGAAAGGCGAATGAATCATTTAAAAAATCTGCTTGACCCAGAGCGGGCAAGGCGTGAAAAGCGGGCTGAGCGTTCTAAGGGTCTGATGAAGGGCTTGGCCTTAGGAGCATTTTTGGGAGGCTTGGCAGGGGTACTCTTTGCACCCGACAAGGGGGAAAATACCAGACAAAAAGCCAGGGAAGAGCTTGAAAAGGCTAAGGAAATATTAGAGGTTAATTATGCAGTTGGCAAGGAGAAGGTCAGTGATTTTGTTGAAGACCAAAAAGAGGTACTGGAAGAAAAAATGGTTGTACTCAAAAATAAATTAAATTCCAAGACTGCCTGTAGTCTGGATGACGAGGAAGCTGCAGACGCAGAGGAAGAAATTGTTGATCAAGAGGCTTAAAGCCTCATGAAGGGAGAATAGAAGCCATGGAAATCAGTATTACCCTAGGACAACTGTTAATTGGGTTTTTGATGATCGCTGGAATCGTTCTGGTAGTTGCCTTGATTAATGTGGTATTAAAGCTAAATGAAATCCTTAAGCAGGTGAATCATATCGTCGTTAAAAATGAGGCCAATATCAACGCTTCAATCGATACCATTCCAAAGATTTTACATAATGCCGAAGAGATAACGGATAGCTTTAATGAACAAATGAAGCATGTTTCCGGAACAGTTAAGAGTATTGAAGAAACGGTGGAATATGCTGCATCAACTGCCCAGGTATTAACAGAGGATGTTGTACTGCCCATCAGTGAGCTGTTTCAAATCTTTAGCTTTTTAAAGGGTATATTTATTAAGGAAAAGAAAAAAGGTATATTCCGAAAATAAAGATTGATCAGGCTTAATTAGGCTGTTAAATCAATGTACATATTATAATCTATTCCAAGGATTTAGCCATACTGCAGCCCCTAAAGGGGGGCTGTATTTTTTTTGCCTATCTGTAAAAAAACAGTTGTATTTTTATAAAAATTGCTGTATGATTAATAACAAGGTTTTTAGAATAAATATACATGTATACATAATAAATATACATATTATGAATAAAATGTGAGGTGGGCAGTATGTTTAAAATCGGTATATTGGGGGCCACAGGCTATACCGGCGGAGAGCTGGTAAGGCTATTGACCAATCATCCTGAGGTAGAAATCAGCTTTTTAGATTCAAGAACCTATTTAGATATGGATTTCAGCAGGGTTTATCCAAACCTTAGAAAAAAGCTGGAAAAAAGATGCATTTCAGTGAATATTGAGGACCCCGGTCAATTTGATGAAATTGACGTACTATTTTGTGCCTTACCCCACGGTCTAAGCCAAAAAGCAGTAATGGCAGGTATGAGGCGGGGAATCAAGGTAATTGACTTGTCTGCTGATTTTAGAATTAATGATTCGAAGATCTATGAGGAATGGTATGGAACCGGCCACGTTGCCCAAAAAGAACTGGAAATGGCTGTCTATGGCTTAACGGAACTATATCGAAGGGAGATTCGCCAGGCAGACCTAATTGCTAATCCTGGCTGTTATCCCACCAGTATCCTTTTGGCCCTTTACCCGTTGATTAAGGAAAAGGCCGTATCCCTTTCCGGGGTAATCGCAGATGCCAAGTCGGGTGTATCGGGGGCCGGCAGAAGCCCCCGCGATGGTGGGCTATATGCTCAGTGCAATGAAAATATTAAGGCCTATGGCATTGGAAGCCACCGGCATACCCCTGAAATAGAGCAGGAATTGAGCAAAATGGCCGGAGAAGCTGTGGTAATCCAATTTACTCCCCATTTAACACCCATGAACAGGGGAATTTTAAGTACTATTTACGTAGATAATCCAAAGGGTCTGGATGAAGCTGCCCTGGAACGTATTTATCGAAGGCATTATGACAAGGAGCATTTTATCAGGCTTCTTTCCCAGGGCGAGCTGCCCCAGACAAAGGCCGTGGCAGGATCAAATTTCTGTGATATTGCCCATATTGTCGATAAACGAACAAATAAAATCATTTTGGTCAGTGCCATTGATAATCTAATCAAGGGTGCCGCCGGCCAGGCGGTTCAAAATATGAATGTCATGCTTGGAATAGAAGAGTCACTGGGAATTAATCAAACGCCCCTTTGGCCATAACGATGGAGGTGCTTAAAGAAATGGAACAATTTGAAATAATAGAAGGAAATGTAACCTCCCCCAAGGGCTTTTTAGCCAGTGGGGTCCATATAGGAATGAAAAGGGTAAAAAAAGACTTGGCTTTGGTTTACAGTCAGGTACCAGCAGTGGGGGCAGGGGTATTTACCACCAATAAGGCCTGTGCCGCTCCTGTTATTGTATCAAAGGAAAACATAAAGGATAATCAGATTCAGGCCATTATAATCAATAGTGGCAATGCCAATGCCTGCACCGGTCAGCAGGGGCTGGCGGATGCCCGGGAAATGGGGGCCATTACAGCAGCGGCTTTAAAAATACCTGAAGAAAATATCATTGTATCCTCTACAGGGGTTATTGGTGTACCATTGCCAATGAACCTCTTAAAGAAGGGGATTCCCCAGGCCGTAGCGGCCCTTTCCGCTGAAGGCGGGGGTTCCGGGGCAGAGGCCATTATGACCACCGATACGGCCCCCAAAACCATCGGGGTGGTGGTGGAAATTGACGGGAAAAGGGTTACCGTAGGGGGAATGGCCAAGGGATCAGGAATGATTCATCCCAATATGGCCACCATGCTTGCCATTGTTACCACCGATATTTTAATTGAAGCAGACTATCTTAATGACCTATTGAAGGAGGCCACTGATCAAACCTACCATATGATCTCGGTGGATGGAGACACCAGTACCAATGACATGGTGGCAGTAATGGCCAATGGCCTGGCGGGCAATGAAATAATGAATCATCAGCATCCCCAAAGAAAGAAATTTGAGCAGGCCTTTCTGTATGTTCATGAATATCTGGCCAAGGCCATTGTAAGGGACGGTGAAGGGGCCACCAAATTCATCGAGGTGGCGGTAGATCATGCCCCCAATGTGTCAGATGCCCGAAAAGCAGTAAAGGCGGTGTTGACCTCTAATCTGGTAAAGACAGCCTTCTTTGGAGAGGATGGTAACTGGGGCCGTATTCTTTGCAGCATAGGCTATTCCGATGCGAACTTTGACATAAACAAAATTGAAATCAGTCTTAGCAGCGGCCCTGATCTTGTGAAAATCGTCGAGGGGGGTCAGGGAACCAATTACCAGGAGGAATCGGTGGCAGCCCTGTTAAAGCATCAGGATATTAAAATTCATGTAGATATGAATAATGGCAATGAAAGGGCAGTAGGATGGGGCTGTGATTTATCCTATGACTATGTAAAAATCAACGGAGCATATCGAACCTAGGGGGAAGCAAAAAATGGATTTAACACCTCAGCAGAAGGCCCACGTCTTGGTGGAAAGCCTGGCCTATATTCAAAAATTCCACAATCAGATTGTTGTGATCAAATACGGCGGAAACGCCATGGTTAATGAAGAACTGAAGCAATATGTCATCAAAGACATTGCCCTCATGAAATATGTAGGAATGAACCCGGTGATTGTCCATGGCGGAGGCCCAGAAATTACAGAGATGATGGCTTGCTTTGGGAAGGAGCCGCAGTTTATTGATGGACTGCGGATAACAGATGAAAAGACTATGGAAATTACAGAAATGGTTTTGGGTGGAAAGATTGCCGGCGAAATTGTTAGCCTGTTGAATTGTAATGATGTTAAGGCCCTGGCCCTTACCGGTAAAGACGGTAGGCTGATTGAAGCCACCCAAAAAGATCCCAGGCTGGGCTATGTTGGGGAAATTACAAAAATCAATACGGGCCTTATTCATACCGTCATTAAAGAAGGCTATGTGCCGGTGATATCGCCCATTGGCATGGGTGCCGGCGGTGAAAGCTATAACATTAATGCCGATGAGGTGGCAGGTAGGCTGGCGGTGGCCCTGGAGGCTAAAAAGCTGGTGCTGATTACCGATGTGGAAGGTGTATTAAAAAACCCCAAGGACCCAAAGACAATCATTACTGAAATTAAAACCACCGAGGTGAAGGGCTATATTGAAAAGGGCATTATTCAAGGGGGTATGATCCCCAAAATCCATTGCTGCATGGGGGCTGTCACCCAGGGAGTGGAGCGTTGCCACATCATTGACGGCAGAAAATATCACTCAATTTTGCTTGAGATATTTACCGATGATGGAATTGGAACGATGATTACGACCTAAGGGGGTTATTGAAATGCAAATCGACGAAATTGTGGAAACTGGCAATCAATACTTAATGAATAATTATAAAAGGCTGCCCATTGCCTTTGTTTCAGGTAAGGGATGCCGCCTGTATGATACCGAGGGAAGGGAATATATCGATTTTCTTGGCGGAATCGCCGTCAATAGCCTGGGACATAGCCCTCAGGAGCTGGTTGAGGCCATTCAAGACCAGGCTGCCAAGGTAATGCACGTATCTAACTATTTCTGGAATGAAAGTCAGGTAAGGCTGGCAAAGCTGTTGGTGGAAAACTCCTTTGGTGATAAGGTGTTTTTCTGCAATTCCGGTGCCGAAGCCAACGAGGCGGCCATCAAGCTGGCGAGGAAATATGCCTATCAAAAATATGGTGCCCATAAATATGAGATTATTGCCATGAAGGGCTCCTTCCATGGAAGAACCCTGGGGACCCTTGGTTTAACCGATAATCCAAAATATCAGGAGGGATATGGCCCCTTGCCCGAAGGCTATGGATTTGCTGCATATAATGATATTGATGCCCTCAAGAAGGCCATCACCCCCAATACCTGCGCCATCATCATAGAGCCCCTGCAGGGAGAGGGGGGCGTCACCCCGGCTGAAGCTGCCTATTTAAAGGCAGTTAAGGAGCTCTGCAATCAAGAGAACATTCTATTAATCTTTGATGAAATTCAATGTGGTATTGGAAGAACTGGAAAGCTCTTCGCCTATGAGAACTTTGGCGTAACCCCAGACATCATGTCGCTGGCTAAGGCCCTGGCAGGAGGATTCCCCATTGGGGCCATTGTGGCTACCAATGAGGTGGCTTCTGTCTGGAAGCCCGGAGACCACGGCACTACCTTTGGCGGGAATCCCCTGGCCTGTACGGCAGGGGTAGCCACCTTGGAAGCGATGCTGAAGCAAAGGCTATGGGAACAGGCGGAAGCAACCGGAGCCTATTTCAGGGAAAGGCTTCAAAAGCTGGTGGATGAATTCAGCTTTGTAAAGGAAGTCAGGGGCATGGGGTTAATGCTGGGGCTGGTGTTAACTATAGGGGGGGCTCCCATTGTGGAGCAGGCCTTTAAAAAAGGCTTCATCATCAACTGTACGGCAGAGAAGGTACTTCGATTTGTACCACCCCTTATTGTAACCAAAGAAGAAATCGATGGCCTCGTGGCAGTTTTGAAGGAGATCTTTCAGGAAATGGAGGGAGCACAATGAAAGCCTATTTAGTATTGGAGGATGGCAGTATATTCGAAGGAAAGGCCTTTGGCAGCCTAAAGGGTGAGGTAGGTGAAGTGGTTTTTAATACTGCCATGACAGGCTATCAGGAAATCTTCACTGATTATTCCTACAATGGCCAAATTCTAGTAATGACCTACCCAATGATTGGTAACTATGGGCTCAATTATGATGATATAGAGGCCCAACGGCCGGCTATTAAAGGTCTGGTGGTGCGGGAATACTGTAAGGAACCCAGCAACTGGAAAAATGAAATGATGCTGGAGGAATATCTTCAAACCAACGGAATTATGGGAATTGAGGGAATTGATACGAGAATGCTGGTGAAGCATTTAAGAGACAAGGGAACCATGAAGGGAATCATTACCACCAGTCTGGCGGATCAGGATGGACTGTTTCAGGCCATAGATCAGGTTGATATCCTTCGAAAGAATTACACCGAAGAGGTATCAACCAAAAGCCCCTATATGATTCCTGGTTCAGGGCCCAGAATCGTATTAATGGATTTCGGAGTCAAGCTGAATATTATTCGGATTTTGCAATCCTATGGCTGTCAAATTACGGTAGTGCCCTATGATATAGGAGCAGAAGAGATTTTAAAGCTCAAGCCCGACGGACTATTTTTATCCAATGGCCCTGGAAATCCTGAAAACCTTCAAAATTCCGTTGAAACCATTAAGGCCCTGCTGAAGGAGCTGCCAATATTCGGAATATGTATGGGGCACCAGCTATTGGGCATGGCTTCGGGGGCAAGGACCTATAAGCTCAAATTCGGTCATCGTGGCGCCAATCATCCCGTAAAGGACTTAAAAACCAACCGGGTCTATATTACCTCCCAAAACCATGGCTATGCCATCGATGAAAGTACCTTAAACACAAACCTTCTTACAGTTACCCATAGAAATTTGAACGATGGCACCATTGAGGGGATCAAACATAAATATTTACCGGTTTTCAGCGTACAATATCATCCTGAAGCCTGCCCCGGGCCAATGGATTCCAAATATCTTTTTGATCAATTTCTTAATTATGTCAAAAGGGATCAGCAAGCGGTATAGGAGGAATAACAATGCCTAAGGACAATAAAATCAGTAAAGTACTAGTCATCGGCTCAGGGCCAATCGTTATCGGGCAAGCGGCTGAGTTTGACTATTCAGGCACCCAGGCTTGTAAGTCCTTAAAGGAAGAAGGCCTAAGGGTGGTTTTGGTTAATAGCAACCCTGCCACCATCATGACAGACCAGCATATTGCAGACCATATCTATATTGAACCCTTAAGCCTGCCTGCCCTGGAAAAAATAATTGAAATAGAAAGGCCCCAGGGAATCTTACCCACCCTGGGAGGGCAAACCGGACTCAATCTGGCTATAGAGCTTTATGAAGCAGGAATTTTGGAAAAATATGATGTTAAGCTGTTAGGCACCTCAGTAGAGGCAATTAAACGGGCAGAGGACCGTCAGTTATTTAAAGAAACCATGGAGAAAATAAACCAACCCATTCCTGCCAGCACCATCGTTGAATCCTTGGAGGCAGCCCTGGCGTTTGCAAAGCAAGTGGGATACCCCCTGATTGTTCGACCAGCCTATACCCTGGGGGGAACCGGAGGCGGAATTGCCCCTGACGAGGCGGCCCTTACAGAGATTGTATCCAGAGGGCTACGCTACAGTCGGATTGGTCAGGTATTGATTGAACAGAGTGTTGCCAATTGGAAGGAAATTGAATATGAAGTCATGCGTGATCAAAATGATAATTGCATTATCATTTGTAATATGGAAAACTTTGATCCGGTGGGGGTACATACTGGGGACAGTATTGTGGTGGCTCCTTCCCAAACCCTGCGGGACCAAGAGTACCAAATGCTCAGAAGCGCTTCCATTGACATTATCCGGGAGCTGAAGGTGGAGGGGGGCTGTAACATTCAGTTTGCCCTTAACCCCTATAATATGAGTTATGTGGTCATTGAGGTAAACCCAAGGGTAAGTCGTTCCAGTGCCCTGGCATCCAAGGCAACGGGCTATGCCATTGCCAAGATTGCAGCTAAAATTGCCATTGGACTAACCCTGGATGAAATTAAAAACCCTGTTACCGGGAAAACCACTGCCTGCTTCGAGCCTGCCCTGGACTATGTGGTGGTTAAAATTCCCCAATGGCCCTTTGATAAGTTCAATACCGGCGACAGAAGCCTGGGAACCCAGATGAAGGCCACCGGCGAGGTAATGGCCATAGAAAGAACCTTTGAAGCGGCCCTGTTGAAGGCCATTAGAAGCCTGGAGGGGAAGCGTCGAGATATTTATACCAGCACCATGGCAGCCTGGAGTCAGGAATTCATTGATGAAATCATATCTTATCCTAATGATCAAAGGCTGTTTGGTATTTTTGAGGCTGTCAGAAGGGGTATGGATCTAGAGAAAATAAACCGGTTAACGGGGATTGATCCATGGTTTTTATCTAAAATCCATCATATTATTGAGCTTGAAGGGGAAATCAAAAAGGTCGGTCTTCGGGAGCCACTATTAAGGGACTGTAAAAAGATGGGGTTCTCCGATCGTCATCTGGCACTTCTGTTGAATATGGAAGAGGCGGCTCTTCGTCATTATCGCAGGGAGGTAGGACTGACCCCGGTTTATAAGCTGGTGGACACCTGTGCTGGGGAGTTTGAATCGGCTACACCCTACTTTTACTCCACTTATGAAAGGGAAAATGAGGTAGCAATCCTTAACAAAAGGAAGGTGATGATACTGGGCTCGGGGCCCATTCGAATCGGTCAGGGAATTGAATTTGACTACTGCTGTGTTCACGGGGCCTGGGCCCTGAAGGAGCTGGGGATCGAAACCTTGATTGTCAATAATAATCCCGAAACCGTCAGTACAGATTTTGATACCTCCGACAAGCTCTACTTTGAACCCCTAACCCCTGAGGATGTTATCAATATTGCAGAGATGGAAAAAATAGATGGAGTCATCGTTCAATATGGGGGCCAAACGGCTATTAATCTGACAAAGGCCCTCCATGAACACGGCCTTCCGATTTTAGGAACCTCCCCGGAATCCATCGACATAGCAGAGGATCGGGAAAAATTTTCAAAGCTCCTGACATCATTAAAAGTTCCCCAGACCAGGGGTGCCACTGCAATTAATCTGCAGCAGGTGGAAGCGGCAATGAAGCAGCTGGGCTTTCCATTAATGGTAAGACCCTCCTATGTGATCGGCGGTCAATCCATGGAAATTGTTTGGAATCGTGAGCAGCTGCTGCACTATGCCGGCCAATTCTGGCAGGATCAACAGGATTACCCAATATTACTTGATCAGTATATAGAAGGCCAGGAGGTAGAAATTGACGGAATCAGTGACGGAGAAACGGTGTTTATACCAGCCATTATGGAGCATATTGAACGGGCAGGGGTTCATTCCGGTGACAGTATGAGTGTATATCCTGTACAAAATGTCAGTGAAAAGGCCATTCATGATATTGTTGAATATACCAGCAGGCTGGCCAGGGCCTTAAAGGTTAGGGGACTGATTAACATACAATTTGTTGTAAAGGATCAACAGGTAATGGTGCTGGAGGCGAATCCCAGGGCCTCCCGAACGGTTCCCATTGTATCGAAGGTAACGGGTGTTCCCATGATTTCCCTGGCAACGGCAGTGATGACGGGGAAAACCCTGAAGGAAATGGGCTATGAAGATGGCGTTGCCAAGCCGCCCGATTATGTCATTGTAAAGGCACCGGTCTTTTGCCTTGAAAAGCTGGCAGAGGTGGATATCAGCCTGAGTCCTGAAATGAAATCCACCGGTGAAGTAATGGGGGTAGGGGCTGATTACCAGGAGGCCCTGTTTAAGGCCTTTGAAGCCACAGGACTGAAAATCCCTTCCACTGGATCAGTGCTGTTATCCATATCAGACCGGGATAAGGGGGAAGCCCTTGAAATTGCCGGAAAGCTCCATAGCCTGGGCTTTAGGCTGACGGCCACCCAGAAAACAGGCAGCTTCTTAAGGGACAATGGGATTAAGGTTGATGAGGTTTATCAAGACCTAACTGCCGCTGTTCAATCCTTTAAAGCAGGGGAAACGGTGATGATGATCAATACCCCAACAAAGGGTAAGCTTGTAGACCGGCTGGGCTTTAAGCTGAGAAGAAGCTCCATTGATTACAAGATTCCCTGCTTTACCTCTTTAGATACAGTCTCGGGATTTATTGAAGTAATTAAGTATGCTAGAAAATATTCCTATGGGGTGAAAAAGCTATTTTAAATGAACTTCTAAGCAGTTAAAACTTAGGTTATGTATAGGGAAATTTCCATATATGTATTCCGATTGACCACAACAAAGCCATATTAAAATTTATATTTCACCCGCTGAGAAGGTTATTGCAGCGGGTGTTTTTATGACAAAATTCATAATTATATTCAGCTTCGGAGGTAACTACTATAGGTTGTCATAAAACTGCACCTATATTATTTTTAGTAATAGGACATCTGTCCTTTTTTCCTTTAGCGTAGAACACTATACTAAAGGGAGAGGGGGAATAACAATGGAAATAGTAAAAAATGAAAGTTTACTAAGGCATTATATTAAGGCCTTTCATTTGGATGATAGGTTTAGTGGGGATATGGCAAAATTGATGACCTTCTATTCCTTTGAAAAGGGGGAATTGGTTTGCAGCATTGATGAAGAGTTGAAATTCTTTTATTTTATTGTAAAGGGTAAGCTAAAGATCTACACCATCTTGGAAAACGGCAAATCAGTATTGGTTCGCTTTTACTTTCCCGCTTCGGTTATTGGAGATTTGGAAATGTTCAAGAATTATAAAGTGAGATGTAATGTAGAGGCGATTACGAAAACCCTGGCAATTGGTATAAAAATGGAGGATATACGAGAATATGCCGCTAATGATCATATCTTTTTGAAATTTGTCATAGAAAACCTGAGCCATAAGCTCTATACCCTTTCAAATATGACGGCTTTAAATCAATCCTATCCCTTCATAAACCGGTTTGCCAGCTATTTGATCACCATAGCCTGTGATGATAACAATAAACTAATTAGTGAGATTAAAACCAGTAATATGACTGAGCTGGCGACATTTTTGGGGGTAAGCTACAGGCATTTAAACCGAGTGATTAAGAACCTATGCGTAAGAGGGCTCATTAAAAGAACCCGTGAGGGGCTAAAGATATTAGATTATGAAAAATTAAAGGAAATGTCAGGTGGATACTATGAATAACGAATTTTTAGTTTCCATAATAGCCATAGGAACCGTAGCGGTTTCAGGTATTTTATATTTCACGGGCAGAAAGGGCTGGGCCGCCAAAAAGAAGGAAATGAACTGGCGGGCTAAGCTTTGCCCCCAATACAAGACCAGGTATACAATGGGGCAGGAAAGTTTTGTTATGTCTTTACGTAATTGTAGCAGCTGCAGACACTACGTTGGTGGAAGATGCGATAAAAACTTTTGAATTCAGCCAGATCGACCAATGAATAATGATAGAAAACATGGGGGAATGGTAGGTATGATATTAAATTTAGATGGATATAATTAGAAATAAAAGCAAAAGGAGGTAGTTATATATGACTGTTAAAAATGCAATGACCGCTGACTTTCTTCGATCAGCCTATGGTGGAGAAAGTATGGCCCATATGCGGTATTTAATCTGGGCCGATGTTGCCGATCAAGAGGGTTATCCCAATGTCGGAAGGCTTTTCAGGGCCATCGCCAATGCAGAATATGCCCATGCAGACAATCATTTTCGAGAGCTGGGAACAGAAAAAAAGGATCATACGGTAACTGCGGGGGCAGTATTTGGACTGGGAGATACAGTTCAAAACCTGCAGGGTGGAATTGATGGAGAGCTCCATGAAATAGAGCAAATGTACCCAGTATATTTAAATGCAGCTCAATTTCAGGGAGAAAAAGGAGCAGAAAGGGCCTTTCATTATGCCCTGGAGGCCGAAAAGATCCATGCAAAGCTGTTCCAGGATGCCCAGGATGTTGTGAAGCAGGGCAGGGATATGGAGATTGATGACATCCATGTCTGTCAGGTCTGTGGTCATACAGTGGCGGGAGAGTTGCCTGAAAAATGTCCAATCTGTGGCGCCAAGGCGTCTATGTATAAAACCTTTGCCAAGGAAGCCTAAAATTAAAAAAAGGGCTGCTATAAAACGAAAAAAATCGTCTTGTAGCAGTCCCTTTTTTTTTGTTTGATTTTAGGCTAACGATTCTGCCTTTTATAAAGTAAAGGCGAATAATTGGTAATATTTTTGAAAACTCTTCCAAAATGAGATACGTTTTTGAAGCCTACAACTTCTGCAATATCAATTACCTTAAGATTGGTCTCCCGTAATAGCCTTTGGGCCTCGCGGATTCGTATGTTATTGATATATTCAACAACAGTGAAGCCCGTAGTTTGTTTGAAGGTTCGACTTAAATGATATTGACTAATAAAAAATTTTTTTGACAGGCCAGGAAGGGATAAGGGGTGACCGTAATGCTGATTAATATATTGAACAATTTCAGATATCTTTTCGTGCATTGGGCTGGGAGGAACCAGCCTGACATTTTGATTTTCTTCAATGTATCGTCTTGTGTAGACTAAAAGCTCCATCAATAGAGACTGCAAAGATATTTCAAAGCCTAAGCCCTGACTCTGGGCCTCGTAAATAAGGCGATTAAAGACTGTTTCAACATATTGCTGATCGGCAGGTAAAAAGGGAACCACATGACAGGAATCAACAAATAATGTCTCTAAAAGCTGGTTCATTCCTGGGCTGGAGGGCAAAAAATCTTTGTTGAAATTAATGAGAATCCGTATATGATTTTGGGTGTTAGCATCGGTTGTTTTATGAAGGTCATGGGCATTAATCATGACTAAATTACCAGGTTGAATTCGGAAAACCCGATCCTTAATGAAATAATACCGTTCTCCGGCTAAAAGATAATATAGTTCATATTGATTATGAAAATGATTGACCTTCATAGTGAAATTTCCAAAGACCTCACGATATGAAAGATAAAAGGATTCGTCCGGATAATGAAAATCTATATTTTCTCTTTTCACGAATATCACCTACCATAAATATATCATAATGCTGCTACGAAAATAAAGCAAGATATGCAAAGAATATAAAAAAATAAGCAAGATTTGTGCAGAATAGGGTTTGTGATTCAAGTATAATGTAAGTGCCTGTTGGCTTTTTCTTGGGCCAGGACAAAATAAAAGAGGACGGACAAAAAATGAGTGCAATTTTAAATTCTAAGGATCGTAGCAGAAGAGAATTTGTGTTAGAGGGAAACATGTGGCGGGTAGTATGGCTTATTTCCCTGCCATTGGCTATTTATAATGGTTTTAATCATCTATTTAGCTTTCTGGACACCATGATGGCCTCTCATTTGGGAACAGAGGTGGTTTCAGCCGTAGCCTATCTGGCTCAAATTAAAACCATGATTGCCGCAATTGGTGCCGGCCTGGCAGTCGGGGGCGGAATCATTGTAGCCAGATATTATGGTGCAGGTAAAATAGATATAGCAAAAAAATATGTCAATACGGTATTTTTTCTGGCTTTAATAATTGGAGCCCTTATTTTACTTATTATGGTACCCATGGCAAGGCCCATTCTGCGGCTGGCCAATACCCCAGAAGAATTAATTAATGTTGGTACCAATTATTTTATAGTAGAAATTATTATGATTATTGCAATCTTTATCAACAATGTTTATATTGCTGTAGAAAAGGCAAAGGGCAATACCAAAAAAATATTATATTTGAATTTAATTGTCATTGGTATAAAGCTTCCCCTTACGGCCCTATTTGTCTATGTTTTAAACTATGGTATTACCATGATGGCCATAGCTACTTTAATTGCTCACCTTGTTTTGACAATCTATGCCATGATCAGTATGCTAAAGCGAGATAATATTTTTAGATTGTCATTAAAAAGTGTTGATTTTTCCAGGAAAACGGTAAGGCCAATTATCATCCTTGCCTTACCCATATTCTTTGAAAAATTTGCCTTTAGCTTTGGAAAGGTAATTGTCAATTCCATGAGTACCTTCTATGGCAGTATGGTGGTAGGGGCCCTGGGGGTTTCAAATAATATAGCTGGAGTCGTAACCAGCGCCTGCAATGGGTTTCAGGATGGTGAAGCCTCTATTATCAGCCAAAACCTGGGGAATAAAAATTTTGAAAGGGCTATATCTGCCTTTAAAAAAACCCTGGTAATCAGCCTGGTGATGGGAGGAATTGGCCTGGTATTATCCACTATTTTCATGGACCCTATTATTAACATATTTTCTAAGGGCGATCTTCAATTTGCCCAGGAAATTAAAAATATCTATCGGTATGAACGATATGCCCTTGTGACTCTGACCCTTGCCTCATCGGTTATGGGGCTTCTCTATGGCTTTGGCTATACAAGGCTGACACTGGTGATTAACTTTCTTCGTTTATTTTTATTTAGAATCCCCAGCTTATACCTATTGCAGCGATTCACCAGCTTAGGCAGTGAAAGCGTAGGCCTTGCCATGATGATCAGTAACAGCATGGTGGGTATAACGGCAGCCATTGTGTGCTTCGTGGTGATTCAAAAAATGAGAAAAGAAGGCGGCTATCAGCAATTACTGGCTGCTGAGTAAAGGAGCAGGAGGTCAACTACTAACAGTGGGCCTCCTGCTGTATTATTGCTTCTATTCTAAAAATTTGTTTTACTTTTGTAACAGCCAGAATAATTCTTGCCAAAGCAATATTTAGCTGAAAGGCCTGTTCCCCTATTAACGTAGTCTAGCCCTGTCTTTAAAGCAAAAGCTTATCCGCAATCACGCTCATCCATAACATAACTATATTTCTAGCCCTATTAATACTGTCCTTGTTTTAGCCCTATTCCACATTAGATTAACTTTAAAAAAAGTACTATGATAACAGGATATGTCATAGAAATACAGAATACTAAATGAATGATCTTTGACGAGGTAAAAGGTATGAATAAAAGAAGCTTAAAATTTAAAATACCATTTTTTGTTATGGTTTTTGCAATTGCATGTGTGCTCTTAACGGGGATGTTATCTCAATATATAGCAACTCAAAATATAGAGGTAAATGTTGTAAATAAAAATCTTGTGATTTCCAGAATGATTAGTCAGCAGATTCATATTTACTTAGAAAATGCAAAAAGTACGGTGATTACCGCAGCAAATTTTTCCTCCCAAAGCTATGGAGATTTAGAGGAGGTAAAAAGAGAGATCTTTAGAATATATGATAATTTTACTTATTTTGATTTAATTTTTTATATGAGTAACGAATCCCAGATGGTATTTTCTAAACCAGCCAATGACCATGTTAAGAGTAGAAGCTATGAGGATCGAAGCTATTATTGGGACATTATGGATGGTAAAGAGGTTACGGTAAGCCCTTTGTTAGTTAGCAGTGTGTTAAATGAACCCCACTTTATTATTGCTGCTCCTGTGTATAATTCTAAAAATGAAATTATTGGATTAATAGGTGCTGGACTCCCCTTAAAAAATATTATACAGATCGTTCAGCGTACGCAAGCCCATTTTAACGGTATCATATGGGTAGCTGATGCCCAGGGGGTTATGGCGATTCATCCTGATATTACCAGTTCAAAGGATTTAATTATGATTCCTAACAGCCATGTTCAAGTAGAGGAGGAAGTAACTGATTTTATCAACATCTTAAGGAATAAACGGGATGTGATGGCTTCCTACAAGGTTGAAGATGAAATTTATTATGGAGCGATTTCCTTTGTACCTGATGAGGATTGGATGGTTGTCGTAGAGCAACATCAAGACACAGTTTTTTTAGCGGTAATTCAGTTAAAAAGACAATTAAAGCTTGTGATAATGGCAGTTATCTTTATAGCCCTATTATCTGGTTTTATATTGGCAAAACAAATTACTAATCCTATAGAAATGCTAGTAAATAAAGTCAGGCAGTTAAGCTATGGTCTCAGGGGTGAAATAGCTGAAGACTTAAAGATGCAGGTTAAAGACGAAATAGGAGAGCTTGAAGGTGCCTTTCATGGAATGACAATTCAATTAAATGAAAGCTTTAATAAGTTGAATCAGTCTTATATCAGGGAAAATCATCTTCAGCAATATCTAAATAATATATTGGGTAGTGTAGCTAATGGTATCGTTGTAATTAATCAAGAATACCTGATTACAATTTATAATAAGGAAGCAGAGAATCTATTAGAATTTCCTCAGAATACATTTCTGCGAAGGCATATTAAGGTGTTTTTAGATAGCATTGGTGTAGACCTGGGTTCCATCATTGAGGATGTAATGATAAACAATAAGGTTGTTAAGGATATTGAGATGACTG
>CBFGTV010000035.1:0-33285 GCA_965652145.1 uncultured Clostridiaceae bacterium
ATGGAGAAATTGTAGGCTTATTCTAAGAAAATATTTCAGTAGGAGGTGAATGATGATTTCATTCACCTCCTACTCGATTGATTAAGAAGTAAGGGGGTAAGGCAATGAAGTTAAAGGTGGTTGATTTGGGCCGCTGTGATTATGATAAGGCCTTGGATCAGCAGTTGGAATACCTGACCATGCGACAGCAGGGAGAAATAGAAGACACACTGATTTTAGTAGAGCATCCCCCGGTGATTACCCTGGGCAACCGGGCCAATAGCAGCAATATTATGGTCAGTGAAACATTTTTAAAGACCCAAGGAATCACCCTTCATCAAACCAACCGTGGGGGCGATGTAACCTACCATGGAATCGGACAAATTGTAGGCTATCCCATTGTTGACTTGAAGGCAGCTAAAATTGGAATCAGGGCCTTTGTCAAGGGTCTTGAGGAAAGCTTTATTCATCTGCTTAAGGATCACTTTCAAATTGAGGCCCAAAGCCACTGTGATCATCGTGGGGTTTGGGTGGGGAATCATAAAATTGTTGCCCTTGGCCTGGCGGTAAAACGGGGCGTCACCATGCATGGCTTTGCCTTTAATGTCAACACCAACCTGGAGCATTTTAATTATATTGTTCCCTGCGGTATTCCAGACAAAGGAGTTACCTCCCTGAAGGCCCTGCTGGGGAGGGAATATAATCTTGAGGAAATTAAGCCCTTGGTGGTGGATTACTTTATGAAGGCCTTCCATTATGAAAAGCAGGTTTGATTGGAAAGGTCAAATAGACAGAGGTGATAATCAGTGGAAGTAAAAAGAAAGCCAGACTGGCTCAGGGTAAAGCTTAGAGGTGGTCGAAACCTAAGCTATGTGAAAACCGTATTGGATAAGCTGACCTTAAATACCGTCTGCGAGGCAGCCAATTGCCCAAATCGGGCAGAATGCTTCAGTCAAAAAACCGCCACCTTTATGATTATGGGGAAGGAATGTACAAGAAATTGTCGGTTTTGTAATGTAACCCATGGAAAACCCCAGCCGCTGGACCCGCTGGAGCCTGAAAATGTGGCCACAGCTGCTGTAGAGCTGGATCTGAGGCATGTGGTGGTAACCTCGGTTACCCGAGACGACCTGCCTTATGGGGGAGCCGATCATTTTGCCCGGGTGGTAGGGGCCATTAAGGAAAAGAATCCCAGGATGATTGTGGAGGTTTTAATTCCCGACCTGAAGGGCGATGAATATTCCCTGGAACTGGTGGTAAAGGCCAGGCCGGAAATCATCAATCACAATATGGAAACGGTACCCAGGCTTTACCCCCAGGTTCGGCCTGGAGCCATCTATCAACGGTCGATTGATTTAATTAAAGCTGCAAAAAAAATAGATGCTCATATCATTACAAAATCTGGAATTATGGTGGGCCTGGGAGAAACAGAAGAAGAGGTAATTAAGGTGCTTCAAGATCTTAGAGAAGTAAGCTGCGATTTTGTCACCATTGGTCAGTATTTACCTCCCAGCCAGGCCCATTATCCTTTACAGGAATATGTTCACCCCGACCAATTTGAACGTTATCGAAAAATTGCTCTGACTTTAGGCTTCAGCCATGTGGCTTCGGCACCCCTGGTCAGAAGCTCCTATCATGCGGCCGAGGCTTTGGAATCTATTGGCTAAAACAAGATTTTTCCTGGTATAAAAGAACATGTAACAGCAAAAATAATCATGAACTTTAATGTAGATCCCACAACATTTTAATGACTGTGGCGAGCTATAAGAAAAGAGGTGCTGTCATATGGAAACACCAAAGGGAAATCAATTTAACCAACCTCAGCCACCAGTGATCGACCGGGGCGAGATTGCCTCACGGGAGCTGGGGTTTGTGGGAGGCAGCCTGGGAGGAACCATGACCAGAAGGCTGGTGGAGCTAGGAGAAAAAATTCTGGCCGAACAACAGAAAAACCCTGGGGGGCAGCCACCCCTTCAATAAAGGTTCATGTTGGGTCCGTAAAATGCGGGCCCATTCTATATTAAATCTATTCTGAATCCTTCCTTCGGCCTTATATAGGCCATTTTTCATTTTAGCATTTTTTCATTAACCCTTATGCTGTTTCAGATACTGTTAAACTACAATTTGATAATAAATAAATCCCTCCCTTCATAGTATTTAATACAATAAGCCTATGAAAGGAGTAGAGGGGATGAAATTAACAACTAAGATATTACTGGGTTTAGTGGCGGGAATTGTTTTTGGTTTATTACTGGGAGGAATGCCCCATATAGCTGACAGCTATATCGCCCCCCTTGGGGCCCTGTTTTTAAACCTTGTTAGAATGCTGATCATACCCTTAGTATTCTCATCAATTATTGTAGGTACCGCCAGCATGAACGATATTAAAAAAATCGGCCGAATCGGAGGAAAAACCATTGCCTTTTACATGGGCACCACAGCCATCGCTGCAACCATTGGTATTTTCATGGCCAATTTAATTAAGCCTGGGGCAGGCTTGACACTTTCCCTTACTACGGCCCCAGAGGTAACGGAAATACCGGCCCTGTCTGAAACCCTCCTCAATATGATCCCTGCCAATCCCCTAAAGGGTCTGGTGGAGGGGAATATGCTGCAAATCATCATATTTGCCATCTTTCTTGGAATTTCTGCCACAGCTGTAAAGGAAAAAAGCCGGGTGTTTCTTAGTTTTTTTGACGGCCTGGCAGAAACCATGTATACCTTAACGGCCTTTATTATGAAGCTAGCCCCTTATGGTGTTTTTGCCCTAATTGCCCCTGTGGTGGCCAACAATGGCCCAGGGGTGCTGCTTCCCCTGGGAAAGGTAATATTAGCCGTATACCTGGGGGTGTTGCTCCACAGCGTATTGGTATATTCCACAATTGTCAGCTGCTTTGGCCGAATTAGCCCAATTCAATTCTTTAGAGGAATCCTGCCGGCCGCAACGGTGGCCTTCAGTACCTCCAGCAGTGTAGGCACCCTTCCCGTAACCATTAAGGCGGTAAAGGAAAACCTTGGGGTACCTGGAGGGATTGCCAGCTTCGTACTGCCCCTGGGAGCCACCATCAATATGGATGGAACTGGATTGTATCAGGGTGTATGCGCCCTTTTCGTGGCTCAAATTGCAGGAATTGACCTAAGCCTTTCCCAGCAGGTGATCATTGTATTAACCGCTACCCTGTCCTCCATCGGGACTGCCGGTGTACCAGGGGCAGGCTTGATTATGCTGACCATGGTCTTAACCTCGGTGGGGCTGCCCCTAGAGGGAGCGGCAATGATTGCAGGGGTCGACAGGATATTGGATATGGCTCGAACCTTTGCCAATGTGGTGGGGGACGGAGCAGTGGCGGTGGCGGTTTCAGCCACAGAAAGAAAGGGGACCATTCTGCCCTATAAAAAGAGAAAAAAGTAGCGCAAGGGGACAGAAAAAGAAAATGGGACATATCATATATAATGTATATATAAATTTAACGCTGCATTTTATATATTGTTATTTTTTAAACAATACCGTGATTGGTAAAGGTCACAGGCCACCTGGATGATAACCAAATACATATTTACTTTATTGTCGATTTTTGTTATATTTAAGTGTAAAGGTATGTGTAAATTTAAATCAACCCTGATACTGGCAAACTTGTTGAAAGGCAAGGACGCAAAGCTATGGACCTAAGGGAGCTGTTAGCTCCTAGGGTTGCCAGGCTGCCGTGGGATATTTTTGATTACATAAAAAAAGGAATAAACATCCTCTAAGATGTTAAAACCTGTTGTCATGGCTAGGGGTGTGGTTGTTAACTAAGGATGAGAAAGGGGCAGGATAACAAAATGAAAAAAAACAAAGTTAAAAGCAGTAATCGTGTCAGAAACCAGCTTATCATTGTAATGATTTTAATCATTGTACTACCCGTAAGCCTGTTGGGCTTTCTGAGCTATCGAAGGGCCTATTCCATACTGGAAGAAAAGCTGAAGTTAACCACTGAGCAAACTGCTAACCAGGCGGCTGATTCATTAAATGAGTACTTCTTGGGAATCGAGAGGCAGGTGAAGGCCCTGGCGGAAAACTCTTTAGTGATCAAGCTGGCCAGAGAAGGTCAGCTGGGGGGCGACGAAGCAAGTCAAAATCAATATTTTGATTTAGCCATGGAATTATTAGCCAATGCCAATCATCCCAACGAGTCTGTCCTTAATACCTATGTGGGAACAGAAAGTAAAGGAATGTATCTTTACCCCCGTTCCGAGGTGCCAGCGGGTTATGATCCCACCGATAGACCCTGGTATTCCGAGGCGCTGAAAAACCCCGACAGGGTAGCCTGGACGGATCCCTACATAGATACAAATTCCGGTCAATATACCATTACGGCTTCGAAAATCATTCAGGATAATGGCAGCACCCTTGGAGTGGTAGCCTTTGACGTCGACATCGAGGGTCTTGCAGAAAAAATAGGCAATGTTCATCTGGGAAATGAGGGCTATTTAGTCCTGGCCAGTCAGCAGGGAATTGTCATTTCTCATCCCGATGTTGAACGGATCGGAACCAATGACATTACAGGCCAGAGCTTTTGGGAAACCGTGGTCAGCCATGAAGCAGACTTTATACGATATGAGTTTGACGGTGGACACAAGTTCATGAGCTTCACCACTATACCCAGCACCGGATGGAAGCTGATGGGAGCCATGGAGGCCCATGAGCTGCTGACAAGCACCAGTGACCTTTTAAATTATATATTGATCGGAGTAATTATTGCTTCCATCTTAGGGGTAGGGATTGCTATTATCATTTCAAGAAGAATTTCAGGCCCCTTAAATCAGCTTAAAGGAGCCTTCGGCAGGGCTTCCACAGGAGATTTAAGCGTATTTTCTCAAATCAATACCAATGACGAATTTGGGGAATTAAGCGCCAGCTTCAACACGATGATGGAAAATATTCGTGCCTTAATAGAGGATGTGCAAAACTCCTCCAGAACCGTTGTAGAAACAGCCACAGCCCTGGCCGGTATAACGGAGCAAACCAGTGCCGCCACCAACGAGGTGGCCCTGACGGTGGAGGAAATAGCCAAAAGTGCCGGCGAGCAGGCCAGAGACACAGAAACAGGGGCCGTGAAGGTCAATGAGCTGGCTGGAAAAATCGAAGAGGTACTGCTGTCTACCCAATCAGTGAAGGATGTGGCAGAGGAGACCAATGAGTTAAGTAGTCAAGGGCTAAGGACCCTGGAGGAGCTGGTGGAAAAGACCATTCAAACCAGGGATTCCGCTATAGAGGTTAGTAAAATTATCAACAGCTTACATGAAAGCGCCGATGCCATCAGCATTATTACCCAGACCATTACCCAGATTTCAGAGCAGACTAATCTATTGGCCTTGAATGCCGCTATTGAAGCAGCCAGGGCTGGGGAGGCCGGCAAGGGCTTTGCTGTGGTGGCTGATGAAATCAGAAAGCTGGCAGAGCAATCGGGCAATGCCACTAAGGAAATCTACCTGCTCATTGAAGGAATTCAAAATCAGGCCAACAATGCTGTGGTTTCCATGGATACGGCACAAAATATCGTTATGGAACAGGATAAGGCCGTTACTATGACCCAGGAGATATTTAATCAAATATCCGGTGCAATTACTGCTGTAAAGCAAAAAGTTAATGAAGTAGAGCAGAGCTCCGATGAAATGGCCCTTAAAAAGGATGAAATTGTAGGTGTGATAGAAAATGTATCGGCAACGGCAGAGGAAACCTCTGCTGCCACCCAGCAGGTTTCAGCTGCCACAGAAGAACAGTTGGCCTCTATTGAAGAGGTGGCCTCCCATGCCAGGGAGCTTCAGGAGCTGGCCGATATATTAAAAAATGCCATCGAAAAATTTACTGTTAGGGCATAATACCTGTTGGGGTGTATAAGAATGGTGCCAATGGGTATAATCCATAAGGAGTATTCCTTCCAAGGACTTGACACAGTCCTTCAAATCAGTGTATAATCTTATAAAATGTAATAAATTGGCGAAGAAGAGGACAGTAGTAAAAACAGCTGATTTACAGAGACATAATCATATGCTGAAAGATTATGATGAGGCCTTTTATGAAGATCACCTCTGAGCCGGATTCCTGAAAAGCAGTAGGGTTTCCCGTAGACATACGTTAACTTGTATTAAGTGATAGGAAGCAGTATGCTGCCTATAATCAGGGTGGTACCGCGGTAAAATCGTCCCTAAGTGTAATGCTTAGGGACTTTATTTATGTATAAAATAGCTTGAAAGGATGAAGCCTATGGAAAAGTATCAATCGTTGTCTAATTCCCCTGTTGCCCAGCGTGAAGGGACAATTGCAGACCATTGGGATCAAAATAATGTGCTGGAAAAAAGTATTCAGATGAGAGAAGGGCAAAAATCCTTTATTTTCTATGAAGGCCCCCCAACAGCCAATGGAAAGCCGGGAATCCACCATGTTTTAGCCAGAACCCTAAAGGACTCGGTGTGCCGCTATAAGACCATGACAGGCCATCAGGTAAAAAGAAAGGCCGGATGGGATACCCACGGTCTGCCGGTGGAAATTGAGGTGGAAAAGCAATTAAAGCTTAGCAGCAAGCAGGAAATTGAAGCCTATGGTATCGACAAATTCAATGAAAAATGCCGAGAATCGGTTTTCACCTATGAAAGGCATTGGCGTGAAATGACCAAAAGGATGGGTTATTCCATTGACCTCGATAACCCCTATATCACCCTGGACAATAACTATATTGAATCGGTCTGGTGGATTTTAGACCAATTTTTTAAGCAGGGCTATATCTATGAGGGCCACAAAATCTTGCCCTATTGCCCACGATGTGGAACAGGTCTGGCCTCCCATGAGGTATCCCAGGGCTATAAAGAAATCAAATCCAATACTGTGATTGTGCCCTTTAAACGGAAGGATGCCGAGGAATATTTCCTGGTATGGACCACAACCCCCTGGACCCTGGCGGCCAACGTGGCGCTGGCTGTTCACCCGGAGGAAACCTATTTAAAGGTTAGACAAAACGGAAAAGTATATATTGTTGTCGATAAGCTTGCCAAGAAGGTATTGGGGGAAGATTTTGAGATATTAGAGGAATTAAAGGGGAAAGAACTGGAATATGTAGCGTATGAACAGCTAATGCCCTTTGTTCATGCCGACAAGAAGGCCTTCTTTGTAACCAATGCCGATTATGTTACCACCGATGATGGTACAGGGATTGTACACATCGCCCCTGCCTTCGGTGAGGATGACTACCAGGTAGGAAGAAAATACGATCTGCCTGTACTGCAGCCGGTGGATGAAAGCGGCAAATATACCACCACCCCCTGGGAGGGCCGGTTTGTAATGGATTGTGATGTTGACATTATAAAATGGCTCCATGGGGAAAATAAGCTATACAAGAAAGAGAAATTTGACCATAATTACCCCCATTGCTGGCGATGCTCAACACCCCTACTATACTATGGAAAGCCAAGCTGGTATATAGAGGTGACTAAAATGAAGGATCAGCTGATTGCCAATAATAACAGCGTCAATTGGTACCCCGACTATGTGGGTGAAAAGCGTTTTGGCAACTGGCTTGAGAATTTGAATGATTGGGCCCTATCGAGAAGCCGTTATTGGGGAACACCGTTAAATATCTGGCGCTGTCAATGCGGTCACACCACCTCTGTGGGCTCCCGCAAGGAATTGGCAGAAAGGGCTTTGGAGGAAATCGACGAATCCATTGAGCTGCATCGACCCTATGTGGATGATGTCCATTTAAAATGTGATCAATGCGGAGGCACCATGACCCGGGTGTCAGAAGTAATCGACTGCTGGTTTGACAGCGGGGCCATGCCCTTTGCCCAGCACCATTACCCCTTTGAAAACAAGGAAAACTTTGATGTACTGTTCCCTGCCGACTATATTTGCGAGGGTATTGACCAAACCCGGGGCTGGTTCTATTCCCTGCTGGCCATCTCTACCTTTGTCAAGGGCGTGGCCCCCTATAAAAATGTATTGGTTAATGACTTAATACTCGATAAAGACGGAAGAAAAATGTCTAAATCCAGAGGCAATACCGTTGATCCCTTTGAGCTCTTTGATCAGTACGGGGCCGATGTATTGCGGTGGTATCTATTGCATGTATCACCTGCCTGGACACCAACCCGTTTTGATATAGAGGGATTAAAGGAGGTTCAAAGTAAATTCTTTACCACCATACAAAATGTCTATACCTTCTTTACCCTGTATGCCAATACCGATGGAATCGATGCCACCAGCTTCTTTGTGCCCTATGATGAAAGGCCCGAGCTGGATCGTTGGATACTTTCCAAATTCAACAGCCTAGTGAAGAATATCGATTTAGATATGAAGGGCTACGATTTAACCAAGTCCGTCAGAAAAATCCAGGAATTTGTCAATGAAGATTTATCGAACTGGTACATTCGAAGGGCAAGAAGACGATTCTGGGCCGTGGAGCTGACAGATGACAAAAAATCTGTCTATAATACCACCTACGAAATACTGGTGGGGGTTTCAAAGCTGGTGGCTCCCTTTGCACCCTTCATGTCGGATGAAATGTACCAGAAGCTGACAGGGGAGCTTTCTGTCCACCTGGCGGATTATCCCGTAACGGAGGAAGCCTTGATTGATAAACAGGTGGAGGAAAAGATGGACCTGGTAAGAAGTCTGGTGGGTCTGGGCCGAGCGGCAAGGGCCCAGGCGAAAATTAAGGTTCGCCAGCCCCTTCAAAAGATTCTGGTGGATGGAAAGTTTGAGGCCCAAATCAGTGACTTAGTTCCCTTGATGATGGAGGAGCTGAATGTAAAAGAAGTTGTGTTTGAGAAGAATTTAAAGGAATACATGGACTTTAACCTCAAGCCCAATTTCAGAACAGCAGGGGCCATTCTGGGATCCAAAATAAAATCCCTAGGCAAGGCCCTGGCAGGTCTCAATGCAGCAGAGGTGGCAGCCAAGCTGGAGGCAGGGGAAAGCCTAATGCTGGAGCTGGATGGAGAGATGGTGGAAATTCTAAAGGACTATGTACAGATTACCATTGCCTCTAAGGAGGGCTTTACCGTAGAAACAGAGAATAACCTCTTTGTTATTCTGGATACCAACCTGACAGAGGACCTTCTCGATGAAGGCTATGCCCGGGAATTCGTTTCAAAGATACAGCAAATGAGAAAAAATAACGGTTATGAGGTATCAGACCAAATCAAGATCGTCTATGATGGAGATGAAGCCATTACCAAGGCGGTGGAAACCTTTAAGGAGTACATCATGACAGAAACCCTGGCGGTTTCCATTGAATCGGTCAAGGATGATAGCCTTGAAAAGCAGAATTTAAATGACCATGAAACTGGAATCAAAATAACAAGACTTTAAACAAAAATCAGGGCCCATATTTGAATAGGGCCCTGATTTTTTATTTCATAGCAAATCCCTGCTCCTTTAAAAATGCCTCCATATGGGGTCGCAACTCAAGGCTGAATTTTTCAGCCATTTGCCTGGACCATTGGTCATTTCGCCTTCCCTTGGTTCTTTCCAGATAATATTGGCTGATTATTTCATCATATTCAGCAATGAGTTCCTTCTCATTTACTGAAGTATAGTAATTTTCCCTGTAGATGATGGATTGCGGAAGCCGGGGCTTTATTTGGGGCTGCTGGTCGGGGTATCCCAGGCACATTCCGAATAGAGGAAAGGCATACTTGGGAATGTTCAAAAGCCTGCAAACTTCCCGGGGGTTATTTCTGATTCCTCCAATGTAAACCCCGCCCAAGCCCAGGGCTTCGGCAGCCACCATGGCATTTTGAGCCGCCAGGGCAGTATCAACGGTGGCTATGATAAAGGTCTCCATGTAATCCTTGGGCATGGCAACACCATGCATTTGGCAGGCTTGGTCTAAATGGTTCAAATCTGCACAAAAGACAAGAAAAATAGGGGCCCTGACCACATAGGGCTGATCTCCTGAAAGCTCTGCCAGGGCTTCCTTCAACACCGGGTCCTTTACGCCAATAATGGTATAGGGCTGCAAAAAGCTGGAGCTAGAGGCGGCCTGGGCGGCCCCAATAATCGATTGAAGTAATTCAGGCTCCAATGGTGTATCCTTAAATCTTCTTATTGAACGATGAGACTTTAATAGATTGATGGTTTCATTCATACCGTTTCCTCCTGTCAAAAGCTTTACCATACTATTAGGTTTATATCACATTTAACAAAGCTTTAAACATTTAGCCCAATAGCCCCTTTTTATTTTCATTTATCTTTGATAGAATGAATTCAACCCCTAATCATTCCTTAAATTGAAATAAAGCGTAAAAACATGTATAAAATTGTTAATTTACTCATACTTTAGGGAATGTTAATTTATATAGGATTACTGGAGGTGGTTGAATGCAATATTTTTGTGGTATGACCCCTGGTCTCCATTTTCCCCTTTGTATCACCAATAAAGGGAAAATCAGGGGAGGGGCAGCAGCAGAAATTGAGTTCGATAGAAATACCAAAATTTCCAGTCAATTTGTATCCTTAGGTTGTCAGGACTCTTCTAAGGAATCAAAGGAGCCTGAGAATATTTATGTTGCCCTGGCACGGGCAGCCATAGAGGAATGGCTTAGACATGAACAGCAGCTGGATTGGGACATATATCAGACTCTGATCCTGCAGGGTGAGCTGGTGGAAACCCTGGAAGCTCAGGCTTTGGGGGTATTTGTCTCGCTGTATCATCAAGGGAGCTTGCGGGGCTCCATAGGAACCGTTGAGCCTGTTAAAAAAAATCTTGCTGAAGAAATCATTCATAATGCCATTTTGGCGGCTACAAAGGACCCACGATTTCATCCGATCGAAAAGGAAATACTCCATGAATTAAAGATCAGTGTGGATATCATTGGAACTCCTGAAATTGTTCAGGATGAAGGCAGCCTGGATGACAAAGCTTACCATGGTCTTATTATCGAAGCCGGCGGGCAAAAATCCCTGATTATACCAAGATTAGTGGAGGATAATGATATAAAAAAGGAAATAGCAGATGCCAGGGCCACAATAAAAAATGAGGCTGATGCGATTAGTATTTATCGATTTGACATTGCACGATATTAAAATAGTTGAAAAAGATTAATAATTAATGAACAATAGAGAAAAATAATTGACAAAATATTGACTAAACTTAGAGAATGAAGTAGAATAATTAGTTAATATTAACAATAAATTGGAGGTGTATTTCGTGAAGTTTAACATAAAGGACGTAGCTAGAAAGGCCGGGGTTTCCATTTCTACGGTTTCCCGAGTAATCAATGAAAGTAAAATTGTCAAGCCCGAAACCCATGAAAAGGTAATGAAGGCCATCGAGGAATTGGGCTACAAACCGAATGCCATTGCCAGAAGTCTTAAGATTAAAAATACAAAGACAATTGGAATTTTAATCCCCGACATATCAAATCAAATCTACCCCGAGGTTGTAAGGGGAATTGAAGACATTGCCAATATGTACGAGTACAATATCTTTCTTTGCAACACAGACCTTGACAAGGAAAAGGAAATACAATATTTCGATGTGATGGCCGAAAAGCAGGTGGATGGTGTTGTTTTTATCGGAAATGAGGTTTCTGAGGAGCTCTATAAAAAATTCAAAACCTATGGAATTCCGATTATACTAATTGGTACCGACTATGAGGATATTCCTTCGGTTACCATAGACCATGTGGGGGCCAGCAGGGCCATGATGAAATATTTAATCAAGAAGGGTCATGAGCGAATTGGTATCATTACAGGCAAACGCTTTGACCCGGTGACCTATGGTACGAGAATGGAAGGCTATCAAAAGGCCTTGGAAGAAAATAATCTTCCCTTTTTAGAGGAGCTGGTCATAGAGGGAGGCTTTCGCTTTAAGAGCGGCTATGAGGGTGCAAAGAAATTCCTTGATATGGAGCAGCCACCCACTGCCATATTTGTAGCCAATGACGAAATGGCCATCGGTGCCATGCGGGCTGCCCTGGAGCAGGGAATCAATATTCCCGAGGAGCTGGCCATTGTGGGCTTTGACAATATTGACATGGCAGGAAAAATCTATCCGGCACTGACCACTGTGGCTCAGCCCATGTACGAAATGGGAGCCATTGGCATGAGAGTGCTGACTAAAATATTAAATGAAGAAACCCTTGAAACCCATAAAATTGTGTTAAACTACAGCCTTTTAGAAAGAGAAAGCAGCTAAGGACAAAACTAATTGCCTTTTTATGGAACTAAATTCATTTTTTATCGTCTATTAGGTAAAGAAAAGGAGGATGATGAAAATGAATAAAAAATTAATCAGTAGTTTGGTATTGGGCAGTATTTTGGCTTCCTCAATCTATGTTGCATCCTTTGGAGCCGAAATTCCTGGAAGCAGCAACCCAGACCATTGGGCTATGACCTACTTGGAATCCCTTGAAAAGCAATATAATATAAAGACATTGATAGATGCAGCCAGGCTGGGAGAGATCATCTCGGTGAAGGAGTTTAATAGTTTGCTGGCAAAAATCATTGGATCAGGCCAGCAGTTGGAACTAAAAACAACTACACGACAGGAGGTAGCTCATAACCTGGTACTCATTTGGGCACAAAAAACCAACACCAATTTGGATGAGCTGGTTCAGCCTATGATACTATTATATCAGGATGAAGATCAAATTGATGAGCAATTTCTTTGGAACGTAAGAAATGCTAACTTTATCGGCTTGGCAAAGGGACGAGGAAACGGATACTTCTCTCCAAAGGAGGAGCTAACCTATGGAGAGGCTGTGGTCATGTTGTCCCGATTAGATGAGCTGATTGAGCAGCATGAAAAGGATAAAGGAGTGAAGGAGGAAATGGATTCTGTTAATACTTCACTGCAAACCATCGCAGCCTATGAGAAGCAAGGGGACAAAATTACATTTGATTTTTCACTGACAAATCGTGACAAAGAGCCAAAGGAGCTGACCTTTGGTTCCGGGCAACAGTATGAGATCACCATCATCGACCAGGAGGGACAGGAAGTATACCGTTATTCGGATGATAAATTCTTTACCATGGCCTTGATAAATAAAACCCTGTTACCGACTGAAAGCATCATCTGGCAGGAGGAATGGGATCTGACAGACAAAGAGGGCAGACCATTGAAGAAGGGCTCCTATGAGGTAATCATTGAGGTATTGGCCCAGACAGAAGCAGAAATACAAGAAGCAGCTTTAAATTCTATACTCCAGCTCACCATTGACTAAGCCCAATATTAAGCAGCTTACCCTTTCAGAGGCACTATTAAGTCACTGTTAAAAGTCCATCCTTCAGGATGGACTTTTACGTTGTAATGATAGCTTCTTTTCTCAACTTTAATTATAAAGGTCTAATAAAATTTGAAATGTGTATACAAAAAGAGTTATAATATAAATGTAATCCCATTTAGATTGGAGTGAAAAAAATGCATGTACTGTTTATTGTTTTGAATCAGGTAGAATATCTGGATGATATTCTAACCGAGTTTGTCAACATAGGTATTAGTGGCGCAACGGTACTGGACAGCCAAGGAATGGCCAGAGCCATTAATGACCATGAAAAAATCCCTATTTTCGGCTCCTTAAGAAGCCTGTTGGATAGCTCCAGACCCTATAACAAAACAATTTTTACAGTGGTACAAAGCGACGAGCTGCTGGATATGGCCATGGAGTCTGTCAATCGACTGGTGGGAGATTTTTGCAAGCCAGGCATTGGTCTGATGTTTTCTGTTCCCATCGGCCGGGTTTGCGGCTTGCCAAAATCCATTGACAAAGAAAAATAGGAGGCGTATTATAGTTGGACATTCTTGTTAAAATTAGTATTGTTTTATTAGCTGGTATATTAGGAGGAAAATTGGCAAAGTGCCTGCATCTGCCCAGTGTAACAGGGTATTTATTGGGTGGACTCATCATTGGTCCTTCTATAGGAAAGCTCCTTACCGATAGCGATATAGAAGGCTTTTCTATAGTCAATGATATAGCCCTTGCTGCCATCGCCTTTAGCATAGGCAGTGAATTTTCCTGGAAGGAGCTTAAGAAGGTAGGGGGAAAAATATTCACCGTTACCTTATTTCAGGCCCTTATCACCATTTTGATGGTCTTTTTAACCAGTTATTATTTATTAAATCAGTCCTTTCAATTCAGTATACTTTTAGCCGCCATTGCCGCTGCCACAGCACCGGCTGCCACCACCATGGTTATTAATCAATACCGGGCCAATGGCCCCTTAACCAAGACCATTCTTCCGGTGGTGGCTATTGATGATGCAGTATGTGTTATGAGCTTTGGAATCGCCATGGCACTGGTCAGAATTACCTCAGGTGGGGCTGACGTCTCATTTTTTCAGATGATGACCCAGCCGGTAATTGAAATTGCAGGCTCCTTGATACTGGGCATCATCATAGGTTTGGTATTGGTTTTCTTTGCCAATCGGGCCGCCAATCAGGACGAACTGCTGGGTATTGTTCTGGCCCTCATCGTTGCTGGCGGCGGCTTAGCCAATATGTTGCACCTTTCCCCAATTTTACTGTGTATGTCTCTGGGGGCTACTATTACCAACATGATGCAAAGCTCCCGTAAGGCCTTTGACAGCTTGCATTATTTTACACCGCCCCTTTATGTATTTTTCTTTACCCTGGCAGGAGCAGGGCTGCACTTGAGCGTACTTGGCAAGCTAGGTATCTTGGGGGTTGGCTATGTCATTGCCCGGGCAGTCGGTAAAATTGGCGGCGCTGCCCTTGGTGCCAAGGTGGTGGGCTACCCGAAGGTAATTATCCATAACTTAGGACTCGGTCTATTACCCCAGGCAGGAGTAGCCATTGGCCTTGCCATGGTGGCGAAGCAGCAGCTACCCAACCTGGGAGGACGGTTAAGCACCATTGTCCTGGGGGGTGTCTTTGTCTATGAAATCATCGGTCCCATCGCAGCAAAGATTGCCATACAAAGGGCAGGGGAAATTCCTGCAAAATCCTCTGTATAAAAATGTGATTAAAAAGACGATTGAAGGGTAATATTATAAAATATTTCTCTTGATCAGGAGCTATCTGTTGACATCAATAGGATAATTAGATAGTATTAATATGATAAGCATCCTGATGAATGAAAACATCCACAATATGGATGTTTTTTCATAGTCTGCGGAATTATATCAAAAAAAAAGCCATGGAAATTATTAAAGATTCAAAAATATTTGTTAATAAAATCAAAAAAATGGTAAAATTAATAGAGGAGGATCAATTTAATGAGTTCAGAGATTATTAAACAGGAAGACAATAGAATTACCCTGAAACTAGTTGTACCCGCAGAAGAATTTGAAAAGGCCATTGATAAGGCCTACCATAAAATAAAGGGTAAATTCAATATTCCTGGCTTTAGAAAGGGTAAAGCACCAAAAAAGATAATTGAAAGCCACTACGGAAGGGAAATTTTTTATGATGAGGCAATTAATGTTTGCCTGCCCCAGGTGTACGAAGCGGCCCTTGAAGCCCATAAGATAGATCCAGTAGACCGACCAGAAATTGATTTCGACGAAATTAATAAGGGTGAAGATGTAGTATTTACAGCTATTGTAGAGGTTATGCCGGAGTTTTCCGTTGAAAACTACAAGGGTATAGAAGTTGAGAAAAAAGAGTATAATGTACAAGAAGAAGATGTAGAAAATGAACTTAAAGCAATGCAAGAAAAGAATGGCAGAATGATTGCTGTGGAAGACAGACCCGTTAAGGAAGGCGATATGGTTATTATTGACTATAAGGGCTTTGCAGACGGTGTAGCCTTTGAGGGTGGTACTGCCGAAAAGCAGTCCCTAACCATTGGTTCAGGTCAGTTTATTCCAGGCTTTGAAGATCAGTTGATTGGTGCCAATATTGGGGATGAAGTGAAGGTAAATGTAACATTCCCAGAGGAATACCATGCAGAGGAATTAAAGGGTAAGGAAGCCACCTTTGAAGTTAAAATTCATGAAATTAAAGAAAAGGAACTGCCAGCCCTTGACGATGAATTTGCAAAGGATGTATCAGAATTTGATACCCTTGAAGCGCTGAAGGCTGATATTAGAGCAAAGCTAGATGAACAGGGTAAAAGAAATGCAGAGCAAGAAGTTAGAAATAAGGTAGTGGAGGCTATTGTAAATCAAGTAGAGCTTGAATTACCAAAGGCCGTTGTAGAACGTCAAATTGATGGTATGATTCGAGATTTTAGTTATCAACTGGGTTACCAGGGAATTAATCTAGATTATTACTATCAAATGACCGGGTCTAATGAGGCCGCCCTTAGAGATCAAATGAGGGAAGATGCCATTAATCGAGTAAAGACCCAGTTGGTTCTTGATAAAATCAGCCAGGCAGAAGCAATAGAAGCCACCGAGGAAGAGGTGGAGCAAGAAGTTCAAAAGCTGGCCGATCAGTATAAGCAAGAGCTGGATAAATTTAAAGAAAATTTAAGAGAGGCTGACTTAGCATACTTTAAAGATACCATTGTTGTAAGGAAGACCATTGACTTCCTGGTGGAAAATGCTAAGCTTGCTTAAATCTTAATTTATATTAAAAGATGAGGAGGGGATTGTGATGGCGTTGGTGCCTGTTGTTGTAGAACAAACAAATCGAGGCGAAAGATCCTATGATATTTATTCCAGATTGTTAAAGGAACGAATTATCTTTTTAAGTGATGAAGTAAATGATGTAACTGCAAGTCTTGTGGTGGCTCAGCTGTTGTTTTTAGAGGCAGATGACCCAGATAAGGATATTCAGCTTTATATTAATAGCCCAGGAGGTTCGATTACTTCCGGAATGGCAATATATGATACAATGAACTATATTAAACCCGATGTTTCAACCATTTGTATTGGTATGGCCGCCAGTATGGGAGCCTTTTTATTGGCCGCTGGAGCAAAGGGGAAACGCTTTGCGCTACCCAATGCAGAAATCATGATCCATCAGCCCCTGGGAGGAACCCGAGGTCAGGCAGAGGATATTCGAATCCATGCGGAACGAATACTGAAAAGCAGAGATACAATTAATAAAATACTGGCTGAGCGTACTGGTCAGCCCCTTGAAAAGGTTCAAAAAGATACAGATAGGGATTTCTTTATGGAAGCAGAGGAAGCCAAGGCCTATGGCATCATTGACGAAGTGATCAGCAAGAAATAAAGCCGATTGAAAGAGGTGTGAAAATGTCAAGATTTGAGGATAAGAAGCAGTTGAAATGCTCCTTCTGCGGTAAATCCCAAGATCAGGTAAGAAGACTGATTGCAGGGCCCAATGTGTACATTTGTGACGAATGTATTGAATTGTGCCAGGAAATCATTCAAGAGGAATTTGAGGAAAATATCGATATAGACCTGATGAATCTGCCAAAGCCCAAGGAAATTAGGGCCATTCTTGATCAGTACGTTATTGGTCAGGATGAGGCTAAAAAGGCCCTGGCAGTGGCCGTCTATAATCATTATAAAAGAATTAATATGGATATTAAGTCGGATGATGTGGAGCTTCAAAAGAGCAACATCATTATGCTGGGGCCCACAGGTTCAGGGAAAACCCTCTTGGCCCAAACCCTGGCTAAAATATTAAATGTACCCTTTGCCATCGCCGATGCTACCTCTTTAACAGAGGCCGGTTATGTGGGCGAGGATGTAGAAAATATCCTGCTAAAGTTAATTCAAGCGGCTGATTATGATATTGAAAAGGCAGAGAAGGGAATCATCTATATTGATGAGGTGGATAAGATTGCTAGAAAATCTGAAAACCCTTCAATTACTCGGGATGTAAGCGGAGAAGGTGTACAGCAGGCCCTTTTAAAAATACTGGAGGGCACTGTAGCCAGTGTACCCCCTCAGGGTGGCAGAAAGCATCCCCATCAGGAATTCATTCAAATTGATACCACCAATGTACTATTCATTTGTGGTGGTGCCTTTGATGGGGTAGAGAAAATCATTCAAAAGCGTATTGGTAAAACAGCCATGGGCTTTGGAGCAGATGTAAGAAGCAAAGAAGTTAAGGATGTAGGCGAGCTTCTAAAGCATTTGCAGCCCGAGGATCTGTTAAGATATGGTTTGATTCCAGAGTTTGTAGGGCGATTGCCGGTAATGGTAACCCTTGACCAATTGGATGAAAAGGCTCTGGTTCAGATTTTAACAGAGCCTAAAAATGCCCTGGTGAAGCAATTTAACAGACTCTTCGAAATTGATGGCGTTACACTGGAATTTGACGAGGGTGTTTTGGAATTGATCGCCCAGAAAGCCATCGAAAGAAAGACCGGTGCCAGGGGGCTTCGAGGAATTATCGAAGGAATCCTACTGGATGTTATGTACGACATTCCTTCAGAAGAGACCATTGATAAGGTCATCATTACCAAGGAAACGGTCAATGAAAAGGCTAAACCAACAATTCTGTATAAAAAAGCTAAGGCAGGAAAAAAGAAAAACGAAGAAACAGCTTCATAATATCAAATAAGGGAATCTCTATGGATAGAGATTCCCTTTAAATATTGTCGGGTTTCTATATTGAGTAAATGAATATTCCCAATAGTCCTGAGAGCATTATCATGACAATGGGGTGTATTTTAGTCTTTAATAATATCCCTAACACCATTAGTCCAATCAGCAGGCCCTTAAAATCCACAATGGAGCTTTTAAAAAGTGAGACGCAGGCGGCAGCTATTAAGCCGATTACACCGGGCCTGATACCTGCAAAAATTCCTTGAATGGCTGTAGAATCATGGTATTTCATAACGACATTGGCCAGAAAGGTTACAAGAAAAAAGGAACAGAAAATGACCCCCAGGGTAGCCGCCAAGGCCCCTAACACTCCGAGATGCTTGAAGCCCACAAAGGTGGCTGAATTGATGGCAATGGGGCCCGGTGACATTTGGGAAATGGCAATAATATCAACGAATTCATCTTGATTAAGCCAATGGTTAATATGAACAATTTCCTGTTCGATTAAGGGAAGCATGGCATAGCCACCCCCAAAACTAAAAACACCGATTTTTAGAAAGGATAAGAACAGCTTAAGGTAAATCATTTTGATGGCTCCTTTTCCGATAAATTAGTCCGGCTGCAGCACAGCCAATTATGACAAAAACAGGAGAAGCATTGAAGACAGCTATGGCGGCAAAGGCCCCAGTCATGAGTAATATATTGAAATACTTTTTTTCAATGGCTGCACCCAGCTTCATGGCAGAGACAAAGATTAAAGCCACAATAGCAGGCCGAACACCCTTGAAAAATAGCTGAATAGTAGCTATATCCTTAATTTGATTGTAAAAAACAGCCATGATGATAATAACCAGGAATGAAGGCAGTACCGTTCCAAACAGAGCCGATATTGCCCCCATGATCCCCAATAATTGATAGCCCACATAAATGGTAGTATTAACGGCAATGGCCCCCGGAAGACTCTGGCAGACAGCAATAATATCTATAAATTCTTCATAATCAATCAGCTTTTCCTTTTCAACCATTTCTTTTTGAATAATGGGAATCATGGCATAGCCTCCACCAAAGGTAAAGGCCCCTATTTTGAAAAAAATCCAAAAGAACTTTAAGTATTTCTTCAATTTCTACGCCTCCTAAAGTGCATTCCATTTACGATCGCCTTTGTTGTAATAATTTCATTATATCACTAATGTTCTTCCTATTGTTGCCTTAAGAGGTAGGTTTTTTACACAGGATAAAAACAAAAGGCCAGTACATACTACTACTAGGTGTCAATGGAAGGAGGCAAAGAAATTGTCCAACGTCTTTTTCTTAATACAGTTCTTTTTTGCCATCGTAATTGGGCTATATTTCCTAAGCCTGCTTAAAAGCCAGCAGGGTAATAAAAGCGCCATAGAAAGGGAATCTAAAAAAGAACTGGAAAAATTGAAAAAAATGCGGGATCGTTCCTTAACGATTCCCCTTTCTGAATATACCAGACCAACATCCTTTAAAGAAATTGTCGGTCAGGAGGATGGCCTGAAGGCCCTTCGAGCAGCCCTTTGCAGCCCTAATCCGCAGCATGTGATTATTTATGGACCGCCGGGAGTGGGAAAAACTGCTGCCGCCAGGGTAGTGCTGGAGGAGTCAAAGAAAAGCGATTATTCCCCCTTTAATGAACAATCAAAGTTTGTTGAAATGGATGCCACAACCCTTCGGTTCGATGAAAGGGGAATTGCCGACCCCCTCATGGGTTCCGTTCATGACCCTATTTATCAGGGGGCAGGACCTCTGGGACAGGCGGGAATTCCTCAGCCAAAGCCGGGGGCCGTAACCAAAGCCCACGGGGGTATTTTATTTCTTGATGAAATTGGAGAGCTTCATCCGGTTCAAATGAATAAACTGTTAAAGGTATTGGAAGATAGAAAGGTATTCCTGGAAAGTGCTTACTACAGTCCAGAGGATACCAATGTTCCCGGTCATATTCATGAGATTTTTCAGAAGGGTCTTCCGGCTGATTTTCGCTTGGTGGCGGCCACCACCAGAACGTCCCAGGAGCTTCCTTCGGCCCTTAGATCCAGGTGTGTCGAAATATATTTTAGACCCCTGTCTCAGGATGATATAGGGATGATCGCCGAAAACGCATGTAAAAAAAGCGGCTTTCATATTGAAAATGAAGGCATTGAAGAGATCAAGAAATATGCTACCAATGGCCGTGAGGCGGTCAATATTATTCAGGTAGCCAGCGGGATTGCCATCACCAATCAGCATAAGGAAATTACCCTGAAGGATGTAGAATGGGTCATTGAAAGCGGTCATTATCATCCACGGCCCGAAAAGAAAATTGAGGAAAAGCCCAGTGTGGGATATGTCAATGGACTGGGGGTCTATGGGCCCAATTTGGGAATGCTGATTGAAATTGAAGCATCGGCCATTAAGGTTCCCGAAAAGGGCAAGGGAAGAATGATTGTAACCGGTATTATTGAATCGGAAGAAACCAATGCCTCAGGAAAAACCCTGAGGCGTCGGAGCACCGCCTCAGATTCCGTGGACAATGTTTTAACGGTTATTCGTAAATTTTTAGAGGTTGACCCAAGAGACTACGACATACATTTGAATTTACCGGGAGGCATTCCCATTGATGGTCCCTCGGCAGGGGTCACCATGGTGACGGCCATTTATTCGGCCATTGTCAATGAGCCTGTCGACCACCGGGTTGCCATGACGGGGGAAATTTCAATACGGGGCAAGATAAAGCCGGTGGGGGGCATTGTAGCTAAAATTGAAGCCGCCATTAAGGCCGGCTGTCAGGTTGTGATTATCCCCAAGGGGAACTATCAAGAACGCTTTAAAGACTTTAAGATTGATGTGATCGGGGCAGAGGACATTCAAGAGGTAATTCAACTGGCTATGAACAGCCGTAGCGAGAAAAAGGAAGAGCAGTACAGTAATGAAAAAATCGATTTTGTTGCAGCCCTGGGGAATCCCATGGATCAATTAAAATAATACTCCTTAAATAAAGCCAGCAGACTGTGTAGAAAGGTTATATGGTTTGCTGGCTTTGAAATAATAGAATGATGTGTGCTTTTTTGGCAGTTTTCTGGTACAATGTTATAATGGAATTGATAGATTTAGGGCAATTAGGGTAAAATATTGAAAAAAGATTCATTAACCGATATAATAATATTCAACTGCTAAAATAAAGTAATCTGACCAATTATTTGGACTATTATATAATTTAAATAGAATTGAGCATGCTTAAGATTTTATAACAAAGGAGTGATCATAGTGGAACAAGAAAGCCCAAGAAAAGAAGTGAAAAGTCGCAGACTTCCGTTAATACCCCTTAGGGGCCTTACTGTTTTTCCATACATGGTATTACATTTTGATGTGGGGAGAGAGCGTTCTATCAATGCCCTGGAAGAAGCAATGGTCAATGATCAGTTAATTTTTCTGGCTTCCCAAAGGGAAGCTGAGATCAATCTGCCGAATCCAGAGGACTTTTATCAGGTAGGGACCATATCAAAAATTAAACAGATGCTAAAGCTGCCCGGAGACACCATCAGAGTATTGGTTGAAGGCATTAATCGAGCCAGAATTAAGGAAATTCATCAGGAAGAGCCTTATTTTATGGTAGAGGTCGAAGAGGAGATCCATGAAACAGAAATTGTTGGTGACAGAGATATTGAAGCCCTTATGAGAAGTGTTTTGGGCTCCTTCGAGCAATACATAGAAGTCAGTAATAAAATATCACCAGAAATTCTATTAACCGTATCAGAAATAGAAATGCCAGGCCGTTTAGCCGACACCATTGCTGCCAATATTAATCTGAAGCCAAGCCAAAAACAGGAGATACTGGAGGCCTTCTCCCCCAGAGAACGCCTAGAGACCCTGTATCGTATCTTGCTTGAAGAAATCGAAATTTTAGAAATAGAGCAAAAGATCAACAGCCGAGTAAAAAAACAAATCAATAAGGTTCAAAAAGAATACTATTTAAGAGAACAGCTAAAGGCAATACAAAAAGAACTTGGAGAAGATGAAGGCATCGTTGAAGAGGTGGACGAATTTAAGCAAAAGCTCCAAAAAATTAAATTTCCAAAGGATATTCATGAAAAGGTAGAACGAGAAATTGACCGCCTGCTCAAGCTTTCTCCTTCTTCGGCAGAAACCGGTGTAATTAGAAACTATATAGACTGGATTTTAAATCTGCCCTGGAATAAAGAAACAAAGGACAAGCTGGATCTAAAGCAGTCAGCTGAAATCTTAAATGAAGATCATTATGGATTGGAAAAGGTAAAGGAAAGAATATTGGAATACTTGGCCATTCGCCAATTGGCCAAAACCATGAAGGGGCCTATTCTGTGCCTAGTAGGGCCACCGGGGGTGGGGAAGACCTCCATTGCCAAATCAATCGCCCGGGCACTAAATCGAAAATTCGTCAGAATGTCTCTGGGAGGTGTTCGGGATGAAGCCGAGATTCGGGGTCATCGAAGAACCTATGTAGGAGCCATTCCGGGTAGAATTATTTCTGCCATGCGTCAGGTGGGAAGTAAAAATCCTGTATTTCTATTGGATGAAATCGATAAGCTGGCCAGTGATTTTAGAGGTGACCCTGCTTCAGCACTGCTGGAGGTACTGGACCCTGAGCAAAATTCAGATTTTACAGATCATTTTCTGGAGGTTCCCTTTAATCTTTCCAAGGTAATGTTTGTTACCACGGCCAATTCATTGGATACCATACCAAGGCCCCTTCTTGACCGTATGGAGGTAATCCGAATTGCGGGCTATACCGAGGAGGAAAAGCTAAATATCGGTACCAAATACCTGCTGCCAAAGCAAATAAAAGAGCATGGTCTTCAGGAAAGTCATATAAAGCTGTCTGAAAATACCTTTCGGGATATAATTAACAATTATACCAGAGAATCAGGAGTCAGAAACCTGGAGCGGCAGATTGCTAATGTATGCCGTAAGGTTGCAAAGAAGATTGTTGAAGATAAGGTCAATGCCGTTAGGATTACCCCTAATAATCTAAAAAAATATTTAGGGAATCCCATTTATCGCTACGAGTTGATCAATGTCAGGGATGAGGTGGGTATTGTCAGAGGCCTGGCCTGGACCCCAGTAGGGGGAGATACCCTGTCGATCGAGGTGACTCCCATGAAGGGAGCAGGTAAACTGGTGCTGACCGGTCAATTGGGGGATGTCATGAAGGAATCTGCCAGGGCAGGAATCAGCTATATACGATCTAGGGTTGAGGAGTTAAAAATTGAACCCAATTTTCATACAGAACTGGATATTCATATTCATATTCCTGAGGGGGCCATTCCCAAGGACGGCCCATCGGCAGGCATTGCCATGGCCACAGCGGTCATTTCTGCCCTGACCAATGTGCCGGTAGATAAGCAGGTGGCCATGACTGGTGAAATTACCCTCAGGGGAAGGGTACTGCCAATTGGTGGTGTCAAGGAAAAGGTGCTGGCGGCTAAACGGGCTGGAATCACCAAGGTGCTGTTGCCTAAGGATAACGAAAGGGACATAGAGGACATTCCAGAAAATGTAAGAAGGAAAATTGAGTTTGTCTTTGTGTCCCATATGGATGAAGTATTGAATCATGCCTTAAAGAGGGGAGAAAAAAATGAAAATTAAAACAGCAGAAATTGTTATTAGTGCCGTTTCCCCTAAGCAGTATCCTGAAGGGCAGCTTCCGGAAATCGCCATGGTAGGCCGATCAAATGTGGGAAAATCTTCAACCATTAATACCATTTTGAATAGGAAAAAGCTCGCCAGGGTCAGCTCCAGCCCAGGAAAAACCAGAACCATCAACTTTTATCTGATCAATCAGGAATTTCATCTGGTGGATTTACCCGGCTATGGCTATGCCAAAGTCTCTAAAACTGAAAGGGCCTCCTGGGGAAAAATTATAGAAACCTACCTTTCCACCAGAGAAAATCTGCAAGAGGTGGTGCTTTTGGTAGACATACGGCATCAGCCCACTGAAGACGACCAGCTAATGTACGATTGGATTAAGCACTATGGCTTTGGTACCATTGTTGTGGCCACCAAGGCAGATAAAATTTCAAGGGGCAATTATCAAAAACATATTAAAATCATCAGGGAAGCTCTAAAAATGGCCCCAGAGGATAAAGTATTGCCCATCTCATCCTTGAAAAAGGAAGGAATAGATCAGCTATGGCAAGCGATTACAGAGGTATTTCAGCAACGGGGTGCCAATATTACCCTGGAGGAATCGCCCCGGTAACATAGATTGAGCATATCAAAAAGCCAGTACCCATTCCATTTTGGTTAGGGTTACTGGCTTTTTTCATGGGGCTCCTTGGGCCCCTTTTTAAATACTATGTAATTATTCTTCTGGTTCAAACATGTCCTTGCCAACACCGCAAACAGGACATACCCAATCCTCTGGAATGTCTTCAAAGGCAGTACCTGGCTCGATGCCGCCGTCTGGATCTCCTACTTCTGGATCGTACACATATCCGCATGGAATACATACATATTTCATTTTTCTATCCCCTTTCAATCGGTTTATTGTGTTGAATTACACAATTCCATTATACCCTATAATTAAAAAAGTTAAACAAACAAATTAAATAAAAACATAGTTACGTATGAAAGAATTTTTATGATATAATTATTTTAAAACATTCAAAATATTCCATAAGGAGTGAAGCAATTGAAGGATACAAGAATTGAACAACTGGCAAAAAATTTAATCCATTATTCCGTTCAATTAAAGCCCGGTGAAAAATTATTAATTGAAGCCATCGGCTTAGAATATCCCCTGGTAAAGGCCTTAATACAGGAAGCCTATCGAGTACAGGCGATCCCCTTTGTAACCATAAAGGACCCTCAATTTACAAGGGAGCTTTTGATGGGGGCTACTGAAGAACAGATGAAGCTGATGGCCCATTACGAATTAACCAGAATGAAGGATATGGACGCCTATATTGGCCTTAGGGCAGGGGAAAACAGTGCTGAGCTTGCTGATGTACCGGTGGAAAAGCTAAACCTTTATTCCGAAAGGCTGGTGGGGCCGGTTCATCTACAGGAACGGGTGGCCAACACCAAATGGTGTATTTTGAGATACCCAAATTATTCCATGGCCCAGGCAGCCAATATGAGTACCGATGCCTTTGAAGAATTTTACTTTAACGTATGTAACCTGGATTACAGCAAAATGGATCGTGCCATGGACCCTTTAGTGACCCTTTTAGAGAAAACCGATAGGGTCAGAATAAAGGGGCCTGGTACCGACTTGACCTTCAGCATTAAGGACATTGGCGTCGTCAAATGCGCAGGTAAAAGAAATATTCCCGATGGAGAAGTCTATACAGCCCCTGTGAAGGATTCGGTAAACGGCTATATCACCTATAATACGCCGGCCCTTTACCAAGGCTTTACCTATGAAAATATATACCTTCAATTTGAAAATGGTAAAATTGTCAAGGCCACTGCCAACGATACAGAAAAAATCAATCAGATATTTAATAACGATGAAGGGGCCAGATACATTGGAGAGTTTGCCCTTGGTGTCAACCCATACATATTAAAACCCATGAAGGATACTCTTTTCGATGAAAAAATCATGGGAAGCTTCCACTTCACCCCTGGTAATGCCTATGATCTGGCCGACAATGGGAATCGCTCTGCACTACACTGGGATCTGGTGGCCATTCAAAGACCCGAATATGGCGGTGGTGAAATTTATTTTGACGATGTATTAATTCGTAAAGACGGTATGTTTGTTGTGGATGCTTTAAAGGGCTTAAATCCAGAAAATTTAAAGTAAAGAAAGGGCCAGACAAATCTTTTCATTCCCCCAGGAAACCGATATAATATATAAGGGTCAAAATATTTAATTAAGCAAGGAAAGGGATCATAATGAATAGCATACAAAAAAGGGAATGGACTGAATTGGTAAGAAAGCTGCCTTCGTTGTTTTTGGGATATTTTCTTTATGCCCTGGCAGTGCTGCTAATGCGTGATGCAGGCCTGGGAATGAATCCCTGGGGGGTATTTCATATGGGCGTGTCACTTCATACTCCCCTCACCCTGGGGCAGGTAACTCAATTAATGGGGCTGGTAATTTTAACAGGCTCGATGGCTCTAAAGGTAACACCAGGGCTGGGCAGCGTGGGCGATATGGTTTTTATTGGTTTTATTGTCGATTTAATCGACAGCTTAAAAATTATCTCAACTCCTGAAACCCTCGCAGGAAAAATGCTAATGCTGTTGACAGGTATTTTAATTATCGGCTGGGGCTCCTACTTCTATTTGAGGGTACGGCTAGGGGCAGGGCCAAGGGACGGATTAATGGAGGGATTAGTTAAAAAAACTGGAAAGCCAGTATGGCTGATCAGGGGAAGCATTGAGGTAACGGTCCTGGCCATTGGTTATTTGTTGGGTGGCCCCGTGGGGCTGGGAACCCTCTTTGCCGCCACCGCCATTGGGCCCTCAGTACAGTTGGCCTTCAAGATCGGACACTACGACAGCAAGGCCGTAGAACATATCAATTGTATTGAGTTATACAAAAAATTAAAGGGTCAATTCCCCAAGGAAGAGGCCTGTTAATGGTGTATTTTAACACTTTAGATTTGAAAGGGACTCCTATATAATGATGCTTAGGAGTTCTATTTTTTAGATTAGGGGGATCAAAATGAAAAAGCTCATGACAGTCCTGCTGGTGCTGACAATGATGGTTTTGACGGGGCTGTTGGTCATTTCAAGACTTGTTCAAGGCAGTCATCTGATTGGCAACGAAGCCATGGAAATGGGTGGAAGACCCATATTAGAGGATCAATATCTTGATACAGAGGTAATTGTAATGGATCAAGAGGTTTATATGGCCCTGGAGGGTGTAAACCAGTATATACATCAGGAGGTTTCTATTGACAAGGACAATCAAAAGCTGCTTTTAACGCCTAAGGAGGATGGCTTTTATTTTGAGAATGAATTATTGGACAGGCAGGTAAAAGAGGCACCCCTTGCGTTGAACTTTGTTCTTGAGGAAATTGACGGTCAGCTATATGTTCCCATAAAGTCCCTGGAAAGCTTGCTGGGGATTAAAGTGAGTCAGGGAGAAAGCAGCGGCATTGTGATGATTGATTGGGCAGACGGTAGTTATTCCCAGGGGGAAATTACTAAAAAAGCCTATTTACTGGAGTCACCGGGGATACTGGGAAAAAGAAAGCTTACCCTGACGGAGGGAGCAGCGGTAACCCTCTATGATTCCGTAGAAGATTATTACCATGTACGAACAGAGGAGGGCTATCTGAGCTATATTCGAAAGGACAGACTTCAGGAAAAGGAGCCTGTCTCTGAACCCGACAGTCTCACATTTTCAATTAAACATCAGCCGGGCTTTCAGGGAAAAATAGGCCTGGTATGGGATTATGTCGGCCGATATACAAAGGATCGCAGGCAGGAGGAAAAGCTGGCGGCAGTAGATGTACTGTCCCCCACCTGGTTTAGACTGACGGATGAAAAAGGTAACCTTGAAAATAAAGGGGATTTTACCTATATGGAAAACGCCCGGCAGAAGGGCTATCAGGTTTGGGGACTGGTAACCAACAGCTTTGACCCTGACTTAACCAGTGCCTTTCTGGCCAATGATTCAGCCCAGGATAACTTTATTCGCCATTTATTGTTCTATAGCGGGTTATATGGCCTGGATGGCATCAACATTGATTTTGAAAACATCCATTATCAGGATCAAAGGGCCCTCACTGCCTTTGTGGCCAGGCTGACGGAGGTTCTGCATCAAAACAATCTGATTGTTTCGATTGATGTTACCGTTCCCTCCAACAGCTTAAACTGGTCAATGGTCTTTGATCGGCAGGCTTTAGCTGAAATTGTAGACTATGTGGCTGTCATGACCTATGATGAACATTGGGCATCCAGCCCCAAAAGCGGTTCAGTTGCCTCCATTGGGTGGGTTGAAAGGGGACTTAAGCGTACCCTTGAATCAATTCCAGCGGAAAAGCTGCTACTAGGACTGCCCTTTTATACCCGGCTATGGGAGGAGGAACCCCTTGCCGGCGGTGGTGTGAGGGTTAGCTCCAAGGCCTACGGAATGGAGCAAATTAACCAAATCCTATTGGAAAACGAAGCTTCTGTTCAGTGGAATCAAGAAACAGGGCAATATTATGGTGAATATAGTGCCGATGGAAAGCAATATCGAGTCTGGCTGGAGGAAAGTCGTTCCCTTGCTCTGAAGACAAGCCTTGTTAATCAATATAATCTGGCCGGTGCAGCAGCCTGGCGAAAGGATTTTGAAGTAGAAGCTGTATGGGAGACAATTAATTCAGTGTTAAAGCAGGGACAAGACTACGAAAGCGTGGCAGCCCGTTTGCCTCTGCCATAAGAGTAGAGAATCGTATAACAGGAACAGCTCGAAGGAACTGTTCCTGTTATGAAAAGGAAATGATGTAAGCCTTTCTATAGCCTATATTCTATAAGCTCTTCACAATAGCTGCAGCGGTATTGAATTTTACCATTGGGAACCAGGGTAAAAACTGCTTCGGCATAATGATCCTCGCTGGTAATGCAGCGGGGATTTTTGCATTGAAGGAGTCCTTTAATCTGTTGGGGGATTTTAACAGCTATTTTCTTTTTAATGGTCTCGCCTTCTATGATATTGACTGTAATATTTTCATCAATCACCCCCAAAATAGCCAGGTCTATATCAATTTCATCCTGTACCTTAATAATATCCTTTCTCCCCAGCCGCTGACTGGGTACATTCATTAGTAAAACCACCGGTGAATCAAGCCTATCAAGGTTTAGCTTCTGAAATATTTTCAAGCCCTTTCCCGAACTGATATGGTCTAAAACAATTCCCCGTTCAATACCCGTCACCTTCAGCATGATTCAGTCACCCCCAGTAATTTGGCAATCAGGGCCATTCTAACATAGACCCCCAGCCTGGCCTGGTCAAAATATTTAGCCCGGGGGTCAGGGTCCACATCATAATGTATTTCGTTGACCCGGGGAAGGGGATGAAGAATCAACAGTTCTTTCTTAGTATGAAATAGCTTGTTTTGATTCAAAATATAACTATCCCTTAACTTTACATAGTCTTCTTCATTGAAAAAGCGTTCTTTTTGAATTCGAGTCATATAAAGAATGTCTATTTCGGGTAAAAATTCCTCTAATGAAGTGGTCTCATAGATTTTAGCCTGCTGATTTTCTGTTAGCTCCAGCTTTAAGTGATGGGGGATTTTTAGCTCCGGCGGAGAAATTAATACAAAGGATATTTGGGGATACCGACTAAGGGTTCTGAGAAGGGAGTGGACAGTTCTGCCAAAAAGCAAGTCGCCGCAGAAGGCCACTGTAAGATTTTTAATTTCACCATGATAATATTGAATGGTGATCAGATCCGTTAAGGTTTGGGTAGGGTGCTGATGACCACCGTCACCCCCGTTAATAATGGGTACGGTTGAAAATTCAGAGGCCAGCCTGGGGGCCCCTTCCCTGGGGTGGCGCATGACCAGCAGGTCAGCGTAATCATCCAGTACACGAATGGTATCGGCAATGCTTTCCCCCTTTTTAACAGAGCTGGTATTGGCATCAGAGAAGCCCAAGACACTGCCTCCCAGCCTGAGCATGGCTGACTCAAAGCTCAAGCGGGTTCTGGTACTGGGTTCATAAAAAAGAGTACCTAAAATCCTTCCCTTACATAAATCCTTGTAATCTCTAGAGCCTTGATAAAATGCCAGGCCCAGGTCAATGATCTCCTGCAGCTGATCCAGGGTAAAATCATTGGGGTCAATTAAGTGCTTACCTTTTAATTTCATAATATGCCTCCCTTTCTTTTTTTGACGGGAGCAATACTCCCTTTTTAGCCTCCCGGGACTAAATTAAAGGTGAATCAGATAAAAAAACCCTTTGATCCTGAAGGATGAAAGGGTTTAAATGCACACAAAATAGAATACATTTCAAAATGCATCGTAGTTCCTTGTCAGCCTCACAGGACCGAATTAAAGGTATATTAATCTTTTCAAAATATACCACGAATTATATTAATTGTCAATATGGGCCCTATTACAGAAGGAAATGTTCTATTTATGTAGAATTACAACTATACAAACAAACGAAGAGGTGCCTTTTCATGTATATGATGTCCTTAAGCAAGGCTTACGAGCTGTTAATTGAACATGGCGATATGCCAGATTTTATGAGATATAGCGAGGCCATTAATCTGATCCCGCTACCCAATATTGAATATCGGGAAAAAATTCGGGGGACGATGGTCAGTATTGCCATTGGTGATGCCTTTGGCAGTTACCTGGATATTAATCACCAGAGGGAGATTGAAAATATCAATAATTTTCTAAGGGGCGAAAAGCGGTCTGTTTCCTTAAGCATTACAAGCAATACAGAGCTTTCTATTAAATTTGCCGAGTCATTAATTATCAATCAGGGCTTTCATCCTGAAGATCTGGCCAATCGCCTGGTTCGAATTTCTCCTGTCACAATGGGTAATACATTACGGGAATTCAGAATGAACTATCACGAGCGAAGGGTCGAATGGTATAAGAGTGGGGTTGAATCAGCAGGAAACGGGGCAGCTAAACGATGTGCTCCAGGAGCCCTCATAAACTATGGCGATTTCAATGGTTTAAAGCTGCTTGCAGGAATGCAGGCGGCCATTACCCATATGGATCAAATGGCCATTGCCTCCAGTATTTTGCACAGCACTGCCATTGCCCTTTTAGTTAATTGTGCCCCCTTTTCATTGCGGGAACAGGACGAGCTTATTGCCTTTGTAGAATCCCTGGCCAAAAGTATTAAAGGAATCGAGACAAAGGTCTACCGTACCAGAAAAAATAATGAAATCGCCAACCTCTATACGAGAATTAACCGTGATTTAAAGGAAGCCTTAATTGAAAACTGGACAATAGAAAAGGTTCAAAGGGAATGGGGAAATGGTGATTATGTGTTGGAGTCGGTTCCCTTTGCCCTTTACGTTTTTTTAAAAAATCCCAACGACTATGAAAGGGTATTAAAGGATTGCCTGCTGTCGAAGGGTTCAGACAGTACCGCCAGCATTGCCTTAACCCTGGCAGGGGCCTACCTGGGCTTTCCCCATATACCAAAGGGCTATGTCAACAAAATAAGCAATGTCGAAGAGCTGCTGGCCCTGTCAGACAGGCTTTTTGAACTTTCCTTGAAAAATAAAGGGAATAACCCCTACCGAAGAATGAGGGAAAGCATCAATGAAGAAAAATGTCAGGATGAAATCCATCAGCTTCTATGGACAGGAATTAAACTCAATAAGGAAGAAAGCTATAAGGAAGCCGTTACGTATTTTGAAAATTTAGTGAGTAAAGGTCCCGACTTAAAAAAGAATGAAAAAATAAAGCTTCATATTATTGAGGCCTATGAAGGCTATGGCACCCAGTGTCTTGAAGAGGAAAATTATGAAGAAGCCCTGAAGTCCTTTAAAAAGGCCCTGGCCTATGATTTGAATCATCCCATGCTGCTTTGTGATTTAGCCGTTACCTATTTAAATTTAGACGATCTGGAAAAGGCAGAACGATATGCCAGAAGATCTGTAGAAATTGCACCGGAATATGAAATCGGCAGGGAGGTTTTAGAGGCAATCCAAAGCCTTAAGAAAAATAACTAATAGCGCATAACCAGCTGGTCAATAGATTGGTTATGCTTTTTTAAAATAAATAAAAATAAATATCATCAGCAATACTGTAAATCCCCCGTAAATTCCCCACGGAATGTAGCTGCCCATAATGGTGAAGCGATTAATAATTTGGCCGCTGGCATAGGTACCCAGGGCACTGCCTATGCCCGTGGCAATACTGGAAGCAGCGTAATAAGCTCCCACCAGCTTCGGATCAGAAAATTGACCTGTAAGACTGTCGAGGGTGGGCATGGTTAGCATTTCTCCCACAATAAACACAATTCCGCAGAAAATCAAAAACGAAAAGCTGTCTGCAAGGCCGATCATTGTCACCCCCAGGCCTACCATCAATACCCCCATGATCATACTGGTTTTAGAAGGATACCTGGAAAGAATTCTGTTGGCAACGGTACTTTGAAACAGGATAACACTGATACTGGTGATGCTCCAAATCATACCAATTCTTCCGGATGTCCTCAAAACTGCATCTCCCCTTAACGGAAGCAAGAATGCCAATTGAGAGTGAAGACTCCAGATTAAAACAGATATTAACAAAAACCTGATAAATTCCCCCTTCCGAAAAATTGTTTGATAGGCCTTAAGGGGAATCGGCGGACAGGAGCCGCCGCCACAATTACTGGGCAAAAATAAAAAGGATATTATAAACAGGAGGCCATAGAGGATGCCGCCATAATAAAAATTATAAGCGGAGGCAAAAACAAAGACCAGTAGCCCGGCCAAACTGATGCCTATATGGGAGGCAATGCTTCTAAGGGAAAAGGCCGTTGTCAGCTCCTGCTCGGAGGCAATATAGGAAATGGCGGCCTTGGTAGAGGGAATATAGATTCCAGTACCAAGTGTGTTAAGGGCAGAAAAGAAAATCAGACTGGAAAAGCTATGGAATAAACCCATGCCCAAAAGTCCAATTCCCTGGAATGCATTGCTAATTAAAATGCTGTATTTATTTCCTATACGATCAGACAATAAGCCCGAAGCAAAGCTGCCTGCCTGCATAGAAAAGGAACTAATGCTGATGATGATACCAATTTCCATTACTCCCATGGCTTTTTCATTTTTAAGCAGAATAGGAAGAATAGGTGTAACCAAATAGGCGGCTGTATGGACAATGACAATGGAGGCCAGGAAATACCATATTTCCTTTTTAAAGGATTGCATAGGAATGCCAAACATAGAATGACTCCTTTAAATAAAAATTCCTCAAACCTGTCTTTTTCATGTGAGGTCAGTACTAGTATTCCAAAAA
>CBFGTV010000036.1:0-32304 GCA_965652145.1 uncultured Clostridiaceae bacterium
CCCCCGGGCAGTGCTAAATACTGATGGAAGCCATTCCAGGGCTGTATGCGGCCGGAGAAGTTACCGGCATATTCATTAACCGACCTAATTGTATTTGGTCGATTGGCAGCACAAAGGGCAGCCAGTTTTTTAAAATAGGAATTAAAATAATTAATAGATATTAGTAGGGCATAGGACTTATCAGATTCTATGCCTTCTTTCATTCTTTCTTAAGGATTTCTTAAATACTTCCCGCTCGTCGAAAGGATTGTAAAAGCATATGATATAATATTTTAAAATTGCTATTCATAAAATATGTAAATTCCAAAACTTAGCCTAAATGAGGTGAAGACATGACTCAGACCACAAAGCGGGCTTTAGCTGCATCGCTTAAAAAGCTGCTGACTAAAAAAACCCTCGATAAAATCACCGTAAAGGATATTGTTGAGGACTGTGGAGTGAACCGACAAACCTTTTATTATCATTTTCAAGATGTTTATGATTTACTGGAATGGATATTTATAACGGAAGCCCGGCGGGTTCTGGATGGAAAGAAAACCTATGAGAGCTGGCGTCAGGGGATTTTGCAAGCCTTTCAATATGTAAAGGATAATCAAACATTAATTATGAATACATATCATTCAATCAGGCGGGAGTCACTGGAAAGGTATCTTTATCAGGTTGTCTACCAGCTGCTGATGGATGTTATTAATGAATTGCCAGAGGGAACAGGGGTTTCTGAGGAGAATAAAGGCTTTATTGCACATTTCTATAAATATCCCTTTGTAGGGCTGATGCTGGATTGGGTTCGATCAGGAATGAGGGAAGCGCCGGAGGACATTATTGATAAGCTGAGCAGACTGATTACCGGTGATATTAAAAGGGCCCTCAATAAATATAAACAGTAATTTGCCAATCTGCTGACAAGTCACTGTAATGATCACCAATACAAGTATATTTTTAGACAAAGGAATCGAAATGTATAGATATTATACAAAGCCGTTGATCTGTCTATGGTCTTCACGATGAAAGGTGATTAAAATGGATCACAAGGAGCATATCCTTAAATAATCACAATCAGGAGGTATGACCATGGCAAAGTATGGTAGCAGACAGGTTTACTTTGTTGGGGGAGGGTTGGCTTCCCTGGCTGGAGCGGCTTATTTGATGCGGGATTGTCATATGGAGGGCAAAAACATCCATGTTTTAGAAAGTATGGATATTTTAGGGGGCTCCAACGATGGTATTGGGACCCCGGAAAAGGGCTTTGTATGCCGGGGTGGACGAATGCTGAATGAAGAGACCTATGAAAACTTCTGGGAACTTTTTTATTCAATTCCATCCTTGGAACAGGAGGGAATCAGCGTCAGTGAAGAAATTTTAGCCTTTGATCATGAGCATCCCACCCATTCCAACGCACGATTAATTAACCGGGATGGAGAGATTGTCGATGTGATGAGCATGGGCTTTGACAATCAAGACCGGATGGCGATGTTAAAGCTAATGATCACACCAGAGGAAAAATTGGACAATTTAAAAATAAGTGACTGGTTTGGACCCCATTTTTTCCAAACGAATTTCTGGTATATGTGGCAGACCACCTTTGCTTTTCAGGAATGGTCCAGTCTATTTGAGTTAAGACGATATATGAATCGAATGATTTTTGAATTTTCAAGGATACAGACCCTGGAAGGGGTAACCAGAACCCCTTATAATCAATATGATTCGGTTATTTTGCCTCTGAAGACCTTTTTAGAAAATCATGGAGTCGATTTTTCCCTGAAATGTACGGTAACCGATCTTGATTTTAAAGAGGGCGAAGGGATTACAGTAACTAAAATCCATTATATTGATGAGAAGGGGAAGGGAAGCATTCAACTTCAAGAAGATGACCTTTGTATTGTCACCAACGGCTGCATGACCGATTGTGCCACATTGGGTGATTTTCATACTCCTGCAACCTTTAAGGCCGACCGTCCTGTATCAGGAGCCCTATGGGAAAAAATTGCGGCTAAAAAATCTGGCCTTGGCAATCCAAAGCCATTCTTCAATCAGCCTAAAGAAACCAACTGGGAATCCTTTACCGTAACCTTGAATGGTAATAAGCTATTGAAAAAAATTGAGAAGTATTCACGAAATGTTCCCGGCAGTGGTGCATTAATGACCTTTAAAGATTCCAGCTGGCGAATGTCAATTGTTGTGGCGGCTCAACCTCATTTTAAAAATCAACCGCCAGATCAAACCATTTTCTGGGGCTACGGTCTTTTTACCGATAAAGAGGGAGATTATGTGAAAAAGCCCATGCGAGAATGTACAGGAAAAGAAATTTTGACGGAGCTTTTACATCATTTGCACTTCAAGGATGAAATTGATGAAATAATGGCTGACGTGGTCAACGTCATTCCCTGTATGATGCCCTATATCATATCACAATTCCAGCCTAGAGCCATGAAGGACCGTCCTCAGGTTGTACCTGAAGGATCAACTAATTTCGCCATGATTAGTCAGTTTGTTGAAATTCCAGAGGATATGGTCTTTACCGAGGAGTATTCTGTTCGAGCTGCCAGAATAGCTGTTTATAAATTAATGGGAATAAATCGTCCCGTATGTCCTGTAACACCCTATCGCTATGACGTTCGAACCCTCCTTCGGGCTTTAAATACCAGCTTTAGATAAGGAGCCTCAACAGAGGGCTGAGTTACATCATTATTGTAGCTCAGCCTTTATCTTTTTTATCTGTCTTACATAATATTTATTCAAACAGTTATAATATCGTTAAACGGTTAATATACAAATAGTAATAAGTTCGTTTGGGGAGGTTAAGACATGGCAAAGAAGGTAAAAAAAATAATGGATTCAGCAGAGCTTGAAAGGCTGATAAAACGCTCCAATAAGAAGCCGGTATTTATCTTTAAGCATGATGCAATGCTTCAGGAAAGTGAAGACGCTTATCAGGAATACTTAGATTTTATGGAGGATACAGAGGAGGATATATTATTTACAGTGATCTACGTCAGAGAGGATGCCGAGCTTTCCGAAGCTGTAGAGGAGCTGCTGGAGGTAAGTCACGATGTACCACAATTAATTCTATTAATGGATGAAGAGGTTGTGTGGGATGATATCAAGGATAACATTACCTTTGACAGTATCATGGATGTAGTCAATGAATATGTAATTGTATAATTAAACCAAAGGGGGACGCTCCATCATCTGAATCAAAATCTAACTGTCTACAGTTGCTTTCATCAGCATACAGTGATAAAATGATTTAGTAGCGCTAAGTGAGAAAGCAGACAGGGGGATAAAACAGATGAAAAAAGAAATTATGGAATGGATAAAAACCATTGCACTTGCTGTTGTTATTGCATTAATCATTACAACCTTTATTAAACCCACTATAGTAAGACAGCATTCCATGAGCCCCACGCTCAATGAATATGACTTTTTAATTATTAATCGGTTATTATATAAAAGAGATATGCCGAAGCATGGCGATATTGTAGTCTTTGAATCAAACCTAAAGACCAATCTTGGAAAGAACAAACTTTTAATCAAAAGGGTCATTGCCGTACCGGGTGATGAATTATTAATTCAAGATGGAGTCATCTTTTTAAACGGAGAAATGCTGAATGAGGATTACATTGCCGCCTATACCGATGGAAAGTACTTTGAAAACAGAAAAATAACGATACCCGAGGGTAAAATATTTGCAATGGGTGATAACCGTAATAACAGTATGGACAGCCGTGATGAAGTAATTGGTTTAATCGATATAGATACCATCGTGGGAAAAGCAGTACTCAGACTGTTTCCCTTTAATCGGATCGGCTTGATTAATTAGGTCATGACAAGATGCCAGCATAGTCAAAAATCTCCTCTTTACTAGGGGGATTTTTGATTAGGTTGGTGTTTTTTATTTTTAAAATGGGGGGTAAAATCATAAAAAAATAAAAAAAGGTAATCCTAAAATTGAGTATTTTATATCAATAGGAGGGATTAAGCAATGAAGGTTCGAGATATTATGACGACCCAGATTACCGCTGCCAATGAAGGAACTCCCATTAGTGAGGTAGCAAGAACAATGAAGGAAATGAATATTGGTGCCATGCCGGTGTGCAATGCCAATAATCAGCCTGTAGGAATTGTAACTGACCGGGATCTGGTGATACGAGGAATTGTATCAGGGCTCCACGGAAATGAAACAGTGAGTAAGGTCATGTCATCCCACTTAGTATATGCTACCCCTGATATGCATGTACATGAGGCTGCCAGAATAATGGGCGAACGTCAAATAAGAAGGCTTCCTGTGGTGGAAAATGGACAAATCGTAGGAATGGTTTCCATTGGAGATTTGGCTGTACGAAATATCTATGAAGATGAAGCAGGAAAAGCCCTGAGTGATATTTCTACCCCCAGCAGACCAATGCTATAATCATCTTAAAAAAGAAAGTTCCTGTAAAGATGCAGGAACTTTTCTTATTAATCTCGAAAAATAAGGGTATATATTTATTATGGGCAAATACAATACTTAAGGAAATAATTTTATAGGGGGATGCTTATGACAAAATTAAACCATCAACATAATCTGCAGATTACAGTGGAAGAAATGGGAGTATATACCTATCCAAAGGGAGTATCCATAGAAGAAATCAGTAAGAACTTTCAAAAAGAAAAGCAAAATACCATTGTAGCCGCCCTGGTTGATAATGAGTTAAGGGAATTACACAATCGTCTGGATGAAGATTGTGAGCTGAAATTTATAACTGCTACCTCTTCGGTAGGGTCGAGAATCTATCAGAGAAGCCTGGTTTTTGTTTTTATACGAGCCTGTATGGAGCTTTTTTCGGATTGCAGGGTTTCGGTAGAGCATTCCATTGGAAAGGGATTATATTGTGAAGTTCACTATAAGCGTGACCTAGATGAAAAGGATGTAGAACGAATTGAAGAACGTATGACAGAATTAATTCAGGAAGATGTTCCCTTTATTAAAAGTCGGGTGCCCGTTGACGAGGCAAAGGATATCTTTCGGGATTATGGGCAAATGAGCAAGGTCAAGCTGTTAAAGTATAGAGAAAAGCCTTATATCAATCTATATCAATGCGGCTGGTTAAAAAATTATTTCTACGGTTATATGGTTCCTTCAACGGGCTACTTAAAGGACTTTAGACTGAAATTTTATGCCCCTGGAGTTGTCATTCAGTACCCGATGGCAGAGCTCGGAGGGAAATTGGGGGAATTTGAAGAACAACCAAAGCTGTTTAAAATTTTCAGGGAAAGTGAAGTATGGGGTGAAATACTGGAAATAGACCATGTGGCCTCTTTAAATGATTTAATCGTTGCAAAAAGAGAGGGTGAATTTATTCGAATTCAAGAGGGGCTCCATGAAAAGAAGATTGCTGAAATTGCCGACATGATAACGGAGCATATTGAGCAAAAGCAGTTAATTTTAATTGCCGGCCCCTCCTCTTCAGGCAAAACAACCTTTGCCCAAAGGTTAATGGTACAGCTGAAGGTTAATGGATTAAGGCCGGTGGCCATTTCGCTGGATGATTATTTTGTCGATCGGGATAAAACACCCCGTGATGAAAATGGAGAATACGACTTTGAATCCCTTTATGCCATCGATTTACCATTATTCAATCAACATCTGGAGGCCTTGCTTAGGGAGGAAGAGGTGGAAATACCAACCTTTAATTTTCATACTGGAAAAAGGGAATATCATGGGCACAAGCTTAAGATAAATCATGGGCAGCCCATCATATTAGAAGGAATTCATGGGCTAAATGAGGAGCTGACCAGGTCTATACCCAAGGAAAGGAAATTTAAAATTTATATTAGCGCCCTAACCCAGTTAAATATCGATGAACATAATCGAATTCCAACCACAGACTCAAGATTGATTCGAAGAATCGTCAGGGATTACAAGTATCGTTCAAACGATGCCACCAGAACCCTGTCCCTTTGGCCCTCGGTAAGAAGGGGCGAGGAAAGAAACATATTCCCTTTTCAGGAGGAGGCCGATGTTATGTTTAACTCTGCCCTATTCTATGAAATGAGTATTTTGAAAAAATATGCCGAACCGCTACTAAGACAGGTAGATACCACAAGTCCTCATTTTTCCGAGGCAAAGAGGCTGCTAAAATTTCTTAGCTATTTTGTGGCCCTGGAAAACGAAATTGATGTACCAAGAACCTCTATTTTAAGAGAATTTATCGGAGGCGGCGCCTTCTCTTAAAAGGTCATTGACTGAAGGACTTTTTTAATATATCGTTAATATTGAAAAAAGTCTAAAAGGGAAGGTGCGACAATGAAACAAAGGCTAAAGGAAATACTGAATCAGAATCGTCACTATATTCAAAGGGGGAGCTTACCCAGCTATATTCCGGAATTGACGAAGGCAAATAAAAATGCCCTGGGCATTTTTATTTCCAATTTGGACGGCAGTCAATGGGGGGCAGGGGATTATGAGCTTCCCTTTACTATTCAAAGTATTTCAAAGGTCATTACGCTGCTTTTGGCTCTGGAAGACAGGGGCCCGGAAGAAGTGTTCACCCACATTGGTATGGAGCCCACCGGGGATCCCTTTAATTCCATGACAAAGCTGGAGATTGTGAGGCCATCAAAGCCCTTTAATCCCATGATTAATGCCGGGGCTATTGCAGTTACCTCATTAATCAAAGGCAGCCCGGAGGAAAAGTATCAGCGAATTGAAAAGCTTTTCAAAAATATTACAGAAAACCCTCAGCTATCAATCAATCAAGAGGTTTATTTATCAGAAAAAAGAACCGGAGATCGAAATAGAGCCATGGCCTACTTTATGCGTGATGTAGGAGTAATAGAAGGGGATGTGGAAGAAAACCTGGATGTTTATTTCAAGCAATGCTCTTTAGAGGTAAACTGTCGAGATATAGCAAAAATCGCTGCATTTCTTGCTAACGATGGTGCCCTTCCCCAGACAGGCCAACAGTTGATAAAGAAGGAATATACAAAAATAGCCAAAACCTTCATGGTTACCTGTGGCATGTATAACGCCAGCGGCGAATTTGCCATAGAGGTGGGAATTCCAGCTAAAAGCGGTGTAGGCGGAGGAATTATGGCCCTGGTACCAGGGAAAATGGGTATAGGCGTGTTAGGTCCTTCCCTGGATGAAAAGGGCAATAGTATTGCCGGTGTAAAGGTTTTAGCTCAGTTATCCAAGGAACTGAATTTGTCAATCTTTTAAATAATCCCCTGCAAATATTACGAATTTTTAATAATGCTTTTGACAAGCCATTAGAAAAACAATATAATATTAATTAATAGTTGATAGAATCTCACAAACAAAAAGGGGAAAAACATATGAGGGATATTTTAGTATTAAGGGATCTAGAGCAAATTAAAGCAATTTCTCATCCCTATAGAGTTGAGGTTTTTGAATCCTTTGATGGAGAACAGCCTCAATCTGCCAAGCAGGTGGCAGAGAAGCTGGGGGAACCCCATGCTAAAGTAAATTATCATATTAAGAGTCTTTTAAAGGTAGGTATTTTAGAATTGGTTGACGAAAAGGTAAAATCGGGGATCATTGAGAAATACTATCTTCCTACTGCCAAAAAGCTGGTAATTGATAAGAGCTTTATGCAAAATCTTGATGATGATTTGTTACAATCCTTAAACCAGGTATCCATATCAATTTTTGAAAAAATCAGTGAAGATTTTTATCGGGCAGCAGAAAGAACCATTGATCAGCCTAAATTTATCAACCATTATAATGACTATTATTTAAAAGCAGAGGAAGCAAAGGAGCTAATAGGCAAAATAGAAGAATTAATCAAGGAATTTTTAGAGGGTAAGCGAGATAAATCCCGCCCAGGGGTTCAACCCTATAACTTTGCCGTATTGGGAATTCCTGTGGTTAAATCGGGAAAACGACGGGGCTAACATCAGAGCGTAGTTTATGTTAAAGATCTAAAGCCAAATTAATATGACTATTTGTTGAGGTGTGAAAAATTTCACACCTCGGTTGTATTTTAGTACGAAGATGGATAGCATAAAAGAAAATAAATTGATCAATTGATCACTTGGGTGAGAAGAAAATGAATATTTACTTAATCATTAGTATTATATTGATGATATTGGGTGTCATGGGTGTATTTTTGAGCTTTTTGCCTGGCACCCTTTTAGTGCTGGCTGGAATGCTGTTTTATGGATGGGGAACAAATTTTCAGGTGATTACCGTTAATGCCATTTTAGTTTTTGGTCTATTGACGATTTTGGGAATCCTATTTGATTACGGGGCCTCCCTGATTAGTGCTAAAAGGTTCAAATTATCAAAGCAAGGCTTTTGGGGTATGATCATTGGCGGAATAGTAGGTTTTTTTATTTTTAATCTTGTGGGGGTTTTATTAGGTCAATTTTTGGGGATATTGGTTGGAGAGCTGTTTTCAGGGAAAAATTTCTGGAATTCATTAAAGGCTGGCGGGGCCGGTATTGCGGGCTATCTATTAAGCACCATGGTGAACTTTCTGCTGGCCATTGCAATGATAGTCTATTTTACCCTCAAGGTACTGCGGGGTTCATAACCTTCATAATTCTACATAATTTGATTATGTAAATATTATTTAAGCTTCAGTACCATTGCTACGGCTATGGTTTTTGTAATTTATAGGAAAGTTTTAGCATGAATCATTCAGATAAATCTTCCAAGGAATGACTTTGTTTTCCATCTTAATAAAATATTAAGGTTTTCTTTAATTCTATAGGAAGGTTTTTTTAAAAATAATGAGGTAAACTAACGATATCTTTAAAATGCAATGGGAAAAATAAAGGAGGCGTACCATGAAAACAAATATATATGTAGTGTACGGAGGTAAGTCAGTAGAGCACGAGGTATCTCTTAAGACTGCATTTTCGATAATTAATGCACTTGATAAGGATAAATATAATGTATATCCCGTTTATATAACCAATGAAGGCCAGTGGTGCTGCTTGGGTCAGCAAAAAGAGCCCCTGATAAATATATTACATTTACAAAAACCATCGGCCAATCATATCAGCCAGTCTATTGGAAAATTCTTAACAGAGCATTATAACCCAGAGGAAAGAAATTTAATTTTTCCGGCTGTTCATGGAACAAATGGAGAAGACGGTACCCTGCAAGGGTTTTTGGAGCTATTGGAGGTGCCCTATGTGGGCAACGGGGTAATGGCCTCCGCCATAGGATTTGATAAAGAGATTATAAAGGAATTATTTGAAAAATGGCAGATTCCCCAGGCAAAATATACCACCCTATCCTATAAAAATTGGAGGATTAATCCGGCATTAAGCTGTAGTGAAATAGAAGCCTTAATCGGTTACCCATGCTATGTAAAGCCCGCCAGATTGGGCTCCAGTGTGGGAATAAATCGATGCGAAAATAGAGTAGCCCTGGAGGCCGCCCTGGAAGAGGCAATGAAATATGATGATAAAGTAGTTGTAGAGGAAGAAATTAGAGGAAGAGAGATGCAAATTGCTGTCGTAGGCAACGATACTCCAAAAAGCTCTGTCGTGGGTGAATATATCCAGGCTAAGGCCTATATGGACTATAATGCGAAGTATGTAGACGGCCAGCTGATTCCTGTTATTCCCGCTGCCCTTATATCTGAGGTTAGTGAAAAAATGCGTAAAACAGCAGAAGATATTTTTCAAAGATTAGACTGTAAGGGGCTTTTAAGGGTTGATTATTTCGTTACAGAAGATAATCAATTCTATGTCAATGAAGTCAATACAATACCTGGATTTACCAGCTTCAGCATGTTTCCGGCCCTTTGGGAACAAACCGACGGTACGACCTATAGCCAATTAATTGAGAAACTAATTGATTTAGCTTTTGAAAGATATGAGCAAGGAAAGCGGATACAAAAGAAGAGGTGGATAAAATGATTAAAAGAACATTAAGGGAAATTCAAGAAATGGCCGGAGGATTTGGTTTGCCCGAGGCTTATCTGGACTACATGATAGAGGGCGTTTCGATCGATTCCAGAAGCATTAAAGAAAATCAGTTATTTGTTCCAATTATTGGAGAACGATTCAATGGACATGAATTTTTAGAAAAGGCTGTGGCCCAAGGTGCCAAGGCGGCTCTTTGGAGCAGGTATGAAGCAATTCCCCCCATCAACATTCCTTTGATTTTGGTGGAGGATACCCAGAAAGCCCTTCAAGAATTAGCCATGGCCTACCGTAAACAATTAGATGTTAAGGTCATAGGAATAACCGGTAGCAACGGTAAAACCTCAACGAAGGATATATTGGCTGCAATACTGGGAATCAAATACAAAACCTATAAAACCCTGGGTAACCTTAATAATCATTTAGGGGTTCCCCTTAGCCTGCTGGCTATGGATCAAGACACAGAAATGGCAGTCATAGAAATGGGAATGTCAAGTCTGGGCGAAATTCGACTTTTAACCAATATTGCCAGCCCCGACGGGGCCATTATTACCAATATTGGAGAAGCCCACTTGGAAGATTTGAAAACAAAAGAAAACATTTTGAAGGCAAAGCTGGAAATAATAGAAGGCTTAAAGCCCGGGGGATTCTTTCTCTATAACAGCGGTGACCCCCTTTTAAAAACCATTTCTGAAGAACAGGTGAATCCCTTTCAGATAGTAACCTTTGGAGAAGGCGGCATGTATGTACCGGTACTGGATACTGTAGAGGAGGAAGGAATTCGGTTCCACCTTAAAGGATTAACAGATTCAATGTATTTACCTATGCTGGGGAAGCACCAGATGGAAAATGCAGCTGCAGCCATGGCCATGGGCTATTGCATGGGCTTATCATGGAAGGACATTGAGGCAGGTCTGAAGAAGATCAATGTTACCGCTGCAAGAAATGAATTAATCCATGGTCAGGGCCTGACAATATTAAACGATTCCTATAAATCAAATCCCCTAAGCCTGAAGGCTGCATTGGAAACCCTTTACGGCCTTAAGAAATACAGTCAGAAAATTGCCGTTCTCAGTGATATGAATGGTTTGGGGGAAGATGCTATTTCGCTGCATCGGCAGGCGGCAGACTATTTAGATCCCGATCAATTAGATTACTTATTGACAATGGGGCCTCTATCCAAAGAGCTTGCTAATGCAGCCATGAAAAAGTTCCCGCGAGAAAGGGTTATTCATTGCGTAGACCTAAATAGCCTGGCCCTTCATATCAATAGAATTATTAAAGAAGGGGCCATTATATTAATAAAAGGTTCCAGAGAACAGCAATTGGAGCTATTGGTTGAAGAGCTGAGGCAAAAAAATCTATTGGAAGTCGAGCATACTGCCGACACAGCACCCCTTCATCGGGATACCTGGGTGGAGATTCGTCTCGATATTATTGCCAACAACATCAGACAAATAAAGTACTATTTGCCTCCTGCTACGAAGCTTATGGCTGCGGTGAAGGCTGATGCCTACGGCCATGGAGATTTACAGGTGGCAGAAATAGCCCTTGAGGCAGGGGCTGATGCACTGGCTGTATCTATTTTAAAGGAAGCGCTGCACCTTCGAGGAAGTGGTATCAAAGCACCCATTCTTGTGTTGACCCCAATTCTGCCCAGTGATGTTGATCTGGCAATTCAAAACGATCTGTCGGTCACAGTATTTCAAGGCTCCTGGCTGGAGGAAATGAGGGCCTATAAAAAAGATCCCCGGCCCCTAAAAATCCATTTGAAAATTGATACGGGTCTTGGTCGCCTTGGTTTAAGAAATAAAGAGGAGCTTGAAGAAATTCTTCCTTTGCTTCGTCAAGACGATATTCTTTTAGAAGGTATGTATACTCATTTTGCTACAGCCAATTGGGAGGACGAAACCTTTTTTAATCAGCAGTTTGCCGCCTTTACAGAGATCATGGATTGGGTGAAATCAAAGGGATTGAAGGTCGAAAATTATCATTGCAGTAATACCGCAGCAACCCTGAAGCATCCGGAATGCTCTCTGGATATGGTCAGAATTGGAGTGGGGATGTTTGGAATTTACCCCTCTGCTGAAATTAAAAGGACTGCACCATTATCCTTACAATCTGCCCTGTCCTTCCATTCAAAGGTACTCCATGTGAAAAGGGTCGATAAGGGTAGCACAGTAGGCTATGACACGGCCTATGTGGCAGAGGGAGATGAATGGATTGCAACTATTCCTGTGGGCTATGCCGACGGATGGTTCCGCTGCTTCCAGGGCTTTTATGTACTGATTGGGGGAGAAAAGGCACCAATCGTAGGCAAAATCTGTATGGATCAGCTAATGGTCAGATTACCTAAATGGGTACCTATTGGTACACAGGTAACCTTAATTGGCAGACAACAGGAGGCGGAAATAACCCTGGAACAATTGGCAGATCATATCGGAAGTGTACCCCAAGAAATACCCTCTATGATTACCTACCGGGTGCCAAGGATCTATTATAACCTTAATCAGAGGGTACAAATCCTTACTGAAAGGATTTGGCAGGACGAACGAAGACTGATATAATGACTGTAGAATTCTTCATTAAGGGGTGAGGCCCATGGAAAAGGAAACAATTTTGGTGGTAGACGATGAGAAGGAAATTGCTGATTTAATAGAAATTTATTTAACCAATGACGGATACCAGGTTTATAAGGCTAATACAGGGAGTCAGGCATTAGAAGTGCTGGAAAAAATGGATATTCAGCTGGTTATATTAGATATTATGATGCCTGGAATAGACGGGTTAGAAACCTGCAGAAGAATCAGGAGTGAAAAAAACATACCTATTCTCATGCTTAGTGCCAAGTCTGAAGATATGGATAAAATTTTAGGCTTAAGTACAGGGGCAGATGACTATATGACAAAGCCCTTTAACCCGATGGAACTATTGGCAAGGGTTAAATCACAGCTAAGGAGATACATTACATTAAATCCGCAATTTAATTATTCCAACGGGCAAAAACAAATTTCTATCAATGGACTGGTAATAGATCAAGTAACCCATACTGTCACTCGTTTTCAACAGGAAATATGCTTAACACCTATTGAATTTGATATTTTATACCTTTTAGCCAGTCATCCTGGAAAGGTTTTTACAGTCGATGCGATCTTCCAAAGGGTTTGGAAGGAGGAATATCTGGAATCCGACAATACGGTCAGAGTTCATATTCGAAAGCTGAGGGAAAAGCTAGAAGATGACCCTAAAAAGCCCTATTTTATAAAAACAGTATGGGGGGTAGGCTATAAATTTGAAAATGAGACCTCAATCAAGTATTAGGTGGAAAATTTTATTGCTTTTCATTGTCAGTATTGTGCTTGCAATTTTAACGGTAGGGTTACTGCTGTTATTGGCCTTTATTATTGGCAATTATCCTATAATATACCAGCTGTTAATGTTTCTAAACAGTGTATTAGGGGTCTTGCCGGTAAGTGTTTTTGTTGGGGGCGTTCTGTTTATTTTCTATTTCTTTTTATTAAGTGAAAAAAGCATTCGATACCTGGAAGAGATTACAGATAACCTGAACCGGGTAGCAAAGGGAGATTTTACAATTAATATACCGGTTCGTACCAATGATGAATTGGGGGTACTGGCAGACAATATCAACTCAATGACTCAACAGTTAAAGGAATCTATAGAAGAGGAAAGAAGGGCAGAACGGGCAAAAACAGAATTAATTACCAGTGTGTCCCACGATCTTAGAACCCCTTTAACCTCAATATTAGGCTACCTGGGGCTGGTGGTGAATGATCGATACCGAGATGAGTTGGCGTTACGATATTATGCAGATATTGCCTATACAAAATCAAAGCGATTAAAGGAATTGATTGATGAACTATTTGAATACACCCGGGTTAGCTATGGGGGATTTAGGGCAAGCTTTGATAAAATTAACCTGGTAGAGCTGTTGGAGCAGCTTACCGAGGAATTTGTTCCCATGCTTCAGGAGGCAGGAATGGTTTGTCGATTGAGGCCATCCGAAAAGGAAATCTATGCTATGGCAGACGCCAATATGCTGGTAAGGGTATTTGAAAATTTACTGACCAATGGAGTTCGCTACGGTAAGGATGGCAAGTATATTGATATCCTTATTCAGGAGTCTGAATCCGTTACAATTGATTTTATTAATTATGGCGATGCAATTGATTCCCAAGATTTACCCTATATTTTTGATCGTTTTTATCGAGTTGAAAAATCCCGTTCCCAGGAGCTGGGCGGAGCAGGCCTGGGGCTGGCCATTGCCAAAAGTATTGTTGAGCATCACAAGGGAAAAATCGAAGTCTTTAGTGATAACAATGAAACTAAATTTGAGGTAATTTTACCAAAATTCCAGACTACAGAGAAATAATCTGTAGCCTTTTTTTGTCTAATATTCATATTAGACGATTGCTCGATTAAGCTTAACAACCTATAACCTTAAAACAAGATATGATAAGCTATGGTACAACCCTAAACATTAGTCTAAATGATTATCCTTAACGAAACGGGCAATACTCATTGGTTAAGGATTATTTTTTTATTAGGTGGTTCTGGGATATTTTACCCCCCTGCCCACATACTATAAAAGTATAGAAGTCTATACAGTTGTTAGGGGATGTGCTATAATGAAAAACAAATATAAAGTCGCCTTTGAATGGCTGAAAATGATTGGTATTGCTTTAATGCTGGCCCTTTTAATTGAAAACTATCTCTTCGGTTTCGCTGTGGTGGAGGGCAGGTCCATGGAACCTACCATCCATAACAGGGATCGATTATTTGTTATGAAGCTGGCCTATCTAAAAAAAACACCGCAGGTGGGAGATATCGTTATTTTTCATCCTCCCAATGGTACCAAGAGAAGGGAATTGTTTATCAAAAGGGTAGTTGCCCGGGAAGATGACCATTTTTCAATTGAAGATGGTGATTTGTATGTCAATGGGGAATTGATAGAGGAAAGTTATCTCATCGATGAAGCGTACATTGACAGGGTTTATCCCTTTAAGCAAGGCGTTGTTCCAGAGGACAGCTATTTTTTATTGGGTGATAACAGGAATGACAGCAATGACAGTCGAACCTTTGGTTTTATTAAGGAAGATCAGATAAAAGGCAAGGTGATTCTTCGCATCTGGCCCTTAAATGAGATAAAGGCCTTTGTTGGCAAGAAATAGCGAGATATGGAGTCGAAGGTAATGGAGCTTAAGGAACAAATAAAAAAATATGCCAAAGAAATTGGAATCGATTTAATTGGTTTTACCAGTGCTGAGCCCTTTGAGGAACTAAGACCGATCTTAGAAAAAAGAAAAAGAGAGGGAAAGCTATCGGGCTTTGAAGAGAAGAACCTGGACCTTCGTATCGATCCCCAAAAAACCATGGCGGAGGCCAGGTCAATAATTGTTATCGGACAATCCTATTTTATTGAGGATACAAGAAACAAAACAATCTCAGACACAGATCCTATCTACAGGGGACAATTGGCCCGTACTGCCTGGGGACGAGATTACCATCTGGTATTAAAAGAAAAGCTGGTGCAAATCGCCGGCTTTATTCAGGAGCAGGTGGCGGAATTTCAATACATGGCCTTTGTAGATAATGGGCCTCTGGTTGACCGCCAGGTGGCCTATCGGGCCGGACTAGGCTGGTATGGCCTAAATCACACCTTAATTAATCAGGAGTATGGTTCGTGGTTTTTTATTGGATATATGCTGAACAATCTGGCCTTTTTGCCAGATGAACCCCTAAAAAACAGTCGATGCCTGGAATGCAAAAGGTGTCTATATGCATGCCCTTCAGGAGCCCTGGAGGATGCCCAGGGTTTTGATGCCAATAAGTGCCTATCCTGTCAATTACAAAGAAAAGAGCCTATTCCCCTGGAAAAAAGGCCTGTTTTCGGAAATAGGTTATATGGCTGCGATGTTTGTCAGCAGGTATGCCCCCATAATGCCGCCGCAAGGAAGGCCAGGGGCAAAGACTTTATTCCCGGGCAGCCGGAAGGTCAGGTAGACTTAATTAAGCTCCTTACGATGTCTAACCGTGAATTCAAGGAGCAGTTTCAGCAAAATGCTTCGGCCTGGCGGGGCAAACGGGTACTGCAGCGTAATGCCATTATGGCTCTGGTAAATCATCGAGATTCAGGGGCGGCCCCTTATCTTCTTCCCCTTTTAAAGGATTCGAGGCTAGAAATTAGAAAAGAGGCCCTGTGGGCCCTTGTGGAATTAGACCCTGAATTGGCCCTTGTGGAGCTTGAGAAAATGAAAAAATATGAGAAGAATCAGGAATTAATAGAGATGATAGATGACTACCTAAAAAAATTGAAGCCCTAGAAACCTGGAATGACCAGGTTTTTTTTTATTGATCATTTTGACTTGACAAAGTTGTTGTGGAAGAAAAGAGTCCCTATGAATATCATGTTAGTAGTTTAGAAAATATGCAGATAGGAGGGATCCACTTGAAGCACCCACTAGAATTAAGTCATCATCAGTTGAGGAGAATATGCGATTTTTCTGCCTTTCGCTTTACAACGACTGAAGAGGTTCCAGGAATAAAGGGAATGCTGGGTCAGCAAAGGGCAGAGGAAGCCATGGAATTTGGCTTGGGTATACAGCATAACAGCTATCATATATATATAAGTGGCTCCAATGGAACAGGTCGTACCACCTATGCGAAATCCATTGTTGAGGAGCTTTCAAGGGAAAAACCCGTCCCCGATGATTGGTGCTATGTTTATAGCTTTGATCAGCCCGACGAAGCGGTGGCCTTGAACCTGCCTGCCGGTCGAGGCAGACAATTTCAAAAAGATATGAATGAAATGATTGAAGAAATCATTCTACAGGTTACAAGGGCCTTTAACAGTGAAGATTATGATCGACAGCGAAATGAAATATCAAAAATTTACCAAGAGGAAAAAAATAAATTGATCAACTATTTAACAGCCTTTGCCAGGGAAAAAAATTATATGATAAAGGGTACCAGTACCGGATTTGTTTTTAAATTAATTGATAAGGATCGAGAGGTAACCGATGAGGAATATGAAAGCCTGGAGGAAAGTGAGAAGAAGAGGCTTGAGGAACAGCTCCTGGAAATTCAGGAAATCGCCATGGAAGTCATCATCAAAATTAAAAATATAGAAAGATTGGCTAAAAAAAGGTTACTGCAATTGGAAATGAAGGTTGGTCTTTTTATTGTTAATCCTATTATGAAGGATCTAATTGAGGCCTATTCAGATTGTGAAAAGGTCGTCGCCCACCTAAAAAGAGTTCAAGAGGATATTGTCGAAAATATCTATCAATTTGTACTGGATGAGGAAGAAGCCCTAAACCCACTGGAAAAGATTGAAGGAGAGGGGTTCCTGAAAAAGTATCAGGTTAATTTATTTATCGATAACAGCCAAACCGAAGGGGCTCCTGTGATCATGGAATACAACCCTACCCTCAATCGATTGACAGGCTCCATTGAATATATTGCCAATAATGGTGTGTTAAAATCTAACTTTTTGAAGATTAAACCGGGGGCGATTCACCTGGCCAACGGGGGGTATTTAATTTTAGAGGCCAAGAAGCTATTAACCAATCCCTATTCCTGGGAAACCCTTAAACGAATTCTTCAGACCAATGAAATTACTGTAGAAAACATGGGTAATCAAATAGGAATCATAGATGCCGTCAGTCTGAAATTAGAGCCTATCCCTATTCATTTAAAGGTTATTTTAATTGGCAGCGAATATCTGTATTATTTACTTTATCATCATGATGAAGATTTTGATAAATATTTTAAGGTATTGGTGGACTTTAATCATGAAACTGAACGAAATGCCGACACAGAATATCGTATTGCACAATTTGTTAATAGCTATACCCAGACCAAAGGAATTCGTCCCCTGGATCGACAGAGTATGGGTGCCCTGGTGGATTACAGTTCAAGATTAGTCGGGAACCAAAATAAGCTCTCAACCAGGTTTGATAAGATGATTGAGATCCTTGTTGAGGCCAATTACTGGGCCGGTATAGACAACAGCCCTACTGTTGGGCTTCAGCATATAGAAAAGGCAATTGCCCATAAAAGGTATCGAGTAAGCAAGCAACGGGAAAAAATCAGCGAGGGCTTTGAAAATCAAAAAATACTAATTGATATTAAGGGTCAAAAAATTGGTGTAATAAATGGGTTATCAGTAATCAGTGTAGGCGATAATCAATTTGGTAAGCCCGGTGTCATCACCGTCACCACCAGTGCCGGAAGGGAAGGGATCATTAATATTGAGAGGGAGGCCCAATTAAGCGGCGAGATTTATGACAAGGGAGTTATGATTTTAACAGGCTTTTTAATGGAAAAATTCGGTCAAAATAAAACCTTAGCCCTGTCTGCCCGAATTTGCTTTGAACAATCCTATGGTGGGATTGACGGTGACAGTGCCTCCAGTGCAGAGCTATATGCCCTGTTATCAAGCATCAGCGGAATTCCCATTAGGCAATATATTGCGGCAACCGGATCGATTAATCAGAAAGGTTATATCCAGCCGGTAGGAGGTGTAACCGAGAAGATCGAAGGCTTCTTTGAAGTATGCCAAAGCAGGGGATTAACCGGAAAGCAGGGGGTCTTAATTCCTTACCAAAATATTGATAATCTCATGCTGGCAAGGGAAGTGGTAGAAGCCGTTGAGGCGGGTATTTTTCATATTTATGCCATCAAGCATGTCAATGAAGGCTTGGAAATCGTCATGGGCCAATACCATGAAAAAATCTATGCCAGGGTCAATGAAAAACTGGCATACTACCAACAAATTGCAGAGAGTCTTAAATAGTGCTTTTTTTGATTTTAGCTCTTCCTTTCAAGGAAGGGTTTTTTTAGTCAACAAGAGGACAGGTTTTCAAAGTAAAGCAAGGGAAACTTCTACAGAGGAAATGAACAAAATTTTCTGACTATCATTCCTTCAGAAGGAATTTGGAAGAGAATGTGGTATTTTATGTTTGAGAGTTGTGTTTTAGCATCATCGTTTTAACAGTTAAATATCATGTCATAAAGCAATGGCCTATCGTAAATAATGATAGTATGCCATTAAAAATTAATTAGGAGGGAAACCAATGTCAAAGGTCCACGAATTGAACTATTTAAAGGAAAAAATTCAAGAGTTAAAGGACGACGGCGTTTACAGGAGGCTTCCAATATTAGAGGGCCCCAATGAAGCAGAGATCGAGTTAAACGGAAAGAGGGTCATTAATCTTTCCTCCAATAACTATTTAGGCTTTGCCAATCATCCTAGATTAAAAAAGGCCGCCATTGAAGCGGTAGAAAAATATGGTGTAGGTGCAGGGGCTGTTAGAACCATTATAGGAAATATGGATATTCATGAGGAAATGGAAAGGCTTCTGGCGGAATTCAAGCGTGAAGAAGCCGTGATGGTTTTTCAGTCGGGCTTTAATTGTAATGCAGGAACCATTCAGGCCATCACAGAAAAGGGTGACTTAATTATTTCTGACGAGCTTAACCATGCCAGTATTATTGACGGATCAAGGTTAAGTCGTGCAGATAAAACGGTTTTTAAACATGCTGATATGAATCACCTTGAAACCGTCCTCAAGGAAAATCGAGATAAATATCGAAATATATTGATCATTACCGACGGGGTATTCAGTATGGATGGGGACATTGCACCCCTTCCCGAAATCGTTGAACTGGCAGAAAAATATGATGCCATGACCTATGTTGATGATGCCCATGGCTCGGGGGTATTGGGAGAAAGCGGCCGGGGCACTGTAGATCATTTTGGTCTTCATGGAAGGGTTGATTTTAGCATTGGTACCCTTTCTAAGGCAATAGGTGTTGTTGGAGGATACGTGGCTGGAAGCCATACCATGAAGGATTGGCTAAGTCACCGGGGCAGACCCTTGTTATTCAGTACCTTCCTTCCTCCAGCCACAGTGGGCCCCATAATCGAAGCAGTTAAGCTATTAATGAGTACAACAGAATATACCGATCGACTTTGGGAAAATGCCAGGTACTTTAAGGAAAAAATCAGCGGGTTAGGATTTAATATTGGTAACAGTCAAACGCCCATCACACCTGTGATTATTGGAGAAGAGTCTAAAACCATGGAATTTAGCAGAAAACTATTAGATAAGGGTGTTTTTGTATCAGGTATCGTCTTTCCTACAGTACCAAGGGGTACAGGAAGACTAAGATGTATGGTAACGGCAGGTCACACAAAGGATCAGCTGGATCGAGCAGTGGAAGCCTTTAAGGTGGTTGGGCAGGAAATGAATCTGCTCTAGTAATATAATTAGCTTCAACAGAAAAAGAAATCCTCAAAATTAAGGATTTCTTTTTTATTTTTTGCCCCCTTTTAGGGAATTTTATTTAGTAAAGAATCAAAGTGGAGGGGTATATTGATGGGAAGAAAAAGTAAATTATTTAAATATTTTATAGTGTTGTCGCTCTTACTCACCCTGTCAGCCTGTAATTTGCAGGAGGAAATAGCTGAAGAAAATCCAGTGCCCGTTGAGGTGGCAGCAGTAGAAAAGAAAAACATAAGGGCTACAATTACGCTGGGTACCCAACTGCGTCCCCAGGAGGAGCTGATGATATTTGCCAAAACGCCTGGTCTTAAGGTGACAGATTTACCTGTAAAGCTAGGAGATACCGTTTCAGCGGGAGCGCTTCTCTTTGAATTAGACAAGGATCCCCTTAGAATGCAGGTGGAGCAGGCCCGTTTGAATTATGAAATGGCCCGGGCCCAATATCAGCGACAAAAGGAACAGCAGGCTTCCATTACTACAGAGGTAGAAGAAGTGAGTGTTTTTAAAAGCATTACCAGAAATTTAAATCCCTTTACAGGAACCATGGAAAAGGAAATGGCTGCCCTGACCCAGGACAGTACCTTAGCCATGGCCCAGGCCCAGGTGGAGCAGAGCAGGATGATCTATGCCAATAGCCTGGCACAATTGGCAGAGATGGAATATTATGCTCCCATAGCCGGAGTAATTTCTCAAATTAATATTCAAAAGAACCAGCTAGTGATGAATCAAGTACCTGCCCTGACTATTTCTGATATTTCAAGACTAAAGGGTGATTTGATGGTTACACCGCAGGTGTATCAGGCTATAGGCCTTGGAAAAGAAATTACTGTAACAGCCGACGGTCAAGAGGCTCAGGGAAAAATTTCCCTGGTGAATCCAATTCCTGATCAACGAACAAATTTGTATTTTGTGGAATTTACCCTGGATAACGAAGGACACCAACTATTAGGAGGGGTGTTTGCCCAGGCGAGGCTAACGATTGAGGAAAAAGACAATGCCCTGGTGATTCCCAAGGAGGCAATTATCATAGAGGGCAATGAAGCCTATGTTTTTACGGCAGAGGATGGCAGCGCCCATAAAAAAAGTATAAAAACAGGCATTGACAGTGGTGAACAGGTTGAAATACTAGAGGGCTTGAAAGAGGGTGAAAGGGTTGTGGTAAAGGGGCAACACTATTTAGAGGAAGGGGCAGCTTTGATGATTGGGGGATTAGACCATGACAATAATTAACTGGGCAGTCAAAAGGCCCATTACGGTTATCATGCTGATTTGTTTCATCCTTTTAATGGGTATGGTAGCCATATTCATGCTGCCCATTGATCTTTTACCCAAAATGAACATACCCGTTGCAATGATCAATACTCAGTATCCCGGGGCTGGTCCCCAGGAGGTGGAAAATTTGATTACGAAGCCCCTGGAAGCAGCCGTGGCCATGGTTCATAATGTCAAGCGAATTACCTCCACCTCCAGCGAAGGGAATTCAAGGATCACCATAGAGTTTTTCCAGAATACTGATATGGATTTTGCTGCCTTAGAAATCAGAGAAAAAATAGATTTGGTTAAGGGCTATTTACCGGAAGATACCATAGACCCCATGGTGTTAAAGGTTGATCCCAATGCACTGCCTATTATGAATGTGGGAATAGGCGGAGACAAGGAGCTGGTCAATCTTCAGGAAATTGCAGAAAATATCATCCAACCAAGGCTAGAACGGATTCCAGGGGTTGCTTCAGTAAGTCTTTCCGGTGGCGCAAAGGAGGAAATCCATATTGTGGTAGACCCCCTAAAGCTTCAAGCACTGGGTACAAATCTTCAACAGCTGATGACCTTGCTAAGGGCGGAAAATATTAATTTACCCACGGGGGAAATCACCGATGGGCAGCAACAAAGGCTGACTCGTTTTTTAGGGGAATTTCAAAGCCTAGAGGATCTAGAAGGGCTGCCGCTATTGCTTCCAAATGGGGCTGTGGTTCCCCTTAAAGACCTGGCCCAAATTAATAGGGTGCTGGCCGGTGCCCAGGAAATAACCAAAATGGACGGAAAGCCCAGTGTCAGGCTTACCATTCAAAAACAATCAGTGGCCAATACTGTTAAGGTGGCCGACTCAATTAATCAAGAGCTGAAAAGGCTTCAGGAGGAACTGGATGGTATTACAATTCGGTCGATGGCAGACCAGTCTGTCTACATAAAAAATTCCATCAGTAATGTAGGGAAAACAGCTATTTATGGCGGGATTTTAGCGGTGGTGGTTTTATTTTTGTTTCTAAGAAATTATCGCAGCACCCTGATCATTGCCCTGTCCATTCCAATATCGGTTTTTGCCACCTTTGCACTGATGTATTTTTCAGATATTACCCTCAACCTTCTTTCCCTGGCGGGTTTTGCTTTAGGGGTGGGAATGCTGGTCGATAACGGCATTGTTGTTCTGGAAAATATATACCGATATCGAGAAACGGGGAGCAATATAGTTGATGCAGCTATTCATGGAACCAGAGAGGTTTCTGCGGCCATAGGGGCCTCAACCTTAACATCTGTTGCGGTTTTTTTGCCAATTGTCTTTGTACAGGGAATGACTGCCCAAATCTTTAGAGAATTGGCCTTGACCGTTACCTATGCTTTGCTGGCTTCGTTGTTGGTTTCCATTACTTTAGTACCTATGCTTTCAGCCAGATTATTAAAACAGCCTCCTGAGGATGGGGTCAAAAAGGAGCATATCTTTTTTAGATTTTTTGATCGTATCATGTCAAAAATCTTTCGAGGGTATAAAATAATATTAGCCAAAGGATTAAAACATCGAGGCTGGGTTTTGGCCTTTTCTGCTATCTTTTTATTGGCTTCGGTGGGGGCCCTTTTCAGGGTGGGGGCCGAATATTTTCCAGAATTTGATGAAGGAACCTTTACAGTAGATGTGCGGCTGCCCCATGGAGCTACCCTTGAACAAACTAAAGCACTGGTTCAGGAAATCGAAGTAATGCTGAGGCAGCAAAAAGAGGTTGAGTCTCTTTTTAGTACCGTCGGTACAGGGGGAAGCAGCATGATGTCGGCCAGTACCCAGCGTAATCGAGGAACCATTGATGGCGAGCTGGTTCCTAAAAATCAACGGAAAAAATCCACGGGAGAGGTGATGGACGAAATTAGAGGAGTTCTGGCTAAAATTCCAGGGGCTGAAATAACTGTTACTGCCAATTCCTCAGTTTTGTCCATGGGCTTCGGGGGAGACGCTGTAGAGGTAGAAGTCCGGGGGGATGATCTGGATACCCTCAAGAAAATATCAGAGGATATTGTCAATATCGTTCAAGGTATAGTCGGTACCCGGGAGGTGGCCACAAACTATATTGAGGGACCACCGCAATATGAGCTGGTCATTGACCGACAGGCGGCAGCCCGGTACGGACTACAAGGAGGTCAGATTGCTTCTATCATAAGAAGCCTGGTTCAGGGTACAACAGCTACCCGCCTGAAATTAGCAGAAACAGAATTAGATGTAGTCGTAAAGGGACCAGCGTATTTCAGAGAGGGTCTGGGAAGCTTTATGCAGATTCCACTGATTACCCCCCTGGGTGTAGGGGTACCCTTAGAGCATGTAATCTCAATTCAGCGGGGAACTGCTCCCAGCACCATTAGACACAGCGACCAGGCTCGAGCCATTAGCGTCAGTGCAGCAATTCTAAATCGAGATTTAAATACAGTTGTACAGGAAATTCAAAAAAAGCTATCTGATTATGATTTTCCTGCTGGCTATAGCTATGCCTTCCGTGGACAGCAGGAGCTGTTGGAGGAAGCATTTAACAGCTTGATTTTAGTGGTTATATTAGCTATATTATTGGTATATATGATATTAGCATCACAATTTCAATCTTTAATTCATCCCTTTACCATTATGCTTTCAGTACCCCTGGCCTTTGCCGGGGGAGCCATTGCCCTTCTGCTCACATCAAGGCCCTTAAGTGTACCAGGTTTAATTGGAGCAGTGGTATTGGCAGGCATTGTAGTAAACAATGGTATCGTATTGATTGATTACATTCTTGTACTACGGGAAAGGGGATTTGAAAGGGAAGAGGCCATTATGACAGCAGGAAATACCAGGCTTAGGCCGATTTTAATGACGACCTCTACCACAGTTTTGGGGCTATTGCCCCTGGCCCTGGGTATCGGAGAAGGAGCAGAGGCTCAGGCACCCATGGCTACGGTTGTGATTGGAGGGTTAATTTCTGCCACCTTTCTAACCCTGGTAGTAATACCAGTAATCTATTCGATATTTGATGATTTGATGGTGAAAAAAAAATAGTGCATAATTCATTATGACAGAAGAGGTGGGGGAAATGCAGGTTGGCATCTGTACGATCAGAATGCACTTATTTGGTGTTGCTTCATTAAAGGAGAAGCGACACATTGTAAAAAGTGTAATTGAAAGGGTAAAGGCTAGATTTAATGTCTCGATAGCTGAAGTGGGAGAAATGGATAAATGGCAGATTGCCGAAATCGGTTTTTCCTGTGTCAGCAACAGTCGCAGGCATGCAGACGAAATTTTGAACAATGTCATTCATTTTATGGAACGGGATGGCCGATTTGAGATTTCCAATTGGGATGTGGAAATATTGTAGATAAAATAAGGGGGTACAAATGAAAAGAAAGAAGCTAACCAAAGGACAAATTAAAGAAGTGCTGGCTATATTGAAGGATTTATACCCCAACGCCGAAAGTGAGTTGGATTTCAAGAATTCCTTTCAGCTGTTGATAGCAACAATTTTAGCGGCTCAATGCACCGATAAAAGAGTTAATCAAGTGACAAAGGAGCTCTTTAAAGAGTTTCCGGAGCCAGAAGATTATCTTGGGCTCACAGAGGAGGAGCTGGGCAGGTGGATCAAAAGCTGTGGCTTCTACAAAAATAAAAGCAAAAATATATTGGCTACCTGTAAAATATTAGTCGATGATTATCAAGGCCAGGTGCCAAATGATCGTGAAGCATTGATGGGGCTTCCGGGAGTCGGCAGAAAGACTGCCAATGTGGTTTTAAGTAATGCATTTGGTGAAGACGCCATTGCGGTAGATACCCACGTCTTTAGGGTATCTAACCGTATTGGCCTGGCATCGGCCGATAATGTAGATCTAACAGAGCAGCAGCTGATGAAGAATATTCCTAAAGGCCAGTGGTCTGATGCTCACCATTGGTTAATTTTCCATGGCAGAAGAATTTGCAAGGCCAGAAAGCCGCAATGTGATCAATGCCCGTTAACCGACCATTGTTTATTTTATCTAAATCAGCTTTAATTCTAAGTCTATCGACCTATATCCTGATTGATCTTGCTAGATCGACAGATTTCTTTCAGGTGATAGAAGGGAAAATGAGGATCGGTGAAGAAATAAGGATAACAGCATGATTTAGAAAGGAAGCCGATTCTATGAAAAATCACTACCATGACAATGGACTTGTTTTTGCTCTGGATATTGGTACAAGAAGTGTAATAGGCCTGTTGGGGGCTTATCAGGATGGAAAAATTGTCGTTAAGCACAGTACCATTCAATTTCACCAAAGCCGAGCTATGTTTGACGGGCAAATCCATGATATTGAAGAGGTAGCCTCTATTGCGAAAAAAATAAAGGAAGAGCTGGAAGAACAGGCACAGGTTACGATTAAGGAGGTGGCCATTGCTGCTGCGGGACGAGCCCTTCAAACCCATCGAATTGAAATAGAAAGGGAAATTGATCCCAATAAGCTGATTGATAAACACCTGGTAAACAGCGTTGAAATAGAAGGTCTGCAAAAAGCCCAAAGGGCTTTGGAAGAGCAAGCCCTAGAGAAGAATCAATACTTTTGTGTTGGCCATACCGTTGTCAATTATTATATTAATGATGGCCTGATCACAAATCCTGTCGGTCATCGGGGCAATCAATTGAAGCTTGATATTTTAGCCACCTTTTTACCCCATGGGGTTGTAGACAGCTTAAATACCGTTATGGCAAAAATTGGCCTCGAGGTAAGCTATATGACCCTAGAGCCCATTGCGGCCTTAGAGGTGGCAGTTCCGCAAAATGTCAGATTATTAAATATTGCTTTGGTAGATATTGGAGCGGGCACTTCGGATATAGCCATTACAAAGGATGGCACAGTTGTCGCCTATGGTATGACATCTACTGCCGGTGATGAGATTACAGAGGCCCTGGCCAAAAGCTATTTATTAGATTTTGATACGGCGGAATCCCTTAAATGTCAGCTATGTTCAAGGCCAACCCATCAATTTACAGATATATTGGGGCTGACCCATGAGTTGACAACCGAGGAAATTTTAAAGGAAATTCAGCCAGCCATCGATTTGGTAGCCCAAAATATTGCCGAGAATCTTCTTAAGCAAAATTCCAAGGCACCCAGTGCGATATTTTTGATTGGCGGGGGAAGTCAAATTCCCTGTTTACCTAAGCAGTTGGCGGCCCTACTGGAAATGCCTGAGGAACGGGTGGTGGTCAGGGGAACTGAAATTATTCAAAACCTCCAGCATAATAATCTGAAGGTGCTGGGCCCCGAGGGCATCACCCCTGTAGGGATCTTGGCAAAGGCTTTAAAAAATAAAGCCCAGGATTTCATTGACATTAATGTGAATGGCAGGGAGCTAAGGCTGTTTCAGTCAAAGGAGCTAAAGGTCAGTGATGCCCTTGTTTTAATAGGCTACAACCCCCGTGATCTAATTCCCAAAAGGGGAAAGCCACTGACCATTGTAATCAATCAAGAAAAGAAAATCTATTATGGCGCCTATGGGCAGCCGGCAGAAATCTATGTCAATCAGCTTGCCTCCAGCCTCGAAAGCCCCATTAAGCATGGTGATAATATCATTATCAAACCGGCTCAAATGGGTACCGATGCTGACTATACCTTTAATAAGCTAATGGACTTAGAGGGGCGATTGAATGTAAACAATAGGAAAGTTAACCAATTTTACGATATCAGCCTAAATGGGGAACCCGTAACAGGAAACCCTCGTCTAAAGGACGGGGATATTATTCGATTTAAAAAAATAGCCACCCTGGGAGAGCTGGCCGATTATTTAAAGCTTGATTTATCGCATAAAGCTGTGCGGGTGAATGGTGAACCGGCAGATTATTTTACCACCATAGAACAAAATGACCTAATAGAAATAGTTAATTCAGAGGACACACCACAGATCAATGAAGTACCAGAGGAAGCCAATTGCAAGAAAATAAAAATAAAATATAACGGTGAAGAGCTGGTGCTTGAATTAACGAAAGAGAAAGAGAACTTAATTTTTGTAGATATTTTTAATTATATTGAATTTGATCGACAGCGGGTCAGGGGAAAGCTGGTTTTAAACCACAATGGGTCGCCTGCAAATTATACAGATCCAATTCAAGAGGGGGATGAGATTGAAATACGCTGGGATTAAGAATAAATTAAGGTATTGAAATCATAACTTGTTATTTAAAAGAATATTTTATTAAAATCCCAATAAAATTGTATTAAGTGTAGTGTAGCTGTACTTTAGATTGCACCGAGGAGTGATAACATGGAACCGAGTATACCTAAGAAAAACAATAAAAAATGGTTCCTGTGGCTGACAGCAATGATATTGGCTACTGTATTGATTGCTTTCTTAACACTGGGAATGTTTGTTTTGAATGAAAAGGGCTTTTATCGAAATATTTATGTGGAGTCGGTGGATATAAGCAATCTATCGAAGGAAGAAGCACTGATGAAGCTACAAAAAGTATTTGACAATGAACTTGAAAACCAGCAAATCACGATTATCTATGAAGGGGAAAGCTGGCATTATCCCTATCGCCTCCTGGGGTATCGCTACGATTACGAAGCTGCTTTAGAGGAGGCCTATCGAGTGGGCCGAGAGGGTAATCCCCTGGCCAGGCTTTCAGAAATTTATGGCCTTAGAAAGTATTCAAAGATGATTCCCCTGGCAGCTGAATATGATATAGAAAAGGTTGAACTGGTTTTAGAGGAGATCAACAGCGAAATTTTCCAAGAGCCGGTGAATGCCAAGGCTATACGACGATCAGGGAGCTTTGAAATAACAGAAGGAATTCCCGGGGTAGTGCTGGACGCCGAGGAGCTTATGTACAGAATTAAGGAACAGATAGAAAATTATCAAGGCACTCCCATTGAGCTGCCTGTAAAAAATATTGCTCCCCGAATTACTGCCGAAAGCCTAAAGGATTTGAAGGAGATTATTGGTAGTTTTTCTACCACCTTTGATGCAGGAGTAAAGGGAAGAAGCACGAATATTACCATTGCCTCTAAAAGCATAGATGGTACGTTGCTTATGCCTGGCGAGGCCTTTTCCTTCAATGAACAAACCGGCCCCCGGGGGGTTGCAGAGGGATACCAGGAGGCTCCGGTAATTATCAATGGTCAGTTAATCCCAGGAATTGGCGGCGGTATCTGTCAAGTATCCTCTACCCTATATAATGCAGTGGTAAGGGCTGATTTAGAAATTATTAATCGAAAGAACCATTCTTTGCCTGTGGCCTATGTGCCCTTAGGACACGATGCTACAGTGGCCTACGGCTATATTGATTTTGAATTTATAAATGATATGCCCTATCCGATTTATTTGGAAAGCTCTGTTCAGGGAAATCGGGTAACTGTTAATATTTATGGAAGAAAAACCCAGGATACAAGCATTAAGCTCTATTCAGAGGTAGTAGAAACCATTGAGCCTAAGATCGAGATAAAAACCGACGATACCCTTTTTGTAGATGAAAAAAAAGTAGAAAGGGAACCTAAAAGAGGATACCGTGTTCATACCTATAAAATATATACCAGTAATGGAAAAGAGGTTAAACGGGAACTGATTTCAAAGGATTATTATATTCCTGTTAATGGAATTACCCTTCAGGGGACTAAACCCCGTTCCCAAGTTGAGGCCCCTGAACCCGTAAATGGAGAGGAAGTTAATGTGTCTCCGGAGGGGCCGGAGCTTTAACTTCAAAAACTATATAGAATTGATTTCCCTAAAGGTTTATAGGACCAGAGGATCATATTTTGATCCTCTATTCTTGTTTTATCGACAGAAAGGGATCTTGCCATGGTATTTCAAACCATATTTTGATATAATAATAACAGCAATATATCGAATGGCTGGAGGATACCAATGGAAGAATTATTATATGACAAAACGATTAACTGTCCCGTATGTAAACGAGATTTTACTTCTAAAAAGGTTAGAATTAGAAAACTCAAAATTCAGGAAAAACAGGATGATTTAAATGTAGTTTATAAAGAAATAAACCCCTTGTATTACCAGGTGTTTGTCTGCCCCCATTGTGGCTACAGCGGCACTGAAAGCAGCTTTGAAGAAATTACACCCAACCAAAAACATGATTTTGATGATCAGATTCGCTATAAGTGGAAATCTCGGGATTATGGCGGTATCAGAACCTATGAGGAGGCAGAAGCATGTTTTAAAATGGCCATCTTGGTGGCACAGGTTACGAAGCGGCCCCAGAGCTATTTAGGAAACCTGTGTATAAAGCTGGCCTGGTTGTATAGGGGATATAACAGTGTGAAGGAAGAAGAATTTTTAAAGCATGCCCTGCATCATTTTGAAGCATCTTATCAAAATGAACATTTAGAAGGAACATCGGTGGATGAAATGACCGTTGCTTACCTGGTGGGAGAGTTAAATCGATATTTTGGAAGGTTCAAAGAGGCAATTATTTGGTATAGCAAGGTATTAGATCATCCCATGATTAAGCATAATCGGCAGCTACAATTGAAAACCAGAGAACAGTGGAGGGTGGCGAAGGAGCAATATGATGGAGAAAAGAGAATTACAGAAGCCTGATTGTATATACTACAGTCAAATACAGGTTGCAGGACTGGAGCTTTTCCTTGCCTCAACCCATCGGGGATTGGCGTTGGTGGACTTTCATAACGATGAAGTTAAAGGACTAGCTGAGCTTGACAGGCTTTTTCCCGGGGCCCAGTACATATTTAGCCCGGAAAAAAATCTTCCCTACGAGACAGCCCTCAGGGAATATTTTAATGGAGCCTTAAAGGTCTTTGACCTACCCCTTGACGTGATTGGTACGCCCTTTCAAAAGCAGGTGTGGCAGGCTTTAACAGAAATTCCCTATGGAAAAACCGTAACCTATAAAGACATTGCAGTAAAAATTAACCGTCCAAAGGCAGTTCGGGCTGTGGGAATGGCAAACAACAAAAATAAAATCCCAATCATTATCCCCTGCCATCGGGTCATTGGTTCAAACGGAAGCCTCGTTGGTTATGGTGGTGGGCTTCATATCAAAAAAAAGCTCCTTTCTTTAGAAGGGGTTACAGTCTAAAAGTACAATAGCCTAGCGGGCTCCTCTTCTTAAAATTCTGCTGGCCCTTTAAGGGAACTGGATATGTATCAATTCAAAGGTGGTTATCTTCTAGCCACTTTTTTGTGTTCCTTTTCATTAAAAACAGGCATAAATTAGTAGAAATGGATGGCAGAAAAGATAGGAGTGGATATTTTGAAGCATTTAAAAAATCCAATTATTTTTATTCCTGGTTTAATGGGCTCCTTTGGGGGAGATATGCTGAAGGGGCAAAAAAAGTGGGGCTTTGGTATGGCCCGATTAATTTATGATCCCTTTATAAGGGGATTGGAAAATTTAGGCTATCGCAGGGGACAAAATCTTCATATATGCCATTATGATTGGCGCAGGAGAATAGAAGAAATTGTACCCACTTACCTTATTCCTATGATTAATGAGGCTAAGAAAAAACATCCCGATCAATCGATTGATATCATTACCCATAGCATGGGGGGATTGGTGGCAAGAGCCTTTATTCAGGGATCGCTGTATCAAAATGAAGTACACAAGCTGATTCTAATTGGCACGCCTAATCTGGGAGCCCTGGATGCCTATTATCTATGGTCTACCGGCAGAATGGTACCAGTGAAAAAAAGATCAATATTCCAAATCATCTATCGGGGGTATCTTTGGATACTTAGAAAAATTCTAAAAATCCCTATGGGAGAAAGTCATTTATCCGAGCTGCATAGAAATTTCCCGGCCCTGGGACAGCTTATTCCCTCCAATGGTTATGGGCCAATCTTAACCTATGAATCAGCACCTGATCAATGGGTGCTGGTACCCAGAAGTTATATGAGATATCAAAATCCACTGTTAGACCACCTTAACAGTCAATTGCCTATATTAAAGGAGCGGGTAGAGGAGCTTTATTGCTATTGCGGAGAAGGAAAGGAAACCAACGAACAGCTGGTGGTCGACCCACAACAGTTACTTAATTATGGAAAAGAGATGATTACAGGAATTTTAAAAACCGGCCAGGGAGACGGTGTAGTGACGGTTGCCAGTGCATCATTGGATAAAGGAATAGGCAATGTACTGCCCGGCAGCCATCATGGCATTCTGATGGAAGCCCTGAACCCAATTTCTCAGGGCTATGGGGTTCAAGTGGTTGACAGTTATCATGAGGAAGAAGAAACCCTGCACCTGCTTTTTAATGGACCGATTGAGTTTACCCTGACCAGAGGACAGCAAACCATATTAGTCTATGATACCGATGGAATCAAGAGCAGCTATGACCATATGATTCAGGAGCACGAGGGAGATTTCCATTGGATTGCCATTCGCAACGTTCCCTACGGTGAATATAACTTATATATACAAGGGAGCAAGATTCAAACTATTAATCTTTTGGTATTGGGACGAGAGGTAGAAAAAGAATATACCGGCGAAGCATCAGGGTTAGGCCATAGACCCTTTGCCAGCTTCTATTTAGAGGCGGAAAAATAGATTGATAAAAATAGTTGTTTCTGGTATGATTAACTTGAATTTAATATCTTGTGTTGGTGCAAACAATAGCTTAATAGGGAAAGTGGTGAAATTCCACTGCAGCCCCCGCTACTGTAAGTAATGACTAAGGCAGCCATAAACCACTGGGAAACCGGGAAGGGTGCTGCCTGTAGGATGAGTTACAAGCCAGGAGACCTGCCACGCAGCAATAAACTACCTTCGGAGGGAAGGCATGTTTCATGGTTTTGATTAAAAGCCCTTACCTCTGTCGTGTTTAGGTAAGGGTTTTCTAATTTATAGGAAAGAGGAAATTGTTATGGGAAATTTAATTTTGGTAACG
>CBFGTV010000037.1:0-31525 GCA_965652145.1 uncultured Clostridiaceae bacterium
TTACGGAGGACAATTACCATCGAAATTTTAATAAAGATCAAACCATGATTTTTGCCCGCTGGGAGCAAAAGGAATTTTTAGGCATACCAGTACACTCTATTAAGCATTATCAGGTTGATGTCAACAATGCCGTCAACAAGCTGCTGAAGAAGGCTGATAAAATTTTTAAAACCCTTAAGACCCATCCCATATATGGCAATCAATTTTTTTATGATTACTTTATGAAGCTAATTCCCCAGATGGTGGATATCATAGCTGCTGTTTCAAATTTTTATGAAAGAACCCAGGTCTCTTGCCTGATTGTGGGTACAACAGAGGATTTAATCAGCCGTGTTCTAACCATTATGGCGGGTAGGAGGGGGATTCCCAGTATTTGCATGCAGCATGGTCTGTTAGGAGGAGATGAGGCCTACTTGCCTGTCTTTACCACCAAGGTGGCCATCTATGGGGAATATGAAAAAAAATGGTACCTTGACCGGGGATTAGAGAAAAATCGAATGCTTACCATTGGTCATCCTCAATTTGATGACATATTTACTCAAAAACATATGACCAGGGCAGCTTTTCAAGAAAAATATAAGCTCAACCCCAATAAGACCATTCTTTTATTTGCTACTCAGCCCAATTATGTTAACATGTGGAATGAGTTAATGGATCAGTTGGCCCCCCTGCCTCAGTTTGAAATTATCATTAAACCTCACCCCTGGGAGCTTTCACAAAAAGAAAGGGCCAGAAAGCTTGTGGAAAACTACCAGAACTATGAACGTAAATATAAATCTGTAAAATTTATTACCGATAAAAGGATGAAGCTTTTTGATATTTTGCCCAATGTTGATTTTGTAGTCATTAATTTATCCACTGTAGGAATTGAAGCCATGTTATTTGATAAGCCCTTGTGTATATTAAGTGATAAACCCTTTGCCTACTATGAAAAAATGAGTGATTATCTATACAATTCACCTCAAGAGCTGGCAAAGTTTATCCTGGAATTTTTACAGAATCCTGGGATTCAGGAGCAAGCAAGAAAAAAGAGAAAGGAATTTTTAAACTATGCTTACCCTGCACGAATTTCAGGAATGCTTTTAAAGGATGAAATCTCCAGGCTAATTAAGGAAGTCAATTCGGGCCTGATTGCACCTTGAAAAAACTAAAATCAATGGATATGGAAGGAAGTATTAAAAATGAGCGCTGAAAAATTAGCCATAAATGGTGGCAAGCCCATAAGGAAGGATTTTTTACCCTATGGCAGACAATGGCTGGATGACGAGGATATTTATGCAGTGGTAAATATATTGAAGGGGGATTATTTAACCACCGGACCAACCATTGAAGCATTTGAAAAGGCCGTTGCCGATTATGTGGGGGCCAGCTATGCTGTGGCCTTTAGCAATGGAACTGCCGCCCTTCATGGGGCTTGCTTTGCTGCCGGCATCAATAAAGGTGATGAAGTGATTACTACCCCCCTGACCTTCGCAGCCAGTGCCAATTGTATTCTTTATCAAGGGGGAGTACCTGTTTTTTCAGATGTAGACCCAATTTCCTATAATATTGACCCGAAGTGTATTGAAGCGAATATCACTGAAAAAACCAAGGCCATTATTCCCGTTGACTACACCGGATTACCTGCGGCCCTTGACCAGATTCAGGATTTGGCCAAAAAACATAATCTGATTGTGATAGAGGACGCCGCCCACGGCCTGGGGGCTCAATTTAAAGGGAAGCCCGTTGGAGCCCTAAGTGATATGACCATGTTCAGCTTTCACCCTGTCAAGCATATTACCACCGGGGAAGGCGGTATCATCACGACAAATAATGAAGGGTATTTTCATCTGCTGAAACAATTTAGAAGTCACGGGATCTGCAAGGAAACCCACCGGCTTAGCCAGAATCCCGGCCCCTGGTATCACGAAATGCAAATATTGGGCTACAACTATAGAATGACAGATATTCAAGCCGCCCTGGGAATGAGTCAATTGAAAAAGCTGGATCGTTTTTTACAAATCAGACGCAAATATGCTCACCTTTATAACGAAGCCTTTTCTGGAATAGAGGGTCTTAAGCTTCCAGTCCACACTGACGAGGCTTTGTCTAGCTGGCATTTATATATTTTACGCCTGGATTTAAAACAGTTTAAGGCTTCCCGCAGGGAAATTTATGAAGCACTGCTGAAGGAGAATATCGGTGTAAATGTTCATTATATTCCTGTATATTATCATCCCTATTACCAGCAGCTAGGTTATTGTAAAGGCCTGTGTCCAAGGGCTGAGGCTTTATACGAAGAAATGATTACCCTTCCCCTCTTCCCTGCCATGACCCTTCGGGATGTAAGGGACGTAATTCAAGGCGTGGAAAAGGTAATTTCCTATTATCATGAAAAGTAAGGTGATTTTCTTTGATTCCAGAAGCCCGACAGCATTTTTTGTTTCGTACAGATGCCTCTAGCGAAATTGGAATAGGCCATTTTATGCGCTCCCTGGCCATGGCCCAGGCCTTTATGGATCTGGGCCATGAAATTACTTTTCTTTGCCTTTCGTTACCCCTTCATCTAAGAAGCCTGCTGAAGGCCGAGGACATCTCCTTTATTTCCCCAGAGCATATAGCCGTGGGCAGCCACCTTGATGCCCAGCTGACCGCCCAGTACGCTGACTGGCTGGAAGCCGACTGGATTATTGCTGATGGGTATCAATTTGACGCATCCTACCAAAATATTATAAAAACCCAGGGTCACCGATTAATGCTATTGGATGATTATGGTCACTCAGCCTATTACTTTGCCGATATCCTTCTAAATACTGGCCTGGGAGCCAGCCAAAGTCTGTACAAAAATCGAGAACCCTCCACATTACTTCTTTTAGGCCCAGAATATATGCCTATACGTCGTGAATTTTTAATTGGTCGTCATACAAAAAAAATACGCCCGCTAGGCAAAAACCTATTGGTTACCATGGGCGGCTCTGACCCTACAAATATGACAGCTAAAATTTTAAAGAGCTTAGCCCAATTCAATATACCCTATCACATTAGGGTAATCATTGGTCCGGCCTATTCAAATATAAAGGAGCTCTTAGAGTTTATTCAAGGCACCCAAGGAATCACACTTTTTTATAATGTGAAAAATATGCTGCCCTACATGCTATGGGCTGATTTAGCCATTTCAGCAGGGGGAGGTACCCTGGCGGAAATGGCCTATATAGGACTGCCCAGCCTTATTATCAAAACTGCAGCCAATCAAAGGTTCTGTCATCTATACGATGAAAGGTATGGTGCTTCCCTTTTTCTTGGAAATGCTGATGAAATAACTGAAAATACCATTGGTCTAAAGGTTACCCAATTAATGAACGATTTTGGCCTGCGTCGTCAAATGAGTCTGAATGGCCAAAAATTAATAGATGGTTTGGGAGCCAAAAGGCTTCTTAATAGACTGATATCTTTTCAATAGGCCGTATAAAGAAATTAAACCCAGAGTCCTATTCAGCACCCTGGGTTTTCAATTTAAAAAGATGTGTGGTATCAGCTTTTCTCTAATAAAAACCAGGTAATATCATCTAAAGGGAAATTGGGATCGTATCGATAAACAAAGCCGTATTTGATTAATCTTAAATCTTTATATTTTTTCAGCATTTCCCCTGCAAAGTCCCGTTTAAACAATTTGTTTTCATGTCCTCGATAGGCTACAGAAACCGGTGTGGGGTTATAATATTCTGCAATACAAATATACTTTTTACTGCTTTGATACAGCAATTCATAGACTTGATCCAAATACTGGGGATTGATATGGATTAATACACCCTTTGTCAATACAAAATCTCTTTGATAATCGGGCTTAAAATCTAAAATAGATTGATGGTATACCTTAATATTGCCCAGCTCCTTTAATTGATTGGCTGCCTGCTCATTTATTTCTATAGCTGACAAAGACATTTTGGGCTTAATTAATCTGATTGCCTGAAGATTAAGACCTATATTGGCCCCAAATTCTAAAACAGAATTAACCCCTCTGGTATAGGATAGGATTTCTGCTATAAGAGAGATGTTATTGGTAAAATCATTGTTCCGTTCAATATATTGATTTCCAAATTCACCAGCCCAAAAGGCTTCCTGTTCCAATGTAAATCGACTCATTGACAAAGCACTCCTTTATATATATGTGATCTGAAGATTATGGCCTTCTTCATTATATGAAGAGCGCCAATAAAAGGGTGCCGAGATGCAGTGGCATATTTTGTATCAAATCATAAAATACAGTATGATCACATTACATTAATATGGAGGATTGAAGAATGGAAAGAACTAAAATCATTGCCGAAATTGCCAACGCCCACCAGGGAGATGCCAATATACTGATGGGTTTGATTAAGGCGGCGGCTGCCGCCAGGGCCGATGCAGTAAAATTTCAGTGGTTTAAATATAATTACCTGGCAACAAAGGATTATTCCTTTTATGAGGCCTATCAACAGCTCTTTTTCCCCCAGGCCATATGGAAAAAAGCTTTAAAATATGCCAAAGAGCTGGGAATGGAGATATGGGTAGATGTATTTGATCAATGGGGATTAAACCTGGTTTATGAATTTCATTCCCTGATTGACGGCTTTAAAATTCCACCTACCATTATACAGTCCGACAATATGATCAGAGAGCTACTCACCTTTAACAAGTCGGTTCTTTTGGGGGTTGGTGGCTGGTATGACAGTGAAATTGACAGCTTTATCGATTTGGTTCGCCAACATAAAGGCACCCAAAAACTAACTTTAATCCATGGCTTTCAGGGCTACCCCACCAAAACAACCGATGCCAATCTAAGGCGAATTCAGTACCTAAGGAATCGCTACCAGCTTCCAGTTGGCTTTGCTGACCATGAGGATGCCTCAAAGCCCCTTGCCCAAGCCCTACCTGTATATGCCATCTTTGCAGGGGCGGTCTTAATTGAAAAGCACATAACCCTTAATCGTAATAAAAAGGGGTACGATTATTTTTCCGCCCTGGAACCCCATGAATTTGAAGCTATGGTCAATCAGCTTCGAATAGCAGAGCCGGCCCTGGGCAGCATCCAGGTAAATGAAGCTGAGCGAGGCTATTTAAAGGATTCCCTTCGGGTAGTGGCTAAAACCCCCCTGGAGCCTGGGGAAATTGTAACCCTTGACAAGGTAGCTTTCAAGCGCTGTGCCGCTGAAAATGCTTTGATGCCTAAAGCCTTGAAGGAAAAGCTGCCCCTGGTGGTTCAATCAGAGAAAAAAATTCTTCAAGACCAGCCAATTTTAATGGAGCAGCTGGAAAAGCCTAAAATCACCATTGGAGTAATTTGCAGACTTAAATCCACCCGATTGGCTCAAAAGGCCTTACTTCCCATTTATGGGATTCCTTCGGTGGAGCGCTGTTTAATCAATTGCCTGGCAGTGCCTGAGGTAGACCAAGTGGTACTGGCGACCTCTCATTTGTCGGAGGATGATCCCCTTGAGGAATTTACCCTGGGGGGTAAGGTTAAGGTTTTACGTGGCGATCCAGATAATGTGGCCGGGCGTTTATTACAGGCTGCCCAGGAAACAAACGCCAATATTATTCTCCGGGTTACAGGAGATTGCCCTGCCGTTTCACCGGAAATATTGAGCCTGCTAATTGAAGCCCACTTAAGGACAGGAAGTGATTTAACCCTGCCCAGGGCCGAGCATGCACCTGGAACAGCAGGAGACGTCTATACCGTAGAGGCCTTAAAACGTCTACTGAATCAATCTAAGCCCCTGACCCATACCGAATATCTTTCCTTTTATTATCTCAACAATCCTGATATTTTCTCTGTTCATCGCCTTGAGCTGCCGGCGGAGCTGCAATATCCCCAATGGCGCCTAACTTTGGATGAACAGAAGGACCTGGAGGTCTTTGAGCATATTTATCGAGATTTGGATGTTCAGCACAGGCCCCTGTTTTTTCATCAAATAAGAAATTACCTGCTTACCCACCCCCATGTGACTAAAATTAATGCCGATGTACGATTAAAGTGGAAGGTGGATAAAAAGCTAATTAAGGAATTGCTGGAGGCAACAAAGCTAAATCATCATAGTCATTAGGAGGGTTGTTTATGATCGAAATAAGTCATTGTAATTTAGTTGATTTGCAGGAAAACCACAGAGATTTACTCTTCAAGTGGCGTAACCAGAAGCATATACGGATCAATATGTATCACGACCAGATCATCAGCCCTCAGGCCCACAATCTTTGGTTTGACAGAGCCCTGGCCTCCAACGGTATCATTGGCAAGATCATGGTGTGGAAGGACACTCCCTTGGGCTTTGTCAACTTTACCAATTTTGATCCCGTTAATAACCGGTGTGAATGGGGCTTTTACATTGGCGAGCCCAAGGCACCAAAGGGAGCTGGAAAGATCATGGGAATACTGGCCTTAGATTATATATTTCACGTTCAGCATATTAGAAAGTTATGTGCAGAAGTATTGTCTGTTAATCATAAAAGTCTTCAATATCACCAACGACTGGGCTTTGTAGAGGAAGGCAGGCTCAAGGAACATCTGCTAAGGAATAACGGCTATATCGACGTGATCGTTTATGCACTCTTCCCTCAAAAATGGAACGAAACCCGAGGGCAGCTTTTAAAAGAATGGAGGAAACAATTATGATTACCCCCGTGTATCTGGGTAAAAGAGCCATTGGCCCTGGTTATCCACCCTTTATTATTGCTGAAATGTCAGGCAACCATAACCAATCTCTGGAACGGGCCTTAAAAATCGTAGAAGCCGCAGCCAAGGCAGGTGTTCACGCTCTAAAGCTTCAAACCTATACAGCCGATACCATGACCCTGGATATAAACGATGATCACTTCACGATCAACGAAGAAAAAAGCCTATGGAAGGGCTATTCCCTCTACCAGCTTTACCAGGAGGCCTATACCCCCTGGGAATGGCATAAACCCATTTTTGATCGGTGCAGGGAGCTGGGAATCATTGCCTTTAGCAGCCCCTTTGATGAGAGTGCCGTTGATTTTCTTGAAGAGCTGAATGTCCCCTGTTATAAGGTGGCTTCCTTTGAGAATACTGATTTACCCTTAATTAAAAAAATTGCTGCCACTGGAAAGCCCATGATTATATCTACCGGGATGGCCACCATTGCCGAGTTGGATGAAACCGTCAGAACCGCCAGGGAGACTGGGTGCCAAGATTTAATACTGTTAAAATGCACCAGTACCTACCCTGCCTCCCCCGAAAACACCAATTTGGTTACTATCCCCCATATGCAAGAGCTATTTCAGTGCCATACAGGTTTATCTGACCATACCATGGGGGTGGGGGCCGCTGTGGCTAGTATCGCCCTGGGGGCAACAGTAATTGAAAAGCATTTTACCCTTTCCCGGGCCGAAGGAGGGGTTGATGCCGCCTTTTCCTTAGAGCCTGAAGAGATGGCACAGCTGATTATAGAAGCCCAACGGGCCTGGCAGGCTCTGGGCCGTATTTCCTATGGTGCCACCAAGGCAGAAAAATCCTCTGTGGGCCTGAGAAGATCATTATATATTACAAAGGACATGAAAGCCGGCGAAGCTTTAAGCAGGGAGAATCTGAGGGCCATCAGACCCGGTTTGGGGCTGCCCCCCAGGTATTATGAGCTGCTCCTTGGCAGAGTCGTAAAACAGGATATAAAAAGGGGTACACCCTTATCCTGGGATTTAATATAAAACGTAAGGTCAGCAATCCTTGAAAAGGGATTTTGAGCTGACCTTTACACAGTTATAATCCGTATTATTTTTTTAACTTTTTGATTTGATTCTGAATATAGTCTAAATTCTCTAATTCATCGGGATCAAAATCCTTTTTCCCGTTAATGATTATGGCTTTATCGTCCAATCGCTGTTTAATCATAAAATATTTCTTTTCTTCAACTTCGTTGACAGTCTCCTGATTTGGTTCCCAGGGCTCATAGGCTTCATATTTCCATTGCCTCCCCTGCTGATATATAATAAAGCTTTTTTCACCTTCCTTCAGGGGCTGCTGAAGCTGTTCGGCCAGTTCCTTTAGTCGCAAAGTCTGTTCCTCCTTTAAATGGCTTGTTTATACAATTATAAAGAATTCTGGCTATTGAAACAAGGTATTTTTTTCTCGATTTATCTGCTGCAAACAAGATTGCATTGACGATTGATATTACAGGAGGTGTTACGATGAATAAGATAAAAACCCTCACTACAGTAGATGAAATAAAGGCCTTCACTAACCCCTATTGTTTAGAAATATTTTCAACCCTTCAACAGCTAAAAAAGCCTGCCACTGTGAAACAAATTGCAGTTAAAATGGGGGAGCTACCTACCAAGGTGTATTATTATCTCAAAAACATGGAAAAGACAGGTCTGATTAATGTTGCCTTTATTGAAGAAATTGATGGAATTATTGAAAAATACTACGAACCCACCGCTGAATGCTTTAAAATTGAAAAGAAAAAATTACGTCCTGAGCTTATAAATGAAATTGTTAAGGAGGAAAGATTGGCCTTTGCTGCCATATATGAAAGAAATAAAGAGCTTTTCCTAAAGCATGTCGAGAACAAAACCGGTCAAGGTACCCTTTCCAGTGGCATAGTCTACTTAACTGACCAGGAGGCCGAGGTGATTTCAAAAAAACTTAAAACCCTTCAGGAGGAATATGGGGAAAGAAAGCGCTCTGATCAGAGGGCCTATAGCCTCTTTAGCAGCTTTATTAAAACTGAAGCCGATTGACAAAGGAAATCCCTTAAGGTCATTTATTTATTGACCTTAAGGGGCTTTTTATTAATGCTATTCTGCTGCTTTAAAATTATAGATGGGTCGCAGGGTATGAACAATATCTACGGTGTCTTTGATATGGCTTATGATTTCCTCCATGGGCTTATAGGCCATGGGGGCTTCGTCAAGGGTTTCTTTCCTAACAGAGGTGGTATAAATTCCCTTCATGGTCTTTTTGAACTCCGAAAGGGTTAGGCTGTTTTTTGCCTGAATCCGGCTCATAAGCCGCCCTGCTCCATGGGGGGCAGAATAGTTCCAATCAGGATTACCCTTTCCTACACAAATCAGGCTGCCATCCCTCATGTTGATGGGAATCAACAGCTTTTCCCCAGCCTGGGCCGATACGGCCCCCTTTCGTAGAATCATGCAGTCGGTATCGATATAATTGTGAATAGTGGTAAACTGCTCAACAACATCCAGCTTCATGGCCTTAACAATTTCCCTCAGAATTGCCTTGCGATTGATGGCAGCAAACTGCTGTACAATTTTCATATCATGAATATACTGATGAAACAAATCTCCTGATGCATAGGCCAGGGCCTTGGGTATTGCAGTTTTATTTAATCTTTTAAAGGCCTCCTGCTGGTAAAGCTCTGCCACCTGTCTGCCTAAATGCCGGCTGCCGGAATGAACCACCAGGTATAACTGTCCCCTTTCATCTCGGTTGGCCTCGATGAAATGATTTCCGCCTCCAAGGGTGCCAATGCTCCTTTGAGCCCTGTTTAAATTAACATCCCCCTTACAATGAAGTGCTTCTAAATCGATTTCTTCGTTATAGGGATGGGCCTTATCTCGTATCCCAAAGCCACTGGGAATTTTTTCATAGATTATCTTGTCCAGCCTTTGAAGCTCTATATTTTTATTGCCCAATCGAATTACTTCCATGCCGCAGCCGATATCGACTCCTACTAAATTGGGAACAACTTTATCATAAATCGTCATGGTGGTTCCAATGGTACAGCCTGCTCCTGCATGGACATCGGGCATAATTCGAATGGTACTATTTTGGGTAAATTCCTGACAGCAGAGGGTTTCAATCTGCTTTACTGCCGTATCGTCAATCCGATCGGTATAGACAATGGCCTGGTTATGTGTTCCTATTATGGTTTTCATTTATTAATCCCCCTGTTAAAGCGATTTTTTGAAGGCATCTGCCGTTTATTCTACTATATTTTAACATCAATAACAATAGCAATAGCATTTATCTCTTTAAAGGCTGTCTCTAAGGGTCAGCTGCTGATTTTTCCCGAAGATTGGTGATAAAGGTTTCTATATCGTTAAATTTATCAATTTTTAAAATTGTCTTATTGTTTAAATCCTTTATTTCCTTTTCTATGATTTGCTTAAAATCAATTCTGGCCTTTTCATTATCTATTCCTTGCTGTAAAGGTGCAAGATTCTGGGCTTCCCTAATAAAGGCCGCCACTGCCCTTTTAGACAGCCTGGCATATCTCCGTTTTAATACAATGCCATCATTGGCAATATAAAAAACCTTATAGCCTTCCTTCAGCCTTTCCCCCAATATGAGCTCCCCAGGCTCCTGACCGCTGTTCACCCCTGTTAAGGGACTGCTCTTCAAATATTTTAAATAATCCATCATATTTTTATAGTATAGGGCCTGTTCATAGTGTAACTTTACAGCTGCTTTTTTCATTTTTGCTTCAATAACCTTTAAAAATATCTCCATGGCCTGTTCTGCTGAAAATATTTCAAGCAGGCAGCTGCGATTTTTTTCAAAGCCTGCCGTATCCATCATTTGGGGTAAGAAATAATATGTAAAGTCATAGCCCTGCGGCCCCCTTGTTATGGGATAAATATTTCGAAAAAAATCTGCTACATCTCCCAAAATATGCTTGCTTCGGAAGGGCCCTATACAATGGTCATCCTCTCTTTCAGTCACAATGGCAAGGGGGTGGTTTCCCGGATTCCTTTCAATTTTTAGATACTGGTACCCCCTATCATTTTTAAATTGACTGTTATAGGGGGGCTTAAGCTCCTTAATTAAGCTACATTCCAATAGTTGTGCCTCGAGGTGGGTATCCGTCACGATATATTCTATCTCATAAATATGAAAGACCATTCGTTTAATCTTGTTCCATTGATGTTCTGTATAAAAATAAGATCGAACCCTCGACTTTAACGACTTGCTTTTTCCTATATAGATAATGTTTCCCTGGCGATCCTTCATAAAATAAACCCCAGGTGCTGGTGGAATCGAGCTTAATTGCTCCTTTAAGGTCTGAGATATTTCCATGGTCTTATCCCCCCTTTAATCCATTTTCTAGTGACAGTATACAACAGTTTTATCTGGCTGCCTATCCCTTTATACAATACAATGAAAAACAGAAGATTTTTACTTTACTTTTAGCTTCACATCTGGTTCAGCATCTCAATCAATTTTCTATTGGCTATTCCCTTCTTTTAGGTCTTTTTTTGCTATTTTGCTTTTATGTGTTCTATAGCTTTTTTCATCAACGGCATCAATAAACAGCCAGGTCAACCAACGGCTATATACGAAATATCGTCTACAAGAGTCGATTGACCTGACTTTACCTTTTTTACAAAATTATTTATGATTCATTATGATGAATAAACTCAGCAATATCATCCATTACTTGATTATCTACCTTTGATTTCACCGCATATTCAGAAAGATCCCGTTTATTTTGGGTTGGCATCATCAGATGATTTAGCCCCGGATAAAGGTGCAGTGTTGCATTGTTCCTGTTTGACAGCTTTTCCTGCCAAAGCACATAGTCAACCTCCGGATAAACCTGAAAGTCGGCATCTCCTTGTAATACAAGAATTGGCAGACTCACCCGGTCAATATATCGCTCCCCTGAATATTGTATAATAGAACGCCAATATTTGACAGGCAAATCCAGCAACTTGGTGTTATCAGAAAGATCTTCCGGCAGATTTCTAAGGGTCTTTATATCTGCTTCAACCTGCTTTAGCTGCTGTTCCAACAATTCCTTATCTTGATCCGAAAGGGTCGGTCTTATTGCTTCCGCCGCCTCTAAAACCTGGTCATAGGAAACCTCATAGAGGGGCCTGAGGGTACCTGCCATGGAAATGATGCCAGCCAGTTCAGGATATCGGTCGGCTATGGCAGGTGCCAGGGAGCCTCCCAGACTATGGCCCAAAACATATATTTCCTTGGAATTAATTCTTTCATCTGCCTTGGCCAGTTCTATGGCAGTATAGACATCCTCCAGCACTTCATCCTCCAGGGTAATGGCATTTCCTAGCTTTTCTGCCGCCTCCGGATACTGGTAATATCGCTTATTGTAGCGAATTGTGGCTATCCCCCTGTCTGCTAGGCCCTGGGCAATGTCCTTGAAGGGGGTGTTGCCTGAAATTGCTTCATCCATATCAGAGGCCCCTGACCCATGAACTAAAATAACCACCGGAGGATTATCAACCCCGTCGGGTAGGGTCAGCTTTCCTTTCAAAGGAAGACCTGGGTCACCGGCAATAGTTACATCCGATTCCAGGAGGCTATTGGCACCTTCAGCCTCTTTAATTTCTTCGTAGGTGGTTCTAAGGCCGGTTACCTGGCCCTTGGTATTAAATACTGTGGTCACCAAAACACCATTGCCTTCATACTCCAAAAGAACCTTCACAGTGAGCTGCTGGTTATTCGTGGTACTGGTGGTGGAAACCCGCCGGATATAACTGCCAAGGGGTTCAATGGTGGTATCCCACCCCTCCTTTAATACCTCTTCCGTTAATATGTCCGCTACTTCCCGACTGAAGTCAGCTCTGGCCTCCTTAAAATCTCCCCTGATCATGTTTTCTACAAGGGCCTCTGCCCGGGACTCTAATTCAGCCGTATCAAACTCCTTTTGCTGGCTGCACCCAACCATTCCTCCTACGATCAATACAACTAAGATAAGAACAACTACTTTCTTCATATCTGCACCTTCCTTTCGGCTTAGAAGCCTTCCTTGACCATTTCCATTTTTCTTATTGAAGGATATAAGTTTATTTTAATTTTATTCCTTTTCTGCCCGAAGTCAAGGCTGCATAAGAATTTATTAAATATCTTTGCTAATTTTATGGGTAATATTAAATCTATAATAGTATATTTTCCCACGAAAAAGGCCCTCAAGATTTCAACAACCTCTGGGCCTTTTTTCTTCCCTTATAATTCACTGCTGAAGGCGTTTATCCGCACAATACCTCCAGCAGCTCCTCCTTATTTATTCCTCCAAAATATTGTTTAATGGGAACCTTCCCCAGGGCTTCTCTTAAAAGCTCCTTCTGATAGGGCTTCCCCTGTAAATAAGCCTCCAAAGGCTCTACGTCTGCCACACCTAAATAATCACCTAAAAAGCGGCAGTTTTTAATTTTTCCTTCCATTACATCCAGCAACACCTGGATTTTTCCCCCTGGAAACCTTCTTTCATTCATTACGTTACACGCTGGCGATTCTCCATAGTTCCAGTCCCAGGTGGCATATTGGTTCATGGCCAAGGCTTGAATTTTTTCCATATCATCCCTGGTAAGTTTCATTTCTTCTGATTGATAATTGTTTGAAAGGGCCCTCTCTATTCGATGATAAAATTCAATGACGTTCATTTCCTCTTGCAGATAATCCTTAATGTTGGCCACTCGACTTCGGACCGATTCAATACCCTTTGATTGTATTTTATCGACACTGACCCTGAGGGAGCCGGCCAGATCCTCTAAATTTACATCAAACATCAGGGTACCATGGTGCATTAAACGATCCTGGTGGATTCGCTGGGCATTGCCTGAAACCTTCTTCCCCTCCACTGTAATATCATTTCGTCCCGACAGCTCCGCCGGAATTCCCATTTCCTGAAGCACCTTAATAATGGGGGCCACATATTTTTTAAAATCCACCTGATCGATATCCTGAACCTTTGATATAAAGGTGAAATTTAGATTTCCCAGATCATGATAAACTGCTCCGCCACCGGAAATTCTTCTTACCACGTAGGTTTTTCTCTGATCTACAAAGGTTGAATTAATTTCCTGCAGAGTGTTTTGATTTTTTCCAATGATGATGGAGGGTTTATTTTGCCACAGTATAAAATAATCCTCATCCAGCAACACATTTTTCAAGCAGTATTCCTCTAAAGCCAGATTAATATAGGGATTTTTTGAATGGTTCACAATATAACGCATGGTTTTCCTCCTGTCAATTACTTAGGCAGATGCAGGGCCGTACCATGGACGGCATGGGCCGCTTCATGGAGTGCTTCTCCCACAGTGGGATGACCATGGATGGTGGATATAATTTCATCAATGGTGGCCTCTAGTCTAAGGGCCAGGGCCCCCTCCACAATTAAATCTGTTGCCCTGGGCCCTGCCATATGGAGTCCCAGGATTTCGTCGGTGGCAGCGTCCACTACAAATTTCACTAGACCATTGCCCTCACCCATAATGAGGGATTTCCCATTGGCATAGAGAGGAAAAATTCCTGTTCTAACCTGGTAGCCTTGTTTTTGGGCCTCTGCTTCAGTTAAACCTACACTGGCCAGCTCAGGCTTTGTATAGACCCCCGAAGGAATGGCCTTAAAGGTAATGGTGGGCCTGATTCCCATTATGCTTTCCGCTGCCAGTACCCCCTCTGCTGAGGCCACGTGGGCTAAAAGGGTTCCTCCATTACAATCGCCAATGGCATAGATGTTTTCTAGGCTGGTCTGCATTGTCCTGGGGTCTACCTTAATGGCTCCCCTATCAATTAATATGTCCACTTCCTCTAGCCCCAAATTCTTTATCACCGGGCTTCTGCCAATGGCCATTAATACCTTTTCGGCTTCTATCGTAATATTCCCCCTGGGGGTTTCAACCTGTACCGCCAGCTTGTTATATGCCCTTTGAATCGCCTGCACCTTACTATCAACATGGATTTTGGCACCTGATTCCAGTATTTGATTTTGAAAAACCTCCACAATATCCTGATCCAGGGCGGCCATTAATCGTGGCATCGCCTCTACAATGGTGACCTGGGCACCAAAGGCATTGTAGATTCCTGCAAATTCGCAGCCAATGACACCGCCCCCAATAATACAAATGCTCTCTGGCACTTTATTTAAGGAAAGGGCTTCAGTACTGGTAATAACCCCCTCTTGATTTACTCCTGGAATCGGGACGATTTTAGGCTCTGAGCCGGTGGCAATGACCGCTTTGTCGAAATAGACCCTTTCAAGCTCCCCATGGGTCAGTTCCACTTGAATATGGTTTTGATCAATTAGCCTGCCGGTTCCCTTTAGGTGCCGAATTCCATTGGACTGAATTAACCCTTCTACTCCACCTACCAGCTGGTTGACAATTTGCTCCTTCCTGCCCTGGAGGGCTGCCCAATCTAATGCCAGCTTTGGAATATGAATTCCCAGCTCCTGCCCTTCCCGGTGAAGGGTTTCATAGATTTCTGCCGTATGGAGCAGTACCTTGGTGGGAATACAACCTACATTTAAACAGGTGCCTCCCAGTCTTTCCTTCTCTATCAGGGTGACCTCAGCCCCTAGCTGGGCTAAACGTATGGCACAAACATAGCCTCCGGGACCGCCACCTAATACAGCTACCTTCATTGTTCCACCTCCTATAACAGCAATAAGCCGGGTTTTTCTATATATTGCTTCACACGATGAAGGAACTGGGCCGCCACAGCTCCATCGGCCACTCGATGGTCGGCAGTTAAAGAAAGCTTCATCATGGGTCTGCTGACAAGATTACCCTTATCCAAAACAGGAACCTCATTAATGGCATTGACCCCTAGTATAGCTACCTCCGGCTGATTGATAATTGGTGAAAAGGAATCAATTCCGTACATGCCCAGATTGGTTATGGTAAAGGTACCTCCTGAAAGCTGGTCGCCAGTAAGCTGGTTGGTCTTAGCCCTGTGGGCCAAGTCCCTCACCTGGCTTGAAATTTCCTTCAGACCCTTTTGGTCGGCATATTGTATGACCGGTACAATCAGGCCATTTTCAATGGCAACAGCTACACCCATATTAACATAATTTCTGGTAATGATCTCATCTCCCTCGATTGAAGAATTTAACAGCGGGAACTCCAGTAATGCCTGGGCCACAAGCTTTACAAGGAAATCTGTATAGGTTAGCCGCTGATATTCCTTCAGCTCCTCCTTAAGGCCCTTAAGCTGGGTCATATCAACGGTAATATCATAGGTTACAGCTGGTGAGACATGCCAGCTTTCCGTCATTCTTTCGGCAATAACCCTTCTCATCTGGCTCATTGGGGTTCTTATCTCTGTGGGGTTAACTACCCTGGCATATTGCTGATTGTGATGGTGTCGCAATACATCCTCTTTCATGATTCGCCCCTGGGAAAAGACCTCTGACAAATCGACTCCCAAAGCACCGGCGGTTTTGACGGCCATGGGTGACGCCTTTCTATCCAAGGGGCTGCCATTTTCAACATCTGCCAAAACAATTCTTCCCTTGGGGCCACTCCCCTGAATATGGGTTAAATCCACTCCCTTTTCCCGGGCCAGCCTTCTGGCAGCCGGCGAAGCAATGATCCTGCCGGTGCTTCTAGTTTCTTTTTCTTCAGGGACTGCCTCAGAGGCCCTGCCTTTAGGCGCCTCTGTCGGCGACTGGGGTTGGGCTTCACCTGCCTGGGGAATCAGACCGTCGATGTCTTCATCGGCCTCTGCTATAACGGCAATAGGCTTTAGGCAAGGAACGGAATCTCCCTCCTGGGCTAACAGCTTTCTCACAATGCCACTGCTGCTGGCTTCTATTTCATTGGTCAGCTTGTCGGTGGCCACCTCAAATAGCTTCTCTCCTGCTTGAATTGGCTCTCCCTCCTGCTTAAACCATTTTGTAATTTTTCCCTGCTTCATGGTCAGCCCCAGCTTGGGCATGACAACTAAATTCGCCATAATGATACCTCCTGTTCTTTTCTGCTATCCATGGAAAAAACCCTGTTCCTGGGCTGCCTCAAGGGCTTCCTTCACCTTTACCCGCAGGGGCCCCCTTCTGGTGATCTTGAAGGTAATGAGTTCCCCTGCCGCTATTTCAACCTCCCGCTCACCATCCAGAGCAATCATACCGGGATTGGGGGCTACACAGTTATATTCTCGGTTCAACTGCCAGATTTGGGGCTCCTGCATTTGAATTTTTTCCATCAATCCTGCTCCAATAGGGGCAATGAATGACTGACCTGTTTTCCCCAGGTCGACAGATATTCCAAAATCATCGCTTTCCCTCACCACCTGTCGGCAGCCTAATAGGGCAGAAAATCCAATACTGGCAGGATGACAGCGGGTAGCGATAACCTTTAAAATTTCTTCAGTGTGCCAGATGGCCCTGGCTCCTTGATATAGATTGGATGAAATAACGGCATCGACCAGGGCAATATCTACTAATTCTCCTGATTTATATACCTCTATCCGCTTATCGGGAGTTTTTTTGGTTGGAGCATAGCCCCGGGCAACAGCCGCCGCTGCCATACCCGCCACAGTACCCTCCAGCATTTCGGGGTAAACGTTGTTGGTTCCTGTAGAAAGGGGTAAAATAGGTACCCCTTTAACGGTCTTTGCAACGGCTCGGCTGGTGCCGTCGCCTCCCAAAATCACCAGACATTTGACTCCCAGCTCCTCCATTAGTGCTGCGGCATGGCTGCTGTCGCTTTGATTACCCTTGACATTCATTGGAAGGATTTTAGCTTCGATATGAATTTGGCCCGCCAGCTTCAAGTCCTCTATGGCCCGCAGACCAATTTGATAGGTATCCGGCATAATCAGAATTTCTTTAACCCCACAGGCCTGGGCAGCCAAAATAATTCGCTTTACAATATTAACCTTCTCTTGATTATCCACAACAGTGGCATAGGTAACCAGTCTTCTTATATCCTTACCCGAGGCAGGATTGGCAATAATGCCGATCAAAGCTTCTCCTCCTTTGGTCAGCCCCATTGGGGCCTGTTTATTTATAGCAGTTCCTTCACTGCCTTCAAGATATCAGCTTGATTGGGAATGACATAATCCTCAAGGACCGGTGAAAAGGGTATTGGTGAATTGAGGGCCCCTACCCTGACCACGGGAGCGTCTAGCTCATCAAAAATCTCCTCTGATATAATGGCCGATAGCGTACCGCCGAAGCCTCCCTTTTTATGCTCCTCGGTGGCAATGACTACCCGATGGGTTTTTTTAATAGATTCAAAAATAGTCTTTCTATCTAAGGGAAACAGGGTTCTGGGGTCAATGACTTCAATACTGATTCCTTCAGCTTCTAAGGCTTCAGCCGCTGCCAGGGCTTCGTGAACCATTTTTCCAGTGGCCACTATGGTCAGATCCTTACCTTCCCTTTTGATGTCGGCCACCCCCAAAGGAATCGGCTTTATTGTATCAGCCACTTCGCCTGCCATGGCATACAGCGCCTTATGCTCTACATACATCACCGGATTATCATCCTCTATAGCGCTAAGCATTAATCCCAGGGCATCCTGAGGGGTAGAAGGATAAACCACCTTTAGGCCTGGTATATTGGTGAGCCAGCCCTCCAGAGATTGGGAATGCTGGGCTGCTGCCTGGACTCCTGCCCCGCCGGGAAGCCTGACCACCATGGGAACATTAATTTTCCCGCCAAACATATAGCGCATCTTGGCAGCCTGGTTCACCAATTGATCCATTCCCACCGTAAGAAAATCTATGAACATCAGCTCTGGGATGGGCCTTAGACCCGTGGCGGCGGCCCCTACTGCACAGCCGATAATAACCCCTTCTGAAATGGGGGTATCCCGTACTCGTTCTTCTCCAAAGGCTTCATATAGACCTGCTGTCACACCAAAGCATCCCCCAAAGGCTCCTACGTCTTCTCCCAGGATCACTACATTGGGGTCCTGCTCCATTTTGATTCTCATTCCTTCTCGAATGGCCTCTGCGTAGGTCATGGTTTTCATCTTACCCTTACCTCCTCTACAATATCTGAATATATATCCTCTACTGCTGATTCCAGCTCAGGATAGGGGCTATTGTTGGCAAAATCAATGGCTTCCTTAATTTCACTGGCAACGCCCTCTTGAAGGGCTGCCAGCTCTTCCTTTGTGACAATTTTCTTTTCCAGCATATAGCTTTCCATCCTTGGAATGGGGTCCTTCTCCATCCATTCTTTTTGCTCCTCCGTTGGCTTGTAGGCAGCGGCATCTCCTTCAAAATGGCCTCGGTGTCGATAGGTTTTACATTCCAGCAGAGTGGGTCCCTGACCGCTTCGAGCCCGTTTTACCGCCTCCTGAGCCGCTTCATATACCGCAAAGATATCGTTTCCATCAACTGTGATTCCAGGGATGTTATAGGCTGCTCCCCGATCTGCCACGTCCTTAATGGCCTGGTGCCGGCTTTGGCTCATAGAAATACCATACAGATTGTTTTCGCAGACAAAGACAATGGGCAGCTTCCATATGCTGGCCAGGTTTAAGGATTCATGAAAGGTTCCCTGATTGGTGGAGGCATCGCCAAAGAAGCAGACGCATACCTGTTGGGTACCTTTGTATTTTGCCGTCAGCCCTGCTCCGGTGGCGATATTATGGCCTGCTCCGACAATACCGTTGGCCCCTAAAATTCCCCTGGTGGCGTCGGCTATATGCATGGACCCGCCCTTGCCTTTGCAGTAGCCCGTTGCCTTTCCGTAAAGCTCTGCCATCATATATTTTAAATCGCCACCCTTAGCGATAATGTGCCCATGGCCCCGATGGGTACTGGTAATATAATCGTTCTCCTTCAGGTTGGCACAAACCCCTGTGGCAACTGCCTCCTCTCCTATATACAGATGCACAAAGCCCGGAATACTGCCTTCTGCAAAAAGGTTTTGTGCCTTGGTTTCAAATTCTCTGATCCGCTTCATGCTTTGATACATCTCAATGATCTTGCTCTTTTCAAGACTCACGTAAATCCCTCCCATAATTATTAATACCTACTTCAACAGAGGCCAAAGCCACCTCAATGCTGTCATTTCTGTCTCCAAAATCTGAAAGCATCAGACCCGATACCCTTAAGCCACCTTTTACTGCCTCAACCTTGACCTGACCAATGGGAAAACAGGCTTTAATTTTCTCCTCCTGAACTTCTTCTGGCCTTGTTACGGCCAGCGTAACCTTGATATCAACCTCTTTTTTCAGGTCCTTCAGCTGGAGCACCTCCTTCAGGCCGCTGAGGCAGCTTCTGGATATAGCGTCATAGACTGCCTTTTCTGCAGCCCGGGTTACATCCTGCCCATGAAAATCAGCTCCCATGCCAAATTCAATGATGAATCGCTTCACTCATTCACCTCCTTTTTCCTTCAGCTATTATTAAAGCAAGGTCTATGCCAAAAATAATTGCTGTCCTGAAGGAATCAATTTTACTTAATAATGATGTTGAAAAGCTTTTCATTAATGCGTCTACTAAATTAAAAAAATCCTGTCATTGCTGGAGGCCGGCTCCATTTTGACAGGATTTTTTTCTCACTATTGAGAATTTCCTTCTCAACCTTGAGAATCGTCTCAACCTTGAGAAAGGTATCTTAGCTTAGCTGATTTTTAAGACTGCTTAAAGAAATATTATATTTTTTAACCTTTCGATAGAGGGAGGCCCTGCTCATGTTAAGCTGACGGGCGGCTGACAGCATATCACCTCGGCACTCCCTGATGGCGGCTTCAATGTTGTGCTTCATAATGCCCTCTACAGAGATCAGCTCCATTTTTTCCTGAACCCGATGGCTAAGGGGTGTTCCATATAAGCTGAGGAAGCATTCTGCTGGAATTTCCTTTTCTTCACACAGATAATAGGCTCTTTCGATACAATTTTGCAGCTCCCGCAGGTTTCCCGGCCAGGAATGGCTGTAGAGTCGGTTAATAAAACCCTGGCTAAAGCGTTTTTGATCCTGGAGATGCTCCCGGTTTAAACGGTCTAAGAAGGCCTGGGCACAATATTCTATATCCTTTGTCCGCTTTCTGAGGGGCGGAATATTCAGCTTAAAAACATTTAATCTGAAGTATAAATCCTCCCGAAAGTTCTTATTTTTCACCTCTTCCAGAAGGTCTCGATTGGTGGCGGCAATAATGCGGATATCCAGCATCTTTTCATAGCTTCCTCCGATTCGCCTCACCTTCAGGTTTTCTACTACCCTGAGAAGCTTTGCCTGAAGCTCAAGGGGCAGCTCGCCTATTTCATCCAGAAAGAGGGTTCCACCGTCGGCCAGCTCAAATTTACCAGGGTTCCCCTCCTTCAGGGCCCCTGTAAAGGCCCCCTTTTCATAGCCAAAGAGCTCACTTTCAATCAAATCCCTTGGAAGGGAGGCACAGTTAACTGCCACAAAGGGTCCCTTGGCTCTGGGGCTTTCATTATGCAGGGCATGGGCAAAAAGCTCCTTTCCTGTTCCACTCTCTCCTTCAATCAATATGCAGCCTTTATGCCGAGCCATTCGCTTACCTAAATAGATCAGTTCCTTCATGGCTCCATCGGCTGTTATAATGCTTTTAAAGGTATAGGTGGCTACATTTCCGGTTAGTTTATTAGCAGCCCGGTGAAGATATTTACTTTCCTTGAAGCCTAGAGAAAAGCCTGTAATTTCGTTATCCATCATAATGGGCACCAAATTGGCACTGCATGAAATCCGTCGGCCATCATAATACAGGTTCAAATCTGTAAAATAGGTGGCTTCTCCTTTATTCAACAGCTCCTCCAGGCTTTCCTGATTTAACTCCCTAAACAAACTATAAAAGTTTATATTCTGAATATGTTGTTTTTTAATACCTAAAATTTTTAAAGCTCCATCATTTAATTTCTTCATATGAAGCTGCCGATCAAAAATGATAATTCCGTCGGAGGTGCTTTCAAAGGTGGCCTCCACCAGCTCATAGGAGTGCAGCAGAGCAAGCTGCTTTTCAATACTAAAGGCCGCTGCTACCACAATGCCCAGGGTATGGGAATAGGCCTCTTGATAGTGGCCTGACATGTTTAAACAGCCGATGATGGCTCCATCTACATCATGAATTGGTGCAGCGGAGCAGGTCCATAGATGATGGGAGGTACAATAATGCTCTGCCCCGACCACTTGTATGGGCTGGTCAATTGCCAGGGCTGTACCAATGGCGTTTGTACCCACCGCCTCTTCTGTCCAGAGGCTTCCAGGAATAAACCTAATATTGTCAGCCCGGTCCCGAACGATATTATCTCCGTAGGCCTCCAATATATGACCATTAGAATCTGTTAATACCAGGGAAAAGTGTGATTCGATCACAATACTTAATAGGTTTTTCATAATGGGTCTGGCAATTTCAAGTAATACCTTGTTTTTTTCCATTAGCTGGGTCAGCAAGCGGGAGTCACATTGCTTGCCTGTCCCATCAGCATAATTTACCCCCAGTTCCCGGCATCTTTTCCAGGATTCAGCGATAGGATAGGAAACAGTGGAGTCAATTTCTCCTCTTTCCACAAACCGTTGCCAGGCTTGAAGCCTCATCTCATCCTTTTCACCCATAACGCTCCTCCTTACTTATCAGTAGCTTATTGACTGAAATGAAAACGTTTGTGATATTTAATTCATTTTATTATTGTTTTCTGAATTCGTCAAGCCTTACTGACCTTCTGGGAATTATGAATAATCAAGGCTGAAAGCAGTTATCCTACATCATCATAATGTACTTTCCCCTGAATAAAGCCGGTGCTACGGGAATAAGGGTTAAAGAAGATAGCCGTTTTCCTTATTGGCCCATTCCATGGTTCTCAGTTCATAGGTTTTATAGCCTTCTTTAATAAATGGATCGCTTTGGGCAATGCTGTGGGCTTCCTCCAGGGAATCAGCCCTAAAGATAACTATACCTCCCGGAAAGTCGGAAAAGGGCCCGCATAGCATCAATCTTCCGGTTAATTCAAGGGTCTTCAAATGATCTACATGTTTTTCCACAATTTCAGCTTTTAATTTATTGTGATTGGTCATTAGCATGACATAAAGATATTTTCCCATTTTTAGAAGAGCCTCCTCTTTAATCTTTAGTAAAATATTTATAAAGGGTTTTTTCATATTATTCTTCAAAGTTCATATACCATATAGACCATAAGCCTACTTTCCTTTTATCCATGGAATCAACACTTCGTCATAATTTATATTAAAAATGGTTTTGTATAAGCTGATGGGCGTGGCCAAGGAATTCCTTCAGGACCGAAAGTTCCTTATTTGAAAGATCATCTAAAAAATCAAACATGGCCTGATCTTGGCTTTGATGATATTCATGATGCAATCGATAGGCCTCCTGCCCCTTTTCAGTCAGAAATAGTTTTAAACGTTTTTTATCGTGGGGATCCTCTTCTTTAGTTAGCATTCCCCTTTTCGCCAGTTTCCCAACGGTCTTTGCCACAACCGCTCTAGTAATATTAAAGCTGCGAGCCATTTCAGATATATAAATTCCTGGTTGATCTCCCACCAGCTTTAGCATGTGAATTTCCCCCCGGTAGAAGATCATTTCCTCGCCTAACTCCAGTACATTGGTTTTACCATTGGCAATTTTTTCTGTCAATTGAATGAAGCTGTTGATTACTTCATTGGCTTCCCTCTTCATGCTTTTCACCTCCAACAGGTTTATAATAGAAACACCCTTGAAGCCCTTTAAAGATACCAGTCAGCTCCTTCTCCCTTCTCTCTTTGAAGCCAGCCACCTCCAGGGCTTCTTCAATGGTCTTGTTGGTAAGGAGTAAATCAAGGCCTTCTAAATGACTTGATAGCCAGCCCAATATGGCTTGGGGCGGACTTTGATAATCCTCACTGACCCGATGGGAAACTACATACAAGTATCCGCCAGGGTTTAAGCCCTGGTATAGCTTTTTCATCAGCTGCTCTAAATGACCCTTAGCAAAATCAAATATTCCAGAGGCTATGATAAGATCATAACCCTGGCCAACCTCATCGGTAATGAAATCACCTTCTTTAATTTCAATTCGATCTGTAAGCCCTTTCTCTATCATCAGCCTACGGGGGAGCCGAGCTACGCTGGGATGCTCAAAAATCACACCGAAGCTTCCTGGATAGGCCAAGACCAATTCCATTGCCATAATTCCTGGCCCACCACCTAAATCTAGTATTTTTTTTGGCTTTTCTAAAAAAATCTCCTCTACGGCAAGCAGCAGGGCCTGTACTCGGCCAGTATACATTTCTGGTACCGTGACCCTGGCTCCTTCGTAAAAATCATAAACCTCAACCCCTTTATTGCTTTTGACAATTTCTTTTCTGGGCCCTTGTTTAACCAGCTCATCCAATGCTTCCAGGGACATCATCTTTTCTCGATATATAAGATATTCCCCTAAATATACCGGACTATCTTTGATGAGAAATTCATTACTGGCAGCTGTATTTTGAAAGGCGTTCCCTTGTTTTTCCAAAAATCCTGTGCTGGCCAGGGCATTTAGATACAAGCCTAGACTTCTTTCATGATAGCCGCTTTTTTCTGCCACCTGCTGAGGGGTAGCCCATTCGGTCAAATAGGAAAATATATTCAGCCTTAGGGCTGATAATAGCAGCTCTGCTACCCGTTTTTGATGAAGCAATTCATTGTATATACCGGGATTTTCTTTGGGGTCATACATTTCGATTCCTCCTTATCATATAATTATATTTGTATGCCTAGTATACAACCAAAGGAATTGTATGTCAAGCACACAATTCCTTTGGTTTTCATTTGATATAATAATAGCCCTTTTTACTGACGTTCCAAGGGTTAATCACCAATCTTTGGAACGCCCCTTTAAAAAAGGCTCTTCATAGTTTTATTACAATTTCTTTTTTAGATAGGTCATATCGACACATTGTATACCATTTTCAAAAATAGGCTCTGGATAATGGTCAACAAAAAAATTTTTGATTCGATGGGAATAAAGGAAGCCTTGTTTGGAATAAAAGCCTATCATGGCTTCTGAGGTACCTACCTGCATGAATGAATATGCTTTTTTATAAATATCAAAAAGGTAATTTAGCATTCCTGTTGCATAGCCTCGATACTGAAATGCTTCAGCAGTGGCGATATTTTTCAGCTCACACAGATCTGAAGAAAGGCTTAAGACCACTGCTACGCAAACAGGCTGTTCACCGGCAAACATTACATAGAGATCACCCTGCTGAAGATATCTGTCAATCATCCTTTCGTCGGGATCAGCCAGCAGAAGTAGTTCCATGTAGCCTTTTTTACCCGATGTCACCTTCTTAATAATCGTCAATAATCTTCCTCCTGCATTTACTTTTGTTAAGCCGGCTGGCTTCTATTCTTCCAAGACTTCAGGATATTTTGCTGAATAAAGTACCTCTTCTGTAGCTTCATCTTGAACAGTAATAGTGGTATTGTATTCTTCTCCGGTATATACCTGAAACATGCCTACAGATATTCCTACAATAAAGGGCGTTAAATCAAAGGTCCCTTCATAGGCTGCCTTTTCTACGATGATCTTGATCTCTTTAAAGTCTTCGGTATATTCTATATCTTTAATGTAGTTTGTTGTCTCTGAATTTTTTAAATCTGAAAGGGTATCCAGTAATTGCTGCTTCATCTCTTCCACTAATTCCATATGCTTTGCCTTGGTCATGGTCAGGGTCAGGGTACCATCTTCATTGATTTTGGCCCCTTCGACTCCTTCATGTTCGTTTATATAGGCTGCTTCGTCAAAATCATTTAAATCACCAATAAGATCAGTCGGCACGGTAATATCCACCATTTGTAAATCATCATCAACAGCAACGTTTTCAGATATCTTTTCCTCTTCTCCCGGCCCTTGCTTAACCTCCCGGTTGTCTGATTCCTTTCCACAGCCGGTTAATATTAGGCTGATTGTCATCATCAATACCAGGCACAATGAAATTATTCTCTTCATGTCAAAACTCCTTTGCTATTTTTAGTTAGGTATTTTACTGCTCTGTAATGATTCGCCAATTTTTCTAAAAATCCTATTTACAAAATTTTATTTTTGTTCGACTTTATTCGACCATCCCAGGCTTTTTTATTTTCTATTGCTTTAAAAGCTGATTTTCTCGATTCGGCCGTTGACGGCGCTGATTAAATTTTGCGGCTCAAGCTCAATTTGCTGTCCAATTTTACCGGCACTTACTATAATTGTATCTTGCTCTTTACAGGAGCTATCAATAATTGTTTGATAGCGCTTTTTCATGCCTACAGGAGAACAGCCGCCTCGAATGTAGCCCGTTATCTTTAAAATATCGCTTACCTTAATCATTTCAACTGACTTTTCTCCCACTGATTTGGCGGCAGCCTTCAAATTTAATTCCTGCGAAACAGGAATAACAAAAACATAATATTCCTTACTGGTGCCTTGAGTTACCAGGGTTTTATAGACCTGCTCCACTGGTTTATTGATTTTTTTTGCAACAGAAACACCATCTATTGTACCGTCATTATACTCATAATGGTGGGTTTCGTATTTTATGCCCAAGCTATCTAAAATTCTCATTGCGTTTGTTTTAGTTTGCGCCATTGTTGATCGCCTCTTTCTACCCCTATAATAAAATTGTAAACCTGGCAGTCTAATTCCTTAGTAATGGAGAAAACTGCTTCTTGTTTTATTTCTATCATTACTATTAAAAATGCCTGGATTAGACACAGGCAAATGATCACTTTTTATTGATATTATATTTGCATGTTCTAAATTTCCCCTCTATCCAAAATGTAGCTTCCTTTGTTTGAAACCTAAGTACATAGCATTTAGGGTCCTCTATTCCATTTTTAAAGAACCTTCTATCACAATATCCTTCAAAGTCTCTTTTTTGGTTCGTGTCCGTAACAATCTCCACTTCTCCAATCAGGGTAACACTATCATTACCAAGATGAAAGCATACGCTGGCCTTGCTATTATTTTCAAAATGGGTTGCCTTGCCATTAATATGGGAGCGTTTTGATGTCATAAAGTAAATTTCTGAAAAGCCCTTGCTCATAATTTTTTGTATAGCGCAAACCCGAGGATAGCCCTTCTCATTGACTGAAGCCAAGGTGACAACATCACACTTTTCTAATAGCGCCGCTGCCTTTTCCTCAATATCCTTAATCCGTTCTTTTTGAATTTCATGAGCTGTTCTTTCCATTGCCTTCCGACCTTTCTATATTATTTTTGATTTATATATTTGAACAAAGTCTTCCTTTTGAAAGCCTCTATAAGCTCCAATAATCCCTCTGAACAGCCCTTTTAAATATTTTTTTAAAGATATCTTTCGATCGGAAAATATCTATTATTATACCATATTCATGTAAAAAGGGTAATTAAGCAAATTGTATTTGATAAGGCATTTTAGAAATAAAAGCATATAATATTTAAAGGTTGTACTCTATTACGTTGTACTCTATTACAAGGTAATCCAATATCTTTGTTTTACTATGCCATCATCCAAAACCTCATTTTCTAAAATACCACCATTATTAATAATTGTTTTTGCTGAAGCAAGGTTATCTTTATCGCATGTAATAAGCAATTTTTCTATTCCCAGTGCTTTAGCATAGGGCAATGCCATCTTCAGCATTTTGCCGGCATAACCCTTCTTTCTTTCAGAAGGTCTGATTCCATAGCCAATATGCCCACCTATCTTTAATAGATTTTCATTTAGTTCATGTCTAATTTGTATGGCACCATAAATTCTTTCTTGATTATCTACTAGAAAAAATAAGGTGGCAGGTACAAAGCCTGTTTCATAGGCCTTAGGGGTTGTCATTTCCCTCCAATAGTCTACCGTATCGGCAAAGGGTTTTCCCTGGCTCTTTGAACCATAAGGAACAATTTTTTCACTGGCATTTTCCCACTCTGAAATATAACCTCTATATGCAATTTCCATATGTATAGTCGGTTCAATTAATTTTAAACCATTCACCTATTATCCCTCCAAAAGATTTAATTGAATCTATTTTTCGATATGTTTTAAAGTCTTTTAGTCATACTTACCATGTTGGGAATATAGCCAAGTTTTTGGTTTAAGGCTATCATTTTATGATTATCATAATATGCCGTGGTTTGAATGGTAGTAATGCCTTCCTGCCGGCACCATTCTTCTAATAGATTATTCAAATGAGATGCTAGACCTTTACCTCGAAAGCTATCTGATATATATAATGATAAAATCATAACACTATTTTGGGGTTTTTCTTGTTTATATGCCCAAATAAAGCCTTGAATCTGACCCTGGTGGTCTTCGGCAATGGTAATAAATAGATCTTCATTTTTTGTATTTCTAATTTTTTGTACTGTTTCCTCTATATCTTTTGCTGGAGCTTCATTGTCTGCACTCAAAGTTCCAGGTAATTGATTATAATATTCTGCAATTTGATATAAAATTGGTTCCAGACCTTTGTTACTATTACCCGGTTTAGGACGAATTCTTCTATAATTCATAAGCAAGCCCTCCACATAATATTTTTAAAAAAGACATACCTTTCCTTTAAAACACTTTATTTATACTTAAGTTCTTTTGTTCTGGAAGCTGCTCTGGATACCCTACAGGAACCAAGAAGCACTTAGTTTATTTTTTCGCTTTAATAAATAATCCTGGCGTATCAATCACTAATTGCTTTGAGGTTAGCTGTATGATCAACTCTTCAACTGCCGATATACTGGCCATGATACAAACCGTAAATAATAGTTGTTTTACAGGTAAATATGGAAAAAGTAATGGAAATATAAAAATAGTCAGGCCAGTAATTTTATTCCCATAGGTGTGAAGGCTTGCAAAGGTCTTATATTTCTTCAGTGCTATTGAAATTGATGCTAGTCTTATGAAAGCAATTAAAACAATCCAAATTACAAGTTGTTTTGATGGATTAATGATAGGAAAGAAAACAAGCAATAATACAGCTGCCATAATTATATCCGCCAAGGAATCAAGCTTGGCCCCGAATGTACTGTTATTTTTTGTTCTTCTGGCAATAAAACCGTCTAAAATATCACTCATTCCACAAATGATATAAACGATCGTAAATAGGAGACTTAATGGTTTAAGGAAAAGCAAGCTACAGGAGAGAATTATTCTGCTAATTGTAATGGCATTTACGGTCCACTTCATTTCAACACCTCGATTAAAAATACCCTTTTTCCGCTACCTACCCACTGATTTTGATTGATTCTTCTTAACTTAAAAATTCCTTTATTCAAGTATTGATATTTAATATTATTTTTATTTGCTTGCCTGTACCATCCTCTATCTATTTATATTCTCTTGTTTATTTTTATTTCCTTTAAATAAGTCCTGTGAATTTACTTTAAAGCTGTAAAAAAATGAGTTAATGAGAAAGTCCATGGCTGTCTTGCGACTCCATGGACTTTGAATTAACTTGATTACAAGGATTCTTAAGTTTAGTTCTTTAAAGCAGAGGTGGCTGCTTCGGTTCCACCAATTTTACCGGAATTAAAGCCCCAGCCTAATGCCATTCCATAAAGGTTAGGATAGGCAACGCCATCCATGATGACACCAATAGCATCCATCCCAACTGCATATAATCCCGGAATTACGCTGCCATCAGCATCTAAAACCTGCATGTTTTCATCAATTCTAACGCCCCCAAGGCTGCTATATGCCAGAGGAACTGCTTTCACTGCGTAATAAGGTCCCGTTTCTCCTAAATGGTTCATATATTGCGCCGGCTTATTAAAGTAGCTGTCTTTTCCTTCTTCGCACAGCTGGTTGTATCTTTCTACATTTCTCACAAGGGTGACTGGATCCATCCCTGCATTTTCAGCCAGCTCTTCCAGCGTTTCCCCTTTATAAACCAGCCCGATTTTTTCCGCTTCTTCAAAAACTGCCTCTATATTTTCCATTTTGTAGTTTGGTTCTAAGGGCTGCAGAAAGAAATGGGCACCTGCTGGAATTGTATCCATCCCTGTTCCCGCCAGGCCTTCTGCTTTAAGGGCTTCCAGCTGCTTCTGAGAAACAATAGTATAGTTATAGCCGCCATTGGCAAAGGCAAAGTTCGTGCTGATGGTCATCGAATCTGCCTTGGCACTTTCATCCATAAAACGCTCGCCTCTGGGATTAACCTTGAGCAAGGTTGGGGTAATGGAAAGGGTATAGGGAATGGAAGTGTCGTAAATGTTAAAGCCCTCCACACGACCAGCCACATCAGTTAAATGACCACATACTCCACCGGCATTCCATTCAATTGCACCTGCCTCTAAGGCCATCTCAAAGCCTTCACCGACATTTTGTGCCAGACCGAAAACTTGATAGGTATTGCCATTATTATACTTTTTCATCAATTCCATATTTCCGAGAAATCCGCCGGTAGCAATGACCACAGACTTCGCTCGAACTGTCACCTGAGTTCCATCGTATTTTTCAGCCAGTACACCGACGACAGCCCCATTCTCATCCTGAATCAAAGACTTTGCTGTTGTTTCATAAAGAACTTCATCCACATTGGAAACTAGCTTTTCAAAGGATTCTGCCACCCCCATACTGTTGAGAGAATCATCAGCATAATCTACCAGGTTCTCGACACCAGGTGTTAAAGTCCAGTTAAAGCCCTTATCTGCCAGCCAATCCACGGTAGTTCCGGTAGCCTTCATGAATTTTCTAAGGATGGTACCATTTACATACCAATGGGTTTGGGCCAGCCATTCTTGAAAGATTTCGTCTTCTCCGCTGGGGACTCCGTTTTCCTTCTGAATCGTAGAATTGAAGGTCATCGGCTGACTGGATAGGGAACCCGTTCCACCCACACGGCCTGATTTTTCAATTAATACCACAGTCGCACCTTGATCCTTTGCAGCGGCTGCCGCCGTTGCTCCAGAGGTACCACCTCCTATCACAACGACATCCGCCTCATAAACCTCTTTTGCTGTGGATTTTTCAATGGGTCGATTCAACGCTGCCGGATCACCTCCTGCCTGAATAATGGCATCCTTTACGGCATTAATTACTCCATTACTTGAAGCAGTCGCCCCTGTAATGCCGTCTACTGCCAGAGATTGGGCTGCAACAATTCGCTCAGGTAATCGATCTGTGACGGTTTTTAAAATCTGAGGAGTATCAGAGAGCATTGCAATAGAATATTTAGAAGCCCAGAACTCTCTGTCAATCATTTCATTTTCCTGAGGGATGTTATCAGTTACCTCAATTGAAAGTATTTCATTTTCTGAAACTTCAACCTTTACCTCTAAAGTACCCGCATAGCCCATTGCTGTTCCTATGTAGGTTCCGGGGGTCATCACTAACTCCGGTAAGGCTTTACTGGCCTCTCCCTTAGATTGGGCAATAGCTGACTTGGCTGCCTCAATAATGGCATCACTGGTAACCGTGGCACCAGTAATCGTTTCCACCTCTGCCGAATTGGATTTCAAAATTTCATCTGGAAGCTCTTCAATTGCCTTGGAGCCAATTCCTTCTGTTTCCTTTTCGCCCTTAGCCGTTACGGCAATCATTTGATCTCCCTGGAAAGTGATTGTTACTTCTACATCGCCACCAAATCCCTTTGCTACTCCGGTAAAAGTAACATCAGATGATGCCCCAGGCTCTTCTTCTTTTCCACTTAATAGCTGAGTACATCCGCTTAAAAGGGATAAACAAAGTAAAAAAATCATAAGAATTGCGATATGCCTTTTAGTCCTTTTCAATTTCTACTTCCTCCTTAATAATATTTAATTTTATTGACCAGCGTTCATTGACCGTTGGTCGTTAATAAAATAATAACTTTTCTTTTTCCTCCTGTCAAGCATCAACAAATTTAGACACTGGAAAAATTCAAAAGGATCTTCTGAAAATCAGTTAACTATTGATACTATAGGAAATGATAAAGTGATTGGCCAACCTTTTGGAGAGAACTG
>CBFGTV010000038.1:0-31401 GCA_965652145.1 uncultured Clostridiaceae bacterium
ATCTGACTGGGTCTTGGTGCCTGCTGCTTTAGACGTTGTCTCTTGATTTGTTCAATTTTTTCAGAAGGCATCGACATCGCTCCTGGAAATTATAATCAGTACATTTTGTTAAATTATTAGCTATATTTATATTATAAACAAGAATAACCTAATTTTCCATCCTGTAAAGAGCTGATAAAAAAGAGAGGTACCAATGGAAGCCTCTCTTAAGGAAAATAGTTGTAATGTTTTTACTATACCAGCTCATTAAGCATGGTAACGACCTTTTTGGCAACGTCACCGGTCAGGCGGCCACAGCGTTCCTTTCTTTCAGGGTCAGTATAGGCACAGCCCTGCACCTCCATGAAATTACCCACTGAATCAGCGCAAAGAACAGAGCCTGCCAGGGTGGTAGGTAATTCCATATCGTTCGGTGCAAATTCCGGGAAGGGGAAATCCTTGTACCACTTCCATAAATCAGCAACAATTTTTTTACCGGTATCGGCATCGGTTAAAACGCCGATGGCCACTGCGGCTCCGCCAAGGGCTCCGCAAAGGGTGCCTAATCCTGCATACCCCCCAGCCGCCAGGGTCATAGATTCTGTAGGAATCTGATTATAGGGGTATCCCTCCAGTTCAGCCAATTCACCGATAATTCCTTCGTAAACTCCGTAACCACATCCTGCTCCCGTTTGATAAGCATCATAGGCCCGCTTGGCCACCTTATCAGGGTCAAGCTTTATATAGGGAAAGGGCCATTGAGGCTTTTCCACCGTTGCCACATTGGCGGCCGGGCTTGTTTGACCACAGGCAGTTAATAATCCACCGACGCCCCCTAATACGGCGGCCCCTGCAATGGTGGTGCCCACTCCTTTAATAAAGGCCTTACGACTGATGGTTTGATCACTTAATTTAGTTGACATGATATCCACCCCTTAACAATATAATTGGTAGGATTATTAGTAGTAAAATGATAACTATGACATAACATTAACAATCCCTATATCAATTATATAATAGCCTACGGATGATTAATAATTAGACTTTTTTATCGACTATAACATATTTTTATGGCTAGATTAAAAAGGGGAAAAGGAAATTTCAAATCAATCGGTCAAAATTTCTAATCTAATTCTAATTTTTCTCTAAGGTAACTTTAATACCGGCTGGATATAATCATGACATAAAATAAATAATAAAAAGGAGGAAGTTAAAATGACTAACCAATTGGAACAAATTGATCTATTAAGAAAACGGGCCAATGTTGGCTATGAAGAAGCCAAGCAGGCCCTGGAACAGGCCCAGGGAAGCTTGGTAGACGCATTAGTTTATTTAGAAAAGCAAAACAAAATAAAATCAGAGGCAACAGTACAGGGAGCAGGAGTCATTGACCAAGGCTTGGTAACTATTAAAAGGTGGGTAAAAAAAGGGAACCGAAGCCGATTTATCATTAGAAAAAAGGACGAGGAAATAATTAACCTATCAGTAACCGTTACAGTCATTGCTTCTATTGTCGCACCGGTAATTCCCATGGTGGGAATTCCCCTGGCTTTAATCACCAATCATCGGATAAAAATTATGAAGCCTAACGGGGAAGAAGCCGGAGTGAATCGAATGATCGAAAAGGTTTCAGACAAGGTGGTTTCCCTTACAAAAGAAGTTGAGGTAGAATAAAGTAAAAAAGCGACAGGGAAGGTTGGCCTGCCGCTTTTTTTATACGCTACTATTGATAATTAACATTTCGGGTATGAGAAAATACAATTGTAAGCTATAATAAAAGGAGAAAATCTAAGGGAGGCAAGGGCATGGTAAAAATTTTGGTCATAGAGGATGAAGTTAAAATTGCAAGATTTCTGCAATTGGAGCTGGAGCATGAGGGATACGAAGTAATAGTAGCCCATGACGGCCCTTCAGGCCTGGAGGCCGCCTTGAGGGGCGACTGTGACTTGATTTTACTTGACCTGATGCTGCCAGGGCTAAGTGGAATGGAGGTTTGCCGTAGAATTCGAGCCGCCTCAGAGGTACCTATTATGATGCTTACTGCTAAGGATCAAACGATGGACAAGGTCATTGGATTAGACAGCGGTGCCGACGATTATATTACTAAGCCCTTTGCCATTGAAGAATTACTCGCAAGAATTAGAGTGATTTTAAAACGAAGATCCTATGGTAAAAATACTGATGTCTTAAAGTTAAATGGGCTGACCATTGATCGTAAGCAGCATGTTGTAACCTATGAAGGAGATAGGATTGAGCTTACCAAAAGGGAATTTGATTTATTAACCTATCTGATGGAAAATGTCAATATTGTATTGTCACGGGACCAGATTTTAGAAACGGTATGGGGCTACGATTATTTAGGTGATACCAATGTAGTAGATGTCTATATACGCTATCTAAGGAGTAAAATTGACGAGCAATACCACATCAAATTAATTCATACCGTCAGAGGGGTGGGATATTTAGTAAAAGATGAAGCTACGAACCGGTATTAAGATTATCATTAAGAAGGCAGGCTACATTCTTTTTCTATTGGTTAAAACTTTTTTCAGCGGTATAATTGGTATATTGAAGGGAATCAAGAAACGTTTTCGATTTTCAATAACCTTTAAAATTACGGTGGTTTATGCCTTTCTATTTACTACCCTGTTGTTTTTAATTTCCTTCAGCGTAATAACGGGTTCGGCCTATTTTTTAATGCAGCAGGCCCGGCAGGATCTGCAAAAAAGCTATCATGAATTTGCCAGAATAATAGAGGAGCGGCCCCATAATTATGAAGCTGCCTTAACAAAGCTAGTGGAATCAAGCGACTTTACCGTAAATCTCTTTGATAAAAAGAAAAAATTGATTTTCACCACTAATCCTCAGTACAAAACCCTGTATCAGGGAAAGCCGCAACGGTTTGCCCCATTTTTGGCCTATTCAGAGGAAATTATAATCGAAAACCAGCCCCATTTCCTTCAGGGAATAAGGGATGTATCGAATGAACGAATCTATATCGGTATTTTAATGTCATTGCTTATTGTCAGTAATGGTATTGCTTTGGTTATTACCCTAATGATGGGGGCCAGGGCCAGTAAAAAAATGCTGAAGCCGATTGAAAAAATGACCAAAACAGCCCAGCATATATCAGTTAATGCCCTGGATACAAGGCTGGATGTCAGCGGTGCCCAGGATGAGCTGAAGGAGCTGGCAGAGACCTTTAATGAAATGCTGGATCGAATTGAAGCCTCCTATCGCCTTCAAAATCAATTTGTTTCAGATGCTTCCCACGAACTGAGAACCCCCATTGCAGTTATTCAAGGCTATAGTAATATGCTGGACCGATGGGGAAAGGAGGACCCAAAGGTATTGTCAGAGTCTATTGAGGCAATTAAAAGCGAATCAGAGGCCATGAAGGATCTGATTGAAAAGCTGCTTTTTTTGGCCAGGGCCGATAAAAACCTTGAGATTTTGGTCAAGGAAGACTTTTCATTGGATGGGTTAATTGATGAGGTCATCAGGGATACCCGCCTTATCGATTCATCGAAGCATCAAATTTTATGTGAAGTGAATGACCCGGCGACCCTTAATGGCGACCGAAAATCCATTAAGCAGCTGCTGCGTATTTTAATTGATAATAGCTTGAAATTTACCCCTCCGGGGGGCAGGATCACTATTAATCTTATAAAAAGCAGAAAACAGGCAGTTATTGAAATTATTGATACGGGAATTGGTATTGCCCAGGAAGACCTGCCCCATATATTTGAAAGATTTTATCGGGCAGACAAATCCCGAACAAAGGAAATGGGGGGCCAGGGTCTTGGATTATCCATAGCTAAATGGATTATTCACCATCATGGAGGGAAAATATCGGTGGAGAGTAAGCTCCAGGTGGGAACTAAAATTAAAATACTTCTGCCTATTCAAGCATAGAAGCCATAGTGATTGGCTTCTATGCTTGTTTTTATTTAGGTATTCCTATGATTTAAGAAATATTTAAGAATTTGTTTATAGGGAGTATAGAATCCCTCTGTAAAATTAAACTAAATACAAATAACAGTGACGGTTGAATCGGCGGGAAAAGGATTTTATCAATGCTTTATTTACGATATAATTGGTATATCACAGTTTTCTTATGGGAGATCAGCCCAGGGATGCGAACATCGAATAAGAGCTAGGAGGCAATTATGTCTATTAAAGATAGGTTAAGATTATCGTATTTGGCAATGCTGGTGATACCAATTATTTTAACCCTTGTAGTTAGTGGTTTGGCAGGCCGATATTATACCGGTGACATGCTTAAGTCTTTAGGTGGAGAATATCCTATTAATCCTCTAAATGATGCCCTCACCGAGAGAAACAGACTATTTGCGGAAATCAAACAGACCTCACTGTTGAATCCTGAAAAATTGGTAGACAAGAATTTTCTTAGCCGCCTGGAAGAGCGGTTTATTATCTTTGATTCAGGAGTAATTATTCGACGGGAAAAGGAAATTATTTATTCTAGTCCCATGCTGGAGGGCTTCAATTATGAGGAGTATCTTCCTAAATTCGGAGAATACATGGAAGACATCATGGTTCCCCTCCATGGAAAACGCAAGGAATTACTCATTAACCAACACGACTTCTATTTTTCTGACCACACCAAGGGCACTCTTTTTTGGGTAATGAACATTAAACCTCTAAAAAGGGCCTTTCAGCAGATTACAGCCACCATGACCATCTTTGTGATGGGAATACTGTTTTTAACCAATGTAGCCCTGACCTATTTAGTATCTGGAAGCATCATCCGCCCCCTCAACAGACTGAAGGCCTCGGCCTATGAAATTAAGGAGGGAAACCTGGATTTCCAGATAAAGGATGATTCTAAGGATGAAATTGGAGAGCTGAATCGGGCCTTTGAAGAGATGCGGGCCAGGCTAAAGCACTCCCTTGACAAACAAATACAATATGAGAATAATCGAAAAGAATTGATTTCTAATATATCCCATGATTTAAAGACCCCTATTACCAGCATCAAGGGCTATATTGAAGGTATTCGGGATGGTGTGGCCGATACTCCCGAAAAAATGGAAAAATATATTAATACCATTTACAATAAGGCAGTAGATATTGATCGTTTAATTGACGAGCTATTTCTATATTCTAAGCTTGATTTAAACCGGCTGCCCCTGAATCTAACCCTGATTTCTCTAGGGAAGTATTTAGACGATATTATTGAGGAGCTGCGCTTTGATCTGGAAAAACAGCAGCTGCTTATTGATTATATACACCCAGAGGAAAGTGTTGAAGTAATGGCCGATGGTAAGCAGTTAAAACGGGTTATGGTCAACATTATAGAAAATGCCGTAAAGTATATGGATAAACCAAATGGCAGGGTCATGGTCAGACTTGATGTTGAGGGTGATGAGGTGATTGTGGCAGTAAAGGACAACGGAATGGGTATTCCAGAGGATGCCCTACCCTTTATATTTGATCGATTTTACCGAACCGATCCCTCAAGAAACAAACAAACCGGTGGAAGTGGCTTGGGGTTGGCCATTGCCAAACGGATTATTGAAGAGCATGGAGGCCAAATGAAGGCTGAAAGCGTCTTAGGTGAAGGAACAACAATCTACTTTACCCTTAAAAAACGATAGGTGGTGTGGCTATGAAAAAGATACTGATTATAGAGGATGATATCAGCATTGCTGAGCTACAAAGAGATTATTTAGACATTAGCGGCTTTGAGGTTACAATAGAAACCGATGGCGAGAAGGGCCTAAAACGGGCCCAAGAGGAGGATTACGATCTGATCATATTAGATTTAATGCTGCCCAGGGTAGATGGCTTTGAAATCTGTCGTCAAATTAGAAACAACAAAAATACCCCCATATTAATGGTTTCGGCGAAAAAAGAGGATGTCGATAAAATTCGAGGCCTGGGGCTGGGAGCCGATGACTATATGACAAAACCCTTTAGCCCCAGCGAGCTGGTGGCCAGGGTAAAGGCCCATTTAATGAGATATGATCGTTTGACGGGAAAAAAAGAGTCAGCCAATGATATTATTGAAATAAGAGGCCTTACGGTGGATAAGTCGGCCCGAAGAGTGTATATTAATGGAACAGAGGTCACCCTGACCTCCAAGGAGTTTGATCTTCTACTATTTTTGGCTTCTAATCCCAACCACGTATTTACCAAGGAGGAGCTGTTTGAGAAGATTTGGGGACTAGATTCCCTGGGAAATATTACAACTGTAACGGTGCATATTCGAAAGCTGCGGGAAAAAATTGAAGTTGACCCCTCTAACCCTCAGTATATTGAAACCATCTGGGGGGTAGGCTATCGATTTGAAGTATAACTATAATGGAGTCCCTTAATGGGGCTCTTTTGCTTTATACAGGTGTAAGTGCTATAATATAGCCATATATCGTCTAAGGAGCTGATAAAATGCAACAGGCGGAACCCATTATTGAAATTAAGGGGCTCACCATGAGCTATGGCAGCAAGGAAGTATTAAAGGGGATTGATTTAGAAATTTATCGGGGGCAGATTATTGGCTATATTGGCCCCAACGGCGCAGGAAAAAGTACAACGGTTAAAATTATGCTGGGCATGGTAACGGGCTATGGCGGGCAGATTAAAATATTCCAAAAGGACATAGCCCAGGAACCAACCGAGTATAAATATAAAATTGGTTATGTACCAGAGACCACAGAAATCTATGACAGTCTAACGGCCCAGGAATATTTGCATTTTGTAGGGGAGCTATATGGCCTTACAACCCAGGAGATCGATAAAAGGGCCATAAAAATGATGAGCTTGTTTGGTATAGAAGGGGTATATCAGGCCAGAATCAGCTCCTATTCAAAGGGAATGAAGCAAAAGCTGCTAATTATTGCTAGTATGCTGCATAATCCTGATATTTTGTTTTTAGATGAGCCCTTAAGTGGTCTTGATGCCAATAGCGTTATGATATTCAAGGAAATTCTGACTGCCCTGGCTGCCCAGGGTAAGACAATCTTTTATTCCTCGCATATCATGGAAGTTGTTGAAAAAATCAGCAGTCGAATTATACTTATCAACAATGGGAAAATTGCTGCAGACGGAACCTTTGAAGAGCTGAAGGCCATGAGTATGGAAGGTTCTTTAGAGGAAATCTTTAATCAGCTGACCGGCTTTAACCAGCATCGGCAAATTGCAGAGGAATTTGTCTCAACCATACAAGGGGGCTAGGCTATGAATGAATTTAAGATCCTGAGGCTGTTAGATTTAATTCAGGGGCTTTATCGGAGCCTTGGTGTAGATTATCCCGTCATGCGAAAAATATTAAAGCTAAAGCTGCTGATGGATGAACGGCGTGTTCCTACCATATTAAAACAAAACAATAATAAGGCTCAGGGAAACCTGTTTAAAAAATCCCTTCTGGTGTATGGGATTACGGGCTTGTTTCTAGCCATCTTTATTCCCTTGCCCTTTCCGTTATTCTATAAGATGAATCTAGTCTTTGGTATGTTAATTTTTATGGTGATGTCAGTTATGGTGTCTGACTATTCCTCGGTACTATTAGATATACAAGAGAAGAACATCTTACTGCCCAAACCGGTGAATTTAAAGACCATTAACGCCGCCAAGGTAACCCATATCATCTTTTATCTTTCTACCATCTTAATGGTAATGGCAGGCCCCAGTCTGGTATTTGGCAGTATTCGCTATGGCCTGGCCTTCGGCCTGATTTATTTGATAGAGCTGATGTTAATTCTGGGACTGGTTATTTTTCTCACAGCCATACTGTATTTTTTTGTACTTCAGTTCTTTGATGGTGAACGGCTAAAGGATATGATCAACTTCTTTCAAATAATCCTTGCTGTGGCCATGATGCTGGTTTATCAATTAATTGGCAGGGTTTTTGAATTTGTTAGCTTTGATGTAACCTTCATACCTAAATGGTGGAGCTACCTATTGCCTTCCACCTGGTTTGCGGCCCCCTTCATGATTTTCATCGAGGGTCAGCAGGAGCCTCATTTTATCGCCATGTCCCTTATGGCCCTGGTGGTTCCCCTGGTTCTTTTAGTCTGTTATCTTAAGGGAATTGCTCCCTATTTTGAAAGAAATCTTCAAAAACTAAATAACCATGGCGGAAAAAAGCCCAACAAAAAAATTAATCAAAAATGGGGTATTGCCAAGATAATTCGAAATCCTGTCGAGAGAAGCAGCTATGGTTTTTCCAAAGCAGTTCTGAAAAGTGAACGGAGTCTGAAGCTAAAACTATACCCTAATCTGGCCTTTTCAGTGATGGCACCCCTGATTATTTTCATAAGACCATTAACTGAAAGCAGCTCCTTTTCCCAACTAAAGCAGGAAATTACCAATGGAAGGCATTATCTGTTTGCCTATGTTTCAATCATGCTCCTGGGCAGCTGTCTTGCGCTGCTTCATACCAGTGAAAGACCCCAGGGGGCCTGGCTTTATCGGGTTTTGCCCGTTGAAAAACCGGGGGATGTTGTCAAGGGAGCCCTAGAGGCCTTCTTCATTAAAATGCTGTTACCGCCATTTTTATTGATATGCCTTTTATATACGGTTTTTTACGGATTGCCGGTTATCCCCCAGCTAATGGTGCTGCTTTTAAACCTGGTATTACTGCTGATGATTATCTTTAACCGCAGTCATAAAAGCCTTCCCTTCAGCAACGATTTTGAATATATCAAGCACAGTGGTGCTACTGTTTTTCTGATGATAATGCCTTTTTGCGGCTTGTCGGCAGCAATCCATTGGTTTTTCATCGACAAGGGATACCCCTTGAGTATCTATATGGCCCTGATCCTGCTTTCTACTTATATATTGTGGAACAGAAGCTTTCGCTTTACCTGGCAGGATTTAATGGCAGATCAGAATGAAGTATAAATAAGCAAGGTCATTGGGCGAGCTCGTCCAATGACCTTTTTACTATTGCTCATTTGCCATCTGGTAAATTTTAATAATATCCTCCAAATAAAGGGGTTTTAGGGTTCCTACAACCCGTTTTCCGTAACGGCAGCATTTCTGGGCCATTTCCTCAATCTGGGCCTGGCTGAGCTTGCCAACGCCCAATTGCGCCAAGTTAACAGGCATTCCTATTGCAGCAAAGAAATTCTCAGTTTTTTGAATTCCTTCCAGGGCTGTTATTTCAGGATCAACGGGATCAAGCAAGCAGTCCCATACATTAATGGCGTATTGTACAAAGCGGTTTATGTCAGACTTCATGACATAGCGGGCCCACCAGCACCATACGGCAGCCAAACCAGCACCGTGGGCTACATCAAACATACCGCTCAGTTCATGCTCAATGGCATGGCAAGAAAAATCGGCATTGGCCCCCAGACCTGTTAAATGGTTATGGGAAATACTGCCGGACCACATTACTTCAGATCTGGCTTTGTAGCTTTTGGGGTCGGCTAAAGCAATTTTCCCATATTTGATGGTATTGCGAAGTACCTGCTCTGCAATACGGTCTGTAAGCTCATTTCCCTTATTGGTACTGAAATAGCGTTCAATGGTGTGCATCATAATATCAACAATACCACAGGCTGTCTGGTAGGGAGGTAGTGTATAGGTCAGCTCAGGATTCATCAGGGCAAATTTGGGTCTGATTAAATGGCTGTTAAAGCCCTTTTTAAACCATCCTTCTTCATTGGTGATCACACTGGAACTACTGGTTTCGCTGCCAGCAGCTGCAATGGTTAAAATGGCCCCCACAGGCAAACAGGCAGTGGGAACAGCCTTGCCATCATAGATATCCCAAATATCAATTTCAGGGTTGGCCAGGGCCAGGGCAATAGCCTTGGCTGAATCAATCACGCTGCCTCCGCCAACAGCCAAAAGAAAGTCTACCTTTTCCCGGCGGCATAGCTCTGTGGCCTGCCGAACTAAAGAAAGCCTTGGATTAGGAACAACACCACCTAAAGTAATGTAATCGATGCCGCACGCCCGAAGACTTTCCTCAACCCTGCCTAAAAGGCCCGATGCCTTGGCGCTGTTTCCTCCGTAGTGAAGCAGCACCTTGGTACCACCCCAGGTACGAATCTCTTGTCCCGCTCGATCTTCTACTCCCTTTCCAAATATAACCTTAGTGGGAGAATAGAACTCAAAATGATTCATGAAATTCCTCCTTCCTGTTTATAGCGTAGCTCCCTGCCCCTTAATATGGGACACCATTTTTTTGTCCTCCTCATTGATATGGCTCACTAGCCATTCCACAATTAAAAGCTTTAGTCGGTCTATTAGCTGTTGGTCAATGCCTCCTAGACCTATTTCCTTAGTAATTGTATGTAGCTCGTCCACCAAATACCGGTGATGCTTACGATGCTTTTCAACCTCGGGGTAGTGGTATTGAAGCATTAGCTTTTCCTCTTCGCTAAAATGCTTATTTACATATTGAACGAGAAAGGAAAAGGCCTCCTTAACCTTTGATGCAGGTGTATCGTCTTCAAAATTAAAAATCTCATCTGCCTTTTCAAAAACTGCCTGATGCTCTTGATCGATGGAGTCTACACCAATGGCTAAATCTTTTGTCCACCACAGCAAGTTCATTCCTCCCTTATCATAAAATTGCTAATATTTATTATCATTGTATCATCAGATGAGGACAAAGGGAACGTAAATTTTCCTGCAAAAGGTCTACAATCATTGAAAATTAATAGATTGTTAAGAATTAGAGCTATTGTGATGCCCCTTATCATAGGATATAATATAAGTGTATCAATCATTCCACCAGTTGAACAATCAACCAAGGAGGGGAAGCTTAATGGAGCTGGTTACAGGCTTGTTTAGATTTTTTTATATTTTCCTGATCATTCGGATGGTATTGAACATCTTTCTGAATATCAAGCACAGAGCCATTATTAAGGAACAAATGGAAGAGGCTCAACGAAGGGCCTTGATAGAGGCTAGAGAAGAAGCTGAAGTAAAAAAAGAACCCATTACAATGGTAGAGGATAAAATATGCGGTACCCATCTTCAAAAAGAAAAGGCGTATATTATTATGAAGGGTGAGGAGCCCCATTATTTTTGCAGCTGGGAATGCAGAGATAAATTTATTCGTGAAAATCTAGATTAATATTAGTTAATTTGTGGTAAAAGAAATAAGGGAATGTAAAACCGCGAGAGGAGTACGATAATGAATATCTCTTTTTTTCTGACACCAAAAAAAGACGTTGTTTATGCTTCAGTTAATTCAACAATGAGACAAATATTAGAGAAAATGGAATATCATCGTTATACAGCCATACCGTTAATCGATGAAGAAGGTAAAAATGCAGGTGCCATTACAGAAGGAGATCTTCTTTGGCAGCTAAAGAAAACTGCTGATCTGGATGTAAGGAAGCTGGAACAAATTAACTTAAAAGATGTGCCTAGGCATAGAATGAATAAATCTGTATCGATCAATTCCAATGTTGAGGATTTAATTATGGCAACCACTTATCAGAATTTTGTACCGGTGGTGGATGATCAGGGAATTTTTATTGGGATTATCAAACGAAGTGATGTAATTCGTTATTTCCATAAAATGCTCCGGGAAAAGGGGCTGCTTCAGGAATTACCTTCGAAAACTAAAGAGGAAGAATTTTGGGTGCTCCATTCCAACGAGGTAAAGGAATTGGTTGGAGCAAAGGGATAGTTAGAAGCAATGGAAAAAGCAGGTGGACAAACCTGTTTTTTTCATTGTCTGCTATTCAAAAAAACTTTATAATAATCTGGAACATTTATCACTATAGGCCGTCTAATTAATAAGGTGGAATTCACCTTTCTATTGAATGCAATAGAAGCTGCCTATAAAGAAAAAGGAGGTAGATTTTTATGAAACGAAAGCTAATCGTCGGAATGACAATACTTAGCCTGACAGGGGCGATGCTATTGGGGTGTACCGGCAACAAAACACCCAATGAAGAAAACCCCCCGGAGCAAAAAAACAACGAGGCAGCCATCATGGAAGAATTTGATGCCCTGGTAAAAAATCAAGATCTGGCAGGGATGATTGAACATTTACAGGAGCATATCGACTCCCTTACAGAGGAAGATGCCACTGAGATGGTTCTTGAGCTGGAAAACGTACAAAAAGAACAATTATCCGCCCTTGAGGAACGATATTTTTCAGATGGAACCATGCAGGGAAAACTAATGGAAGTCTATGAAAAAAATCAGTGGTCCTTAGATTTAGAAAAAGTTGAAGATGAAGATTTAAAGACGCTTTTGACAGACACCATCAATCAGGGGTATAAGGTTGAAACTGCTGAAGGAACCTTTTTCCCGATCATTGACTATGGCATCACTGCCCAATTTGGAGATTATTTGAAGCAGGACATTAAGGATTATTTGGAATTAATGAAGACAGAATCAGACAATGTAGCAGTGAAGGACGCTGCAATTATCATTGAATGGTCAGAGGTGGCCGACAGAGCCTTGAAACAGCAGGAATTTTTAGCCCTTCATGGAGAGTCAGACAGGGCTAAGGAGATTTCACTACTCTTTGATCAATACGTCAATCTGTTGGTTTATGGAGCCAATAATACCCCGGCCTTTTCCTATGACAATAAAAAGCTTGAGCCGGAATTAGAGGAAATTTACCAGAACCTTGCCGACGGTGAAGAAGGTACTTTAAAAACCCTCTTCGTGGACTATTTAAAGGTATTGGAAAGGAACCAGTTTACCATAAACGACGAGATTAGTGCATATCGAGATCAAATGATTGATTCTCTTAAGGATTGATTGAATTGAATATTCCATAAAAAAACACCTGTTGCCTAACTGGCAGCAGGTGTTTTATATTACTCTAAAATATAATATGGGCAATGAATACCACAATCGGCAAGGTAATTAGTGTCCGTTCGATGAAAATAATGATTAAATCCTTCAGGGAAACAGGTACCTTAGAGCCCAGCAGTAGTCCCCCTACCTCTGACATATAGATTAATTGGGTAACGGAAACACAGGCAATGACAAAACGGGTCAGTTCACTTTCAATTCTGCTTCCAATAACAGAGGGTAAAAACATATCCGCAAAGCCCACCACAAGGGTTTGGGCGGCCTCGGCGGCCTGGGGCACCTGAAGGGCCTTTAATAATGGAATAAAGGGAAGTCCAAGCCATTGAAAGACTGGGGTAAATTCTGCAATAATCAAAGCCAGGGTACCAAAGGCCATAACAATGGGTGTAACACCAAGCCACATATCCAATACGTTTTTGAAGCCGTCCTTAAAGAATTTTGTGTAGTCATTATTTTGTTCAGCCCTGGCAACGGCTTGATTTAATCCCCATCCAAGGGTGGAATAACCCTTGGGTATTTCCTCATTGGTTCCTTTGGCAGCCTCCTGAAAATAGGTATCAGGCTTTTTAGAAAGGGGAGGAATTCGGGGAGTAATAATGGCGGCCACAAAGCCTGCAAAGGTAACGGTTAAATAAAAGGGAAGGAATAAATGCCCTAAATTCACCTGTGAAATGACCACAAGACTAAAGGTAATTGATACAGCTGAAAAGGTGGTACCAATAACAGCCGCTTCCCTCTTGGTATAGTATCCCTCTTCGTATTGCTTGCTGGTTAACAGTACCCCAATGGTACCATCTCCAAGCCAGGAGGCAATACAGTCAATTGATGACCGGCCTGGGAGCTTAAAGATAGGTCGCATGAACTTGGTTAATAGGGTACCGACAAATTCCAATAGACCGAAATTCAGAAGCAAGGGCAAAAATAATCCTGCAAATAAAAATACTGAAAACAAAACCGGCAATAAATCAAACAGCAGCATACCACCGGTATCACCAGACCATATCCACTCTGGCCCAATCTGCAAAAGGGTTGAAATAGCAAATATACCACCAATTAGCCTCGAGATAAACCAAAGGGGGCCCACGTTAAACAGCGTACTAAAAAAGCTGCTATTTATTATAAAGGCCGGCTTAAATAACTTTGTCAGCACCGTTCCTACTAAAGTAATGGTGATTAATACCACTGTAAGGGTGGGAAGCACCTCAGAAAAATTATCTAAAATAAAGTTAGATAGTAGTGCAATAGGAATAGTGATCTCACCATTAATAGAGATAGGCACCATAAATAACATGACCCCGATTAAAGAGGGGAGTATAAATTTCAGTAATCCACCAGATGAAATATTATTTTTGGTCATGAAAACACTCCTTATACTAGTATCCTGCGTCATTTAAATGATCAGAAATAATCCGTTAATTTAGTTGACGCAGGGCACTGTGTAATATTTATGCAATGATTAATTTTAATACTAAATGCATAAATATTCAATAGCTTTCATACACCAATCTTCTCAAAAATCATTAATTTTTTGTAATGCTTTTATATGTAAGTAAAGACAGCATTACTGTGCAATCCAATATTTAGGTTGAAAATAGTCGGTATAAATTCCGTAAACCCCCAAGTCCCTTAGGGATTCATAAGCCCATAGGTCGTTAACTGTATGAACATAGGTGGGAATTCCCAGTTCATTAAGGGCCTGGGGCAGTGTAGAAAGATCCCGCTCTAGGGGAATGGTCAGAGCAAAAAGGGGATTGTTCACTGCGAAGCTGATAACCTCTTCTTCAGTGGTATTCATACGGTACAAGGTTAAAATGATATTTTCATAGCCAAAGTTTTTCACCCTGCTATACTCATCAAAGCTATAAATCTGAGGAATCACCTGCTTAGCCATTTCAGGGTAATAATGTTTTATCCAAGCCAGGGTACGGGCATTATCTTCCTTAACATCTGTAATAATAAATGCATCGGGGTGCCTTTCAAGCCATGCCGATAAATCAGCTAAGCTCATGGGAGTAAGGCCAAAAAGGGTAGGCATGGTTTTAAATTCCTCCAGCGAAAGAACGCCTCTGGCGCCGGGGAAAATACGACTGACCATTTGTCCCCAGTCATGAATCAAAACGGGCTGTCCATCCCTTGTCCAATTAAAATCCAGCTCAATTAACCGAAATCCATTTTTGTAGGCAGTATCCAGGGCCTCCAGAGAATTGGTGTAACGAAAGCCGTAGATTGCGCCTCCGGCATGAGCCACCAGGGGCTGAGGTTCAGGAACAAGGGGAGCTTGATAGGTATTGCTTTCCTGAGAAAAGACCATCTGGGGCAAGGCCACCAGCATGACAACCAATAAAACTAAAACCTTTTTTTTCATTTTAAAATGCCTCCATATTATGTTTAATATACATTTAGTATAAGGGTTTAAAAAGGAAATGACAATGGAAGAGCCAACGGGCTAAAGGGTAGAATTAATAGCTTTAAGTATAAGCGATAATAATCCTATGCTTCCTAAAATATAAATGAGATAACCTTTTTTATTACCCTTCGCTATTACTTCTTTAGTCGCTATTAGGAATAAAATTAGAATTAAAAAAATAAAGCCTAGGTTAAAAAAAATATCTATGTCTCTGTAAACAAGATATAGAAAATTAAAAATGATGGTACCCATTAAAAAAACTTTATCTAATATGGTGTACAACTTTGAATCCTTATTTCTTAAAACCAGCAAGCTTCACATCTCCTCCAATAACATTTATAAAAACACTTTTTTATTATAGCATATGAAATTTATGATGTGGAAGTTGAGCTATTAATAATTATATAATACAATATTTCCATAGTGCAGGAAATAATAGAGGGTTTATTAGGAGAAAAAACAAATGATGAAAAAAATTTTTATCTATATTAGTGCAATAATGATGATCGTATTTTTAATATACTTTTATCGCCAGGCTTCCTATAGTAGCATCATTACTTCAGGATTCATCATAGAAAAATCAACAGATGGAGACGTGAATTACATAGATCTAAAAAAAGTAGGAGAAACAAAGGAAGAGTTTGTTATTGACAGAATTATAGTAAAAGAAAAAAATACATGGAATTTAATAGATGTAAACAAGGCTTATTGGATTGTTTATTTTAGCAGAAACGGGAAAGATTTTCAATTAGAGGAAATTCAAGTTAATGAAGAATTTGAGCATATTTTTAAAGAAGAGTTTGGTATTGCTGATTAGGTATTAATAAAAAAATTGAAGGACTATCGAGTCCTTCAATTTTAAGTGATGAGGTAAAACTATAAGGAGCAAAAGCATCTATTTTAATTGCTGATACCTTTCGTTGACATAATTCCAGTTAACCACATTCCACCAGGCGCTAATGTAGTCGGGTCTTCGGTTTTGGTAGTTAAGGTAATAAGCATGCTCCCAAACATCAAGGCCTAGTAAAATGCGCTTTCCTTCCATTATCGGGCTATCTTGATTGGGGCTGGAAACCACCTCTAATTTTCCAGAAGCATTGATAATCAGCCAGGCCCAGCCGCTGCCGAAACGGGTGGCTGCTGCCTTGTTGAAAAGCTCCTTAAACTGATCAAAGCTGCCAAAGGTCTGATTGATTTCTTCCAACAGCTGGCCCTTTGGTAAGCCGCCTCCATGGGGGCCCATCACCTTCCAGAAAAGGTTATGGTTATAATAGCCACCGCCGTTATTCCTTACGGCCTGCTGAATCTCCTTGGGAAGCTGATCAAGGGATTGAAGCAGTTCCTCGATGTCCTTTCCCTGAAGCTCGGGGTAAGGCTCAAGGGCGGCATTTAAGTTGTTAATATAGGCCTGATGATGCTTAGTATGGTGAATTTCCATGGTGGCCGCATCAATGTGGGGCTCCAGGCTATCATAGGCATAATCTAATTGTGGTAATTTATAAGTCATTGAAATTCCTCCTTAAAATCTTTTCCGTATTTGAATCTACTGGTAATATACCCTTGGTTTATAATAATAATCATTATCAATTAAAATTTATTTTTAAATTTTTCTATTGACATCAATGGGTGAATCAAATATAATTATCAAATAAATCGAATAACTCTTATCAAGAGAGGTGGAGGGAAGGGCCCAATGAAACCCAGCAACCGGTATCGTACCAGGTGCTAATTCCTGCAGTCATAATGGCTGAAAGATAAGGGAGGAAACTGTTAACAGGCCTCTTTTATAAGGGGCTTTATTTTATTAAAGTATAAAAGTATTTCTTGAAAACACAATTAAATAGCTCTTATCAAGAGAGGTGGAGGGAAAGGCCCGATGAAGCCCAGCAACCAGCACAGCCAGTGCCAGGTGCTAATTCCTGCAGTCGTTGAGACTGAAAGATAAGAGGCCTAATTATTTTTAAGCCCCTTGATCTTTTAAGGGGCTTTTTTTCTTATAGATCAAATATATATCAAGAAAGGAAGATTGACATGGCTGAAATCAGCAGTCGCTTAAGCTATTTCACAGATTCAATTATCAGAAGAATGACCAGAATCGCCAATTCCTACGGAGCAATTAATCTTTCCCAGGGGTTTCCTGACTTTGATCCGCCCCGTGAATTGATAGAGGCCCTGAAAGAGGCTGCTGAGAAGGGGCCCCATCAATACGAAATTACCTGGGGCTCCCAGGCCTTTCGGGAGGCGTTGGCACAGAAACAATCTAAGCTGATGGGGATCGAAATTAATCCCCAAACAGATATCGTAGTTACCTGTGGCAGCACCGAGGCCATGATGGTGGCCGTAATGACCCTGTGTAACCCCAATGACAAGGTCATCGTTTTTTCACCATTTTACGAAAACTATGCTGCCGATGCAATTTTATGCGGGGCAGAGCCCATCTATGTTCCTTTAAAGCCACCCCACTTTACCTTTGATCGAAATGAGCTGAGAAGTGCCTTTCGACAGGGGGTTAAGGCCCTTATCCTTTGTAATCCCTCTAACCCCACGGGTAAGGTCTTCACCCTTGAAGAATTGGAGTATATAGCCAGCCTGGCAGAAGAATTCGATACCTTTGTAATTGTTGATGAAGTTTATGAGCATATTGTCATGGAGCCCCACCGACATATCTATTTTGCAGCACTGCCGGGTATGTATGAAAGAACGGTGTCCTGTAGCTCACTTTCTAAAACCTATTCTATTACCGGCTGGCGGCTGGGGTATTTGATTGCTCCCGATCACATTACCGAGGGGGCAAGGAAGGTTCACGATTTTCTCACGGTAGGGGCCTCGGCTCCTCTACAGCAGGCAGCCCTGGCAGGGCTAAGGCTCCCCGATGAGTACTATGCTTCACTACGGGCAAGCTACAAAGAAAAACGGGATCTTTTTCTAAAGGGGCTAGATGAAGCGGGCCTTCGCTACACCACGCCCCAGGGGGCCTATTATGTGATGGTGGACATTTCAGAGTTTACCCAGGATGATGATGTGGAATTTTGTGAATGGATGGCCCGGGAGGTGGGGGTTGCGGCTGTACCGGGCTCCAGCTTCTTCAAGGAGGATATACGTCATTTAATTCGGTTTCATTATGCTAAAAAAAATGAGACCCTGCTGGCGGCTATTGAACGTCTGAAGCTGTTAAGGGAAAAGGCAGGGCTTAAGTATCGTAATCAGGAGGTGATTTAATATGCGGCAGTATCAGTTTAAGTACGGAAGTCGTCAGTGGGAGGTTGCCCTTAAGGAGGAAAACATTATTAATATCTTGATTCCAAAGGACTCTAGCCCCATAGATAAGATAGAAGAAAAGATTAGAGAAAGGCTTGATCGGCCAATAGGAACCAGCCCCCTTAGGGAGCTTGTCAAGGCTAGGGATAAAATAGTAATTATTGTCAGTGATATTACTCGGCTTTGGATTAAAACCGCCGTATTCCTGCCGGTTATTGTGGCATATCTCAATGAATTGGGAATAGAAGATGAGGATATCACCGTCATCATTGCCCTAGGTTCCCATAGACCCTCAACTGAGGAAGAAAAAAGGGCCATTGTGGGTGATGGCATCTATGAAAGAATTGAAATCATTGATCATAATTGTAATGATGAAGACCAACTATGCTATTTAGGGGAATCGAGCCGGGGCACCCCTATTTATATTAATAAAAAAGTCGTAAAGGCCGATCGGGTAATTTTAACAGGGGGGATTGTCTTTCATCTCTTCGCTGGCTTTGGCGGCGGTGCTAAGGGTATCGTCCCCGGTGTGGCGGGAATACAAACAATTCAGCAAAACCATAGACTGACCTTCCTGCCTGGGGAAGGAACCGGGCTGAACTCCAATGCTTGCTCCAATAAAATTGAAGGAAATCCCATGCGTGAAGATATTACGGAAATATGCCGGAGGGTGGCCCCGGATTTCCTCTTTAATGCGGTATTAGATGCCAACGGCCGCTTCATTGATTTTGCTGTGGGGGATTTTGAACAGGCATGGCTGAAGGGCTGTGAAACCATTCGGCAGCTCTACGGAATCAATATAAAGGAGAAGGCAGATATCATTATTGCCTCTGCCGGGGGGTATCCGAAGGATATTAATTTATACCAAACCGTCAAGACCATGGATAACTGTATTTACGGCGGTAAAGAAAACAGTGTGATGATACTGCTTTCAGAATGCAGAGACGGCCTGGGGGCAGCCGAATTTATGGAGTGGTTTCAATACCAAACCCTCGATGAAATGGAATCTGCCTTAAAAAAGCATTTTACAGTACCAGGTTACGCTGCCTATAAAACGGCCTATGCCGCCAAGTATCGGAAAGTCATTCTAATTTCCTCCCTGCCAAAAGATACCGTCAAGGAACTGGGAATGATTCCGGCCCAAGACCTTAATGAGGCCCTTGACCTGGCATATCGGTTTAGTCCGCCCAACCCTAAAATTTCACTAATGCCCTATGGAGGAAATACCCTGCCGATTTTTGAATAAAATAATACCCCGGTCTAAGGCTAACGGCCAGACCGGGGTTTAAATTGGCTAAATTTAATTAAAATTCCACAATCCATCCCTCTGGGGCTTCAACCTCACCGAATTGAATACCGCAAAGAGTATCGTAAAGCTTTTTGGTAATAGGCCCTACCTCTGTTTCACTATGGAATACATGAAGTTTGCCCTTGTATTCAATACCACCAATGGGAGTAATTACTGCCGCTGTGCCGCAGGCACCAGCTTCTTTAAATTCGTCCAGCTTGTCGACGTACACATCCCTTTCTTCGACCTCCATGCCCATGTATTCCTTTGCCAGGTGCATAAGAGAATACTTTGTAATACTTGGCAGAATTGAAGGAGATTTAGGGGTAACAAATTTATTATCATGGGTAATACCAAAGAAATTAGCCGCTCCCACCTCTTCAATTTTAGTATGGGTCATAGGATCAAGGTAAATACAATCAGCAAAGCCCTTTTTCACAGCCAGCTCATGGGGATACAGGCTGCCGGCGTAGTTTCCTCCCACCTTGGCCGCTCCGGTACCGAATGGTGCTGCCCGGTCATAGTCAGAAATAATAAAGTTTACTGGAGCCATACCGCCCTTAAAGTAAGGACCTACGGGTACGCAGAATATACAGAATAGAAACTCAGGCGCTGGCTTTACACCAAGATTGTCCCCTACCCCAATCACAAAGGGTCTTAAATACAATGTTGCGCCGGTACCATAGGGAGGAACATAGGCTTCGTTTGCCTTTACAACTTGAATACAGGCATCAATAAATTTATCTTCTGGTACTTCAGGCATCATGATTCGTCTACAGCTATTATTTAAACGCTTGGCATTTTGATCAGGTCTAAATAACTGAATTTTTCCGTCCTGACGGCGATAGGCCTTCAAACCTTCAAAGCATTGTTGTCCATAATGTAATGCTGTTGAGGCCTCACTAATTGTAAGGGTGTTGTCCTCCACAAGGGAGCCCTCATCCCATTGCCCATCCTTCCATTTTGAAACGTAGCGTAAATCAGTCTTCATGTAGCCGAATCCTAATTTGCTCCAATCAATGCTAACAGTTTTCATCGAATCCCTCCACTAATAAAATTCTAAAAAGCTGCAACCAGGGGAATGAAAAGGTTTTCATAACCCTATTCACTACTTTATACATTTATTATAGCATAAATTTTATAAAATCAATTAAAATTAGCCGTAAACCACTATATTCGTAAAATTTTAAATATTATAGAGTATATACAGTATTATATATTTTTATCATTCAATCATTGTTGGAAAAGATTAATAAATGATAAATTTCAACAGAGCCCTTGTAAAATTTTTGTTAATTCAATAAAATAGAGGTTAAGCATAATGGTGTCATAGCCAACCAGCTTATGGTCTATTTAGTTGTAAAAAAGAAAGGGTGACCAATATGATTGATACTTTAAAGGAGCGACTTTCCAGAGGATTTGGTTGGGTACTGCTCTTTATTATATTAACACTGGTAAAGCAATTAATGGTTGAATCGATGATGGGTATACCTTGGCCTGGCTTGGGAGCTTCCGCTCTAAATCTCCTGCTAATTGTCATATTGTATCATATCATTGCTGCCATGTCCCCCAACAGGCTCAGGCCCTATGGTCTCTTGGGATTTTACAGTCTGATCACCCTTCTGCTATATGCAGATTTAGTACATTTTCGATATTTTCAGATGCCGATTTCAGTTTATTCCTTTCAGCTGGCCAGTGCAGTAGGCTCGGTAAAGGGGAGTATTCTGCAGCTGGTTCATTTTAAGGACTTACTTTTGGCTGTTGACCTGATTGTGCTGGTATTTTTAATGATAAAAAGAGGTAATGAGGCCCATGTCCTCAATAGAAGTCAACGGTTCAAGCAAGGGGCTTTGGCCCTGGCAGGTCTGATTTTATTAGTGGCTGTTAACAGCGGCCTTTCTATTGGATTCCATACGCCGGAGCGGCTTGGAATATTGAATTATCATTTCTATGACCTACAACAATATATAGGAGGTCAGGCCTCCCAGGAAGAAGGCAGCCTTCAGGCTTACCTGGATAAAATAGCAAAGACAAGCCAAAACCAAAAACACTTTGGTGTCGCCGCTGAGCGGAATGTTATTGTCATTCAGGTGGAATCGATGCAAAATTTTGTATTAAATCTGGAGGTAGAAGGACAGGCCATTACTCCTGTGATGAATAGCATGATTGCTGGCGACAGTCTATATTTTCCCCACTATTACCAGCAATTGGGGAGAGGAAATACATCAGATGCCGAATTTGTCAGTCAAAATAGCCTGTATCCATCAATGCATACCTACTCCTTTAAGGAATATGAAGGACATGACCTCTATTCTTTGCCTATTTTGCTGAAGGATAGGGGCTATGAAACCATAGGCTTTCATGGTAACACGCCGGATTACTATAATCGGGAGGGAATGTACCCTCAATTGGGCATTGATACCTTTATCAGCAGTGCCGAGCTGGAATCAGACGAAGTAATTAGCATGGGAATCAGTGACGGCTCAGTATTCAGGCAATCCCTAGACTATTTAGAGGAAATGAATGAGCCCTTTTACAGCCTGTATGTCACCCTAACCAGCCATGGGCCCTTTAAAATACCCCAAGAATTACAGGCCCTAAGCTTTGAGGGCCCTATTAAGGACACCCTGCTGGCAGATTACCTTCAGTCAATTAATTATTTTGACAGGATGCTGGGAGAATTTATTGAAGGCTTGAAGGAGAGGGGAATCTATGACAATACCATTATCGCCATCTATGGTGATCATTTCGGTATTGATATAAGAAATGATGAACTAAAGGCAATGGCCTCCGAGCTTCTTGGGAAAGATTATGATTATGATGAGTTTTTAAAGGTAGGGCTGCTGCTTCATATACCGGGACTTGGAAAGGCAGAAACCTATGAGATCGCCGGCGGGCAAATTGATTTTTACCCAACTATGCTTAATCTATTGGGGGTACAAAGCCAAGGATTATTTCTAATGGGCCAGGACCTGGTAAATGGAATCGAAGGCTTTGTGGCCAGTCAAACCTATATGATAAAGGGTTCATTCATTGACAATCAAACTATATTTGAGATGTCAAGGGATGGCGTTTTTGAAAACAGCAGGGCCTGGAATGTTCATACCCATGAACCGGTGGATGTAAAAAGCTGTCGGGAAGGCTATGAGCGGGCCCTACAGGAAATTAACCTTTCAAATTACGTACTGCATAATAACCTGGTGCGGGAGGTAAATGAAGAATTTGAAAGGAATCAGATGATCCACTATGTAGATATAGAAGACTATTGGGCCAAGGAAGAAATTGTTGCCCTGTTTGAGGAAGATGTTTTAAAAGAGGCAGTAGATGGAAGATATTATCCAGAAAGACCAATTTTAAAGGGTGAGCTCATTACCATGCTGGGCAGAGCCTTCCATTGGCTAGACAATGCTGATGAAACAGGGGATGATGAACACTATGCTCAACCCTATATCGAGGCAGCCCAGGCCCAGGGGCTCCTTACCAAGGATGAAAATCGCAGCTTTGAACCTGATGAGGAGGCAAGGTTTGACGATTTGCTTCGGTGGATGAAGAAATTTCCCCAGTACAAAGAGGTTATCTTAAACTATAAAACCAATGAAAAAAAGGTTATTGAGCGGGGAGTGGCGGCAAAGCTGATCTATGAATTTACCCATATGGAAGATGGACTCAATAGTTAAAAAGTTGAAAAGACACAGGCAGGATCCTTACCACGCCTGTGTCTTTTTTATTAAAAGCAAAATGCCTTTTACCTAAGGTAAAGTTAAAATATAGGGAAGGAATGATGATAGGCCCTATCTTCAATTTTATCATATGTTGAAGGGCAATTTTTGTGATAATTAATTATCATCTAATTTAATATGGCAATAGCCCTTGGGGTTTTTAACCAGGTATTTTTGATGATATTCCTCAGCATCATAAAAACAAATCAGTGGCTCTATTTCAGTCACGATGGGGTAGCTATATTTATTTTGCTGTTCATTACGGGTTTTTTCAATAGTTTCCCGGTCGGCTGGGTCGATATAGTAAATACCTGTTCGGTATTGATGACCAATATCGGGGCCCTGACGGTTAACGGCTGTAGGGTCAATAATCCCCCAGAAACGGTTTAGAAGGGCTTCAAGGTCAATAGCTGATTCATCATACATCACAAAGCATGCCTCAGCATGGCCTGTATGGCTGTTGCATACCTGTTCATAGGTGGGACTTTCCACATGGCCGTTGGCATAGCCCACCTTCGTTTCAAGCACCCCTTTGATTCGGGAAAGGTATGCCTCTACGCCCCAAAAACAGCCCCCCGCAAATACAATTTCCTTCATGCTTTTTCACCCTCTCTTTTTATTAGCTTCCCATAATATACCCCAACGAGAGATACCTTACCATCAAAAATACAAAAACCAAAAAATTACAAGGGATTCCCTAGTAAATGTAGAAATATAGGAATATAAGGATTAAACCAGCGTTAAATGTAGAAATATAGACAAAAAGGGAGAGAAGGATGAGAAGTAATCGAATGAAAAAATTCAAAAAGCAAAAGAAAGTTATTAGATCAATCCTGCTAATTATTATTGGCCTGGTGGCAGTTTTTTTTCTGTGGAAACAGCCCTTTCGGGTTGTCGCCGATGAATACCAGGGTAAGGTGGATACGGCGACGTTGATAGATATGGATGCCATAGGGGCCCTAAAGGAGCTTGAGGCCATCGGAGGTACCCCGAAGTCCAGGGAATTGGATATTTTAATGGCCCTGGGTAAACGGAAGGATGCCATTGGTTATTTGGCTAATTTATCTCTGGGGCAGTATGCCGCCGGTGAAGGGAAGGATGCCAGTCAATATTATGAGCAGGCCCTTGCCCTTTACAGTACCCGGGAAATTAAACTGAGGCTGGCCGGTGAAATTTTGGCCCAGGGAAGAAGAGAAGCCGCAGAGGAGCACTATGTTGCCCTGCTGCCGGATCACGAGGCCCTAAAGGCCCTTGAGGACATGGGAGTGGCTTCTCAACAAATCGCGGGGTATTTAAAGGACAAAGGCCTTTGGAAGGCTTTGCTGAATTATATCGAAGAAGCAGAAAAGCTAAATGAAAATCAATGGGAAGCCAGGGATTTGCAAAAGGCCATGGCCCTGGCAGGGCTGGGGCGCTATGAGGAAGCGCTGTTGATATTGGAAGCACAGCAAGCCCAGGGGGGCCTTGATGAAGAATTAAGCTGGTGGTATGGCAGAGCCCTGGAGGCCCAGGGAGACGAAGCCGGTGCCATCAAGCAGTATCGGACCCTGGGAGAACGAGGTGCCTATCGGTTGGGGCTGTTGCTTGAAAAAGGAGAAGAACCCATTCAGGCCGCCCATACCTTTACAAAGAGTAAGGAACGAAACAGCCTTTGGAGAGGAGCAAGGCTTTGGGATCAGCTGGGAGAATGGGAGAAGGCTGTTGAAGTCTACCGGGAATTAACCCAAACTCCAGGAAACTATCAAAAAGATGCTGCCTATCGTGCCTATATTCTGCTCAACCGAAATGGACAGGCAGAGAAGGCTGAAGAGATGGTAGCCCTGCTTAAGGATCAGCCTGCCTGGATGATGCGCCTGGGCCGAGAAGCTGAATGGCCCCTTGAAGAAGTAGTAGAGGATGATCATTCCGGTATTGTAGCCAAGATTGAGGCATATCACCGTATTGGAAGGGAAGACCTGGCGGCGATAGAGCTGGCCATTGCAGAAGGTCATGGCGATTATCAAACAAAGCTTTCCATAGGAGAGTGGTTTCTAGCCCAAAATAACTATAGTGAAGCGGTAAAATGGGGAATTCGTGCCCTAAGGGATACCCCTGGAAAAGGGGCCTATTACCTGACCTATCAACGGCCCTATGAGGATTTAGTACTGGGGGCCGCCCAGGAGTTTCAGGTGGACCCTTATTTAATCTGGGCAATCATGCGTGAAGAGAGTCATTATCATGCCCAGGCCAACTCATGGGTTGGGGCCAGGGGGCTTATGCAGATCATGCCTGCCACAGGGCAGGAGATTGCAGGGCGCCTGGGGGTAACAGTGAAGGACGAAGATTTATTGAAGCCTGAAATTAATATTCGATTTGGCACCTACTATATAAGCCGAATGATAAATATGTTCTCGGGGGATCTGGATAAGGCCCTGGCGGCCTATAACGGAGGTCAGGGGAATGTTAGAAAATGGGAAAAAAGCGATTTGGGTACTCACCCCCAGGATTTCCCTACGGCCATTACCTTTTTAGAGACCCAGCAATATATTACCAAGGTACTTAACAGCTACTATACCTACCTTTGGTTATATCAGTAATTGTCTTTAAGAAAAATTAACTTAAGAGGCCTTAAATTATAATGACTTTTCCTTGAAAATGGATTATAATTTTTATTGCTAACCAACAATCCATTGAAAGGACTTTCAAAAATGAAGCATGAAAGAAATTTAACAGAAGGAAGTATTTCAAAGGCCCTAATTGCCCTGGCGCTGCCCATCATGGGCACCTCTTTCATTCAAATGGCCTATAATATGATTGATATGATATGGATAGGAAGACTAGGAAGCATTTCTGTGGCTGCCGTAGGGGTTGTAGGCTTTTTTACCTGGCTGGCCATGGCCTTTATTATGCTGCCCAAGATAGGTGCAGAGATAGGGGTTTCACAATCCCTTGGCAAGGGCGATAAAAAGGGTGTAAAGCGTTATGTTCGCCACACCATACAGCTGGTAGTCTTTTTAGCCCTGGTCTACAGCCTTGTACTTATCCTTTTTCGTGACCGACTGATTGGATTTTTTAATCTGGAGGACCCGGAGGCTGTTACCCAGGCAAGGGATTATTTTACAATCATTACAGCTGGCCTTATTTTTTATTTTGTCAACCCTGTATTTACAGGTATACTGAATGGTCAGGGGGATAGCAAAAGTCCCTTCAAAATTAATGTAATAGGTCTGGTAATGAACATCCTATTAGACCCGGTGCTGATCTTTGGCCTTGGGCCCATTCCCGCCATGGGGGTCAGGGGGGCTGCCTTTGCCACTGTTTTTTCGCAATTAGTTGTAAGTCTGTTCTTTATCAGCTCTCTTTTTAAAAAGGGAATATTGTCAAAGGACCTGGATCTATTTAAAATGCCAGATTGGGGATTCTTAAGGGCAATTATTCGGTTAGGGCTGCCGGCAGGACTTCAAAGTGGATTATTTACCATTTTTGCCATGGTGATTGCCAGAATTGTATCCCAATGGGGTGATACTGCCATTGCTGTTCAAAAGGTGGGTTCCCAGGTAGAAGCCATCTCCTGGATGACGGCGGGGGGCTTTTCTACGGCATTGGGTACCTTTGTGGGGCAAAATTTTGGGGCGAAAAAATGGGAACGAATTTATAAGGGCTATTTTATTGGTTTGGCCATTGTTGGCGGTATAGGCATTGGCGCCACCTTGCTTCTGGTATTGGGGGCCAGACCGGTTTTCTTCTTCTTTATTCCCGGTGAAGAAGCAGGCATTGCCTATTTACGGATCTTAGGGCTTTCACAGCTATTTATGTGCATGGAAATTGCCACTACCGGAGCCTTTAATGGCCTTGGAAGAACGGTTCCCCCATCGATTGTAGGAATTGTAATGAATGCCTTAAGAATTCCTTCAGCCTTGATACTTTCAAAATACCTGGGTTTAAATGGGGTATGGTGGAGCATCAGTATGACCAGCGTTTTTAAGGGAATGATTCTAACCACTTGGTTTATAACTCTGCTGGTGAAAAAATACCGCCAGGCTGGTAATCATAGGGGAACGGAACCCCACCAGCAGAATTTATCCCTTGAAGGCTAAAAAAGAAAAGGTTGATGGTATCAAATCCCATCAACCTTTTTCAGTTTTACTGTTTCCTCCAGGGCCTTAGACAATTGATCGGCACAGGAGGTATCCTTATTGCCACAAGGAATTCCCCTTAGTTTTTCAATGGCTTCATCTACCTCCATGTTTTCAATTAGTCGGGTAAGGGCCAGTAGGTTGCCAGGGCACCCTCCATGAAAAACCACGTTTTTGACTCTGTTTTGATCAATGTGAAAGGTAATCTTTTTACTACAGACTGCAGTCGTGGTATAGCTGTACATAATATACCCCTCCTATAATGTTCTCTATTTAATATTAAAGAATTGTCCAGGGGGTGTCAAGCTACGGCGTAACCCCACTCTTTGAAAATTGATCCATTGGAAAAACCTCCCTTTTCTGCCTTTGTTCTAACACGATTTTAGAGCATATGTCATAAGACCTGCCAGTGGAAGATGATCTTTCCCCTTTAAGAAAATAGTACCTGGGGCCTATCATCAAACTGCCTGTTGACATATACCGGGATTGCCCCTATGCTTTAAAGATAAGAAGGGATTTTACTACTATTTTTATATTTGATGAATATATTTTAAATATAACTTGTCTACAGAATTGATAAGGGGGAAAACAATGAAACGGGTTAAGGTAAAGCACCTATTGATGATTGCTGCCCTGGTTGTAACTGTAAATGCCATTATCATGGCAGAATTTTTTCAAAGAAGACAAGAAATTATCCTGTCGGCTGCCGCTGTAGAGGCAAGCCCCAATGAAATAGAAGAAATAGAGGATAAGAAGCAGCATGATCCTGAAGCCGCCATAGAACAGGAAGAAGCCCGAAGAATGGTAAAGGTTACCCAGGATGATTTGGATCAAATATTCCACCAAAGAGAGGAACGAGTGGCTTATTTAACCTTTGACGATGGGCCTTCCCCCAATAATACCCCCAGGATTTTGGAGATTCTTGAGGAGGAGGGAATACAAGCCACCTTCTTTGTTTTAGGAAAACAGGCAGAAATGTTTCCCGAATTGGTTAAAGAAATCCATTCAAAGGGCCATGTAATTGGAAACCATACCTATTCCCATCGATATAAGCAAATTTACAGCAGTATAGAGGCCTATATGGAGGATTTAAAACGAAGTGAGGTTATTCTTAAGAATATATTGGGTCATGACTATGATCTAAGGCTAACAAGATTTCCCGGTGGCTCCTTTGGAAAGGGGAAGGCTCCCTTTCGTGAGGCCCTGAGGGAGGCAGACTACGTACACATTGATTGGAATGTATTGAATGGTGATGGTGAAGTCGTCACCCCTACAATCAAATATCTGATGACACGTTACAAGGCCACCCGAAAGGATTCTGGAGCCATGGTTATACTAATGCATGATTCCCATTCAAAAACCACCACCGTTGAAACATTGCCGGAAATCATACAGGATTTAAAGGAATCGGGCTATCGGTTTGATATATTGCCCAGAACCGTCGAAGCTCCAGCGGTTACAAAACTTGATGACAGCCACCTGTTTTAGGTGGCTTATGTATTTTAGCATGATTATGCTAGAATATAGATAAGTGGCTTACTGGTTTTGAAATTGATGATAGGGCAGGGGGGAAAATATGCAGAAAACCCAGATAAAAGCAATAAAGGTCTCTGTCAGACAGCTGGTGGAATTTGTTATGAGGGGCGGCGATTTAGATAGTCGTTTAATGGGGAGTGATCGAGCCCTTGAAGGGACCCGGGGCCATCAAGCTGTACAAAAGGGTTATGGCCCCCAGGATCAAGCCGAGGTGACGCTGACCTATTCCACAACTCTAAGGGACTGTGAAATAGAGGTTAAGGGCCGAGCAGACGGAATTTTAATCGAAGAGGGTCAAGCTATTATTGATGAGATTAAAACTGTTACCAAACCATTGGAGGGGCATGAAGAAATGGATAACCAGCTTCACTGGGGGCAGGTAATGGTATATGGCTTTATTTATGGCCAGCAGAAGGAATATCAGGAAATTACCCTACAGTTGACCTATTATCATATTGCAACAGAGGAAACCAAGAGGGCCAGAAGGGTGTATCAGCTCCCAGAACTGGAAGCCTTTTTTTACGATTTACTTGATGCCTATATCAGATGGGGAGAACAGATTATTCAATGGCGTCAGGTCAGAGACCAAAGTATCAGCCAATTAGATTTTCCCTTTACAAGCTATCGAAGGGGTCAGCGAAACCTGGCTATTGGAGTTTATCGAACCATAAAGGAGAAGAAACGGCTCTTTGCCAAGGCTCCTACAGGAATAGGAAAGACCATGTCAACCCTCTTTCCTGCCATTAAGGCCATGGGTGAAGGGCACTCTACCAAAATCTTTTATCTGACGGCCAAGACAATTGCCCGCACAGTGGCTGAAGAGGCGATAGAAAAGCTGCTTTCCAAGGGGTTAAGACTAAAGACCATTACCTTGACGGCCAAGGATAAAATCTGCTTTGAAAAGGATGCCCGGTGCAACCCTGAAGAATGTGTTTATGCAAAGGGGCATTTTGATCGGCTTAATCAGGGCCTTCAAGACCTGTTCCAGGCTACAGATTGCTATACCAGAGAAGTTGTTGAGCTGTATGCCCAAAAGCATCAGTTGTGCCCCTTTGAATTTTCCCTGGAAATAGCCCTGTGGGTTGATTGCGTGATCTGTGATTATAATTATGTATTTGATCCAAGGGTGTATTTAAAACGATTTTTCTGGGAAAACAAAGAGCCCTTCACCTTTCTGATCGATGAAGCCCATAACTTGGTAGACCGGGGCAGGGAAATGTTTTCTGCCGCTTTAACGAAGCAGGCCTTTCTTGATATGAAAAATATAATGAAAGAACAGGGACAAGCCGTAGCAAAGGCTGCTAATCGGGTGAATTCTCAAATGCTGAAGCTAAAAAAGCATTGCGGTGAAGAAGCTCTCGTTGTCGATAAAAGGGCTCCGGAGGAAATCTACAGCAGTCTCTATCAATTTATTGAGGTAGCCGAAGCCTGGCTGTTGGAGCATGACAGAAACCAAGGGCATGAAGCCCTGTTGGAGCTATATTTTAATGTAGTTAGCTTTTTAAAAATATCAGAGCTCTATGATGAACGATATGTAACCCTTGTGGAGCAATCAGGGCGGGATCTCAATGTTAAGCTTTATTGTGTTGATCCGTCCTTTCTGTTAAGGGAAGCAGTCAATCGAGGAAGCGCAGCGGTGTATTTTTCCGGAACCTTGACCCCCATAGACTTTTATAGGAACCTATTGGGGGGTGAAGAATCAGACTATGTCGTCACTCTGGGCTCCCCCTACAAAAAAGAAAATTTACAGGTACTAATAGCCAATCGAGTATCGACAAAATATAAACAACGCCAGAAAAGCTATGAAATCATAGCAGACTATCTTTATCAGGTCATTCAAGCCAGGGCGGGAAATTATTTTGTCTTTTTTCCCTCCTATCAATATATGGATGCAGTATATCAGTGCTTTGGAGAAAAGTATCAACAGATTAGAACCCTTAAGCAGGCACCCCTTATGATGGAAGAAGAACGGGAAGCCTTTATTAATGAATTCACCAGTCAAAGGGAAGAAACCTTGGTGGGATTTGTGGTTTTAGGGGGAATTTTCTCAGAAGGAATTGATTTGCCGGGGAAGAGCCTCATAGGGGCCATCATCGTTGGTGTTGGTTTACCCCAAATATGTCCCGAGGTGGACGTGATTAAGGATTATTTTCAAGATAAAAACAATAACGGCTATGGCTATGCCTATCAGTACCCCGGTATGAACAAGGTTTTGCAGGCAGCTGGTAGAGTTATCAGAACAGAGACGGATCAAGGAATTGTATTGTTGATTGATGACCGGTATACCAGTGAAAGCTACCAGAAAATTTTACCCAGGGAATGGTACCACTATCGTCT
>CBFGTV010000039.1:0-31041 GCA_965652145.1 uncultured Clostridiaceae bacterium
CAACGGGCTTCTTAACAGATAGCCATTGATTGACAATAATGTATATTAGCTATACAATATCCTTATGGAAAAGAATATGATAAAAATCTGTGAACTTTTGATCAATGTAATTAGCGAATTTTATGAAAAAGACAGCCAGGCACGGAACTTTGGCACCGACGTTGAACTTTATCATTCAGAAATCCATATGCTACAATGTATCGAAGAAAATCCTGGTATGCATATTTCTGGAATTGCCCGAATGATGGGTGTCACCCGAGGGGCCGCCTCTCAAACGGCAAAGCGGCTGGAACGAAAGGAAATGATTGTCAAGGAAGCCTGTCTTGGTAATGATCGAAAGGTTGTCTTGCGGTTAACCGAAAAGGGAAAGGTTGCTTCATACAACCATAAAAATGCCCATGAAGAGTTTACTGCCTTAATCTCTAAGATTCTGACTGAGGCGAGGGAAGAACAACTAGAGTTTTTACACCATTTTCTTCTTCGCTTTCAAGCATCCTTGAAGGGAGGATAATTTTTTATCCATAATGTATAGCATATATACATTTTTATTATTACTAAACTACTACTACCTTATCGCAGTGATGCGTTGAGTTATTTCCTGTGGAAATCTAACTGGGGATAACTGGAATTTTGCGATGGGGACTAGCATCGAAAAGAGGATTATCATGAACAAAGAATACTTAATAAATGAAAAACCACTGAAGGCTTTATTAGTTTTTGCAATTCCAATGATTATTGGTAATCTATTTCAACAATTCTATACGATGGCTGACTCTGTATTAGTAGGCCGTTTTGTCAGCGAAGATGCCCTGGCCGCCGTAGGGGCTTCTTACTCTTTAACAAACGTGTTTATATGTATTGCCATCGGAGGCGGTGTAGGGGCTTCGGTAATAGTCAGCCGTTATTTCGGAGCAAGGGAATACAAGCGAATGAAGGAATCGGTCTACACCGCCCTACTTTCCTTCCTCGTCATGAGTATTATTTTGGGTATTATTGGATTTTTTGCCGGAGAACAGATTATGCGGCTTCTAAATACGCCGGAAAGCATTTTAGATATGGCAACGGAATATCTGGCCATCTATTTCCTGGGGCTTCCCTTCCTGTTTATGTATAATGTACTTTCCGCCATGTTCAATGCCATTGGCCGCTCCCGTATTCCTCTATACCTGCTGATTTTTTCATCTGTATTGAACGTTGTTCTGGACGTTTACATGGTACGTTCTATGCATATGGGGGTAGCGGGTGTGGCCTGGGCAACCTTAATAGCCCAAGGCATATCTGCAATCATCTCCTTTGTATTATTCAGTAGGGAAATGAAGGCGTATCCCATCAAAAAATTGCAGCTTTTAAACTGGAAAGAATTAAAAAACATGACGAATATCGCATTTCCTTCAATTTTGCAGCAGTCAACGGTTTCCATTGGTATGATGCTTGTTCAGTCTGTTGTCAATAGCTTTGGTAAGGAAATGCTGGCAGGCTTTTCAGCTGCCATGCGTGTAGAAAGCATCTGTATTGTACCAATGGCGGCAATGGGAAATGCTATTTCAGCCTATACAGCGCAAAACATGGGGGCAGGAAACGATAAACGGGTGCATCAAGGCCTTCAAATGGGGAGCTGCATCGTTGCGTTTTTTGCAGTTTTAATTTGCATTATCCTAGAAAGCTTTTATCGTCCCATTATCTCTCTGTTTTTAGGAAGTGACGGTACTCAGCTTGCCCTTCAGACAGGAACAAATTTTCTAAAATTTATGGGTTGGTTTTTTATTTTAATTGGGCTAAAGATGGTTACCGATGGCATATTGCGAGGTGCCGGCGACATGAAAATGTTCACTATTGCCAACTTGGCGAACCTGACTGTTCGTGTTAGCGTTGCAGTGATCATGGCACCCCGTTTTGGTATCGCCATGGTGTGGTATGCAGTTCCTGTTGGTTGGCTCGTAAACTTGATTATTTCCTATGCAGAATACCGAACCAAAAAGTGGCAGCGTATTTCTGTTAGCGAAAAGTATTCTTATTAACAGAGCTTCTCGCACCTTGAAACATACCCTTAAACTTAATAATCACCTTCTGTATTTTTAGCGGACAAAGGCTTCACCAGGGGGCACTTAATCCATTCCTCGATGGTTGTCAAGGATTATTTTGTCGAAACTAAACGAAATGGTTTCATGCGCCTATTGTAGCCTTTCATCTAAAAGGATATAGTAGAATCAATAAGAAAATTTCGTAAGCTAGATGAATGTTTGCTAGAAATGGCAGTAAGGTGGTGAAAATTAATGTCGTTAACCATGGGAGAGAAATTGCGTATACTAATTAAAAGAGAAAAAATAACCATAACCGAGCTGGCAAACTTACTGAATACCTCCAGTCAAAATCTTTCAAACAAATTATCTCGTGATAACTTTTCAGAAAAGGAGCTTCAGCGAATTGCCCAGCTGTTGGGATGTCGGTTTGAGGGGTTTTTTATCTATGACAACGGAGAACGAATTTAATGCTAAGGGAGGTTGTTAAAAGAAAAATAACATAAAAATGTTATTGACTAAGTATATTAAATATAATACAATACGTATATGTTTTAAGTATACAATTATCATAATCGAATAATAACAACTCTTATCCAGAGAGGTGGAGGGACTGGCCCGATGAAACCCGGCAACCGTACTTAAGTAATTAAGTAAAGGTGCTAATTCCTGCGAAACAAATGTTTCGAAAGATAAGAGAGCCAATATTTTAATTTTGTCTCTCTGTCTTTTCAGAGAGTTTTTTTATTGTTCAAAAAAGGGGGGACAGGACAATCGTATATTAGTTCAATTAAAATGCTTTAGAACAATAATCAATTAGCTAATTAAAGTAAAGGAGAGATTGAAATGAAAAAAATGGTAATCTTAGGTTTAACGGTCTTTTTATTAGTTTCCCTGGTGGGCTGCGGTAGCAAAACAGCAGATAGTAAGCCCCTTAGTACAGAAAAGCTGGTTATTGGTGTAAGCGCTGGCCCCCACGAGCAGATTATGGAAAAGGTTAAGGAGCTGGCCGCCGCAGATGGCCTTAAAATAGAGCTTAAGGTATTTACGGAGTATGTTATGCCCAATATCGCCCTGTCAGAGGGAGAACTGGATGTTAACATTTTTCAGCATAAGCCCTATTTAGATAAATTTAAGGAAGATCGTGGCCTAGACCTGATTGAGGTTGGGTATACCGTTAATTTCCCCATGGGAATCTACTCAGATAAAATAAAGGATGTTTCTGAATTAAAGGAAGGCGACAAGGTGGGGCTGCCCAATGACCCAACCAATGGTGCCAGGGCTTTAATATTATTTGAAAGCGCAGGCCTGATTAAACTGAAGGAAGGTGTTGGGGTTGCCGCAACGGTCAATGATATTACAGAAAACCCCCGTGGTTTAGATTTTATAGAGCTGGAGGCCTCGCAAATTCCAAGACAATTAAATGAACTGGCGGCGGCGGCCATAAATAGTAATTTTGCCATTGAACATGGCTTTGTACCAACAACAGATTCGATTTATATTGAGCCAAATGATTCCCCCTGGGTGAATATTGTTGCTGTAAGAACAGAGAACAAGGACGATGAAGTGATTAAAACCCTGCTTCAATATTATCAATCTGACGAAGTAAAGGAATTTATTGAGGTTCAGTTTGAGGGCTCTGTTGTACCTGCCTGGTAAATGGCCTAAAGGAAAGGATTGATACACCTTGATCAAATTAGAGAATATCGTAAAGGCTTTTCCTACCCCAGGGGGGGAGCTGAAGGCAGTGGATCATGTGTCATTGGAGGTTCAAAAAGGGGAAATTTATGGAATTATCGGCCATAGTGGTGCAGGGAAAAGTACCTTGATTCGATGCGTTAACCTGCTGGAAAAGCCCACCGCCGGTGAGGTCTATATAGAGGGTGTACCCATTACCAACCTGGCTCCGGCGAAGCTCCGGGAGGTACGTCGGAAGATAGGAATGATATTTCAGCACTTTAACCTGCTAAAGACCGCCAGTGTCTACGATAACATTGCCATTCCCCTTAGATTGACCGATGTACCAAGGGAAGAAATCGATAAACGGGTAATGAAGTATTTATCAGTAGTGGGCCTTGAAGGGAAAAAAGATGCTTACCCGTCGCAGCTTTCTGGGGGTCAAAAACAACGGGTAGCCATTGCCCGGGCCCTTTCCCATGAGCCCGAAATATTATTGAGTGATGAAGCCACCAGTGCCCTTGATCCCGAAACCACAGAATCCATCCTGGAGCTGCTGTTAAAAATCAACCGCCAGTTTGGTATCACCATCCTATTGATTACCCATGAAATGAATGTGATACAGAAGGTTTGTGACCGGTTGGCGGTGATGGAAAAAGGTGTCGTGGTGGAGGAAGGAAAGGTGTTAGATATCTACGGAGACCCCAGGCACCCAACCACTAAAAAGTTCATCAATAGCCTGTTCCCGGAATTTTTGTCTAAGGAAGCCCTGGCCCAAGAGCAAGCCGACGGGTTAACTGTATTATTGTCCTTTGTGGGAAATGCCGCCGAGCAGCCTGTTCTGGCCCAGGTTGCCAAACAATACGAAGTCTTTCCCAATATATTGTCGGGTAACATTCTTCAATTGAAGGATTCCCAATATGGAAGGCTTATTGTCAAGCTAGAGGGAAATGAAGGGGAAGTTAGAAAAGCAGTCGACCATCTTAAAAGGGGCGGCATTAAAGTAGAGGAGGTGCGCTGACATGGATAAAATTACACTGTTTTATGATCGATGGGGTGCGGTGATCGGGAAGGCCACCGTAGAAACCTTTCAAATGGTTCTCATTGCCATGTTGTTTTCAGTGCTGATCGGCCTGCCCCTTGGGGTGCTGCTGGTGCTTACCAGAAAGGGGAAACGGCTGGAAAACAAGACTATTGCCCTGACTTTAAACACAGTTATTAATGTAATACGTTCACTGCCCTTTATTATATTACTGTTCTTTATTATACCCTTTACAAAGCTATTGGTAGGTACCTCCATTGGGGTAAAGGGGGTAATTGTGCCCCTGGTGGTCTATACGGCTCCCTATATTGCCCGATTGATGGAATCGGCCCTGTTAGAGGTAGATAAGGGAGTTTTAGAGGCCTATGAGGCCATGGGGATCAAGACCAAGGATATCATCTGGCATGTGATGATAAGGGAGGCAAGGCCCTCTATTGTTCTAGGCCTAACCATTGCCGTCATTGGTTTAATTGGTGCCACCGCCATGGCAGGGCTGGTGGGGGCCGGAGGACTGGGGGATCTGGCCTACCGCTTTGGGCACCTTCGTTATGAGGTTGACGTCATGTATACCACTGTAATCATTTTAATTATATTGATTCAGGGAATACAATCCTTTGGTAACCGACTGGCTGCAAAGCTGAAAAGGGATTAATACTTTAATACTCATGAAAAAGCCAGTCACCTACAGTATAAAGCTGGGGTGGCTGGCTTTTGCTATTTAGTAATTATTCTACAATGATTTCCTTGGTATTTTCCCACAGGCCGTGGATATTACAGTAGCTGACGGCATGGAAGGTACCAGATTTTTTTAATTTCACAGTCGTTAAACCAACGGGCTCGGTAAAGCTGTCACCCTCTCCGTGGGCAGAAAATTGGAAGCTGGCAATTTCAACAGGAAATTTGGCACCTTCTGGGTGGAAAAATACCTTGAACCAGGCAATGTAATGCTCAAGGGTGTTGGGGTGTCCAATGGCATCACCAATTGACACCTTTAATTCAAATTTTTCGTCCGCCTGAACCCTTTCAGGGGCGTGAATAACTGGAACGTGCTTTTCCCCTTTCCAATCACCAGTTTGTAAAAATTCGCCTAAGCTTTTCATGACAAGACCTCCTTTTATAATATAACAAAATGGCTTACAAGTCTATTTATAACCAAAAAACAAAAAATATAACAACTTTTTTCCTGACTTAAATATTTGCGGCTACAGTAGGATTTTGTGCTTATTTAAGGCAGGGTTATTAGTGGTGAACTTAATATAAAAAAGGAAAGATTAGGTACATAATAGGATTGCATCATACCAGGGTTTATATTATAATATTGGGGAAAATAACAGTGAAGAGGAGTCGTTAAGATGAGTATACATGAAGAGTGGAAAGAATTAGCCTTTACAGAGAAGGATGAGGCTTCTACCCAGGCTTTTTGGAAGGAATATTGTGATATTGAAAAGGGTATTTACGAGGCCCTTTTAACCTATCGGGATATTAAAACCGAAGGAACCCTAAAGGAACTGGCGGAGCGATTTGAGGTAACGATAGTTTATTTTATGGGCTTCCTTGACGGAATTAATGACAGCCTGGTAAGTCCCCTGGATTTAGAGGCCCTTACCGAAGATACAGCCATTGAACTCAACATAGATTATGAAAAGCTATATTACAATATGCTGGCGGCCCAGGCAGAATGGCTATATACCTTGCCACAGTGGAATGAAATCTTAACCGAAGAAAGAAGAAGGGAAATTAAAAAGGAATATAGCAGCTCAAAAACGGTGGTAAAGGGTGAAAAGATAGGAAGAAATGACCCCTGTACCTGTGGAAGCGGTAAAAAATATAAAAAATGCTGCGGTCGATAAAATGAAAGCTGTTGGGGGAGCCTCAACAGTTTTATTTTATCTTGATTAAGTGTAAAATATTGTTAGTCAGAGTAAAATTAATTATGGTGGGTTTAATTAAGAAGGCGGGGGTGACGGCAGTGAAGCAATATGTATTGAAGGAAGAAGAAATGAAGCAGCTGGACAGACTTGCCATGGAGGTTTATCAAATGCCCGGTATACTATTGATGGAGCGGGCGGGACTAGTAGTAGTAGAGGAAATAGTAAAAACCCATAAAGAAAAGGGGCCCGTTATTATTTTATGTGGTGGTGGCAACAACGGTGGTGACGGCTTTGTCATCGGCAGGGAGCTGTATAATCGGGGCTACAAGGTAGAGGTGATTTGCAGTGTTCCACTGGATACCATTAAGGGAGATGCCAAGGTCCATTTAGAGATAATAAAACAGCTTCCCATCGCTATTACCGTTATAAGCCAGGACACTCAATGGCCTGAAATGATTAATAAACTGAAACAGAGCAGTCTGCTGGTGGATGCCCTCCTGGGGACAGGCTTAAAGGGGGGCCTTAAGCCAGTACTGAAACAATTGATTGAGATAATGAATGCTTCGGGAAAGCCTGTAGTTTCTGTAGACATTCCTTCGGGAGTCAGGGCAGCGGATGGACAAATACAAGAGGTGGCCGTCAGAGCAGAAAAAACCGTTACCTTTCAGCTTCCAAAGCTGGGAAACATCATGTATCCTGGGGCCGCCTTCGGGGGCAGGCTGGTGGTAAAGGATATAGGCATACCCAGAGAAGCCATTGACCAGTTTACCTATCAGCATGAGTTAATTGACATGGGTAATCTGAGCATCTTTTCGAGGCCCCGGGAGGCAGATACCCATAAGGGAACCTATGGCAGCGGCTTGATTATTGCCGGCTCCCTGGGCATGACGGGAGCGGCAGCCCTGTCAGCCAGATCGGCCCTGCGAACGGGTGCAGGTCTGATTCGCCTGGGGGTTCCTGAAAGCCTCTGTGGTATTGTAGCCACTATGGTGGCAGAGGCCATTACGGTACCTCTTAGGGAATCAAAAAAAGGTTTTTTGGGAATCGCAGACATTGATAAAATTCTGGAGCTGATGCAAAAAAGTAAAGTCGTTGCCCTGGGGCCGGGATGTGGCCAAAGGGAGGAGCTACAGGATCTATTGAGAAATGTACTGGAAAAAAGTCAGATGCCGGTTGTGATTGATGCCGATGGCCTTAATGCCCTGGCAAAAAAGGTCTCAATGCTGAAGACAGCCAATTGTCCTGTTGTTTTAACTCCCCATCCTATGGAATTCAGCCGCCTTAGCCAGTTACCAATGGAGGTGATCAAGGGGCAGCCTATTGACGTGGCCAGGGACTTTGTCCAAAAATGGCAGGTAATATTGGTATTGAAGGGAGCCAGAACGATAGTGGCCGCCCCCGATGGCAAGATTTACATTAATACTACGGGGAACCCGGGCATGGCCACTGCCGGCAGCGGCGACGTATTAACGGGGATGATTGTCGGCTTGATTGCCCAGGGGGTTACTGCCCTTGAGGCAGCCCAGGGGGCCGTATGGCTCCATGGAAGGGCGGGGGATTTGGCAGCTGACAGGCTAGGTGAGGCTGGAATGATTGCCGGCGACCTAATTGATCAGCTTCCTCTAGCTATCAAAGCATTAAACGGTAGTATTTAGTGCATACAAAAACCAGTACCTTTAAGCTATAGGGTACTGGTTTTTTAAAGATTTTTTAAGAAAGAAATGGCTCCAGAGCTATTTTTGATAGCCTGCCACCAGCATTTTTCCTGCTTCAATTTGCCTGGTAACCTCACTGCGGGCGGTACCGCCAAAGGTGGCTCGCCGATCGACGGCGGCCCTGGGGGTCAGAATCTCAAGTATATCTGCCTCAAAAACAGGCTGAAATTGTCGCCACTCCTCCAGGGTCAAGTGTTCCAGGGTTTTTCCTTCCCTTATACAATGCTGAACAATATTCCCTACAATTTCATGGGTTTCCCGGAAGGGAACCCCCTTACTGACCAAATATTCTGCCACATCGGTAGCCAGTAGAAAGCCCTTTTCCAGATGGGGGGCGATTTTATCCTCCTTGGGTCGAATTCCCTTAATAAGGGGGGTTAAAACCTCAAGAACCATGCTGACGCTTTCAATAGCTTGGAATACCGGCCGTTTATCCTCCTGTAAATCACGGTTGTAGGTAAGGGGAAGGCCTTTGATATTGGCCATCAAATCAAAAAGGCCGCTGATTACCCCACTGGTTTTCCCCCGGGTCAGCTCCAGGGCGTCAGGGTTTTTCTTATTGGGCATCATGCTAGAGCCGGTACAAAAAGCGTCAGGAGGCTCAATAAAATCAAATTCAGAGGTACACCAGATAATTAAATCCTCGCTAAGGCGGCTGGTATTTAATAATAGGGTAGAGGCAGCAAACAGAAATTCCATCAAATAGTCCCGGTCAGAAACCGTATCAAGGCTATTTTCAGTGTTGGCCTCAAAGCCCAGCAGGTTTTTTGTGTAGTCACGATCTAAAGGAAGGGTTGACCCTGCCAGGGCGCCGGCTCCCAAGGGATTTACGTTGGTAGTTTGAAAGGACGCCTCAAAACGCTTGTAATCACGAGAAAATTTCCAGAAATAAGCCATCCAATAATGGCCCAATGAAATGGGCTGGGCATGCTGTAGATGGGTAAAGCCTGGTATAATTACATCCAAATCCGCCTGGGCCCTTTCAATCAGCACCTCCATGAATTTCAACAGCTTACCCTGTACCTCCCTAATAACCTCCTTCATATAAAGCCGATAATCCACAGCCACCTGATCATTTCTGGAACGGCCCGTATGAATTTTGGCCCCAAGGGGACCCAGCTTTTCGATTAATCTCGATTCAATGTTCATATGAACATCCTCAAGGGAGATTTTAGGGACAAAGGCGCCCGATACAATTTCCTGCTCAACTTCAGACAGGCCGGACAACAGGGCTTCCAGCTCAGATTCAGACAAAATCCCTATCTTATGGAGCATTTTGGCATGGGCTCTGCTGCCCTTAATATCGTGGTGGTAAAAGCGCCAATCCATGTCTAGTGATTGGCTGAATTGAAGCATAATTTCAGCAGGAGAGTCAGAAAAGCGGCCGCTCCATAGGGCCTTTTCACTAAATTGTTTCATGTTGAAGCCTCCTTGTGTTGTATAAATATACATTAAATTCATATCGATAGTATCTACAGTAATTGAATAAACACATATATAATAAGAATAGATGAAAAACATCAGCAAGTCAATACATAAATATGCATGTTTGATTAATAGCCAGATCGTAGCATTGGGATGGCAGGTATGATAAAATAAATAATTATGAGAATTATTAAAGGAGGTACATATGAAACTGACAGAACTATTTGCAATACAGCGGGAACTAGATGATAAAATACTAAGGGAACACCAGCTTAAGGGCCAGGATTTAATTCCCCCTAAGCTGTTGGCCCTACAGGTGGAGCTTGGGGAGCTGGCCAATGAGACAAGGTGCTTTAAGTATTGGAGCAAAAAAAAGCCCTCTGAAAAAGAGGTAATTTTAGAGGAATATGTTGATTGCCTGCATTTTATCCTAAGTATTGGGCTGGATGGGGGCTTTACCGATCTTTCCATGACCAGTGAAGAACCAAAGGTACCATTGGTTCAGGGATTTCAGCAGGTATTTACCGAAATTATCCATTTTAAGAACCATATGAATGAAAAGAACTATAAAACCCTCTGGAATTACTTCATGGCCCTGGGCCAGGCCTTAGGCTTTACCCTTGAAGAAATTGAAGCCGCCTATCTTTTGAAAAACCAAATTAATCATCAAAGGCAGGCCGAGGGATATTAGACCATGGCCTTCTGATGAATGACCCTTTCCTGCCAGTTGCCCTTCCAGTAGATTAACATTCCCACCATACTGATAAAAAGGTTGCTTAGCAGCATGGCGTACCAAACTGCGTTGGAGCCCCAATTGGTATAATAGCGGAATAAAACGATCATGGGAATTCTTAAGAACCAAAGGCGGCCCATTTCCATAGTCATACCGTAACCCGTATGGCCTGAGCCCTGGAAGGTACCAATTAGTATTTGAAAAATTCCCATGAGGGGCAGGCTAAGGCAAATTAGCTTTAAATACTCAATTCCCTGGGTTAGTACCTCGGGGTCGTCATTAACAAACAGTGCCACTACCCGGGTAGAGCTTAAAAACAGTACGATTCCCCCAATCACCATGAATATGGTAGAAAGGCAGACACTGGTTCTAAAGGCTAGCTTGGCCCGTTCCTGTTGATCAGCCCCTAAATTCTGACCCACAATCGTGGCCATGGCATTGCCTATGCCCATGGCGGGCATCAGCACCAGTGAATTGATTCGATTTCCCACGGTAAAGGCGGCCAGGGTGGCACTGCCATAGGAAATAACAAAGGCGTTTAAGACAATAAAGCCCATGGCTGAACCCGATTGACCAATGGTGGCGGGCAGACCAATTTTGATAATTCTTAGGAGTAGGTCTTTTTTTAGCTTTAGGTTTTTCTTCGTTAAGTAAACGCCCCGTCGATGGGCAAAAAGGGTATAGATGGCATAGAAGGCGAAAATAGCCCTTGAAATGATGGTGGCGATGGCAGCCCCCCTGATTCCCAGGCCAAAATTAAAAATAAAGATTGGGTCTAGGATGATGTTCAGCACCACACCACAAACATTTAGTACCATGGGTGTAAAGGTGTCTCCCTGCCCCTGTTTAATGGCGTTGTAGACGAAAAATAGGAAAACCACCGGCATATCTAAAAACATAATACTCAAATATTGGGCGCTTAGCTCAAGTACCACAGCATCGGCCTTAATAAAGCCCACCATTAGGGGGGCCGCAAAAAAGCCCAGAATTCCCAAAACTACAGAAATAATGAGGGCAAAGGTGAAGATTTGGCCTGCCACTAGCCGGGCGCTTTCTGCATCATCATTTCCTGTGTATTGAGAAATCATGGCAGTGCCGGCGACGTTCATACCCATTCCCAAGGAGATTATTAAAAAAATAAAGGGGAATACCAGACCCATGGCTGCCAGCTCATTGGTTCCCAGTCGGCCTACCCAAAAGGTGTCAGCCAAATTATAAAGGGTTTGAATTAAATTGTTCAGCATAATGGGGCCTGCCAAAAGCATGATCACCCTGGGCATAGAGCCGTTTAAAATCAATTGTCTTTTATCGGCGTAATTCATAGGACCTCCTTAAATGTTTAGTATGTCTAAATATATTATAGCATTTTAAGTCATATAATCAATTCAGAAAAATAAGAAAATATAAAAGCAAAATAAAGGCCAGCAGTAAAGGAAAATCCTTGTCTGCTGGCTTTGCAAAATCCACCTTATATTATTCTTCTATTTGAGGAAAGGAAACAGGCTCATCAATACCAAAAATCTCAAACCAACCATTCATATAGGAGTTCATCTTCACTCCCATCATGTCCATATCCATCAATTGACTCATTTCAAAATATTCGTAGACCTTGGTATCTTGATTGATGTAATAGGTAATGTTCATATGGATATTGGTATTTTCTACGGTTTGGGCAATCATTTCCTTAACCATGGCCTTAAATTCTTCCTGATTAAGCTCGGCAGGCAGAGCCTCGCCGGTCATTTGCTCCAATAGCTCGCCTTCAAAGAGTAGATCCATTGATTGATTTAATATTTGGGTAAATAGTTCTTTATAAGAGGCTGGGTCTATATTAATTTCAATTACATAATATTTTTGACCATTTATTTCGGCATCCCTTGAATAATGGGCATATTGGCCGTAGGCCTCCAATTGATCCGATGGGATGGAAGGTATTCCTTGCTGTACGCCTCCTTGTAAACCTTCGATCATGTCCATAAGGGGATTCATGTCCATTTTAATCCATTCCTGACCCTCCCCTTGACGTATGTAGGCGATACGATCCTTTATGAAGGTTTCACTTTCTTCGGTATGCTTTAAATCCCCCTCTTGAGTAGTGGCCGTTACCATGGTGTAAACAGTTTCTGGTGTCTCTACATGGGCCTTCATCAGCATATCAATGGTTAACTGCTGGGATTGGCCTGAAGGCTCTGTCAATTCCATGTCCATGATCATATAGCCTTTTTGCTGATAGGTTAGCTTTTCCTGTAATTTCTTTTCTGTCAATACAAGCATTTCTGTGGCTGAAAGGCCTTCACGGATTTGACTTGATTGAAATTGATTTAATAACTTTTCAAGCTCAGGAGCCGTAAGCTTTGCCTTGGGATTTAGGGCTTCTGGCCCATTTTCTAAAATACCCAGCTCAACAGCATGAAGTACGTAGGGCTTGGCCCAGGAACCAATTTCATTACTGTCAGTAAAATTCAGCTCCTCGTCAGAAGCCACAAGGTTGACCTCACCTAAAAGTCTGGTCAATATAATGATGGCTTCTTCCTTTGTAATTGAGGCATCGGGACGGAAAAGACCGCCATTACCTGAAATAAGGTTTAATTCATGGGCAACTGCCACATAGGGGATATCTGCTTCCTCGGTAATATCGTTAAAGGGTGAAGTCCCGTTGGCAGGGATGTTTAGCTCTAATGTATTTAGCACTTCCTTGATAAATTCCAGCCGGCTGACGGTCTCTACCGGCTCTCCATAGGCCATAGCTGGCAGCATTAATAATAGAGCCATTAATAAAGCAGTGAACATTTTAACTCTTTTCAATTGATTCAACCTCCTTAGGTTTTGTTATTTTAATATGTACCCACTTTAAATCATATTAATAATTTTATCAGAAATGACAACAGTAGACAAATGAATATACACGTCCTTATTTTAGCAGAAAAGAATATTTTAAATATTTTGACTTGAGCTGCAATTAATTATAAAATATATATATAAAATTTGTTTTACATATCAATTACAGAAAGCTATAAAAGGGGGAAATGTATTGAATAATAATCAATTAAAAGCCTTGGTTGAGCAGTATAATGGACTAGTAAAAAGAAGAAAGCAATTTATTGAGGTTTTAAGCCTGCTGCAATGGGATCTTCTGACAAAGGCGCCTAAGAAAACGATGGATGAACGTTCAGAAACCATTGGAACAATTTATACAGAGGTATTTAAGCTGACGGTTTCTGATGAGCTGGAGGCTTTGTTGGGACGGCTTATGGAGAAGGAGAATTTTGAAGGGCTGTCTGAAACCTTACAAAAAGCCATTATTTATGATAAAAAGCAAATGGACCGCTATAAAAAAATTCCCCCAGAGCGCTATGGGGCCTACAAGACCCTTACGACAAAGGCCCAGGGCGTATGGGAGGAGGCAAGGGAGAAAAACGATTTTAAAATGTTTCAGCCCTACCTGGAGGGAATTGTGGCATTTCAGCGGGAATTCATTGAATTAAGAGGTTATCAGGGGGATCGGTATAATGACCTGCTGGAGGATTATGAGCCGGGTATGACTACAGAAGTTTTAGATCAGATTTTTGCCTACATAAAGGAAAAAACTATCCCTCTTTTAAGGCAGATTATGGCAGCTAAGTCTGGGCCTCATGCAGAAGTTGTAAAGAGAAACTATCCTATTCAGGGGCAAAGGGAGCTGTGCTTAAAGGTTCTGGAGGCCATGGGGTATGATTTTAACAAGGGAAGACTGGATGTCAGTACGCATCCCTTCACCATTAAAATTAACTCCGGTGATATACGTATTACCACCCGTTATGAGGAAAATTTCTTAAACAGTGGACTGTTTTCTACAATTCATGAAGGCGGCCATGGGCTATACGAGCAAAATATTGATGAGGCCCTTCTTGATACCTCCCTGTCGGAGGCGGCATCAACTGGCATTCATGAATCCCAATCAAGATTTTGGGAAAACATTTTAGGAAGAAGCAAAGGTTTTTGGAACTACTTTGGCCCCATTGTTCAAAATACCTTCCCTCAAAGTCTGAAAAATACTACCGTTGAGGAGCTGTATCGGGCGGTTAACAAGATTGAACCTTCATTCATTCGGGTAGAGGCCGATGAGGTTACCTACAACCTGCACATTATTCTACGGTATGAGCTTGAAAGGGATTTAATCGATGGCGTAATTACCGTAGCAGATTTACCAAGGCTATGGAAAGAAAAAATGGAGGCCTATTTGGGAATTACACCCCCCAATGACAGGGAAGGGGTGTTGCAGGATATCCATTGGGCCGACGGTATGTTTGGCTATTTTCCCACCTATTCCCTGGGTAATGTTTATGCAGCCCAATTTACCAAAAAACTGAAGGCCGATCTTCCCAATTATGATGAGCTGGTGGAGTCTGGCAACTTTAAGCCAATTTTAGCCTGGCTCAAGGAAAACATCCATCGACATGGGGCCCTGTTGGAGCCTTCAGAGCTGGTTAAGAAGGTGACAGGCGAAGAAATTAATCCCCAGTATTTTGTTGAATATATTGAAGCAAAATATAAGGGAATTTATGAAATATAAGGTTCGTTGAACGATTAAAAAACCCCCTGACGTCAAAATAATGAGCCAGGGGGTTTAATAAGTACTATTGGATAGCTGCGTTAGCTAAGGCGTTTTCTACGGCTTCCTTCCATTGACTGGATGAACCGGTTGCACCTGTAAAGGAGTCAACATCAGTACCATTGGCTTCCACAAATGCTTCTGCCATAGCAGTTTGAGCTTCGTGGAAAGCTTCATAGGCATAGTCTTCATCTTTAAATGCTTCTTTTTCATCTGCAAAGGTTGTTTGCTTTAAAACTACCTCTGTAATTACATCATCTTTAATTGTAACTAATGCCACACCACGGCCCTTATCGTCAGCCTCTGAAGCTGCCATAAAGGTTCCGTCAAAGTATTTACCTTCCATACCTTCAGTAGAAGCTAAGGCCAAGGCTCTTTCAACTGCTTGCTTCCATTGGGTACTTGAACCAGTTGCTCCGGTGAAGGAATCTACTTCAACACCATTGGCTTCAACAAATTTTTCTGCCATGGCTACCTTCGCCTCATGGTATGCCTCGTAGGCATAATCTTCACCCTTTTCGTCACCAAAACTGTTAGTTTGAGTCAGTTCTACATTAACAATTTTATCATCTTCAATGGTGATGGTTGCCTTTGCATAACCCTTTTCATCACCATCAGAAACCCCTGTATAGGTGCCATTTGAATATTTTCCTAGGGTTTCTTCTACCTGTTCGTTGTCAGTATCGTTTCCAACAGGTTCATTGTCTGATGGAGTAGAACAGGCTGCTAGGTTAAGTGCCAGCACCGCAGCAAGTGCTGTAAGAAGAAGTTTTTTCATGTGCATTGCATAAATCCTCCCAAATAATTTTATTCAACCAAGAACCATTATACATTAACAATAACTATAAATAAATAAATAACGAACAATATTTTTTTAAATTTTACGTAACAATTAGCCTGAAAGCTCCTTTTACCTGATTCTGCCGGGTTATTTAAAAGATACGAAGGATAAAGAAATTTTAGGGGCAATAAAAAATAAAAGGATGTATCCTCGACACATCCTTTTATTAAATAATATATGATTGATTTAATTAACCCATCATGGCAGCAAGATCATCATTAACGTTGCTGATTAGCTTTAGGTTAAAGGTATCCTGTAGTACGCTGAGTACACCGGGAGTTATGAATTCCGGAGGCTTAGGTCCGATATAGATATTTTGAATGCCTAGGCTAAATAATCCAAGTAAAATGGCCACAGCTTTTTGCTCAAACCATGATAGCACAATGCTAAGAGGTAGTTCATTAACTTGGCAATCAAAGGCATTGGCCAGGGCTAGGGCTATTTTAACAGCAGAGCCAGAATTATTACATTGACCCAGGTCGATATATCTTGGAATATTGGTTCCGGGAACAACACCGTAGTCTATATCATTAAATCTGAATTTACCACAGGAGGTTGTCAGGATAACGCACTCCTTAGGAAGTGAGGTGGCCAGTTCCCGATAATATTCTCCACCCTTACCGGGGGCATCACAACCGGCGATAACAAAGAAACGTTTAATTTTACCGGACTTTACTGCGTCAACAATTTCAGGGGCAATGCTTAATACTGTCTCGTGGTGGAAACCTGTTGTTAAAGTCTTATCTGATTCAACGTTGGCCTTGGGTAGTGAAAGGGCCTTTTCAATAATTGGTGTAAAATCGTCATTTTCAATCTTTTGAACTCCCTCTAGGCCGGCAACGTCATAGGACCAGAATCGGTCTGAATAGCTTCCCTTAATTGGCATTAAGCAGTTGGTTGTACCTAAAATACATCCAGGGAATTCTTCAAATACTTTTCTTTGGTCGAACCATGCTTTACCTACATTTCCCTTTAAATGAGAATATTTTTTAAGCTGTGGGTAACCATGGGCTGGCAGCATTTCAGAGTGGGTATAAATATTAATTCCCTTTCCTTCGGTTTGCTTTAACAGTTCTTCCAGGGCAAATAAGTTGTGGCCTGTCACTAAAATAGCATGACCCTCAACCTTATCTTCAGATACTGTTACTGGTTGGGGAATACCTAACAGAGAGGTATGGGCCTTGTCTAATAAATCCATCACCTTTACAGTGGCAGAGCCCACCTTCATGGCCATATTAATATGTTCTTCAAGATTAAAGTTTGAATTGGTCAGAGTTAGGTAAAGGGCTTCGTGGGTGATTTTATCCACCTCTGGGTCTCTGTAGCCTAATTGTGCTGCATGGGTTGAATAGGCAGCAATCCCCTTTAATCCAAAAATAATGGTATCCTGAAGACTGGCAATGTCTTCGTTTTTACCGCAGACCCCAATTTTCCCCGTACATCCGCCCTTTGGCGTTTGTTCGCATTGATAACAAAACATGATATAGCCTCCTTTATATTTTTATGTGAAATTCCTTTCAAGCTTCTATTTTCTTTTTGGGTACATTCATATCATACGATATAATAGCCTGGTAAACTGTGACATATATCACGATTATACGTGATGATTGTCAATAGAAGCTAAAGGGCCAGAATCTAAAAAATAGATTCTGGCCTTTGGTTTATTTCAACAGCTTAATTCTGCAAAAACAATAGTTGTAAATAGCTTGATTACCGATATCGGAAACCCCTGAAGAGGTCAGCCGGTTAACGGCCTGGTGCTTGAACCACCAGCCCTCGTAGATCATCATAACATCCTTTGGAATTCCTGTATTGGCAACAGCCCTGGCCTCAATTTCTCCCTCGGAAGATTCAATTAAAATCCTCTGGTTAGCTTGAATTCCATAATACTTCATGGTATCTTCCGACAGATACACTTCAGGAATAAAGTCCGCCTCAAGGTCAACATTGTGTTGTGAATGAAGGGAATGCTTGGGATGAAGGCTTAATAGCTGTAACGGATAGTTGGGGTCAACCTGTCTTTTGAAATATTTCGGCTCGGCAAAATGAAATTTACCCGTAGGAGTAGCAAATTTTTTGGTTTCCCAGGGCACTTCATTTCCTTCTATTTTCAATGCCTTTCCCTGTAGCTCAGCCAGCGACATACCGGTATTGTTAATCAGTGGAGCCAATGCCCTTTCAAGGTAGGCATTTTTATTGGGATAACGCTGAAGAAAATCCTTCATGTCCAGCGCCTTTGCCAACAGACTGAAAATTTCAAATTCTTCCTTTACTCCTTCTCGGGGAGGAACCACCTGCTGGGTGTAAAAGAAATGAGAATGCCACATGGAGGAACAGAGAAAATCCTCCTCTTCAAAAATGTGGCTAGCGGGCAGTACATAGTCAGAATACTGGGCTGTGTCTGTCATGAACAGGTCAATAGTTACCTTAACAGGAATTGACTCAAATGCCTCGATGGTCTTATTGGTGTTGGGCAATTGCAGCAGTGGGTTAGCCTTGGTAATGAACATTAGCTTGATTTGGTCCCTTCGATCCTTCAGGATATATTGGGGAAAGTGGGCCCGTATAAAGCTGGGCTGCCCCTGGGGCTGAGTATTTTTTGCGTAATCCCAGTCAATCCACTGGGAAACAAATTGATTGCCATAGTTGACCCCTCCGCCGGGAATTCCAATATTCCCCGTTAGGGCCCCCAGGGCATCAATATAGCGTATATTTTGTCCGCCATTGGGGTATCGCTGCAGGCCATAGCCAAGAAAAATAGAAGCGGGAGAATTTAAGGCATAGAGCCTGGTAAGCTGAAGGACTGCTTCGGCGGATAGTCCTGTAGCCCTAATTAATTCCTCCAATGAAATGGCTTCAAGCTTTTTTTGATAGGTTTCAAAGCCCCAGGTATATTTATCAGTAAAATTTTTATGATACCACTGGTTTTGAAGTATTATTTTTGCCATTGCCATGGCCAGGGCGCCATCAGACTCTGGCTTGATCTGGTAATAATGGGTAGCCATTTGGGCCGTGGCGGTTTGAATGGGGTCAATGACAATCAGCTTTGTGCCCTGTTCCTTGGCGGCCTTTAGAAATGGAACCAGGTGAACGTTGGTATTGACAGGATTTCTGCCCCATATCAGAATAACCCTGGAATGAAGGGTATCTTCTGGGGTGTGGCTCAATACCTTGCCAAAATCTTCTTTTTGAGCGGCAATTCCCGCCCCCCAGCAAAGGCTGCCCGTTGGAACAGTGACACTTCCAAGGGCATTAAAAAAAGCCCGGTCAATTTCCTTTGAAAGGCCCCCATGGCCCGATTCACTATAGTGAAGAATTGAAGAAGCACCATAAAGCCTTAAAGTATCCTGCAGCAGGGCAGCAATTTCATCAATGGCCTGGGCCCAGGTGAGCTTTGTCCATTGCCCATTAACCTTTTTCATGGGGGATGTAAGGCGCAGGGGGCTATTAAGGCGTTTTAGGTGATAGGCCCCCTTCTGACATAAAAACCCCCTGGTAACAGGGTGGTCTTTGTCCCCTGTCACTCGAACAATTTCATGATCCTCCGAAAGTTCAACCTGTATACTGCAGGCATCCCAGCAATCTAAGGAACAGGCGGTCTTAATGGTTTTCATGGCTAGACAGATCCTTTCCTAGGTATTTTACAATTGATTGGTTGTTGAATATAAAATCTTCCGTTTCTATTTAACAGCATTGTCGACATTTTACCGAAACTGGTATTGATTCAACAACTTATTTATATGAATATAGAATATTTTATCATAGAGCCAGGGGGGAAAGAAGACATTATTTGATCATTAATTTAATGATTGATCGTCCTTTAGGGGGGTATCTTGAATGATAAGTAAATAATCATAATTTAAGAAGAGGAAGGAGAAGGGTCTGGTGGAAAGAAGAAGGAATGCAGTTACCATGAAGGGTAACCCCATTACATTACTGGGAAGGGAGCTGAAGGTAGGGGATACTGCCCCTGATTTTACAGCCCTAACAAAGGATTTAAAGGCCTTTGGTCTGAAGGACATGGGTAATCAAATTAAACTGATTAGTGTAGTGCCGTCTATTGATACGGGGGTTTGTGATTTACAAACCATTCGATTCAACGAAGAAGCGGCATCTCTAGGGACACCCTTGTGGTGACCATTAGTATGGATTTACCCTTTGCATTAAGCCGGTATTGTGCCAGTAAGGGAATAGACAATGCCATTACCCTGTCAGATCATCGGGAGGCCTCCTTTGGTTTAGCCTACGGATATTTAATGGAAGAATTACGACTATTGTCAAGGGGTGTGGTGGTGATTGACAGAGATAACCGAATACGCTACATTGAATATGTTTCAGAGGTCGGCTCTCACCCCGACTATGATAAGGCCCTTAAGGCCGTTTCAGAATTAGATTAGCAAGGAATGGAAAACAGCATGCCACTAAAATAAATGTGGGTTCAATGCTGTTTTTATTTTTTTTTTTGATTTTGGCCTGATGAAGCCCGTAAAGTGACATTTAATAGGCATAGGGTTTGACAGGAAACAATATTATGAGATAATAGAAATGAATTGATGGAAAATTTTCAAAATTTACTGACATATATACTGTTTCGGTGTAGGTTTGCTACAAAAGTATAAGGGAGTTGGTGAGAGATGGATACAAAGCCCTATATTCAAAGATCCCATGAAAGATGTATCAAGATGGGCATAGACTCAAATCGGGTTTATAGTACGAAAATATTAAAGGGTCAAGCCCTCCAGCAAAAGCTGGAGGAAAATCAGGAATTGATTGTAACAGCAGGGCCCTTTATGAAGCAGCTATACAACTTTGTAAAGGGCTCGGGCTTTTTTGCCATTCTAACCGATGGAGAGGGCTGCATATTGGATATTATTGGTGATGAAGATGTATTGGAAATAGCCTTTGGCTTAGAAATGGTTCCGGGTGCCTATATGGATGAGGAGCACATCGGTACCAATGCCATGGGTACGGCCCTGGCGGAGGGGGTACCGGTACAGGTTTCAGAGGGGGAGCATTTTATTCAGGCCTACCATCGCTGGACCTGCTCGGCGGCACCCATACGCAACAGCCATGGCAAGATTATAGGGGTGCTGGATTTAACAGGCTTTAGCCATTTGGTCTATTCCCATACCCTGGGCATGGTGGTGGCGGCAGTTAACGCCATTGAAGAAATGCTAAAAAACAATAGTATCCATCGAAATCTGCTGGTAGCCAAAAAATCCTTTGAAACCATTGTTAATTCCATTACATCAGGGATATTTACCGTAGGGCCAAAGGGCTACATTAAAACCGTTAACAAGGCAGCCGTTCAAATGCTTGGCTACAGCCAGGAGGAGCTGATATGCACAAATGTAAGGGGAATTTTAGAGGGGTGGAACGGTATACAGGACAGTGTAGCCAATAATATCCATTACATTGAAGAGGAAGCCTATTTGAAGGGAAAAAAGGAGAAGCTTCATTGCACCCTGAGTGCCTATCCCATTGTCGATAAACAGGGGAAGATTCAAGGAATCGTCTGTGTGATCCGGGAAGTAAAGAAAATGAAGCGGGTGGCCAATAAGATGGTGGGCAAACAGGCCTACTATACCTTTGACAATATTATTGGCCGCAGTGAGCCCTTTTTGAAGGTATTAAACTATGCAAAAAAAATTGCCGACAGTCCCTCAACAATTTTAATTACCGGGGAAAGCGGAACCGGCAAAGAAGTATTTGCCCAATCAATTCATAACCAAAGCAGCAGAAGGGATGAGCCCTTTGTTGCGCTGAACTGCGGGGCGTTGCCCAGAAATTTAATTGAATCAGAGCTGTTCGGCTACGATGAAGGGGCCTTTACAGGGGCAAAGCGGGGCGGACAATTTGGTAAGTTTGAACTGGCCGATGGGGGGACCCTGTTTTTGGATGAAATCGGTGAAATGCCGCTGGATATGCAGATAAGGCTATTGAGGGTCTTAGAGGAAGGAAGACTTTTTAGAATTGGCGGCAGCCAGGAAATCAAGGTGGATGTTAGAATTATTGCCGCCACCAATAAGGATTTAAAAAAAGAGGTTGAAAAGGGCACCTTTAGGAAGGATCTGTACTACCGGCTGAATGTGCTTCCGCTGAAGCTGCTGCCCCTAAGGGAGCGTAAGGAGGATATTCCCCTCTTGATTGATTTTTTCATGACGGTCAAATCCCTTAAGCTGGGAAAGAATCCGGCGAATTTACCACCGGCTGTCATTCAAAGACTGGCGGAATATCCCTGGCCCGGTAATGTAAGAGAGCTTGAAAATAAAATCGAGCAAATTATTAATGCAGAAAATAACAGCCTGGTCTGGGAGCTTTCGGAAGGAACGGGCTATGCCCCCATGGAGCGGAGCAGTAAGGAGGAGGAAAGCCTGGATCAGGTTGAAAAAAGGCATATTACCAATATGTTAATTAAGTATAAAGGGAATATCAGCTCGGCCGCAGAGGCCCTGGGGATTGGCAGAAATACCCTTTATAGAAAGATGAAAAAATATAAAATAGATTGTTCTAAAATGGAACAGCGTAACGATGTGGAACAGGTATCGGAGAATAAAGTGTTTCAATATGGAACATAAATATTGTTGCTTCAGGATATAATTCATCTTCTTAATTTTTTATATTTAAATAAAAACCTTGGTAAATCAAGGGATAAGGCTGCTGAAAGGGCGGCCTTTTTATTATGGCACGGGATTTGCAAGTTATTATGATTGAATGATTGAAAAAATCTTAAGGGGGATGAATATGTACGGATACACTGGTAAAATATTACGAGTAAATTTAAAGGAACGCTCCTATCAAGTAGAGCCCTTGGACATGGAATTGGCTAAAAAATTTATCGGAGGTCGTGGTTTGGGTGAAAAATATCTGGCCGATGAGGTCGATCCCATGGCAGATGCCCTTAGTCCAGAGAATAAGCTGATCTTTGTCACCGGGCCCCTCAGTGGAACGCCAACACCCACCGGAGGAAGATATATGGTGGTTACCAAATCGCCCTTGACAGATACCATTGCCTGTTCCAACTCTGGAGGCCGCTGGGGTGCAGAATTGAAAATGGCAGGCTACGATATGATCATCATTGAAGAAAAGGCAGATGAGCCGGTTTACATTCATATTCACAATGATGAAATCAGTATTCGAGATGCCGCTCATCTTTGGGGCAAGGTAACCTCGGAGGTAACGACTCAATTGGTTAAAGAAATCGGTGACAGTAAGGTCAAGGTGGCCACCATTGGACCAGGCGGTGAAAAGCTATCAAGAATTGCAGCAGTTATGAATGATACAGACCGGGCAGCAGGCCGCTCAGGGGTAGGAGCTGTTATGGGCTCCAAAAATTTGAAGGCCATCACCGTTCGTGGTACCGGCAAGGCAGCGGTTTATGATGCTGTAAAATTAAAGGAAGTTGTAGCCAATTGCAATAAGAAAATCCGTGAAAATGGTGTTACCGGTCAAGGGCTTCCCAATTATGGAACCGCAGTACTGGTGAACATTATTAATGGGAACGGAGCATTCCCAACTAATAATTTCCAAAAATCTAGCTTCTCGTTGGCAGAGGAGATCAGCGGCGAAACCCTGGCTGAAAAGTACCTGGTGAAGCGGGTTGGGTGCTATGGATGCCCAATAGCCTGCGGTCGTCATTGTAAGGTGGGGGATCTGGAAAGCGGTGGTCCTGAATATGAAACAATTTGGGGCTTTGGTGCCGACTGTGGTATATCTGATTTAGAGGCAGTCATTAAGGCCAATTATTGGTGTAATGAAATGGGGCTGGATACCATCTCTGCCTCAGCCACCATTGCTGCCGCTATGGAGCTGTACCAGAAGGGTATTATTAAGCCGGAAGAACTCAATGGGGTTCCCCTGGAGCTGGGAAATGGAGAGGCCATTATTGAGTGGACTAAGCTAATGGGTCAAAGAGAAGGTTTTGGTGATAAGCTGGCGGAGGGTTCTTATCGTCTATGTGAAATGTATGGGGTTCCTGAATTGTCAATGTCAGTTAAAAAGCAAGAGCTGCCTGCCTACGATCCCAGGGGAATTCAAGGGCAGGGCTTGGCCTACGCAACCTCCAACAGAGGCGGATGCCATGTGCGGGCTTACTTGATTTCACCCGAAATTTTAGGGCTTCCCGAAAAGCTGGATCGATTAAGCCTTGAGGGTAAGCCTGAATGGGTTAAAATATTCCAGGATCTAACTGCCGCAATTGATTCCCTTGGCGTGTGTCTGTTTACATCCTTTGCCCTGGGGGCCCAGGACTATGCTGATATGATGAATGCAGTCTGCGGAACAGACCATACGGCAGAATCAGTATTGGCAGGCGGAGAGCGGATCTGGAATCTTGAAAAGCTGTTTAATCTGGGATCAGGCTTAACATTAGCCGACGACACCCTGCCAAAGCGGTTATTGGTGGAAGAAATAGCAGACGGCCCTTCAAAGGGTAATGTAGCTCAGCTGGATAAGCTTCTGCCGGGATATTTTGCTGCAAGGGGCTGGGATGAAAAGGGTGTTCCCACAGAGGAAAAACTAGCACAGCTGGGACTTTTAGCGAAGGCCAATGCCTAATTAATAATAGATTGAAAGGGGCCGTTAAAAAGTCAGCCCCATAGGCAGGTAATTAAGGCCGGCAAACAAGCGTAGCAATACGTAAGGATGCCGGCCTTTGCTACCATTACATTATAAGGGAGTAGTTTTATGAAGGACTTAGGGTATCATGTTACATATCATAAAAGTAAAACAATTAGAAAACTATACCTAGAGCTGACAGATCGCTGTAATTTAGATTGTACAATATGTTATCGAAAAAGCTGGAATCGCCCCTTCCAGGATATGACTCGGAGAACCCTTCAGCAAATCTATAAGGAGCTGGAGACCCTTGAAGGCTTGGAGGAAATTGTGTTGGGAGGAATTGGTGAACCCACCTGTCATCCAGATATAGTAGCGGTTTTGGAAAGACTCAAGGGGTACCATTTGCACATGACAACTAATGGCACCCTTATGACAGATTCCTTAATGGAGGCCATGGTTAATTGTCTGAATGAAATCACAATCTCCGTTGATGGAGTTGACCATTATTACAGCCAAATCAGGGGAATACCATTGACTAAGGTAGTGAATTCCATTGAAAGACTTCAAAGGGCTAAAAAAATTTCCGGCAGCCCATGGCCTGAGGTACAGCTGCAATTTGTATCCTCGGAAAAAAACATCGACAGCCTGTTTCAGGTCATTGACCTGGCAAAGGAATTAGACTGCCATAGGGTAATTGTATCTAGCCTGATTCCCCAGGTAATGGATAATAAAGATCAGATACTCTACCAGGTAGAGCCAAACCCCAGCCTGAAGGAGCTGTGGAACCGGGCCAGAATCTATGGTCTTAGAAAGGGTATTACCCTGAAGTTGCCCCATACCAGCCTTAAAACCGAAAGGGAATGCAGCTTTATGAATGACGTAACCACCTTCATTAGTGCTGAAGGTGAAGTAATGCCCTGCTATCGGCTATCCCACGATTATGAGGAATTTGTTTTTGGAAGAAGGAAGCAGGTCAGTAAACATTCCTTTGGTAATATACTGGCCAAACCCTTGCTGGATATTTGGAATAGCAGTGATTATCAGCAATATCGGTATGTGGTACACAATAACCTGTATCCTTCCTGTATGGATTGTGATCTGGCAGAGGGCTGTGAATTTCCCAAGGGTACCGAAGAAGACTGCTACGGCTGTCGGCCCAGCTGTGCCGATTGCCTTTGGTCAAGGGGTTTTGTCATTTGTCCATAGGATATAGTTACCAAAAGCTACTTTTAATAAGGATAACCTTTAATTTAAAGGTTATTTTTAATTGACTTTTTTTGTCTACTCATGTACCTTAAATTTAAGGAGTGGGTAAAATGGAAAAATTCGAAATACTAAAAAAAATCAAGTGTTTCTTTTTTAATGAACCCTATATATCAAAGCTAGATGAATTTCAGGTGGCTGAAGGAACCCTGCTGATGCACATCAGCGATACGCCCCTGGATACCCTTCCCTATGTAAAAAAGGCCATTCAAAAAATTAATCCACAATATATTGTGCATACTGGGGATATGATAGACAATATAAAGTTAGAGATTCAACCAAAGCACATTAATGAGTACCATAGAGGTCTTAAGATTGTGGTAAAGACCCTTGAAAACAGCTCCGATGCTCAGTTATTCTATGCAATAGGGAATCATGACGATGAGAAGCTATTGAAAAAAACAATCAACAGGGGAACAATTTTGCAGGAAGGTACCATACAGCTGGATAATTATTCCTTTTATATTAATCATTATTTTATTGAAGAAGCACCACCTGCAGACTTTTATCTCTATGGGCACAGTCCAGTGCCCGGTCATCATCAACGTAATCATCAAATCGGCTTGAACGGCATACTGAATATTAATATAATTAATCTTACCACCCAGGATATCATTCATCTTGATTATCCGCTGGGAACCAACCGTTTGAGAAGGATGGAACGGGGTAAAATTGGACTGTAGAGAAAGGGGGGTAACTAATGTTATTTTTAAGATTGGGACCCAGGTTTTTATTCATTCGTACGATGGATATTCCGGCTGTTAAATTCTTTTTAATCCATGCCCTTGGGGGAAAAAGTGTTTCCTTTCATGGAGGAAATGATGAGGCTTCGGAAGACAGCACCCTGTGCTTTTTAACAGCCCCTGGGAAGGTTAGCACCTCAATTGAGGATGCAGATGAGATTATTCTGGTTAATGAGGTATCGTCATTTTGCCTTGCCAGTATTATCAACAGCCATGTAGAAGAGCTCATTGACCGTGTTGATATGGGGCCGGCCTCACTGGTAATGAGGGTTGCGGGGGATGAGAAAAAAATAATTCAGCGGCTTCAGGAGGAATACCAGGCAGAGACAGTTGATTGGGAAGAAGGAATACGAAAGGGCGAACGGGCTAATACACTATTGGGCTTAACAAAAAAGCCAATTAATTCTATTTTATCAGAAAATGATTTTATTCATCCAAACCTCTTGCTGCCCCATCCCGTCACTATTATTCAAAAGAGACTCCGAATCGAAGGACTGCGCTTTATTACTCAAAGTCTTGAAAGCGGACAATGGTATGAGCTTCGTATCAATATATATGATTCAAAGGGGCGTTATCAGGAAAATTATGATCGACTGGTCTATATTTTGTCTAAGCTGGAAATTGGCATGATATTAGGGGAAGCCTGGACCAAAGACCATGCCCTGGCCCTGTTATCGGTGCTTGCCTTCCAGGTTAGGCTTTTTACCTACTATACGCCCCATGAAGTGAAAAAGCTGTTAATGGCCCTGGAATTTAACCTGGCCGGAGAACGGCTGGTTGATTTTGATCTATACTATCGAAACAGAAAAATATCCTGGGTTGATATTGATAAAAGAAGGGGCAGGCGCAACAAGGCCACAGAATGTATCAGACTTAGACAGGAACTGTACGAAAAGATGGAGCAGAGGGATATAGCCCTATTAGAGGCCATGGAAACAGGCCTAAATGAAGGATAATCCACCAGCCTTGGCAATACTGCCGGGGCTGGTATTTTAGAAATTTTTAAAAAATTAATTTTATATATTTTAAGATGGGGTATATAGAAAAAAATAAAAGATTCAACACGGAGAGGGAGGTTTGAGTATGAGGTATCGCTGGTTAATAGAAAATCGTAAATCCGTCAGACAATTCAAGGAGGCAGCCGTTAGCCAGGAAGCACTTAAGGAGCTAATGGAATATAGTCAACAAATTAAGGGTTTGGTGGACGTAAAAACAAAATTCCAGTTGATTGATCAGGGGTGGGAAAAGAGCCAATTACTAAAGGGAAAGGTCGGTTATGGAGGAAACCCCATTGATGCCCCTTACTTTATAGCGCTGCTTAGTCAAGAGGGAGATCATTATTTGGAAAATGCCGGTTATATGATGGAGGAGCTGCTATTAAAGGCAGTTTCATTGGATCTGGCAACCTGTTGGGTTTCAATTGGAGGCCAAGAAGTAAAGGAAGCCCTTGGTATCGACAGCCCGCATCAGGTGGTGGCCCTGGCCGCCATTGGGTATCCAGAGGGGCAGTTCCCCTATACACCAAAATCCACAACCATGAGGGTATCCTTAAACGAATTTGTTTTTCACCGAAGATGGGATCAAAAACCATGGATTGAAGAATTAGAGATGAGAGGGTTGGCCAGAATATTCTATCATATTAGAATGGCCCCCTCGTGGAAAAATTCTCAGCCCTGGAAGCTGATATTGAATGAGAATGAAATTATCTTAGTGGTGGAAAGGGAATCCACTCAAGGGAATCCGTTGCTGGATGCAGGCATCATGATGCTTTATATGGAAAGAATGTTTAACGAGGAAGGCATGGTTGCAAAATGGAGCCTGCATAAGAAAGAAAAAAGAAAAGAATATGAAGCCTATGGTATTCCCAAAAACTATCAAATTGTTGGCTCTTTGTATATTTAGATTGATATAATTGCATTTATAAATGATTTTTCAATAGGTTTGGTATTGGCGTATGGATTATATAGACGCTGCTGCCAAACCTTTATTGCTGCAAACCATTCATTATCATGACAGGTTGAAGTATTCCCGGGATTATGCTAATATGTTTTCTATACAGATACAAATGTACACTGATGGAGGTGATGGTTATGACAGGAGAAAAAAATAAGTATTATATTGTGGAAGAATCGGTATTGCCAGAGGTTTTTTTAAAAACCCTTAAGGTTCAAGAAATTTTGTCAAGGGGAGAAGCCGGTACAATTCAGGAGGCGGTGGAAATAGTGGGGATGAGTCGAAGCGCCTACTATAAATATAAGGATGCCATACGACCCTTCCATGAAATTACCAAGGGGAAGATTATGACAATCTCCCTTCTTGTAGAGCATACTTCGGGAATTCTTTCCGGTATTTTAAATCAAATTGCCCAGGCCAGGGGCAGTGTACTAACGATCAACCAAAATATTCCCCTTCATGGGGTGGCAAATGTTACCATATCCTTTGAAACAAAGGAAATGCTGCAGGAGGTGGATGTCCTTGTAGAGCAAATTGGAGCCACCAGGGGAGTCAAGGAAATTAACGTAGTTGCAAGGGAATAGGAACGAAAAAATACAGTCTGGAGGCGGTAAAATGTGGCAGGGTGTGATTCATCAGTACAGGGATTTATTAGGGGTAAAGCCCGACCAAAAAATTATAACGTTAAATGAAGGAAATACGCCATTAATCAGAGCAGAAAATATTGAAAAAGGCCTTGATGGAATCGAGCTTTATTTAAAATATGAGGGGTTAAACCCTACGGGCTCCTTTAAGGACAGGGGGATGACCATGGCAGTTACCATGGCTATGGCTGAAGGAAGCCGGGCGATTATCTGTGCCTCTACAGGGAATACTTCGGCTTCAGCGGCTGCCTACGGGGCCAAGGCGGGAATCAAATGCTTTGTACTGATACCCAATAATAAAATTGCCCTGGGAAAATTGGCCCAGGCGATCCTCTATGGAGCAGAGATTATTCCGGTGGAAGGAAATTTTGATGAAGCCCTTAATCTGGTGAGGGAAATTGCCCGGGAAGGCAGGGTAACACTGGTTAATTCCGTTAATCCTTACCGGTTAATGGGGCAACGGACAGCAGCCTACGAAATCTGTGATCAGCTGGAGGGAAAAGCCTTAGACTATCTTGCCATTCCGGTGGGAAATGCCGGTAACATATCGGCCTATTGGGCGGGCTTTAAAGATTATTACTTAAAGGGGAAAATAGATAATCTACCCTCCATGCTGGGGTTTCAGGCTGCCGGTGCCGCCCCCCTGGTGAAGGGAACGGTTGTTGAAAATCCTGAAACCATTGCTACAGCCATACGAATTGGGAATCCTGCCAGCTGGGAGCTTGCTGTGGCTGCCCGAGACGATTCAGAGGGATTAATCAATGATGTGACCGATGAAGAAATTTTACAGGCCCAGAGTCAATTGGCAGGTCAGGAGGGCATTTTTGTAGAACCTGCCTCTGCTGCCAGCCTGGCGGGGGTTATTAAGCTATACCAAAAAGGCTTCTTCAGTAGGGGGCAGCGGGTGGCCTGTGTGTTAACAGGAAACGGTCTAAAGGACCCTGCTGTGGTTCTACCCAAGGAAGAACTGAAGGTCTATGGAGTGAGCCTGGAAGAAATCAAGGCCCGAATCCATGGTGCCCTGGAGGGTGAATAAAATGGTTAAGGTTCAAATTCCGGCCACAACGGCCAATGTAGGGCCAGCCTTTGATTGTCTGGGTATTGCCCTTTCCATGTATAATACCGTAGAGGCTGAATTCATTTCTGATGGTCTAATAATCGAAGTCAGCGGCAGAGACAGCCAAGGGGTTGAAAAAAATGAGCATAACCTTGTCTACCGTAGTATGAAATATTGCTTTGATCAAGCAGGTTACCGGCCAAGGGGCTTAAAAATTAAACAATATAATGAAATTCCCATTTCCAGGGGCCTGGGCAGCAGTGCCGCCTGCATAGTAGCCGGTCTTATGGCTGCCAATTTATTGATGGATAAGTACTTTAATCAGCAGGCGCTGCTAGATATGGCCGTTGAACTTGAGGGGCATCCAGACAATGTAGCCCCGGCCCTTTTGGGGGGCGTAGTGGTTTCTGTCAGGGGAGCGGCCCATACCGATTATATTAGGTTTCCTGTTGATCCACGTTTGACCTTTTATACGGCCGTTCCCGACCAAGGCCTTAGCACGGAATTAGCCAGAAGTGTTTTACCAGAGTCGGTTTTCCATCAGGATGCAGTCCATAATGTAGGGAAAGCAAGTCTACTGGTGGCCGCCCTATTGTCGGGGGAATTGGACAAAATCAATAGTGCCCTTAAGGATCAGCTTCATCAGCCCTTTCGCTTAAAACTGATGCCTTCATTAGAAAAAATTTTTAAAGAAGCGGCAGGCCATAAAATAGAAAATATTTTTTTAAGTGGTGCAGGGCCAACGGTAATTTTATTAGAATGGCAGGAAGCCGGCCATGTTGAAGGATTTAAGAAAATCTTAAGTCATTTACCCGAAAAGTGGGATTTAGTCGCCCTTAAAGGTCATAACTAATCTAGGGCGTGTCTGAAAACCCACTCAAGGGCATCTTTCACCGCTTTTTTGTCCCA
>CBFGTV010000040.1:0-30867 GCA_965652145.1 uncultured Clostridiaceae bacterium
ATCTTATTTCAATATTCGATTACTTATTTCCGTTTACCATTGATTAAAACCGCTGTCCCAATTACGATCAATAGAATTGGCATAAGGTACCGTATAGAAAGCCAGCTCCAGTTAAATAAATTTTTGGTTAGAAAGTATCCTCCCAGCACCACTAAGATTCCACCAATTAGAATATTGTCTCGATGATTTGACCTTTCGCTTTGGGAAGACTCATAATAACTGCCACTTACGTTTTGATCTTTATCAAGATTAATTCCACCTTGATGATTTTGGTGGATTGGTGGCTCATTCATAATGACAGCCGCAATAATATATACCAACAGGCCTGCTCCACCGGGAATGGTAAATAATACCCATAGTAACCTTACCAGAGTCGAATCAATATCAAAATATTCCGCGATTCCCCCGCAAACACCAGCCAGCTTTTTATCATTTCTAGACAAATATAATTTTTTGTTCATACTACCTCTCCTCCTATAATGATTAATTAGTGCAGTTTCTATAAATAAAAATTAATCCTACTATTAATTATTACGGGCAAAATAAAGATTAGTTTATCAATTTAAAATTAAATTTGAAAGTCCTCAATTTTTTGGTACTCCTCTATCATACAATAGATTTTTAAAAAATCCAATATAGGCCCGTCTTTTCTCTGAAATTTTTAGGTACAAGGCTATAGCATGACAAAAAAGGATCAGCATAAACGCTGACCCTGAATTTTATTCTTCTATTTCATTTATTTGCTGAACTGCTTCATGGCCTTTTAAGGGATTTCCCTTTAAAAGCTTGGTTAAATCGGCTCCAGTAAGAGCATTGACTGTTTCGGGCAAGGTAGCAATAATATCTGTGACATATTTTGATACCTTGGCGGCCCCATCACCTTTTCCACTGCCGGAATCAACAATGACAATTTTCTCGGTTTTGGAAAGGGGCTCTGCAACGGCTCTGGCAATTTCAGGAAGCTTTTCGATAATCATCTGGGTAATGGCAGCCTCATTGTATTGCTTAAAGGCTTCTGCTTTTTTCAGCATTGCCTCTGCTTCGGCTTTACCCTTTTCACGAATAATTTCTACTTCAGTCATCCCTTCTTCCCGTTTGGCGGCTGCGCTGGCAATCCCCCGTAACCTGATGGCCTCTGATTCAGCCTCGGCCTCTTGAATTTCCTTATATCGCTCTGCTTCGGCCTTCTTTTCCTCTCTAAATTTTTCAGCCTCAGCGAGCTTTCTAACGGTTGCCTCCAGCTCTCTTTCCTTTCTGATGGCTTCCTGCTCAGCAAGCTCTATTTCTTTTTGCTTCCTGATAATTTGAATTTGCATTTTTTCCTTTTCTACATCCTGTTGAACTCTGCTGGCCTCAATTTCATAGGCAAGGTCGGCCTTGGCAGTTTCTATCTGCTGATCTCTACGATAGGACTGAATCTTCAGCTCCTTATCCTTGGCAGACGCTGCAATTTGAGTTTCGGAAATCAAACGGGCTTCTTCACCTAACCGATTGGCCTCTGCAGTTTTGATCTTGGTTTCTTTACTGCTTTCTGCCTCAGCAATTTCTGCATCCCGCTTGACCTCAGCAATTCTCTTCTTACCCAGGGCAGTTAAGTATCCATTATCATCCTTTATATCACGAATGGTAAAAGCCTTAATTTCTAATCCCATTAATGAAAGATCAAGGGCGGCTACCTCTTGTACCTGGGAGGCAAATTTTTCTCGATCCTTATAGATTTCCTCAACAGACATTTTTGAGATAATTTCCCTAAGCTTTCCTTCCAGTACGTCTTTAGCCGTATCCTTAATAAAATCAATGGTAGACTTTTCAGAGCCGGTATTAAATTGCTCAATGGCTGATAAAATTGATTCCTTGTCTGATTTCACCTTAATAACCGCTACACCATCGGCCTTAATATCTACCCCTTGCTCTGTCAAGGCCCCGTCAGTTCTAACCTCAATTTTCATGTTTTCTAAAGAAATTGAATCAGTTCTCTCTAAAAGGGGTACAATGAATCCCCCGCCCCCTGAAATGACTCGTTTATTTAGACCTGTAATAACCAGCGCCTTATCCTGGGGCACCTTTCTCCACATAAACAGAACACTTAAAATTAGTAACAAGATAACGCCAACAATAATGATTGGTATCAGCATGCTGCTCCTCCTTACAAATATTTTTTATAAACTTCGATTGATTACAACTCACCCCCTTTTCAATAGGTTTATAGTTAAAATTTTAATTTTCAGACTGCTTCACATAGAATATGTTATTATCAATTTTGGCGATAATGACACCTGTTCCCTTTTCTATCGACATACCATCAAGGGATTTTGCCGGTGCGGTATAGCTGTTTCCGGCAATGGTATAGGCAATTCTGCCGAAATGATCACCTTCAATGCCGATATCAACCTTAGCAAGGTGACCGATTAAGTCTTTTTGAGATTTTGCACTGGTATTTTGGGCCCGTTGAAGGGGAACAATAATCAGCTTTAAAAACAATGCTGCTACAACAAATCCAAGAATTAAAGCCAAAGTAAAGGTAAATACCTGACTCATTCCTCGCTTCAAAGCCATCTCGCCTACCCCTCCAAATACAGTGAAAAAGGCTGTTATAATCACAGGCTTTAATGGTGAAACCCCCTGCCCTTGAAAGTCCAGGTCAAGATCTGCATCAGTGTCAAACTCTACATCAAAGTCCATAAAATCAAATAATTGCCCCAGCAGAAAGGTTACAACCGTAAAGAGTACACCAGCACGAAAGCATATTTGATAAAATGTCAACATACCACCATCACCCCTGTTCTTCAGCTTTCATCAATAGATATATGCCAGGCTCCCCTTGCAATATGTCTATTGAGGATTAAATCGTTAAAATGTCACTATATGTTATATATTCTACAAAGCGCAACATTTTCCTTCCATAAATATACTTTTTAATTAGCGGCTGCCTTAATAGCTTGAATATTTTAGTATATTATATTTACATATATACCTCCTGGCACCTCTGTTTAATCTTAAATTAGTGAAATAATATACTATTTAGAAAATCACTATCCTTCAAAGAAAAAAGGTGTCATGAATCGACACCCGGTATGATATGGGAAATATTCGTATAAAATTCATATTGATTATGGCCTTTTTCCTTGGCCTTATACATGGCTATATCGGCATTTTGTATAAGCTCCTGGGGCTTGATGCCATCCAACGGATAAATGGAAATGCCGATACTGGCTGCTATATAGAAGGTCTTATCATCAATTTGCCAGGGTGCTTCAAATACCTTTAATAGTTTCTCAGAGATCATCCTGATCTGCTCTGCTTCTTTAATATCGGGCAATATAACAATAAATTCATCACCGCCAATTCTGGCAACTGTATCGGTTTCTCTGGTGGCTGACAATAATCTATCTGCAATTTGCTTTAAAAGCAGATCCCCCACGCCATGGCCATGGGTATCGTTGACACTTTTAAACTCGTCTAAATCGATAAACAGTACTGCCACAAGATACCCCTGTCGTTTTGCCTTGGCAAGCTCCAAATTCAGGCGATCACCAAACATGGCACGATTATACAGACCTGTTAAGCTGTCTCGAAAGGCTAAATAATTGATTTTTTCCTCCTTTGCCTTATTGGCTGTAATATCGCTTAAGATGGAGGCAAAATGGGTGATCTGATTGTTTTGATCCTTTATGGCAAAGATACTTAAATTTTCGGCAAATACTTCACCGTTTTTTCGTTTATTCCAAATTTCACCCTGCCATTTTCCCAGGGTCAAAATCGATTCCCACAGCCTTTGGTAAAAATCCTTTGAATGTTTACCAGATTTTAAGATACTAGGCCTTTGATTAACTACTTCTGTCTTAGAATATCCTGTAATATCTGTAAAGGCCTTATTGACCCACTGGATTTTTGCGTTTCGGTCTGTGATAATGACTCCTTCGGTGTTATTCTCCAAAACCTTGGCAAATAAATTTAAGTTTCTTTCGGATTCCTTACGGGCCGTAATATCCTGATATATTCCATAGATCCCTATTTGCCTTTGATTATTAATAATATGGTAGCCCACAACTGAAACATCAATTAGGGTACCATCCTTTCTTTTTCTAACGGTTTCAGTTCTGACAGCTTCTCCTGCCAAAACGTCACTGCTCAGCTGCGAAGCCTCCTCGATTAAATGGTCTGGTACAATGAGCTTATTAATTGGCTTTCCCTTTATTTCATCAAGGCGATATTGAAAGGTCTCTTCAAATGCACGATTAATACTGACAATCAGATCGTTATTATCCAGCATCACAACAGCCTCTGGAGAATTTTCATAGAGTTGTTGGAATTTAGATTTTTGAATTAAAAGCTCCTCTTGAAACAATATTCTTTCCCTGATATCACGTATTTGCAGATAAAAGCAATTTTGCGCAAGCTCTGCCAGGGATATAAGCAGTATTTCAGCATAAATGCTTTCCTTCAAATGATTACAAAACATCCAATCACTTCTTTTGTTTCCCTGGGCTTTGGCTGCCTCTAAAAGGTATTTAAATTGTATTTTATGGGTATCCAAAGTAGAATTCTGATAGAAGAGCTGATTGATTTCACGTCCCAGCAGTTGTGACTTGTCAGAGTAGCCAAACATTTTTAAAGTCGTATAATTGCAATCTATAATGATTTCATTTTTTAGGATTAAAATTGGGTCGGGGAACTGATTCATCATTAGCTGTCCTAATAATGTCATATCAATCCTTAGCGTATCTTCTTTTTTATCGTTATCATCACGCTTCTCCATTGGACTCCCCTCCTTATACCACATTGATTCTAACGTCATAAAGATATTATTAACAATTTTTTTTGTTTTCTGCTGCTTTCTGGTAGGCTTCTACTAATTGCTGTCCGGCTTTGTAAATCTCTAAGCGTACCAGTTCATTTTCATATACAGGCCTTTCATCTACATTATTGACAAAAAAGTTGCCATGATAAGTCGTGTTAATGGATTTGAAAAACAGATCTAAAATTGGAATTACTCCATCCAGACCAAAGGGATGGGACGGAGCCCCTGCAGTACAAACCATATAGCCTAACCGCAGCTTTTCCTTTTCAATTAAAGACTGATTATGGACATATTTACTGGACCAAATTACTTGATTACGATCAATTATGGATTTCAATTGGGCAGAAATACTATTGAAATACATTGGTGATGTCATAATAATTAGATCGGCCTCATTAAAGGCAGGTAGCAGCTCATCCATTTTATCCCTTTGAATACAGCCCAATTGATGGCTGCAGGCATCACAGGCTGTACAGGGATTAATATTTAAGGCGGCGGCATTTAACCTGGTAATTTCAGCTTCATTGTCTATCGATTGTATACCCTTCAAGAGATGATCCAATAGGGTATCATTATTTTTTTCCCTTCTGGGGCTTCCCATTATTGCAAGTATCTTCAAACCAACTTCCTCCTGTAGTTTTCTTCTCTATATTATACAATATTTTTATTAAAACTACATTGTAATTGCTCTCTTTTTTTATGTTATGTCTATTTTCTTTGAGAAAGAACTGAAAAAGGGCCCTCTCGAGCCCCTTTTATTTCCCTTCAAGCCATAGTTCAACCCGATGTTTTCTACCATCATCCTTCAGTTCTATATAATCCCCCTCCATAGGCCTTTCATCAAGCTTAAAACCAGCTGGCCCTTCCTTTGAAGCAGTATTATGGATAATAATATGATAAACGGCAGTACCGAATTGGTATGTCACTTCATAGCCTGGCCAGCCCACCGGTATAGAAGGCCTGATATAAAGTCGATTTCCATGTCTTTTCAAGCCTAATATATCTTCGATGCCAACCCTGTACATCCATCCGGCCACACCGGTATACCATGTCCAACCGCCCCTGCCCACATGGGGCTCCACTGCATAAACATCGGCGGCCATCACGTAGGGCTCTACCCGGTATACTGCACATTCCAGGGGTGTTCTAGTGTGGTTGATGGGGTTGATCATGCGGAACAGCTCCCAGGCCCGGTCACCATCTCCCATCATGGCAAAGGCCTTAATGACCCAGGCAGCAGCATGGGTATATTGACCTCCATTTTCCCTGACTCCCGGTACATAGCCTTTAATATATCCTGGTTCTAAGTCACTTTCATCAAAGGGTGGAGTAAATAAAAGGATTAACCCTGCATCATCCTTAATCAGATAATCCTCCACTGCCTCCATGGCCAGCTTTGCCCGCTGTTGATTTCCTCCCTCTGAAATAATAGACCATGATTGAGCAAGGGAGTCAATCATACATTCTTCATTTTGAGATGAGCCTAAAGGCCGGCCATCATCGAAAAAGGCTCTCATATACCAGTTTCCATCCCAGGCATGGGCTTCTATGTTCTTAACAATGTTCTCTGCTGCTTTTAAATAGGTTTCTTTCCTTTCTTGATCACCCATTAACCCACAAATGGGTGCAAAGGTTTTTAAAATTTTATATAGAAACCAGCCCAGCCAAATACTCTCTCCCTTCCCTTTATTTCCAACGGTGCTCATTCCATCATTCCAATCTCCTGAGCCCATTAGTGGAATGCCATGGCTGCCAAAGCGCAAGCTCCTGTCGATAGCTCGAAGACAATGGCCATAAACAGTGTCCTGTTCCTCAGAGATACGGGGAATTCCATAGCGTTCATCCTCACCCTCTGCCAGGGGCTCATCCTCAAGGAAATGAACCTTCTCTTTAAGGATCGTCTCATCCTGGGTATGGTGATAAAAGGCTGCCACCGTAAAGGGAAGCCACAGCAGATCATCTGAAAATCTGGTTCTAATTCCCTTTTCCCCAGCTCCGGGATGCCACCAGTGCTGTACATCTCCTTCAACAAACTGATGCTGACAATGAAGTAAAATTTGCTTCCTCAATAGTTCCGGGGCAGGATGCAGCAGATTATATGCATCCTGTAGCTGATCCCGGTAGCCGTAGGCTCCTCCTGATTGATAAAAGGCAGATCTTCCCCATAATCGGCAGACAAGGCTTTGGTAAAGAAGCCATCCGTTCAGCATTAAATCCATTGAAGGATCGGGGGTTTTTACCTGAATTTTCCCCACCAGCCTGTTCCAGCTTTCCTGTACTTGCTTCAGAGCCAATCTGCACTGCCAGGGCGTTTTATATTGATTGATCAGGGGAAGCAGTTCAGAGGCTTCCTTTACCTGCCCTAATAGAAAGACCAGATCCTTCTCCTCTCCGGGAGGCAATACCACTTCACATTGCAAGGCCCCACAGGGGTTTAAGCCTCCTCCCAGCTCGTTATTCAAGCCAACTCGACCCAGGGCATCGGGGGAAACACGGTCTCCCCTGGCACCAAAAAAGGCATTTTTATTTCCTGTATACGAGCATACCCTTTCAGATGACTCAATAAAGGCAATCCGATCAGGAAAATCCGATTGAAAGGGGTTCGTTATTTTAATACCGCCAGTTTCCTCATTTAATTCAGTCAATATATACTGCCTTGTCACTTCATCGCTGACCCCCAGTACTGGTGTCATGTAAAAGGTTAGCATTAATTTTTTGGCATCGACAGCTGTATTTTTGAGCTTCACCAAATAAATTTTCACCGGGTCCCTTTCAGGTACAAATAGAGTCAGCTCCTGCTCGATATCATGACTATGATGGATAAAGCTGGTGTAGCCCATTCCATGTTTCACGACATAGTCCCCCGGCTCCCTGATGGGAAGGGGAGTAATAGTCCAGGCCGCACCCGAATCCTTCTCCTGAAGATACAGCAGCTCACCAGGGGGGTCTGTAACGGGGTCATTGGACCAGGGAGTCAGCTTGTTTTCTCTGCTGTTTTCAGCCCAGGTATAGCCTGAACCGTTTTCTGTAACCAGAAAACCAAAATTTTCATTGGCAATTACGTTACTCCAGGGGGCCGGTGTTTGCAGATCATCCTTTAGCTTGATAATATATTCTCGGCCGGAACTGCTAAAGCCGCCGTAACCATTATCATGGGTTAGTTCTACAGGGATATCCCGGTAATTGATTGCTTCGTATACACCCTTAAATTCTCTGGCAGGCGGAAGCTGTGTTATTGCCTTTAGCTTAGAAAGCTGTCTCGATAAAGCGCCTCCTTCACCCTTGATCAGTGCCCTGGCAGCAGTATAAATCAAATTCCGATCCTCCGGCGGAATCACATTGGCATCTCGTATAAAAATTCCACCGGGCTGATTTAATAGATGTCTTTCATTACTGGTAAATACCACCTCATTGATTAAATGCTGCAGAGGTTGCAGATAGCTGCTTTCATCCTCGTTTAATATGATTAAATCGACCTTCAGGCCCTTTGTACGCCAATACTCATGGGCCCTGATACATTCCTTCACCACTTCAATTTCATCAATTTTTTTAATGGTCACCAGAAAGATTGGCAAATCTCCTGAAACACCATAGGCCCACAGACCAGACTGACCCTTTTTATTCTTTTTAAGTATTTCCTCATACTTTCTTCTACCGGGGTTCAGGTAGATTAAATAGGGAATCAGCTCTTGGAAGATGGAGATTTCCTCTATCTTGAAATTTAAATAGGTCAGTTCCACCTGGCTTCTGGTTAAGGCAAGCTCCCTTGCCCGTTCAATACCATTGGTGCCATGATATTTTTTCATTAGCTCAATAACCATTTCCCGATCTTCCTGTATGCCGGTAGTAAAGGTAAACACCCCACTCTCACCCGGCTTTAGCCTAATGGTTTTTCTCAGACTCATAATCGGATCAATGGCAATTCCTGTGTAATTTTTCAAGGGTTGATTTAATGCAACTGCCCGCTTTAGGTCTCTGCCTCTGCCCAGAAAATTTCCCCGATTTGTTTCGTATTGCAGCCCTCCACTGACTTCACCCTCCACATGGAGGCTATGGAATAACCAACGGGTAGGTAAATGTGGCTCCCTTGGCCTTCTGGATGCCAACAGGCAGTCGTGCCCCGACAGCAGTTCAGTTCTGACGAAAAGGTTACTAAAGGCAGGATGAGCCACATCGGCCCGTTGATCCCCCAATACCGTTTCAAAGTAGCTTGTCACCTGAAGGGTCACTGGTTCAGCACCATAATTTGTCAGGGTTACCCGGCGGATTTCCACCGGGTCTTCAGGGGAAACCAATATTTCTGTATGGGTCTGAATCGTATCGTCATTTCTTATATATTCAACCCGATCCTGGGAAAAGCTCACCTGATAGCCGTCTGGTTCCTCTTTAAAGGGGTCATAACCCGTGGCCCAATTTTTATTGTCGCTTAATTGGTGTATAAAAATAAAGGTGCCATAGCTGTTTGCCAATTCATCCTGACGCCAGCGGGTAATTTGAATCTCTCCCATTCGGCTGTAGCCGCTGCCTCCCTCCGTCAATAGCAGGGAATAATCACCATTGGAAAGAAGATGGCACTTGGGCGGAAGCTCGTTGGAAATACCATAGGTTCGTGTCAGTCCCTGGAGCAGATCCCTTGGTTGATCCTTAGCTTCAAGGGGCTCTTTGAATTCCTTTGTAATAATACCTCTGACAGGTATTTTCTCCTGCAATAGCAGCTCTCCGGAACGCATCAATGGGTTTTGATGGAATCGCTTTTGCACAATCATGTCATGAAAATAATTAGTTAAGGAAACAAAGCCCATGCCCAGGTGATGGGCCATAAAGCTTTTTACAATTTCATGGGTATTTTTTGACCGTAAACGACCATGGGTAAAATCGATGGCCTCATAAAGTCCATAGGTGCCCTCCATTCCCATATTGATTAGGGCCTTTACATTTTCTACCGATTCTCTAGGCCGATAGGGTAGTGCCAACAGGGTCGAATAAGGTGATACCACTACTTCTTCCATCAAACCACGCTTTAGACCCAGGTGAGGTACACCAAAGGCCTTATATTGATAATTAAGCTGGAGGTCAAAACCGTAATAGCCTGACTCAGATATTCCCCATGGAACCTCCCTTTGCCTGCCATAGTGGCGCTGGGCTTCCATAACGGCATGATAGGTTTCATCGAGCAAGGTATTCTGGTAATTTTTCATGATTAAATAGGGCATGAAATATTCGAACATGGTACCCGTCCAGGACACCAGACTCCGCTTGCCATTGACAACAGAAAATGCCCGCCCCAATTTATACCAGTGTTTTTTGGGTACGGCCCTTCTGGCAATGGCAATATAGCTGGTGGTTCGTACCTCTGAAGCCAACAGATCATAATAGGAATTGGTAAGCTTTTCCTCCTCTACGTTATATCCGATGGAAAACAGCCGTCGTTTAGGGTCATACAGCCTGGTAAAATCCACCTCATCAACCAACTGGTCGATGGTTTTTATCAGATCCTTGACCCCTTGAATCATTCCCTTGATCTTCTGATTGGCTCGCTTTATATTTTCTAACTCCTGCTGGTAATCTTCTCTTGACCCAGGGGAGTCAAGTATTTCTTCGTAATAGCCCATAAGCTTGTTAAGGCAGGGAATTTGCTTTACATGATTTGTAAGGGGTTTCAGGTAAATTTCAAATTCTGTATTGATGGCTTCAAGCTGTCTTTTATATTCCTTTGGGCATCCGTCGGTTCCATTGACGGTAAGATCCTTCAGCAGCTCACCGAAGGCCTTCAGGGTGATCTCCTCTCGATCCATCAGCTCATAAATGAGAAGCCTTTGGAGCTTATCCTCTCCTTCCTTAGATAAAAGAGCATCTCGCAAGCCTTCAATTTGATTTTTATCCATCAAAGGACGATTTAAATATTCCTCAAGACTTTCCCTTAAGGTGATTAGATAAGCTACGAAATTTCCGCTATCCACCGTAGAAACATAATGGGGCCGTAAGACCTCCAGGCTTCTGGTGTCATACCAGTTATACAGGTGCCCTTTCCAGGTCTCCATTTTCAAAAGGGTATTCATGGTTTCCCGAACCCTTTTGACCATTTCTGTTGTCGTTAAATACCCCAGGTCCCTGGCACAAATGACAGACAATAGATAAAAGCCAATATTGGTGGGGGAGGTTCGGTGGGCCGCACCCTTTGGCGGGTATTCCTGATAATTATCTGGCGGTAAATAATGATCTGATTCACCCACCAGGTCTTCATAGTATGACCAGGTTTTCCTTGCAATTCTCCTTAAAAGCATTTGATCCTCGTCATCCAATGCTTCCTGATGAATTGACTGTGGCTGGCTGATGCCATAGGCAACCCATGGTGATATCAGCCAAAGGATCAAAATGGGAAATCCAATGATGGGTCTTCCCTTGACTAGCCAGAATAAAGCTGCAACAATTGTTACGGGAAAAATCGTCCTCATTCTTTGAATATAGCTTTTCAGATCATTACTCAGCTTTTTCTCTGAGTCTGCCACAGTGACCCATTCCAGCAGGCGTTTGCGGGAAAAATAGAGCCGGTACAGAGTTCTGACAATGGCATCAACCATCATATAGGCCTGGTGAGGTAAGGTAATAAGCTGCAGACACCCCAGGCAAAGGCTTCTTTTCGGCTCCAGGCCAAAGTTTCCCCACAGGCCTTCAACAGGGGCCCTTAGCTTGAGTCTGAAATAATCGATTAGCGACACAAGGAATGGAAGAAATAGCGTCAAGCCTCCCAAAGCCACCCATGGCAGCCAGCTTCCAGGCAGCAGGCTGATGCCAAGGCCCAACAGCAGCATTAAGGAAATTGAAACCAAACTTCTTCTCAGGTTGTCAATAATTTTCCACTTCGATAGGGAAGACAGGGGATTAGGGACCCGTTCTCCCTTTCTGTCTGTGATTGTATTAAACAGCCAGGGCAACAGCTGCCAATCTCCCCTCACCCACCGGTGTAGTCTTGATATGTAGCTGCTATACTTGGCCGGGTAATCGTCTATTAATTCCATATCACTGGCGAGACCGGTTCTGACATAGCTTCCTTCCAACAGATCATGGCTGAGTATGGTTTGGTCAGGTATGGCATCCTTTAAAAGGGTATTAAATACCTCCAGGGAATAAATACCCTTCCCCGTGAAGATTGCCTCATGAAACAGGTCTTGATAAATGTCGGAGGCCGCCGTAGTATAGGGATCGATTCCTCCCTGACCCGCATAAATTCTGGTGAAAATGGAGGTATTGGCACTTTCTACACTGAGATCAATTCGTGGCTGAATCAACCCGTAGCCCTGGGTAACGATTCCCCTTCGGGAATCAATTGTCGCCTTGTTGAGGGGGTGAGAGATCATTCCAATCAGTCGCTTTGCTCCATCAATTGGCAGTCTTGTATCGGCATCCAACGTAATGACGTATTTTATCTCACCCTCCTGGCTGGGATTCCCCGATACAACCCGATATGAGCTTGAATTTCCTGCTAAAAGCTGATTTAGCTCCAGCAAAGCCCCTCTTTTCCGCTCCCAGCCCATCCATTTTTTTTCGGAGGCCAGATATTGTCTTTCTCGATGGAAATAGTAAAATATCTCCTTGCCATATTTCTCATTGAGGGCTTTAACCTTTGCCAGGGTTTTTTTAACTTGCTCTACTTCTCCCGGCAATTGCTTTTGGCCGGTATCGGGGAAGTCTCCCGCCAGGCCAAAGACAATGTTATCCTCACGATTCGATAAATAATAGACCTCCAATTGCCCCAGGAGCTCCCCTGCCCGGGCTTCGTCATTAATTAAAGCGGGAATCACCACCAGTGTCCTGGCCTCCGGGGGAATTCCTTGACTATACTCAAGGCGAGGGATAAAATCTGGCGGAACCAGCTTTGTTAAAATGCGATTAGTGATAAATACCCCCACCTCGCTGGCAGGAATGACCGTTATTAAGCCAGCTACAAGGGCCCATACCCATGGATAATTTTCACTATTTTTATAAGCGTAACTCATCAATAGCCCTGTTATCAGCAGGGTAATTGCCATGATTGGGCCTAAATACTGAACCAGGGATGCCTGCTTCAGCTCCCTTGCCCCCGTTGTGATTTCCAGGGCATTAAAGAGCTCTCCCTTTCCTTCACCTACCAAATAGTAGCCTACATGACCATACTTTTCACCCTTGGACCTTCCTGCCTCTGACAAATCAACAGCTGCCCTTGCCACCTTGGCCTCGGGAATATGATATTTTTCTGCAATCTTTTCAATAACAGTTCGGTAATAATCCCTGGATTCAAAATCCATGGCACGATAAATTCCTGTCCTTTCCTTTCTTAAAATCCCCTCAGTAATATTAAGGGATTCAAAAAATGACTCCCAATCCAGTACAGAAATTAAGTTTAGACTGATAATAGCATTCCCGATAGACACCTTTCTAGAGGCCTGTTGCCTATGATCCTCTTCTATGACACTTTCAATGGTGGTGTTATGCTCCTTCAGCCTTTCTTCAATATAGCCGACAACCATGCCCCTTTCGTTGGATTTTCTTCTCAATAGCCGTAACAGATGCTCGATTAAAGGGCCATTGGGTTTATCCGATACATCGAATAACTGTTTCAGGCTGACCAATATTGTCTCTTTGCTCTGCTCTAATAATTCCTCTGCCTGATTCCAACCGGTTTCTGTAACGAGAATTTTTTCACAAACCAATCTGAGCTTTTCGATCAATGCCAAACGAAGCATCAGGGATAAAGCCCAGATTTCAGATATGGTAAGCACCTGTTGGCTTTGATAAGCCTCAAAGAAATATTGAATTATCTCTTCGTCTAATCGCCCATCGGTATGGGAGACCAATTCAAGGGCTGCAGCATAAATTCTAGGGTACCCCTTCAAACTACCCTGCTTCAAGGCCTTAAGCCTGAAAAAACGTTCCTTAATCATATTTTGGCGGATGTCTTTATACTGCTCCTCGATTTTATAGAAATTATCCAGGAGCCACTGGGAGGCGGGTGAAATTTCCTTTTGCTCCTTCACCCGACTGTTCACGCCTTGATACACTTTAACGATCACACGGTAATGATTGTCTAATCGATGCAAAAGAGATTTTGTAGATTTTCCCCTGGCGGACACATGATGGGTGTTGGCAACCTCTTTACTGTGCTTTCCCAAATCCTCCATACTTAAAAGCACATCCTCTATGTCATCCTTGCGATAACGGTCTTTTTTCCAGTAATCATTAAAATCCAAAGGCATCTGTATGTCATCACCTTTCTGAATAATCTTTTATCCCAAACCACTGTATTTCCCGGTTAATGCCGACTTACCAGATTTCTGATTTTTTCACTGTAAAAGGTAGACAGTTCTTCGGCATATTCCTGGGAATGGCCCTCGGTAAATACGTTTACCAGGGGCTTTTCAGGGTCAGGAAGTATCAAGGCCCATCCCTTTTCATCATCGATTCTGACCCCCTCAAAAAGCTCGATTCCCTCTTTTTGATGGTTTAAAATCATTTCCTTCATTACCCTTCCTTTATCCTTCCAGTCACACTGTATTTCCTGTTTCACCACAAAGGGATCAGGAATTTGATCAGCCAGCTCCCTTAGCTTGATTCCTTCCTGCATAAGAAAATCCAGGATTTTGCCAATAGCCCAAATGCCGTTATACCACAGCGTAAACTGTAGGGGCAAATTTTCCCCTTGGGATTCCTTCAGCACATCCTTCATATGACTGGCGGGGTTGGATTTGCATTTAACAATTTTAGCCCCAAACTGCTCTGCCAATTCCTCAAGATGCCTTGATGATACATAGGGCACCACCAACTGTCTGTCTCCTCTTTGAAGCAACAGCCTGGCAGCCAATAAGTGGTACTTTTCCCCCTCCATCAGACGGCCATTTTCGTCAACTAGCATTAGCTCCTCACCAGATTCACCAATTAAAAATCCAATTGAATCTGGATCACCCTTGACCCTTTCCGCCAGGGCTGCTGCCAAAGCAGTTGTACTCTGGCTATTAAAGCCTTGTTCAGGATAGATTAAAGTCACCGAAACACCTAGCCCTTTTAGATAGCCCCTGGTGGATTCAAGGACAGAAAGTGATGGCGATGTAAGCCATACCCTTTGGTTAGCTTGTCTGATCTGTTGTAAATGCTTTACCTCATTAATTCCTGCCTGGTTGAAAATAGCATGAAATGAGTCTACTTCTATCTCCTTTTTTAAACGATCGGCATTACAGCGCTTAAAATCCTCACGATTAAACAGGTTTTCTATTTCACGTTCCATTGATCTGGGAATATTTCCGCCGTCAGCATCAATAAACTCTAGTCTGATGTTATCAGGCTTTTCTGACGAAGCCTTTACATGAATTCCGCCTGCTGCTTTGAAATATCTTACTGCAAACCGCGTCATGGGTAAAAAGGCCCCTTTAAGATTAATCCCTTGAACCCCGGTGGAGGAAACACCGGCCAAAAGCGCCTGCTGAATTAATTGGGCTCCATTACTGGGATCACTGCTAATCACGATTGAGGGCTCTCCCTTCAGACTGGACGCAAAGGCCGAACCAAGCCTTGCACAAAATTCAGGGGTCAGTTCAATATTGATTTGCCCAGAGATATCCCTCAAACCAAAAAGGGTTTTAGATGCCTTGGAACCCCATACAAGATTCTGACTCACGACGGTATTTTCTTCAATTCGTTTATGGGGCCAGATTTTGATATCGGGCTTCACAACTGCCCCCTTCAATAAAATCGTTCCTTCACCTACCACTGAATTTTCCAGTACCTTTGCCTGTTCCCTGATATCTGCACCACCACAGATTACCGTTCCCCTAAGGCTGGCCTTTTCCTCCAGATTCACCTGATTCCATAAGATACTTTTTTTAATGGTGGCCCCTTGACTGATCCTACAGTTTTCACCTATCACCGTCGGCCCTGTTATTTCAGCGCCATCCTCTATGCTGCCATTTTTTCCGATATATACAGGAGGCTGAAGCTTTACATTCCTACCAATGGTTGTCCCTTCGCCGACATATACCCCCTCTTCCAGCTCCTTTTGAATCAACGGGAGCTTTACCTTCCCTGCCAAAATATCAAATTGAGTCTCCTTGTAGGAGCTTAAATCCCCAATATCGCACCAATATTCATTCATAACATAGCCATACATGGGTACTTGATCATTAAGCAGCCTGGGGAATAAATCCTTACTAAAATCAAAGGTGTCTCCCTTAGAAAAATAGTCTAAAACCTCGGGCTCTAGTATGTAAATTCCGGTATTAATGGTATTGCTGAATACCTCACCCCAACTGGGCTTTTCCAGAAATCGAATGATTTTCCCCGCTTCATCGGTAATGACAACCCCATATTCGATTGGTACTGCCTCATTTCTTAAAACAAGGGTCGCCTTCGATCCCTTTTCTCGATGAAAAGCTAAGGCTTTTTGAATATCTAAATCCGTTAAGGCATCGCCGCTGACAATTAAAAGGGTATCATCAATAAACTCCTCGGCATTTTTTACACTTCCCCCTGTTCCCAAGGGGGTTTCTTCAATAAAATAATGTAAATTAACGCCCCAGTCTTTTCCACTTCCAAAATAGTCGGTAATCATTGTTGGCATATAGGCCAAAGTAACCCCTATTTCAGTAATACCATGTTCCTTTAACAGGTCTACGGTATATTCCATTACCGGCCTGTTAATAATGGGTACCATGGGCTTGGGTAAGCTACAGGTAAGGGGCTTTAACCTTGTTCCTTTACCTCCTGCCATAATAATTGCCTTCATAGTAATCTTTACACCCTCTTCCAATTTTAACTAGTATACGAAATTTGGCATATGTAGTTTATTGTGTGATTTTTAGTGGGTTCTATACATTTTTCATGAAGAAAAAGTAAAAAGGTCTATGCAAAAAAACAGAAATAAATAACCACAGGGCTGGCCTACGAGCTTTCCTGTGGTTTTAGCTTTACTAATATGAAATTTATCATAACCTTATTATGTTAATATCTAATATTAATGTTCCCTGAAATTGTCTTTAGCTCAAGTTCATGCTCCCCTTTGCCGACAATTCCTTCAAGGGTATTTGATTTTGACTTGCCATTAACTGTCATAGGAAAATCACTAGTTATTTTTCCTGAGGTGCTATTAGCCATAAGTTTAAAACTGGAATCCGATGGCAGGGCTACCTTTATATCACCAGAAATACTGTTGATGTCTACCTTGTCTTCTAAACCCGCCAATTCCACTGCTAAGTGTCCAGATACAGTTTCTCCCCTAAGCTCCCCTAAATAATGATTAATTTCGATATTTCCCGATGTGGATTTAAAAAAGCCTCTTTCTAAGATGGCTCCATCCAGTGATATTTTACCTGAAATGGTCTCTGCTTCGATTTTACTTAACTGGAGCTTATCCATCAGCACATCTCCAGAAATTGAATGAAGGGAAAGCTCCTTTTGATATTGCTTTGGCAAGTAAATATCCATAGACAGATTTTCAAAATTAAAACCCACATTCATTTTTTCCCTTCTATTTTCCCTAACAACAATTTTATTACCAGACTGCTTCAGTTCCAGCTCTGGCGGCGCACCATTGGTTTGTACGCTTCCATAATAGTGGGCCTTCAGTTCGTCGGTACCTTCCACTACATATAGTCTAATTGGTACGCTATCAGTAGAGATTGTAATATTGCTGATGTCGGTAATATTTATGACTTCTTCCTGATTGACTTTATGCTCATAGGCTGTTCCCAAATTATTTTTAAATGACCATAGATTGGAATTATAATCCTCTCCCTCTACTCCTCTAGGGATAAAAATAGCCAGGAGGGAACCTCCGATGGCAAATGAACCGATCATAATAACGAATAGAGCCAATACTATGTTCTTCAACTGTCTGCTATCCTTCATTTTTAGCCCTTCTTTCATTAATTATTTTTAAGTTGAATCTTAAATATTTTAACATAAGTCCATAGAAGGATTTTGATAAATAATAGCTTCCAATGAAAAGTAATAATCCCAGGGCCATTAAACCTATTCCCAGAAAGATAAACGCAATTCCATTGATTGAGAAAAACTTAGGAATTTGAAGAAAGACAAGTAATATTCCTGCAATGGTTACAGAAGCTGATACAGCGAAGAAGGCAACTAAAACCCCCACTGCGGCGATAAAGGGCCCTAAAATAAATATTAGATTAAAAAAGCCCAAGCTGACTGTGGCAAGGACTGCTCGAAGAAGATTTGCTGTACTTGCGGTATTCTCTGCCTGAATAACCCTATAATTTACACTAAAATCCTTGGCAATGCTCCCTGGTTCCCCCAGAGCTTTAGAAATTTCTTCTTCCGTTTTTCCCATTTCCAATCCAATACGAAAATGCTCTTCATAGTCATAAAGAATATCCTGCTTTTCACCCGCTGGTATTTTATTTAAGCCATAGTTCAGTTTTTCTAAAAACTCCGCTTTATTCATGGCTTTTCGCTCCTTTCAATATGACATTGACACCCTTTACAAATTGATTCCATTCGTCTGTCAGCTGACGTTTCATCTCCCTGCCAGAATCCGTCAGGCGATAATACTTTCGGGGTGGCCCCTCCTGGGATTCCTGCAAATAGGTGGTGAACATCCCTTCATCCTTTAACCGCCTCAACAACGGATATATGGTTCCCTCTGAAATAGCAATATTTTTAGATATTTCATTGACTAATTCATAGCCATAGCAGTCCCTCTCATCAAGCATGGCTAGGACACAAAGCTCCAGAACACCCTTTTTAAATTGTATGTTCAGCCAAATCACATCCCTTCAATCAAGGATCTTTTTCTATAGAGATTTTATTTAAATATAGTATAACAAAAGCTACCTTTTTATACAAGGTACTAACTCATAAACCAGAGCGTATTTTAGGAAAATTTACTCTATAATATAATTATGCTATTAAAGGAGTGAAGCTATTTGAGTGAATTACTTTGGGAGACCTTCGGTATCCTATTTATATTTTCCGTAGGCACATTACTTCATTTCACCTATGATGCCCTTGGAAAGTGGAAGCCTGTGGGGTTGATTGCTCCAGTCAATGAAAGTGTATGGGAACATTTAAAAATGGGTTTTTGGCCCACCCTAATCTATGGAATAATAGAGTTTTTTTATTTGCCCTATTCCATCCACCATATGGCCTTGGCAAAGGCTTCTGCTATTCTGATGATTTTAGGCTGTTTAATTCTATTTCATTACGGCTACAAATTCTTTTTAAAGAGACATGTGGTATTGTTGGACATCCTGTTTTTTTTACTGGCTATTACCCTCGGGCAAGGGGGCAGCTGGTATGTATTAAGCCATGCTCACTTTTCACAAACCCTTTACCTAATGGCCTGGTGGATACTATTAATAACAACAGCATCCTTCCTTTATTTTACTTTTCATCCACCTAAATTCAAGCTTTTTAAGGATTCAAAGGGTAACCACGGTATATAGGGACGGCCTATGGGGCCGCCCCTATTGCAATGGCTTCCAATTTATTTTTTTCTGGCTTTTTTTCCAGTGAAAATATAATAAAGCACTATAGGATGTACATAGAACAAAATAGTTAATTAACATGATTAAAGGATGGGACCAATTGACTCCATTAAAATGTATATCACTTAAGGGATAAAGAAATTTAGTGGGAAAGTAATCGGCTGAATGGGTAGGAATATCATAGGCTATGTGCAGGGGCCAAGCTAAAAATCCAAAGGCCAGCTCCTTACCCCAAATCAATCTGATTATAATTAGTAAAGTGCCTGCCACCACAAAGCTATGACTCATATTATACAGAAAGTAGACCCACTGGGGTATCACTGTCAAGGTTCCACCTCGTAAATTAACCCATCCACTGATTAATCCGATTACTGTGTAGGGCAAAAGGGGAATTAAATCTGGCAGTAGACCAAAAACAAAGGCAAATCGATAGTATTTTTTTCTTCTGCCGAAGAACAACCCTCCCCAAAGTCCATGGGAAAAGACATCCATAACTGATTCCTCCATTTTAATTTGCTTATTACAAATTAGCAAATAAGCATTTAATTTTCTTCTGACAAAGCTAGTTTCACCATTGTCAAAAAAACAATCCGTAATGAATGTCTTTATTGAGGTGTTAAATTTTCCCTAATCATTCTATATTAAGCGCTATCTCTCCTCCAGCAATACTTTCCAAGCATCTGGTTTAAAGCCTGTTAAAACAACCCCTTCGCCAATGATCAGGGGACGTTTCACCAGCATGCCATTGGTTGCTAAAAGCTCAATTTGTTCATCTTCTGACATTGAGCCCAGTCTTTCCTTTAAATTTAGCTCTTTATACATCAATCCACTGGTGTTAAAAAAACGCTTAAGTGGTAAGCCGCTGTCCTTTATCCATATTTTAAGCTCATCTGCCGTTGGATTTGCTTCAACTATGTGTCTTTCAGTATAGCTGACATTATTTTCATCAAGCCACTTCTTTGCCCTTTGGCAGGTACTGCATTTGGGATAAGCTAAAAAAAGATATTTCACTACCATCACACTCCTTTTCCTTTGTTAAAAATGTCATCGCATACATTATTATTATGGCAATGCCCTTCCCATATGTCAATGCAGGGTTATTGATGAATTATTTAAGGTCATAGGCTGGTTTCTTTTTACGATAGGGTTTAGCATCAGTACAATAACAGCCATACAAAGCACCGTGGTGATCATGACTCCGGGATACTGCTGGGGACCTTCCTGTATTCTTTTAATTAAAATACCCAGATAGGCCCATAATATTACCAAAGCATAGGCAGTATCCCTTCTCCTACGTAATACGGCAATGGTGACAAGGGCTACCAAAATGATCACAATGATGGCCCACAGGACCGGTGGTAGCCCCCAACCTTTCCAGTTTATTGATACCAGCCAGGCGGCTCCATTGACTATAATAGTAATTGTTGCCAGACCTAAATATACCTGGAATGGTAAATGAACAAACCTTTTTTCATTTTTTCCTACAGGCTTTTTATTGATTTGCAGTCTTAAGTAGATTCCAGTTAATGTAAGCAATAATAAGACCATAATCATGAGAGATAGTCCAATTCTTTGGTAATGCCAGGCCACCAGATAGGCACTATTCATTAACGAAGATATTACAAATAACCATCCAACCTGATAAAGGAAGGTATAATCACTTTTCCTCCTTTGAAACAGGCCCTTGCTTTGATAAATAACGAAGGCTCCCAATAGCAAATAGATAATCCCCCATGTTTTGAAGGTAATACTGGCCGGTATGAGTATGCTGGGATACATAGCAGCAATTTCGTCGGTGGTATAACCCCCAAGGGGAATTCCCTCTGCTAAATAATATACAGTAATCATGAATAAGTAGACTAGTATATTGGTCAATTGAAGCAGCTTTCTGACAGACATTTTCCCTCACTCCTTATCCTCTAAATTTTCCCATCGGTACCTTCTTTTTCACAACATGTCCTTTATAAAATATATATTAATACAAGCCCCAGAACATGTTAAAAAATAGAGGGATTAACTTACCCCAACTCGTATTTTCTAAAGGCCGTGAGGCAATAAATTAACGGCATCAGAAGGATTATTAAAAACTTTGACGAATAGTGTTGTATAGAAAGCAGAAGTGCTTATTTTTTTCCTAGGAAGTTCGGGGACTACCCCTTTTTTTGGAGGTGTTTTTTTGAAAATATTATACTTTGATTGTTTTTCTGGAATCAGCGGTGATATGTTTTTAGGCGCCATGCTGGATATTGGTGTACCCGAGGAGACCCTGAGACAGGGCTTAGATAAGCTACAGCTCCCCGGCTATTCCCTTGAAGTCTTTACAGACCAGCGAAGGGGAATTACAGGTACTCGAGTTAATGTACAGCTTCTTCATGACCATTCCCATGGACATCATCATAAGGATGATCACCATGATCATGTACATCACCATCAGCATAGGAACCTGTATGATATCAAGAAAATAATTAATCAGAGCCAACTGAGTCAGGCTGTTAAAGAGATGAGTATAACCATCTTTACTCATATTGCTGAGGCTGAAGCCAAAATCCATGGCAAATCACTGGAAGAGGTTCATTTCCACGAGGTAGGGGCCATTGATTCCATCGTAGACATCGTGGGTGCTGCCATTTGTATTCATGCCTTACCGGTTGACAAAATCCTTTTTTCAACCGTAGCAGTGGGCAGTGGCTTCGTCAACTGCGCCCATGGCAGATTTCCAGTTCCTGCCCCCGCCACGGCGGAGCTTTTAAGGGGGATTAAAATTACCTCCGGGGAAGTGGAAAAGGAGCTGACCACGCCAACCGGTGCCGCCATCGTTAAGGCCCTGGCCGATGAAATTATTGATCACAAGGATTTTACTATTGAAAGAATTGGCTATGGTATTGGCGAAAGAGATAACCCCGTACCCAATGTGCTTCGGGTTTATCTGGGAGAAATAGATTATTCTAACGATGAACCGGTTAAGGAGGTTCCTTTAAATAAAGTAATCGAATGCAACATAGACGACAGCAATCCTGAAATTTATCCCTATGTTATGGAAAGACTACTGGAAGCCGGAGCCATGGATGCTTGGCTTACGCCCATTGTTATGAAAAAGGGCCGATCAGCTACCACCTTAACGGTTTTATGTGATAGGAATCACCTGGATACCATGGTGGACATCATATTTGAAGAAACCACCACCATTGGTGTCAGAACCTATGACGTAAGCAAGGTAATGATGGACAGAAGAATTGTTACCCTGGAAACTCCCTACGGCCCCGTCAGCTATAAATCCGTTTTTCATAACGGCAGGGAGATTAAGTTCAAGCCTGAATTTGAAGATTGTAAAAGAATTGCCCTTGATTACAAGCTCCCCATTAATCAGGTGTATGAAACCTTAAGGGACATTTATCGTAAAAGAACCTAATGCTGTATTCCGAAAATATAAGAGATAATTAACGAGGTGATTTGATTGAACAATGAAGAATTACAGTCTCTTTTAGAGGGAGTACAATCAAAGACAGTTTCCATAGAAGCTGCGCTACAAGCTTTGAAGCAGTTACCCTATCAGGATTTAGGATTTGCCAAGGTTGACCACCACCGTGAATTAAGGCAGGGTTATCCAGAGGTGATTTATTGCGCAGGTAAAACCCCGCAGCAGGTTAAGGAAATTATGGAATTAATGCTGAAACGAGGCAATAATATATTAGGAACAAGGGCCACCGAGGAAATGTACAAGGAAGTGCTGGATCTAACAGATCAATTTGTCTTTCATCCGTTAGCCCGTACAATTACATTAAAACAAAAACCTACCTCCCTAACCGACTCATACATTGCTGTGGTAACTGGCGGTACATCGGATATACCAGTAGCTGAAGAAGCTGCTATTACCGCTGAAATCTTTGGGAATCAAGTAAAGAGAATTTATGATGTCGGTGTAGCGGGGATTCATCGTCTCTTTGCCCACCTGGAGGATATTCGTGGTGCAAGGGTTATTGTAGCCGTAGCCGGCATGGAGGGAGCCCTGGCCAGCGTTGTTGGGGGACTGGTGGATAAGCCGGTCATTGCAGTACCCACCAGTGTTGGCTATGGTGCCAACTTCGGCGGGTTAGCTGCCCTTCTTTCCATGCTGAATAGCTGTGCCAGCGGGACTGCTGTGGTAAATATCGACAATGGCTTTGGCGCCGGCTATATGGCCAGTATGATTAATCGTTTATAGTATCGAATTCTAATTAATGAATACATTCCTTCGGGAATGTATTTTTTTATGAAAAGGTTTGCATACATTATATGATTCAGAATATTTTATTTTTTTAGAAAATTGTATTGACACCCCTTCTCCCTCCTGATAAAATAGTGATTAATTTAAAAAACCATTAATGATGGCAATGGCAAATTTTCAGGGTTTTCTTGTTCATAAAACTAATTTCAAGGGCATTTAAATTCCTGTTGTGTCCATCAAGGTTTTTTCATTGTAAGGGGTCTAACAATCACATTTTAAGGAGGGTTTATCAATGAAGCAGGGCGATTTGGGAAAACAGCAGGATAAGCAAGAGAAAGGAAAGGCTCCGGAACAGGCCCTTTCTTTCTTAAATAACAATGAGGAATTTGGAATTTATTTAGTACATCATACCAGAATTAATTTTTGGGGTGCTGGAGCTGAAAATGAAGACTATTTTTAGTAAAGATTAAACGTGCTGACTCTTGTATAAGCCAGCACGTTTTAAATTAATCGAATTGCTCCTCTAAATTTACGCCAATGTCGATTAAGGGAATCCACTGAAAATCCCCTCATGGAAGACATATGGGCAAATTCCCTTTCATTAATCATAATTCCGGTATGGGTAATAATATTTTTCCTTACTGAGAAATAGACCAGATCCAGGGCTTGAAGGGATTCCATGGGAATCTCATGCCCCCCTAATGCCTTTATGCCCCTAATGTACCTTTCAGGGTCTTCATAGTACCACTCTTCTTCAATAGGTGAACCATCTCCATCGGGAATATAGATACCGAATTCCTGATAAAAAAGCACCATGAAGCCCAGGCAATCCAAGCCTGTATGAATACTTCTTCCATTGTGAACAAATGGTACATCCTTAAATTGCTCTAGCATCTTTTTGATTTTATTTTCCAGTTGTGATTGCACCTCTAGGCCTCCTTTGTAAGCACTCTTTATATCATATGGATCAAAGCCTATGGGTGTGCAAAAACATTAGTAGCAGGCAATTTAAATTATTTCATATAAAAGACGCAGCCCCAATGGGCTGCGCCGATTCAATCATATTTTAAGCTGTTTTCCTCTACAATCAATTATTCTTCAAAAAATTCCAGAAGTTATTACTGAATATGGCTTCAACATCCCGCTTTATTTCCTCAGGGCTTACAGTCCAGCCAGCATCAAGTATGTCACTGTATTTATCTACTAATACTTTACTAATAATCTTCCTTGAGTGAACCCATTTGTAAATTAATTGATCCAGCACCCTGGCATCGGAATGCTGTGGAATGAAGGATAATCCCAGGGTTTCCATTCTGATTCGGGTCATTTCTTCAATAATAACAGGATTATTTAAGAACCACCAGCATCCAAATACCATCAGGTTTCTAAATTTCCTTGCAGTGATTGCAAGCTCATGCTGATTTTCTTTGGATAGCATCGTTACTAGAAATTTATTTTCCGGATAGGTATTGCAAAGATATTCCAGGGTTCTAATATTTCCTTTACCCAGAGAGTCTCCCGCCAGACCCAAATCATAATTCACCAGCTTATTAACGCCAATCATCATGGCAAAGGGAATATTCAGTTCCTTCGTCACAGGAATAATACATTGTTCAACAATCTTTGAACGATTGGAGTCCTCCGGTACCGTAAAACTTGGGGGTAGAGAGGCGGCCATATACAACGCCTTTGTTTTACCTGCCCAATCCCTTAAAAATCTCTTTATTTCTTCAATTGTACCGGCACTTAATGACTTGCCTACGTGATAGCCCCAGTCAATCAGTTGTTGATAAACCTGTTCATATTGGTTTAAAAGAGCATCGATTCTCAGTGCTGCCTTGAATCTTGGATCATTATTGCCTACGGTGTCCCAAACTGGCTTTTCAAGGGGATCAAAGGGATCGTTGGTCATAACCACCTCTTTTACACCTGCCAATTGAAATACCTTATCGATATATTCCTCTGTGGTTAAACTGTCAAAATATTTTCGATAGCTTTCCAAATCCCTTGAAGCGACATCCAGGCCTAATTCCGATAAAATTGTCAGTACCCCTCTTTGGGCTTCACTAACGGGGCTGTGTTGAATAAAGAGGGTTTCCCAGATTAAATCTGCCTGTTGTCGCTTAGAAAGCTTAAAGAATTCCTCATAGGCCATGGTGCTGTACCTAAAAAATTCGGCTACGAGGTAATGGTAGGTTAATAGCTCGTCGATTCCCCATAGCAAAAGCTCGTTAAAATCCTTTGAATAAATATGGGTATGGATATCTGTTACCTGTACCCTTTGTACCTGTTCTTCAATGGTTTCCTTTAATTGATCGTAGCTAGTAATCATTGTTCTCCTCCTTAAAATGTTATTTTATAGGGTCACTCCGGTTTTGAAGATTGCAATTTCCCTAAAATTATTTTTTTCATTATTGACAAGCTCACCGCTGGCCACTTGAATAATATAGTCGATAAACCTTTCCAGTACATCCTCCATCAGCTGATCCTCTACCAGTACCCCTGCATTAAAGTCAATCCAGTGGGGCTTTAATTGATACAGCGGAGTATTGGTTGAAATCTTCATGGTTGGAACAAAGCTGCCAAAGGGAGTTCCTCTGCCTGTGGTGAAAAGCACCATATGACACCCCGATGCCCCCAGGGCCGTGGCAGCAACCAAATCGTTTCCTGGAGCATTCAACAAATTAAGGCCTTTTTTCCGAATAGGCTCACCATATTTCAAAACATCTACTACAGTGGCCTCACCACCTTTTTGAGTACATCCCAGGGATTTTTCCTCCAGGGTTGAAATCCCCCCTGCCTTGTTTCCAGGTGAAGGATTTTCATAGATGGGTTGGTTATGGGCCATGAAATAATCCTTAAAATCATTAATTAAATGAACGATATTTTGATAAACTGCCTCGCTTTCAGCACGGCCCATTAAAATAGTCTCTGCCCCGAACATTTCTGGCACCTCTGTTAAGATAGTCGTTCCACCCGAAGCAATTAAATAATCTGAAAATACACCCAATAACGGATTGGCTGTTATACCCGACAGGCCATCGGAGCCTCCGCATTTCAGCCCAATTTTCAGCTCTGAAAGGGGCAACTCTACCCTTTGATCCCGGGCCATGGCCTCATAAAGCTCCTTTAAGAGCCTTACTCCCTCTTCAATTTCATCTGAAACCTGCTGCGTAACTAAAAACTTGGTTCTTTCCTCATCATAATCCCCCAGAGACCGGCGAAACTCGTCCATATGGTTGTTTTCGCACCCCAGCCCCAGTACCAGGACCCCGCCACTGTTGGGATGCTTAACCACATCGGCCAATATGGTTCGGGTATTGACATGGTCATCCCCCAGCTGGGAGCACCCATAATTGTGCTTAAATACCTCGATTGCATCAATCCCCTGGGGTTTTACCTCCTGTATAAAGCGTTTAATAATTCCCTCAGCAATGCCATTTACACAGCCCACAGTGGGAACAATCCATAATTCGTTGCGAATCCCCACCTCTCCATTTTTTCTGCGGTAGCCTTTAAAGGTTCGCTGGTTATTCACAGCCTTAATGGGCTTAAGCTGTTGATTAAATTCATATTCTATTGTTCCAGATAGATTGGTTTTAATATTATGGCTATGAGCCCATGCCCCCTTTTTGATCATTTCTGTAGCATGACCAATGGGGAAACCATATTTCAAAATATTTTCCCCCGGTGAAATATCCTTAAGGGCAATTTTATGACCCCTTTTGATATCCTCCAGAAGGGTAATTTGAAATTCATTTTCCTCCAGCACCTCACCCTTCGTCAAGTCCACCAGGGCCACAATGACGTTGTCCTGTTGATTAATTTTAATATAACGCTTCATTTAGACCATCTCCTGTAGGGCTTTTTTTATTCCCGATTCATTAATTTTTACCAATACCTTGGTTACAGCACCGGTTAAGCCTTCTACCTCATTTAAATCCATCTTCCATATTCTTTCTTTAGATAGTACAGCCCTGACAATACTGCTTAATGCCTCTGTAGAACCATCATATTGCCCCCATAGCTCCGCAAAGAAATCTAATAGATCCTGATCGTCAGCTAGCTTGATTGCCTCACCATTTCTTTCGCCTTTATAAAAATAAATCAGGGCGGCTAAGGAAAAGACCAGGGCTTCAGGCAATTGATTTTTTCTTTTTTTGTACTCCAGCAGCGAAGGCAGTACCCTGGTTTCAAATTTACTCATTGAATTCAGGGCAATACTCATCAAGTAGTGTTTAATGAAGGGATTTCTGAATCGGTCCAATACATCATTGGCAAAGTCCACCAATTCCTTTTCAGGCAGATCAAGGGTTGGAATAATTTCTTCAAAAATCGCCCGATAAATATATTTACCGACTATTTCGTCCTCTACCGCCTCCTTTACAGTTTCTAAGCCATATAAATAGGCAACTGGTACCATTGTGGTATGGGCACCATTGAGTATTCTTACCTTTCTTGTTCGATAGGGAGTCATATCGTCAACAAATAAAACATTCAGCCCCACCTGATGGGCAGGAAATTCATCTTTAATCCATTGAGGCCCTTCAATTACCCAAAGATGGAATTGCTCCGACTCTACCACCAGGTTATCCTGATAACCTAACTGCTGGTGAATTTCCTCAATTCTCTCCTTTGGATACCCCGGTACAATTCTGTCTACCAAAGTATTGCAGAAGGTATTGGCCTCCTTGATCCACTTGATAAAGTTCTCTTCCAAATTCCATAGGCCCGCCAACCTTAAAACGATTTCCCTCAGCTTTTCACCATTGCGGTCAATCAGCTCGCATGGAAATAGAATTAGCCCTTTGCCGGGGTCCCCCTTAAAGCTAAGATACCGATGATATAAAAATGCTGTCAGTTTTCCAGGAAAGCTGCTTTGGGGTTTATCCTCCAGGCGATCATTTTCATTAAAGGTAATTCCAGCTTCGGTTGTATTGGAAATGACAAATCGAAGGGCCGGGTTTTCTGCCGCCTCCAAATAAGCGTCATAGTCTGTATAAAGGTTCAAGCCGCGGGTAATAGATTGATTTACATAGCTTTCACTGACTGCTTTACCCCCTTTAATACCATTCATATAATGGGTATACAAGCCATCCTGCTCATTCAGCATGGCAACAAGCCCTTGATTTAAAGGCTGAACCACCAACACGCCACCGTTAAAGTCTGTTTCCTTATTCATTTTGTCTACAATCCAGTTGGTAAAGGCCCGTAGAAAATTTCCTTCTCCAAATTGAATAATGCGTTCGGGATGCTTTTGATAATTTTCGATAGCTTGCTTGTTTAGTTTCATTGATATCCTCCTTTTTTAATTGTTAACGTGTGCAAAACCGGTAAAAAAATATATTTTTATTTTCATACCCCTTCGGCAGCAATCCTTATTTTGCTGCCGGGTTAACGGGGGATGTTAGTGATGGAATCTCTTTTTATAAGCTCTGTTTTAAGGTAGAGGGTTTCGGTTTTTGTCGTAGATCCTTTAATCAGCTCCAGCAGCTTTTGGGCTCCCTTTTGGCTGATCTTCTCAATGGGCCTTTTGATTGTGGTCAACGCAGGGGTCAGATAGGCGGAAAAGATATTGTCATCAAAGCCAATTAGGGAAATATCCTCTGGAATCAACATTCCTCTTTCCCGAATGGCCTTCATGGCCCCTACAGCCATATCATCGTTAGAACAAAACACCCCAGTGGGTAATTGTGGTTCCTTTAACAGCCTCAGCATAGCTTGGTAGCCGCTTTCCAAATCATAGCTTCCTTTAACGATAAAATTTTCTTCAATCGGTATTTTAGAATCCCTTAAGGCATCTATGTAGCCTTCTCTTCTCTCCTGAGATGATTTAAAACCTTCCTTCCCTTCAATCAGGGCAATCCTTTCGTGCCCCCCATTAATGAGCTCCATTACAGCCCGGTAGGCCCCTCTTTTATCATCTGAAAGAATATTCACCAGGTTTTCCTTTTCAACCTGACGGTTTAATACCACCAAGGGTATTTTTTTAGTAAGGACATCATTGATAAAATCGTCATCCTTGGCACTTTGACTCATAACGATCAGACCATCAAAATTCTTCCTGGTTATACTGTTAAAATCATGATAGTCATCAATTCCCTTTACAACCATGTTAAATTGGTCCTTAATGACATTATTTACTCCCTTTACTACCTCATGAAAGAAATGCGATGAAGTTCCCTGGCTAATAGTGGAAAAAAACAATCCAATATGATAGGAACGATCCAGTACCAGGCTCTTGGCATTAAAGTTTGGGGTATAATTCAGCTCCTTGGCGATGGCCTTAATTCTCTCCCGGGTGTCTTCTTTAATCAAAGGACTATTGTTTAAGGCACGGGAAACTGTTGTATGGGAAACCCTAGCGATTTTGGCGATGTCTTTTATGGTGACCGTCATATTTACCACCTCTTTAAATTTATCATATCACATTTTGCACACGTTAACAATCCCCCTTAAGATTTTTTACCTGTGCTATCATTTAGATAGTCAATATAATCTTTTCCCCACACTTCCAGGGCATTGAGTACAACTTTAAATTTATCACCGATCTCGCTTAGTGAATATTCTACCTTGGGCGGTAGTTGAGCATATTCGTGTCTTACAATCAGACCTTCTTTTTCAAGCATTTTTAATTGACGGGAAAGGGTTGCGTGGGTGATATTTTCGGGTAATTTTCGCTGTAGTTCGTTAAATCTTATCGGGCCATCACTTAACAGGTAGAGAATATACATAGACCATTTACCTGTTAAAACCTTCTGTGATGTTACATAGGGGCAGATTCCAAACAGCGTTTTTTTCATTATTGCCACTCCTTTTATGGTATCATTTTTAATACTGGTATCATTTAAAATCGTACTTGAATTAATTATTATAGTATATATAATTAAACCGTAAATTGATTATAGCATTGAAAATAGAAAGGAGCAATAATGATGAAGGAAGTATTAGAGTTTTTGAAAAACAGTGAAACCTTCTATCTTGCCACCTGTGAGGAGGATCAGCCCCGGGTCAGGCCCTTTGGTGCAGTTGCAGAGTTTGAGGGTAAGCTCTATTTTATTACTAACAATCAGAAAAAGGTCTTCGCCCAGATGCTAAAGAACCCCAAGATTGAAATCAGCAGCATGTATAAGGACATTTGGATTCGTGTTGAAGGTATGGCTATTCACGATGAAACCCGAGCAGCACGAGAAAAAATGATTGCCGATAATCCATCCCTTGCACAGATTTACTCTGCTGATGACGGACTGATTGAAGTCTTCTACATTAAAGAAGGAACTGCAACAATCTATTCTTTTACCGATCAGCCTCGGGTAATTAAATTTTAATGATATAACAACTGCGGGTTTTGTAAACTGAAGTTTAATTTCTAAAGTCCTATGCTTTAA
>CBFGTV010000041.1:0-30277 GCA_965652145.1 uncultured Clostridiaceae bacterium
AAAATGCCATATATTCAAAAAGCGCCGATTAATACAAACTGCTGCTTATAAACGTTCTATTTCTTCCCTCAACTGATCTGCTACATTGGTTGCTTCCCAGGGCAGTTCCACATCTTTTTTTCCAAAATGACCGTATACTGCGGTAGTCCTATAGATGGGTCTTCTAAGATTTAGCATTTTTATAATCCCTTCAGGGGTCAAATTAAAGTTATCATTTATGATCTGTAGCAGCTTTTTATTGCTAAAGCTACTTGTACCAAAGGTGTCAACTAATATTGAAACCGGTTTAGCCACGCCTATTGCATAGGCCAATTGTATTTCACATTTTTCTGCTAATCCAGCAGCTACAATATTTTTTGCTACATAGCGAGCTGCATAGGATGCCGAACGATCTACCTTTGTCGGATCCTTTCCTGAAAAGGCACCACCCCCATGACGACTATAACCACCATAGGTATCTACGATGATCTTTCTTCCTGTCAATCCCGAATCACTCTGGGGGCCTCCTATTACAAATCTGCCTGTAGGATTCACCAGGTATTTTGTACTATCGTCTAAAAGGTTCAATGGAATAATGGGCTTGATTACATGCTCTATAATATCATTTTCAATTTTTTCATTATCTTCCTCTGGACTATGCTGGCATGAGATTACTACCGTATCAATCCTGGCGGGCTTTCCATTTTCATATTCAACCGTGACCTGAGATTTCCCGTCAGGTCTTAAGTATTTCAATAATCCAGTCTTCCTAACGTCTGCCAGTCTTTTTGTCAGGGAATGGGCCAGCGATATGGGTAATGGCATTAGCTCCTGGGTTTCTTTACAGGCAAATCCAAACATCATCCCCTGATCTCCGGCACCAACGGTATTGAGCTTTAATTTTCTTTCTACTAAATCCCTTGGATTGTCTACCCCCATGGCGATATCCTTTGATTGCTCATGTATTGAAGAAATAACCGCACAGGTATCACAATCAAAGCCATATTTTGCTCGGTCGTAGCCAATTTCTTTAATGGTGCTTCTTACAATCTTTTCAATATCAATATAACAATTGGTTGTAATTTCACCCATAGTCAGAACCAAGCCTGTGGTTATGGCGGTTTCACAGGCAACCCTGGCAAAGGGGTCCTTTGAAATTATTTCATCTAGTACAGCATCTGAAATTTGGTCACACATTTTATCTGGATGCCCCTCTGTGACCGATTCTGAAGTAAATAGGTTTTTATTCATCTCTTTTCCTCCTATTGGTAAGTTTTTACTTTGAATACTCTACAAATATTTTTTCTATTACACTATTTATTGGTGGTTCCTGTAAATCAAGATCTAGCACGTCATATTGAGACCATATGCTGCTGGCTATGGCATGACTTCTTTCTCTGGGCACATGTAGCCTGTAATGAAGACCTTCCCTTTCTATCAATTCGATTCCCCTCTGACTGTCTAATTCTTCAATATTTAACCTTCCATTTGCCAATTGTACAGTCATCACCTTATAGTCACAATATTTTTTTATTAATTTCTGAAGTGTTCCATCATAATGAATTTTCCCTTGGGTAATGACAATTACCCTTTTACAAAGCTTTTCAATATCAACCAAATTATGACTGGTAAGTAAAATCGTCGTTCGTCGTTCTTGATTGTATTCCTTGATAAAGGAATGAATACTCTGCTGTGCTACCACATCAAGACCTATTGTTGGCTCATCCAAATACAGCAGTCTTGGTTCATGGAGCAAAGAACCCATTATTTCCATTTTCATTCTTTGACCAAAGGATAATCTTCTAATTTGGGTGTTTAACAAGTCTTCAACCTCTAATACAGATGCCAGTTCCTTTACTGTTCTTTTAAATTGTCTATCTTCTATCTCATAAATCTCCTTGAGCCAAATAAATGAATCCATGGCTGATAAATCCCACATTAGCTGACCTTTTTGCCCCATCACCATCGTTATGTTCCTTTTATAATTTTTTTGACGATGCCATGGCGTATACCCCAGCACCGAGACTTGTCCTTCTGTTGGGTACAGTAAACCTGACAATATTTTAAGCAGGGTGGTTTTACCCGCCCCATTAGGGCCTAAAATTCCTACCAATTCCCCTGACTCAATTTGAAATGTTAGACTGTCTATGGCCAAGCGGAAGGACTGTTCATTATGAAATAAAGCCTTTACTGCCGGTAGGAGTCCGGGTTTTTGCACCTTTGTTCGATATACCTTGGTCAAGTTAGTGACATGAATCAAACTGCTGCTCACCTCCTATGTAACGACAGCGTTGTCCGCTGGAACACCACATTTTATGCCACCACAGGGGTACCACCTCTCTATAGTGCTTACGTATATCAAGATTCTCTATGGCTAAATCCATAGCCCTTCGATAAACCTTAATCACATTGACAATAAAATCTGAGTCTAGATCTCTTCCAACAACTTTTAGAGTGTCAATCCCGGCCATGGTAAGCTCCTTTAATGAACATATTGAACACATTTTAAAGCTGTCTAAAAACCTACCCCTTTTGATTCTCATACCCTCACTTGATATAATATATGTTCCTCTACAGGGATAGCCCACGTTAAAATTGGTATTGCTTCCTTCCCCCGCCTCGTGGAATAAATTACATGATCCTACATAAAAGGAGCATCCGCCATGTCCGAATACCTCCAAAGGCATGACTGTTTTTTTAGCAATATCTATGATTTCACCCAATTTAACCTGATAGGATAATATTACCTTTGAAACCCCCAGTCCCTCTAAGAATTCGATGGCCTTAATATTTTGGGCCTCCAGATATGAGCTGGCCACAATAGGCACCGAAACCTTTAACTCCTTTACCAGTTGAATGGCCCCCAGATCTCCCACTACGATAAAATCTACTCCAGCCTCAACCCCTGCCAATATATATTCATTAAATTGTTCAACAATGATTTTTTCGTTTCCCTCAGGGCCGTCATTTAACAAAGGTATGTTGGCTAAATAAGTTACCCTGGCTCCCCTGTCATGGGCGAAATCTACAAGGTCTTTAATGTATTCAAAGTGAATTAATACGTTTTTCCCTGAATGATTATGAGCTCCCCTGCCGTTAAAGGAATAGCTTCCCATATAGGGTGATGCAGCACCAAAATAGATATCATCTGCACCTGCATCAAGGGCCTTTCTTGCACCTTCTAAGCTAGCAACAGGTGCCAATAGCCTCATAAAATCCCCTCCTGTTATTGTTTATTCTATTGCCTAAAGCTGCTGCTTTTTTCTTCCTCTTCAGTCAATGTATTAATGATGGTGTCTAAATTTAATTGATTTTCTGCAGTACTAGGTACAATGACAAGTTTCAGGTTATCACTTAATTTTTCTAGCATCTGTAATTTAATCAGACTATCTGTTAAAGAGCCGCTAATTAGTTGATTCACCTCACTTTCTGTCATTGCTTCTATAACTGCTGCCCGCCTTCTAGTTTCTGCTAAAATAATGGCCTCAGATTCAGGGGTAAGTCTAACTTCGTTAATTAAGATCGATTCCAGATGAATACCCAGGGGAGTTAATTGCCCCCTTAAATAATCCAAGATTTCCTGTTGTATCAAACTCCGTCTTTCACTATAAATATCATATAGTGAATTTTGCGTAATAACTGATATGACACCATGTTTAAACCAGCTATCCAAATAAATACCTTCAATAGAATAAATATCCCTTCCCTGGAATCTTTCATATATACTTTTCAATTTATTTTCGTCAAAATAATAGGTAAATGAAATATCCAGACCTACCCGCTGATGATCCTTGGTAGGTACCCATAGACTTGTATCTTCTCCCTTTAGCCAGGATTCTTGACTTCTAAATATACTGTAACTCTGCTCTGAAATTGGATAGACCGTCAATTCTTCGATAAAGGGGATGATAAAATGCCATCCATCCTTAAGCCCTTTTTCATTTACTGTACCTGTTATATTATTATAAATAAGGCCTCTTTGGCCCACTGGGATTTTTTGAATAGGGTCGAAAACAACTAAAATGATAAAAATTAAAACCAAGCCATAAATAATATATTTAAAATAGCCCTTCTTGCCCGGGGATTTTGCATATTGGCTCATGTTATCATTCCCTTTCTCTTTAACTGTTCAATGTCTTTTTGCAATTGATTGATTTTGAAGTCCAGTTGATTCCAATTTCCTTTTTCCTCAAGAATAACAATTGTCGCTGAAGCCTGTTGCGCCTGTTCAATTGTCAGGTTCTTTTTCTGAAGCACTCGATTTCCCCTGACATATGCTCCTGCTAAGCATTGCTTATGTTCCAAGTCAGCTGGTACATCATTCAAGGTTGGGCTTTGCCAGATTCCATCCCATTCTATTTCATATTCCCTTTTACATTGAGCACTACATTCCATTGGCCTTAACCCCAGATGTCTAGCAGTCACACATTCCCGACCTGCTGTTAACAAATTACTTTCCAGATGAATGCTTATATTAAATCCATTGGCTGTAATTCTTTTCAAAGATACCGTAATTTCACTGGCAAAATTAATTTCGATTCCCTTTACTCTTAAAGTCTTTAATAGTTTATATTTCGCCTGCTGGTCATAGCTGTGACGGCTCAGATCATCTATAATGTTCTGCTTTTCTCCCTTTAATATGAAATCATACCAAGGACAGTCAAAAATGGAACGGGCTATCTGTCTGCCAAAATAAATATCTGTATCGGGAACCATCTCTCTGCATAATTCCAATACACCCAGATCATTTACAATAATATCTATTCTACCATCGTAGTGTGATAACATTTCCATCATGTTAATCACTTTTTTTAGCCCTCTCTGGGCAACTCTGGGTGTTACAAGCCTGGGCCTGATGTTTTTTTTAATAGCTGCTTCAATAATCTCCTTTAAACTTTTCACGTCAGGCATACGATACAGGCAACCTTCATCCCCTATCCCAATGCAATCAATCCTAGAATTTACTGCTCTTTTATAATCACTATAATCCGAAAGTCTTAATTCCAGTCTCAATGCTACACCTCCTCTAAGCCTTTAGATGAAGGGAAGTATCTTCTTGGCAGTAAAATATATCATTCTGCCTTTGTAACGCCTTGCACCAACATCATAGGGGTTTTTCACATCAAACAAACGTGTAAAAAGATGACCATAAGCTGATACCTTGGGCATAAAGCGAATCCAGTTACGGTCAAGTAAATTTTTTCTAAGGTTCTTGGGCAGGTAGGGCAGCACCGAAAGGGTTGTTTGAAACTTCTCTAGCCTTGAATCAACAAAGCTGCCTCCCGAGGCTGCAGCCCTCCTTGGGACGCCATTTTCAATGTTTTCAATTTCTTTATCTGTAATTAAATGATGTTCCTTTGCGGTTTTCACAATATCTGTTCTGGGATAATACCTAAGCCAGAAGGTTTGAATTTTTGTTGGCATTGTCTCATTAAAGGTATTGATTAATTCTCTATAGTCCTGCTCCTGCAGCAAGGGTAAACCAAATATAACATCGACAACTAGCCGGATTTTTGATTTTTCAAAATGTCTAATGGCATTTTGAACTGTATTTTTAGATTCCGGTCGATTTAATATGCTTTTTTTGACCCAGGGATTCAAGGTCTGAATTCCCATTTCTACCTCCCAGCATCCGGCATCCTCTAAAATTTGAACCACCCTTTCAGAGATATGATTTGGATGTACAAAGGTCCAAAAAGGTACGCTTATTTCCCTTTTATATTTCAGGCAAAATTCTTCAAGCCAGTCTACATCGCAAGTAAATACCTCGTCCCAAAAACATACGGTTTCAAAATTATATTTCTTCTTTCTCTCCTTTAATTCAGCCAAAACATTTTCCATACTCCTTCTTCGAAAATATTTTCCCCGATGCTTCCACAATACGTTTCGTTCTACAGAGTTATGGCAATAGGAACAGGCATGAACACATCCTCTACCAGTAATAATGTTATATTCTTTTTTGGCATAGGGGTTTTGGTTTAAAAATAAATCTACATCAGGAAAGGGCAGGGCATCAAGATTTTGAATAAGGGGTCTGGTCTCATTAATTTTTATTACCCCTGCTTCTTTATAGCCAAGATTTAAGATTTTATCCTTAGGCTTATTTCCCTCAATGGCTTCGATTAATTCCAAGGTAGGATACTCTCCTTCTCCCAACACTACATAGTCAACGTAGTCTTTTTCCAATACCTTTTCGGGTACCGAGGTGACATGGGGTCCTCCAAAAAGTATTGGTATATTCCCGAGCTCAGCCTTTATTTTTCGTGCTATTTCTAAGGCCCAGGAATAAATGTCCGAAACCACACTAAACATAATAACATCAGGCCTTTCTGATCGGAGCCTTTCTATTACCTTGTCCCTATAATCAAAGAATTTTGCCATCTTAGGCCAATTCAGAAACAAGTCGTCAAAAAGCTGGGGATCGAAGGCCAAAAATGTCTCATGACCATGCTGCTTTAATACCGCTGATATATACTCTATGCCCAAATTTTCAAAGGCTGGATACACAAACGCTATTTTCAAGCTCATCTCTCCTCACAATAATAATTTAGGTTAGCTTTTCCTTTATTAAATTTATACTGGCCACTATATGTTGAATAAGCATGTTGGTTGACTTAATATCTTTAATATACTTTACCAAATAAATTGGCCTAATATAGAATTTCCGATATGCCTTTTTAACAGCATTACTAAGGTCTAGGGCAGTCAAATGTTCATATTCAATTACATCTGATTCTCCATGAAAATATCTCCGCCAATCCATGGTTTTCAGCCATCTGTTTTCCAGGGCTTCATCAAAAAATCTGGTTCCGGGAAAGGGGGTAGCAACATAAAAATAAGCATAATCAAGGGGTAATCGACATGCAAGCCTTATTGTAGCCTCTATGGTTTCCTTGGTTTCCCCAGGCAGTCCAAACATAAAATAGCCTATGATTTTAATTCCAATCTCCCTTAATAGTGCTACCGTTCTTACAATATCCTTCTGGGTAATCCCTTTATTAGCACGCTTTAGTATCATGTCTGATCCAGACTCAATACCCAGGGATATCGCCCAGCAGCCAGCTTGCTTCATCATTTGGGCCAATGATTCATTTAGGGTATCTACTCTGCTATTGGCCACCCAATTGACTTTTAACCTTCTATTGATTATTTCCCTGCAAAGTGCTTCAGTCCACTTCTTAGAAACCGTAAAGGTATCACTTAAAAACATAATATCTTTAATGTGATAACGGCTAATAATCTCTTCGATTTCTGCAATAATTGAAGGAACAGACCTTAAAAGGATTCTGTCAGTAAATAAGGGTGCAGTACAATAGATACACTTTCTGGGACATCCCCGTGAAGCCTGAATAATTGTAAAGGACTTACCATTGTACGGAAGCCTGTACTGTTTATTATCCAATAGATCTCTGGCAGGCAATCCTAAATCATCCAGATTTTCTATGGGTAATCTGCCTGGGGTGAGATCTATTTCTTTTTCCGATGCCCTTAGGGCAAGGCCTGGTACCTTTGATAAACCGTCCACCCCCTCATTTGCAAATTTTTCACATATTTCTTTGGCAGTTATTTCGGGTTCGTCAATAATGACACAATCTACAGCATTTGTTTGGCTTGAATTCAGTATATCCTGGGGTCTGGCCCTGCCATGGGTTCCATAAAAAATAATGAGAACATTTGGCGTTGCCATTTTAATTAATCTGGCCAATTCAAGATCATCGTAGATCGTTGGGGTAGTACAGTTTACTATCATGATATCTGGACTCTGACGGTTTATCTTTTCGATCATTGTTTCAAAGGTATCTTTTATTTGAGCATCTATAATCTTAATTTCCTTTACCACCGAAGCCATCCGAAGTTGGGTGGCTATTTGGGCCAGTCCAATGGGCGGCCAGATCCCGATGCCCGGTAGGGTTCTTGTTTGACAACGACCCGTTCGTATAATTGCCTCCTGGGTTATTGTTACCGGGTTAACCAATACTACTTTTAAACCCATCCTTGTATCACACCCTTCCCTAAAAATTCAACGAACGAACCAGTTCAATCGTTGTGATGCTTTGGAACTGCTGACATATTTCATCTAATATCCAATGAACAAACCTTGTTCTTGTTTCCAGTGCTTGATACAGCTTGCCTTCAATCCCCCTCAAACTTCCTGCCTCTGCCAGATCTGCCAGATGAAAAACATAAACCAGGGGTAAATTCTTTTTTGCAATCCAATTAAAGGTATATTTAGAAACAGCCCTGCCAATGGTCTCTGGGCAAGACAAGGCATAGCTAGAATGAATTGGTAATTTAAGCAAGGGAGAAACTGTGACTGGAATTTCTACGGTTTTATATTGATATTTGCCTTTCCCCGGCTTATTTAGTAATATCCGTGAAGGTCTGTAGGGTATTCTTGGACCGAAGCCAAACTGAAAGGGCCCCATATAGCCATGCTTCGAGGTAATATTGGCACTCCCCCTCGAGACTATTCTTTTCATGGTCCTGATCAGGGGACTAAAGGGTGTTGGCAGCATCGAGCAGTCATATGTTAAGCCCTCATTAGATAGAATTTTCATCAGATCTTTATTTAGCTCAAAATTAGGTGCCCTGAAGCCATGGCTTTGAATATTAAGATAGCGGGCAATCAATTCCTGGGTTTTTACAATTTCTTCAACAATTTTCTCTTGCTTCAGGCTAAGAAAGGCCCCCGGGTGGCTATAGGTATGATTAGCCAATTCATGACCTTCATGTAGTGCTTCTTTTAGAAGAGTTCTTTTTTCCTTATTCTCAATATCGCAACCACAAACAAAAAGTGTCGCTTTAATTCCATAGTGACTAAAGATATTGAGAAATTCCTTTAAGACAAAAAATATCCTGTCAGAATCATCCTGTCTAACTACTTCCTTATGATAATGGTTTGACAGGGCCAATGCTCCATCGCAATCTATTTGAATTAATACAGGTGGCTTTTGTGTGCTTTTGTTATCCATGTGTATCCCCCGTTATACAAAATGTCATTGTAATTACCAGATAGCCTTAATTACTGATGATTCCTCTTTTTATCATTGAACAGGCAATTTTCCAAACCCATTTGAGTTCACTCCAGGAATTTAGCGTCTTTACAATATCTAAAACCTTGGTTGGCCGGAAATAGAATTCTCGCCAAATCAGTTTATAAACAGCCTGCAGTTCCTGATTATTCAAATATTCTAACTGGATATAAGACTTTTTACTAAAAAAGCCATCGGTTATTTTATCATGCTCATTTTTCAATAGACGTCCTTCCCCCAAAAGGATATTGTATATTTTAGTCCCGGGAATGGGAAGAAAAAGTGAGAAATTGGCAAAATGGGGATTAGCCTCCTTAGCAAACCTCAGGGTAGTCATTATATCCTCCAATGTTTCAAAGGGAAATCCAATAATAAAGTAACCATGTACTGTGATTTTTTCTTTTCTTAGCCATTTAATTGCCTGACATACCTTTTCCAGATCCAGTCTTTTATCTATTTTTTTTAATATAGCCGGGCTTCCTGATTCAATTCCAATTCCCGTTTTAAATAGTCCAGCCTGCTTTAGCTTTTTAACCAATTGTGCAGTTAACCGATCAGCCCTGAGTCCATTTTGACAATTGATGGCAAAGCCTCCCTCTTTAATGATTCCGTCCAGAATTTCATCAGCCCGGTTAGAGTCAAAGGTGAAATTATCATCTAGTATATCTATCTGGTTAATTCCAAATTCCTTTCTCAGCCACTTTATTTCTTTCAATACTGATTCAGGCGTTCGGGGGCGGAATTGATAACCATGGACACTTTTATCACAAAAAATACAGCCATAGGGGCAGCCACGGCTGGTAATGATGGGTGCCATATAGGATTTCACAACCCTGGCTCTTTGGGTATAATAGTGAATTGACGGCTCTAGATAGTGATAGGCCGGAAAGGGCAAGAGATTGGGGTCTACGGGAAGATTGGAAGTGGCTGATTTGCCTTTAACATACACTCCTTGAATTTCCCGCCAACGGCCTGTACCAAGCTTTAATTCCGTAACTAATTTTGAAAAGGGAATTTCACCCTCTCCTATAATGACAGCATCTACATAGCTTAACCAGTCATTTGGAAAAACCGTTGGCTGAGGCCCCCCTGCTAATAGCATAGCATTAGGCAATTGTTTTCTAAATTCCACCGCCAGCCCTCTGGCTGCCGTTGCCGTAGCAGCATTAATTGAAATTCCAATGACGTTTGGGTTAAATTCAATAATTCTTTTAACGGTATCGACGATATTGAGGCCTAACCCATTAGCATCAAGTATTAGAAGGGAATCAACCTGATTAACTATACAGCCGCCGATATACAACAGTCCCAAGGGAGGATACAGCGTACTCTCAACCCCTTTGATATAATATGGAAAAGGATTAATTAAAGCAACTTTCATTTGTTTTTTCCCCCACTCATTGTCCCTTTGGGAAGCATGATCCAAAGTAGTTTTTTATATAGTAGCCCTAAACACCTTAGGAATTGCCCCATAGTTTTTATATTTTTAAGTGAACGAATTCCAAAGCCCAAATTAATATAGACCTGTCTGATGGCCCGTTGTCTTAAAGCCTCTAATTCATTAGAATCTAAATACAACGTCTTTAAAATTGGTTTGCCATAATCCACTCCATAGAGCTTTGCATGGGGTAATGACAATTTTAAATCCTTAACAATTTTATACATGCCTGTTCCCGGTAAGGGGGTAACAATATTGAATTCAGTTAATTCCCCCTTCAATTCCTTTGCAAGTCTAATGGTTTCTTCTACCGTTTGTTCATTTTCCCAGGGAAATCCAATCATAAAGTGCAGCAAATTAATGATACGGTATTTTTTACATAATAAAACCGCCTGTTTAATTTCTTGAATTGTGATGCTTTTTTTAATTTTATTAAGCATGTCCTGACTACCACTCTCTATTCCCATTGATAGTCCCCAGCAGCCGGCTTCCTTCATCCAAAACAGCACTTCATCATTTAAGCAATCTGCCCTGGAATTACAAAGCCATGAAATTTTAATATTTTCATCAATGAGCTTTTTACAGAACTCAATGACCCAGTCCTGATCCCTTGTAAAGGTATCTGCTAAAAAATAATAATTTTGAATTTTGTCTTTTTGAATACATTCCTTAATTTCTTCCACTACTGCATCACTGCTTCGATATCGAACCTTTTTGCCTCCAACCATGGGGGCAATACAATATATACAATGGGCATCGCAGCCTCTGCTCACCAGAACAACGGTCTGCTTTTCTCCAGTATCGGGGCGCCTGTAGTATTCATGTTGAATTAGATCTCGACGGGGCTTTGGCAATTGATCAAGATCAACTGGTTTTCTGGTGGTATTTTTAATGACAATATCCCCCTGACGATAGATGACTCCTGTAATCTGAGGCCATGGTATACCGGCAGCAATTTCTCCAAAGCCCATCTCATCGTCATTAACAATTGCTGCATCAATCTCGTCATATTTTTCTAATATCTCTTTACCATTGGAATAAAAAATGGCTCCCTTTACCAATGTCATCATTTTTGGGTTTGTTTCCTTGGCCAGCCGACAGGCCTCCAGATCAGCCTCCAGGGTAAAGGTAGTTGTGTTTACCACTAGATAGTCAGGATAAAAGGCTATTAACTCCCGCTTAAAATCCTCCCACCCCAATTCAGCTGCAGGATAATCGACAATTTTGCACACTCCCCCATGAAGGGTAGCCGCTCCTGCAATATAGGCTAAATCTAAGGGGGTTCTTAAAACTGTTGCAACAATACCCTTAACGGGAGCTTGACAGCGGGTTTCCCGTATGTATTTTCCTGTGGGTGGATTGATAATGAGCCATTTCTTCCCTTCCACTTTCATCACCCTTTCTAAGTCTATCGATAGCTTATAAAACCTTGAAAAGTGCATTTAAACAGGCTGTCGGATTCAAGGAGAAAATCAGTGAGGCTTCAATATAGGCACCACAGTAGCAGCCCTGGCAATTGTCCACAATTTCCTTACAGTTGCTATTTTGGAATGCATTACCAAAACCCGACTCTACGACATTTAACCAAGCCTTGCTGCCTTCTAAAAATAAACAGGGCATAACGTCGCCATTAGGTGCCAGGGTGGCAAATAGACTACCTGCCAAACATCTTCTTAGTTTCCCTGCAGGCCAATTCTTGTGTACATAATTCAGTAGGGAATAGGAATTTCCGATTGGGCCACCCCTCTTTTTTTCTTGAACCAGCAATTCTACTGTATCGAGTAAATCCTTTCGCTTTGGAGTAAATTCATCTATCTGCTTTTTATTGGCAGATAGTTTATAGCTGAAGACCGGCTGAAAAAGCACCTGAAAGTCATTTTTTTTGGCCAGATCGATCATGTAAGGAACGTGTTCAATGGTTGAAGTTGTTAACACAATGTTGGCTAAAACCTTTTTCTTTGCTTGTTTTGCTGCTTCAATAGCTTCTATTACCGCATCATATGAGCCTTCCCCCCGTTGTGCGTCATGGATCTCCCTGGGTCCGTCCAGGCTGATATGGATCATATCAACATATTTCTCAATTGCATTAATATACTTTGGTACTGCCCTACCATTGGTGGCGATACTGGTAATGAGCCCCGCTTCATGGGAATATTGAAGCAATATGTCTATATCCTCCCGTACGAGACACTCTCCACCAGAAAACCCCAATTTGTAGGTGCCATTTTCCCGCATCTGTCTAATGGCCAAAATTGCCTCTTCGGTTGACAGCTCTTTGGAAAAACTCTTTTCCCAATTACAATAGCTACAATTTTGATTACAGCGGTAGGTGGCCAAATAGCTCACAATTAAAGGAGCTTTTTTACGTAATAAGTGGTAGTTTAATATATTGATAGGGGTTTTATAGATCACTTCTTTTTTCATTTTAATTAACTCCCTTATTTTCCAATATTGTGGTGTTAGAAAAATACCACCCTTCAGGTGGATTCTGAACTACTTTTTTCAATACTTCAACAGCATCATTACTGACATAAAAGGCATCTCTATGGGGCCACAGCAGGCCTTCTGACGGAGCTTTAATTTCCTTTAGAAGCCTAGTATTTGGATATAACCTTACGCCAATAAAGGCATGAACATATTTTGGCCTGATCTCTTTAATAATTGAAAGGGTCTCTTTTAGGGTTGCTGCTGTCTCACCAGGGCCACCTAAAATTAAGCTAATACTGTAGGGTATCTTTGCTTTTTGTAATACTTTGGCTGATTTTAGGGCTTGAGTAGCATTAAAGCCTTTACATAGTTTATCCAGCACTCCATTTGAAAAGGAATCTATCCCTAATTCGCATTGAATACAGCCTGACCGAGACAATAAATAAACCAGTTCATCATCAATGTGTAATGGACTTAAACAACCATACCAATTTGCTAGTTTTGATCTATTTTTTGTTTTTATCAGTAACGCTAATATCTTTTTAATATGCTGATCATCTAAATTCATAGCTGAATCCGTTATAAAGATACTTTTTACGCCGGGCATATCGGATACCATCTTAAATTCAGCTACCACTGCCTCTGGTGATCGTAGCCGGACATGGCTTCCTTGAATCCGTGGGTAAGCACAATAGCTACACCCCAGACTACAGCCTCGGCTGGTTTGTATCGGTATAGGTGAAGAAGCAAGAGAATAGTATTTACCATATTTCTGCCAATGGTGTTGGCGTACCTTAGTCAAATCAACTTCTTGTCTCTTAAAATGATGGTATTCTTTTGTCTTATACAGAAATTGGATTAAGCCTTTCCCTGGTGGCTTTTTCTGAATTTCTTCCAAAAGTCTTACAAATTGGCCTTCACCCTCTCCTTCGATTCCGTAATGAGCCCCAGTATAGGTCAACAATTCTTCTGGAAATATTGAAAAGCCAGCACCACCCAGTACCACTATGGCATTTTTTTTAGCTTCCTGAACAATATCCCGGTATTCCTTATAGAGATTTTTTAAATGATCGGTTTCGGCAATATTGCGAATTGAAATGCCAATGACCTCTGGCAAAAACCTTGTAATGGCCCATTTTATATCCCGAAGTAGATTCCGACTAAAGCCCAGGTCGAGGAATTCTACTGAATGATTTTCCTTTTCCAGGGCAGCGGCAATATATAGCATTCCTAAGGGAACAACAGGTTGCATGGCTGTTCCCTGGGGAGCCGATATCAGAAGAACTTTCATTATTAAAACACTCCTTTATACTTCAGGGAAGACAGCAGCCGGACAATTTCAGATTGAAAATTAAATTCCATTTTTCTTAGTTCATTTAATTCTATAACAATTTTTTTAATGGCCCCTATCTGACCTCTTGCCCCTGCTAGAAAAAATAAATACCGTAGATTTTCCCATTGGGCTACAATTTTCTTGATCGTCTTTGTCCATGTCCCCAAGGGAATCAATTGCCCTATAGGAGCCTGGCTTAATTCAAAGAGTGCCTGAATAAAAAAATACCTCTGTTGTTTTACAAACATGATAAACCTGGCACAGTCTATTAAGCGCTGAAATATAGCCATAGAATTTTCACTAATAGAATAAATAGAGCCTTTTTTTTCAGACCAGCTTAATATATCTCGGGCAAATACCTCTATCGCCCTGATACCACGATATTGATTTTGATTTTCTGAGCCCTTTAAAAATGTTTCAGCAGATTCTAACATGTAGGCAGGAGCGTAATGATTAATGACTTTTCTCTGATCTTTAATTCCTTTTGCTAATGTCTGCCCTGTAAAGGTAAATCGACTACCCCCTTCTGAACGATTATGAGGTATCTTTTTCAATGATTGATAAAAGCGATGGATACTGATCCAACTGGAAAAGGTTAGGTGGTCATCACCCATAATAAATTTCATTCTCTTATTGTTATAGTCAATATCAGTAATTAAGATTGTCGTTAGTAATGATATAGGATATTTCCCCTGAATTTTATTATAGAAAAATTTATTGACCAAAAAAAGTGAAGCCCCGTTCTTTTCCAGATCAAGCTGTATTTTTTCCAGCAGGTCTTCATTGATTTCGTCCTTGTTTTCTATTAGCTTCAATTGAAAAACCTCTTTAAATTTATTAAATACGGCTTTATCATAGGGTGCAGGATATTCTCCTACAAACCGATTATCTTGATCATAGGTCCATTTTCGATCGTAAAAAAACTGCCATTGTGTATGTAGTACTGTATTTAATCCCCAGCCATAGGAGCCCTTCAGCATTGTTCCCAAACAGGAATAAAAGCAATTATAACTATTAAAAATATGCAGACGGGGGGCCGTTCTCAAATGCTATCATCTCCCTTCATAAAATATTGTTTCTCTGGTCAATAAATCTTCTGCCCTTATTTGAACCGCTTCCATATTGCAGTTTTCTAAGCACCCCTTCTTCAACCACCTCTATTTTAGGTGTGATTCTTGACTTTGCCCTAACCTGTTCCGCAACCCTGCGGGGTAGATATGGGTCGACTTTTTCAGCAGTAATTAAGATCTTGACTTTATCTGAAGAATCCTCATGGTTATAGGCAATAATGACATAATCTAAAATTCCATCAACTGCGAGAATTCCATCTTCAATGGCCAAGGGATAAATAGACACCCCCCCTACTTTAAGCATATTTTCACGCCGGGCCAATATGGGGCCAATACGTGGCGTAGTTCGGCCGCAAAGACACTTTTCCCGATTAATAAAGGTGATATCACCTGTTCGATACCGCAGCAAGGGCATCCCCTGTACTGAAAACGTCGTTACTACCAATTCTCCAATCTCTCTATTGGCTAATACTTTACCTGATTCATCTATAATCTCTGCCACACACAGATCGGTATGACCATGACCTCCCTGTCCATATTGACATTCACAAAAAGAGGTTGCAATTTCTGTATTACCATAGGTTGATATCAACATTGTCTCAGGCCAAAGTTGCTTTAGCATCTTTCCCAGAGAATTTAATTGGCCATTCTGATCTCGTATAGATTCGCCAATTAATATCAATTTCGTGACTTCCAGATGCTTTGTATTAACCCCTTGATTAACACAATATTTAGCGAATTTAATTAAATTTGAGGGCACCCCAATGATACCTGTCAGCTTTACTTTCTTTAAAATATGAAGTTGTTCTTGAAAATTTAAGGGCAAGGTGCGGATAACACCTGCTCCAAGTCTTTTAAGGCCTAAATAATAGGCCAAACCTGCAACAAAAAAACCATCCATAGCGGTGGCAACCATGAGCGTATCCTTTTTTGTAATACCGGCACATAAAAAGCTTAGAAGCTCATTATAGGCCAATCGCTGTAAATCATTTTTAGTCAGCGGGTTGATAATGGGTCTTGAACTTACCGAACCACTGGTATGGACTATATCTGCTATCTCTTTGGGACTACAGCAAAAAAACTGATCGTTGTTTTCTTGGAGCTCTTTTTTAGTAGTGAAGGGTAAACTTTGAAGATCCTGCATATTCCTAATATCCTCTATGATTAGTCCAATTTCTTTGAAGCGCTTTCGATAATAATCTGAATGGGCCATTAAGTACTCAATGGTCTTTTTTAAATAGCTTGTCTGAAGGCAACTTATCCTTTCAAGGGCTTCATACTCATTTCGGTCAAATCCCTCCATATCCATAATCCCCCTATTCCTTTATAAGTTTTCTTTTAATAAAACTCACTAGCTTGTCAATTGTTTCAAAGTCAGCATAACATATTTCTTCAACATCAACTGTAAAATCAAACTCTTCCTCCAGCATTACCAACAACTCTACCATTCCCAGGGAATCTAGCTCTAAGGATTGACCAACAACGGTAATTCGGTTTCGCTTCAAAATATTGCTGATCTTTTCTTTCAAAGATATTTTATTGGTAGAAATGACATCTTTAATAAAGAACAAGTAATCTTCCTTTTCCGATATATCTGTCTGAATCTCTACATTAAGGCCAGTTGGATAGTCCTTAAGATAAAAGCCAGTTATTTGCTTGGTGCTAAGGATTAATTCCTTTGTTTCTTCCCGCTCCTCATTCCTTGATATACTACAGCTATACCCTGGGCAACGAAACAAACCGTTACGATCTTGGATAAAATATGCAGGTATCTTGTCATGTTCCATTAAAATTCGATCAGCCTTGCAAATCAATTTCTGGTTTTCTTTGAATGAGCTTTGATTTAGTGGAAAATAGGCAAGCCACTGAATATTTTCAACATTAAGGTTAATATTTTTGATATAACGCCATAGTGAAGGTGTGGCAATCATAAAATCCGTTTTAGTCACATCAAAGAACTCAAGCTGCCTCTTAAGATTTCTTGTTCCATACCGAAAGACGGTGGCTCCACATTCAATTAGTCCTTGATATAAAAGCATTGATAGAAACCCTTCTCCAAGGGATAAAAACATGCTGACAGTAGACCCTGAAAAAATAATATCTTGTAAGGCAGCTTTTAACTCCTTAGTTAGAAAATCAATATCTCCCCTGGTTAAGGGAAACAATTCATCCGATTTCGTATGAATTATCTCACTGACCTCTTCTAAGGGCACCTGCCATTTATTTAAGCTATAAGATTTTTCTTTTGAACAGTAACCCATTTATTCTCTCACCCCGTTCTCATTATTTAACTACTTGCACTTTCATATTTATTAATACCTGTGTTCCAAATTTTTCTTGATAAACAAAATAAAATACCCATTATTAGGAGTTCAATCAAAATAAAATACTTCACATCCCGATTTAATAAAATTCCTGAGGGAATATTTGCCACAAGGGCCATCGGAACAAAGTATATCAATACCCTTCGTATGACACCCGGATATATTTCCATTGGCTTGTCCATGTAATTATTTAATGTAAGATAAAGACTGGCACACCACGAGGCATCCTGTAACCAGAAGGAAGAGGCCACAATAATAAAAAACAAATTATATAATATTGAAATGCCTGATAAAATTGTTAAAAAAAAACCTAATATCTGTCCTAAAGTAAAAGACAGGCTCAGATTTAAGGCTGACGATATCACTAGACTTAAACCCAATAGTATATTAAACAAGGAGCCTATATCAATCGTATGAATTGATATTAATAGCTGAGCCTCCATAGGCTTCAATAAAAAATGATCTAGGGTACCACCCTTGATATGCTCAGGAAGCATCACTAAATTAGGATAAAAAATTGATAAAAACAAGCTATTTACCATATGAAAGGTACCTACTAGGAGAATAAATTCGTCCCTTTCCCATCCGACAATAGACGGTATTTTACTAAATAGAACCGAAAAAAAGATAAAGTAAATAATGAGAAAAACAGCATCGGTCATGGTTCTGATAAAGAAATTACTTCGAAAGGACATTTCTCTAATCAGTGACCTTTTTAGACATACGTAAAAAATTCTTAATCCTTTATTCACAATTATTCACCCACCAAAGGAAGAATATCTTCTGATTCCTTTATTCCACAACAATTTGATTAGAAAACCTAAGGTTATTATCCATAATACGGCCGATAAATACCCCTGCATCACTTCAGCATCACTTAATTTATTTAAATAGAGCTGAGTAGGAAAGAAAATTAAGTAATTAAATGGCAAAAATATTAGGAGCTTTCCAAATGTCCCTTCAATAAAGTCAAGGGGAAAAATGGCCCCAGATAAAATTAAAGTTATTCCCTTAATTAAAACATTTAGGGAGCTAGTTTCCAATATCCAAAAAGATATCATTCCAATTAGGCAGCTCAATTGAAATGATATGATATACGATAAAATTATGGCCACTACTACCATTAAAAAACTGCTTACACTGGGTATGATAACCCATAGCTGCATATTTCTCATTAGTATAGTAAATATAGCAATGGAAACAACAAAGGACAATAACTGCTGTGTTATTGAAAAAATCACCCGAATTCCCAGGTAATCATAGGGTTTTAACAGATAATAATTTATTTTTCCCGTCAAAATATCCATTTTTATGCTGTAGCCTGTTGAGGTGGCAGTAATGCCCCATTGTAATACATATACCAATAGGGCATAAGAGATCATTTCTATTAAACTATACCCTGCAATATTTCCACTGACTATTTTTGATTGATTGAAAATATCAACGCCATAAACTGCCGGCCAAAATATCATATTTGAAAAAAGCGAGATCACACCTGTAAACAAGGAAATTAAAAAATTTCCCCTATACACCATTACGCTTTGAATTCCTAAGGTCACTGTACTAGCGGTTTTCTTTATTAAATTCATATATACACCCTCATAATCTATTGATTAAGTAAAACTGTTTGCTTTAGTAATCGTTAGTTAAATTCAGTTACGATACGTCTATTATAGAAGGCTATTCTGTCACAAAGATTTTTTTGCTGTGCTGTTGTATCCGTTAAATCTTTTCCTGCGATTAAAACATAGACTTTTCCATATTTCAGCCCTTTTCCATCATACAGGCTGTTTATATACATTGAATGGAAATTAAGAATAAAATACCCCCTTCGGGTCCTTCTACTATAGGTTTCTTCCCCTAAGATATCAACCAATTGATTAAAATTCAAAGGAGTGATATATTTAAATTCAAACCATCTACCAATTACAACGGAAGGATTCCCCAACAAAGACCTTGCTCCATAAAAAAATGTAGATATATTAAAGCGAGCATTGATGTCAATGGCATAGAATTCTCCCTCTTTAGTGGCAATTGTGTCAATTCCTACAACTCCCCTATATCCTATTTCTTGTATTAACTCACACAATTGAAGCGTGGCCTCCATATGCCTTGAAACATCTCGTAGTGGAACACTTGCTTCTGCCGGTATCTGTGAGCCGACAAAACTTCCTTCTTCCAGTATCTGACGACTACAACCATAAGCATATATTTTATCTGATATCATAAATTGACAATTTAAGCTGAAAACCACCTCATACCACTTTTCTATTAAAATGTCGGCTTGGGCATCGGCAGTATTTTTTTCAATTAATTGACAGAATTGATTAAACTTATCCTCATGATCGATAACGACCAACCCTCCACCTCCTACACCAAACAGCTCTTTAACAACTACCTGTCGGTTGTTGAAGTCTTTGTAAGTAACCTTAAGCTCACTTATATTTCTGCACAGCTTACCCTTGGGAACTGAAAAAGCTAATTTCTCTGCCAAATGTCTTGCCTGGGCCTTATCGTTTATATAGGCACAAATTTCAGCATTATCTGGAACCACTAAGGCTCCTATTTTTGAGGCTAGTTCAACCTCATCTGCTGTTACACAGTAGGGAAGTAAATAGACATCTTGTTTCTTAAGCTTGGCTTTTTCAACTCGCTTGATCAGTCGGTCCATCATGGCCTGATCCTGTAAAATCAGTTGTGTTAAGGTATATTGCTCTTGGTCCTGAGAAACAACCTCAAAATATGGCAGGCCGATTCCAGCCTTGGTTAAGTATTGAAGGAACTCATCATCAAGGGAACGCCGAAGAACCACTACATCTTTTTTAGTGGCAAGATATATAAAAAGCTCATCACAATACCTAAATAATCTTTGTTTTGAATGGTCTGTTATATAGGGAATTTGAAACATATTTTCCTGATACCAATATTTTTCAGAATCAAAATTACCTAAAAAGATGACATTTCCTGGTTTTATATATCCGTCTGCCAACTTCTCAAGGGGAAAGGCCCTAATATCATCACCCCTCATATTATTCCTTCTCCTTTTCAATTTTTAGTTCATTATGTCTTTTATGGTTCCAGCATAAAGGATCCGGGGCTAAATAGTCATGATAAACTTGATAAGCAGCACCTCTGCAGCCATAGCAATCTATTTGAAGCTCACATTGACCACATTCTCCCTTCACTAATTCATGGGCTCTCCTTAATTCCTGAATTACTTTGGAGCTTAAAATAATATTTTTCAGGCTTTCATTTCTAATATTTCCAACGGCTAAATCGATCCCGGAGCAGGGCTGAACAGTGCCATCTGATTTAATATATAAACTATAGAGATGTCTGTTACAGGCCATATTGGCAAGGGGTGGATAAATACCATCCCACTTAATACCATATTCCTTTTCATCAATTTCACATAACTTTTTAAAGAGCTTCTTCAGTTTTTCTGAAGTTACATGAAGACCTTGATTACTACCACGCCCCTGGGGTGTAAGTACTTCAAAATAGGGGAGAAGCCCCTGATTTCTTGCCCATTTCCACATTTGTGGTACTTCTTCGTAATTATCATTACATATAATCGATGAGATTCCCAATAAATGATTATCTCTACCATAGCCTGCAATCATTAAATGATTAATTGCCTTATCAATAATTTCTGCTGCTCTTTCATGTCCGCTTAAATAATTTTGTATTGCTGGCTTCGGGCTATTATATTTGATCACCACACCAACAGCCCTTGAATATAAAAAATGGGCCAAGTCCATGTCCAGATTGGTGCCATTGGTGAACATAACCGTGCTTAGCCCTTTATTATAGAGCATTTCAATAACTTCTTTCAGCTTTGGATAGAGTAGCGGCTCCCCTCCCCCCACAATAATAACCTTCTTAACCCCTAGATTCAGCCCCTGTTCAATTAAATTACATATTTCATGGAAACTCAGTTCATTTTGGAGGGAAACATTCTCATAAACATAACAGTAACGGCACCTAAAATTACAGCGTCTAGAAAGCTCAATATCCAAAGTTAAGAGTTTATTCCTATCACGGGATCGTTTAATCTCATCTTTAGTAAATTCCATCCCTAAGCCATTCAATAAATTTTTATTCATATTTACCTCCCTATTACTTATTTTGTTTTGGGCGATCAAAAACAAAAAATAGTAAAGCATATATATGTGCATAGCTTTGATTCATACTGGCTTAACATGTTGAATGGCGAATGGCTGGAAGCTTATTCCCAATCTTCACTAAAGCAGTAGTATCGTCAGTATTCACATACTATTACTTTACCCTTATAACCTCATACTCAATTTAATTGGGCCGAAACACCAATTAAACTGCTTATGATTTTTTTGTGGCTTGTCCCTTGCCTAATTCCATTTTAATAGCCCTAATAGCTTTTAACAACTGGACAATTGTATAGTTATCTTATTTATTGAAATTACAATGTTAGTTTAGTTCGATTAGTTCCACCGCTAAATCAATTATCCTTAACTGATTCATAAATTGAAACAATACTTTGGCTCTTCCTTTACGTTTATCAACTGACTGAATCATTCCTTCCATTCCTTCTAACGGCCCCGACTTCACAATTATTTTTGAACTATAAATATAAATTTTTGACTCATCTATTACTTCATTGCGGTTAAGTAGTTTTAAAATCGGACGTATTTCTTCTTCCCTTATAACCGATAAGCTCCCATCATTACCCAACACCCTAATAATACTGGGTGTACTCTTTATAATTGTATAAACCTGGTCAGTCATCATTGTTCTAACTAATACATACCCCGGAAACATTTTTTTCAAAGCAATATGGTACGATCCGCCTTTTCTTTCAGTTAATTTTCTTTTTGGAATAATAGAGTAAAGCACATCATTATCAAAATAGTAACTAAGATATTTTTGAACCAACTCTTCTTTTCCAGTTTCTACAAATAAAGCATACCAATTCATTATTTATCAACCTCCAAATTGGTTTGTAATTTATCTCTATTAGTATGATATGGAAATAAAAATTACACAATATAGCCATCAGTATAAGTTTTAATTAATAATGCTAAAAATCAATTCTAATTAACAAAAAAAGAAAAAATTTCCTGTTCTTAAAGATAGTTTTTTGTCAATTTTTAGAGGGACTATATCGTAATCTAGTTTCATAATCTTTAGATTATTTGTAATATATTAACTGTATCCTAAAACAATATATTACTTTAACTAAACTCTATTGATAATCAATATTTAATTTTAATTACTATGCGTTAATTTTTTTACTTTTCAATTATACACAACAGGGAATATAGTCGTTTAAAAAGAACTGTATACAATATCTAGTAAAAAGCAAAATAATTGGTAAATTATTGAATAGGAGGTGTGTGAAAGAGAGACTATTATGTTAATTCAAAATTAGTCAATAATTAAACAACAATTCTTAAGAGAGGTGATTTATTTGAACAGTATTATTGAGCTTGTTAGACATGAAAAAAAATTTAATATCTACGTTGAAGAAGTTGTAAAAAAAAAAATGTTTTACCATAATTGATAACATCCAGGGTAAAGGACACACGATAACAGCAAAAATCATAGAAAAAAAACTATTTACATTTATTTTAAAAAAACAAGACCGTATTGTAGGTACAATTTGTATTGATGATATTAATTGGGAAAGTAGAAACGGATTTTTAAAGATTGGTATTATGCCCTATTACTATGATCTCCATTATCTTACACAGCTTAGGGAGCACATAAAATCAACATTATTATTTTGTAAAGACCAATTGAGATTAAATCGAATATGGAGTATATATTATACAAAACACACTCTTGCTTTGCCCATTATCGAATCATTTTTCGAGTTAGAAGGAACTTCAATAAATAAAGAATTCTTATATTGGGGATGTACATTATTTTAATAGAAATACTTTAAAAATTTGATTGAAAATGTGAAGTAAGGTAGAACTAAAAAAGATAAAATTTTTGGCTCTTAATAATGTACCTTTATAAAATATTATCATTATTTTAAAAAAATAGCTTTCTACCAATTTAAGGGGGGAACATAATGAATAATTTGTGTAGGATAGAATCAATACTTGATTCTTGGAAACGCTGTATATCAAAGGGGCTTGATCCAAATATACTTCATTTTAAAAAATCAAAACAAGATTTTACAACCTTACTACAAGACTATCAGAGCCTTATTGAAACATTTAATCAATTAATTGATAATATTAGTGCTTACATTGCAGAAGAGCACTATTTCCTTCTTTGTAATCAGACGGGTACTGTAATAGCTCAGAGGAGCAAAAAAAAATTCATAGTATAGATAACTTAATTGGCATTTCCTTTAACGAGGTCGATTTAGGTACAAATGCTATTTCTCTATCTATACTCTTTAATGAACCAATTTACACAATCCCAAGCTATCATTATTGTAAGTTGATTGCCGATTGGTCCATGTATTGTCTTCCACTGAGGCTTTTAGACAGGAGTCAGTTCTATTTATGCCTTATAACAGTAGAAGAAAACATAAAAAATGAATTGATGATAATTATAAATTTATTAAAATATCAAATTATTAATGAATATAACCTTACCTCACAAAAGAATATTCTGCCTTCAGAAAATATTAAGCTAACTAAGAGACAAATAGAGATATTAAAATATCTAGCAAGTGGTTTTACTGAAGAAGCTATAGGTATTAATATGGGGATTAGTGTAAGCACAATTAAATATCATAAACAAAATATTTTTAAAAAACTTAATGCTGCATGTAGTATTGAGGCTATTATTAAAGCAATTAAGTATCATATTATTACTCTAAGTGATATCGATGAACTGTATAACTAGCCAAAGACTGACCTACAGTTCTACAAAAAAATTATGAAGCCCTAAGGAAATCATTCCTTAGGGTCCATTTTCCAAATCCATTTCAGAGAGCCGGTTCGCTGTTTGAACAATGGCTAAATAGCTCCAATTCCTCCTCAACATACCCTGCAAAAAGGCTGGTCATTGCCTCTGGCGTATCTTTTAACAGGTAGTCTGTAAAACAATCATAATATTTTTTTCTGTCCTGAAACTTAATATTGATGGAGGATAACCCCCTTTCATCAATTCAAAGTTCAGAAGCAGTCTCCCTGTTCGACCATTCCCATCCACAAAGGGATGGATTCCCTCAAACTTCAGATGAAAAAGTGCTACCTTTTCAATCAGGTGCATTCCATGATCTTGCCGATAATCCTTCAGGAGCTGCTCCATCAATAAAGGAACCAAATGGGGCTCAGGGGGCATCTTCACTGCACCCTGAATTGTCACCGGAATTCTTCTATAGGTCCCCTTATCCTGGGGACGATCCATTAAAACCAAGCTATGTACTTCTTTAATAGTTCGCTGGCATAAAGGCGTATCCTTTTGAACTAATTCCAGGATATAATTAAAGGCCTCCTTATGCCCAATAGCTTCCAGGTGCTCCTTTAGTGGCTTTTGAGCAATGGTAATCCCTTCTTGAAGTACAAGGGCTGTTTCCTGAAGGGTTAAGGTATTTCCTTCAATGGCATTGGAGTTATAGGTGAAATTAATCAGGAACTCATCCCTAAGTCGTGCCACCTCTCCCGAAGTTAAGGGTCTCAGACTATTTAATTCTTTCAATAATTGATCAACCTTTGAAAACATCATGAATCCCCTCGAATTCTTTCATTATAGGATCTTTTTCCATATTATAACCTAAATCAGAATAAAAAGCTATTTCATTTTTAGATTGCCAAAATATAGGTTGATATTAACAAAAAAACATATTTCATTTATCTTCTGGCAAACAAGAAATTATTTAATTGTTTTTACATATTAATAAAGGCCGATTGAGTCGGCCTTTTTACATGCTTTTTTATCTTATTAGTTGAATGTATTTTTTTATCACTTAGCTGTTTATCGACTGGTATGGCTCTACCCGTCGTCCTTTCCTTGAAAGGCTTTATATAGCTTCTTTACCGCCCGTTTTTCTATTCTTGAAACATATGATCTGGAAATCCCCAGCATGCGAGCGATTTCCCGCTGAGTCATGCTGGCCCCATTGCTGATGCCATAGCGCAGCTCCACCACGATTCGTTCTCTTTTTTTCAATACTGCTGCCATTTTACTGTAGAGCTTTTTTATCTGCATTTTCAGCTCTACCTCTTCTAAAATTTTATCTGGTTCGGTTCCTAACAGATCCAACAGTGAGATTTCGTTTCCCTCTTTATCCATACCAATAGGCTCTTGAAGGGATACCTCTGTTTTTAGCTTTTTACTGGAACGTATAGTCATTAAAATTTCGTTTTCTATACACCTAGCGGCATAGGTGGCCAGTCGAGTTCCTTTCTTTCGGTCAAAGGTAGTAATTCCCTTAATTAAACCAATGGTGCCGATGGATATTAGATCATCTGCATCAACACCAATATTTGAGTACTTTTTCACAATATGTGCCACTAACCTCAAATTCCGCTCGACAAGAATATTTCTTGCCTCTTCGTCCCCCTCTTCATAGCGTTCTAAGTATTCTGCCTCTTCCTCTGGGGTTAAGGGCTGAGGAAAGGAAGTGCTGCTGGAGATGTACGATACTGCAAACATAAAAGGTTTGAATACGAAAGGTGCTATTCCTGACAACAATGCCCACATGAAGATCATCTCCCTCCTGAAAACCTCTATAAAAGGTCACTTTTAATAATATGTGGTATGATCTTCATGTGTGCATGTACGGTAAATATTTAGCTTTGTCACTCTTGGCCTATTTCGCAGCAAATTAATAGACCTTATTTTCTCGTTTAAGGCTGATTGTCCTCTTGGTCAGAGGCAATCATAAAGCCCGGCCAATGATTTTCCTTTGCCCAGCTTAAGCGATGCTCCAGGGTATGGTAATGAAGCTCCAGCTTGTGTCCATCGGGGTCTAAAAAGTAGAAGGATTCACCTTCAGAGGTATTTTCCTTAAAGGCATCGACCCCTGCATCCTCTAACCGAGCCTTTAAGCGATGATAGTCAAGGGATAACACATTGAAGGCAACATGGGTATAGTCTGAAGCAGGTTGCTTTTTCTTGTTTCGATCCACGTTGAGGGCAATCCAGGTGGCCCCTGCCTGCAAATAAGCCCCCTGCTGCCATTTGGCCACCAGTCTTAAACCCAGCAGCTCAACATAAAAGGCCAGTGATCTATTCAGGTCACTGACTGCAAAGGTAATATGATTGATTCCATTGATCATAAATTTCCTCCTTTGGTTTTCCTTTTCATTTTCTTCACTCCAACAAAATTACAAAAAGAGCCCACCACAAGCAGGTAGGCAATATTTTGACAGATTTATTTTTTAGCTGGGGTCTTGAGCTTTTGGCTGCACACCTCTAAGGCCTCCATCACAATTCCTCTAAAACCATTCTTTTCTAGGGAATAGACCCCCTCTATGGTAACCCCCCCGGGTGAGGTGACCATATCCTTCAGCGGCCCCGGATGAAGCTCCTTTTTAAGAATCATTAGCCCGGTACCCACCAGGGTTTGGGCTGCATATTGATAGGCCTTTTCCCTGGGCATTCCCTGGAGCACGGCCCCATCGGCCATGGCCTCCACCATTTGGGCTATAAAGGCAGGGCTGCAGCCACTTAAACAGGTGGCGGCATCCATTAAATGTTCACTGATCAGATCTACCCGACCAATACTACTGAATAATTCTGTAGTGATGTCAATGTCTTCCTGGGTGGCATGGGGGCTGCTGCTCATGGGCAGCATTCCCTCCCCCACACTGACAGCCACATTGGGCATAATTCGTATGATTTTTTGAGGGTTGGAGAAGTACCCCTGAATTTCATCAATGGTTATACCAGCAGCAATAGAAACCAGCAATTGATCTTCATTGATAAAGGGGCTGATTTCATTTAAAACAACCGGATAAATATTGGGCTTTATGCCAAGCACAATCACATCACATTGCTTCGCCAGCTGGATATTTGTATCAAGAGCATTCACTCCATTTTCCCTGCAAAGCTTCTCCAGCTTTTTTCTGGAGCGGTTGGTAACAAAAATGCTGTCATTGATTTGATCAAACCTGGAAACTAACCCGTCAATGATGGTGGCGGTCATATTTCCTGCCCCGATAAAGCCTATTTTTCTCATAGTGTTCACCTCAATAAAATTGTCTATGTTGCGTACTAAAATTCGGTAGGGTAAAACAGGGTGGCCTTGGCTTTACCTTCCATGATACTGGTTAAGATGTTATGTTTTTTTCCATTGGCCAAAATCATATGAATTCCATACCGGTTTACAATTCGGGCCGCCTCAATTTTGGTCGAGATTCCGCCCGTACCAAAGGAATTAGTCTCGCCGATTTCTATCTCCTTAAGCATTTGGTCTATATCCCTGACCTCCTCCAGAAGCACAGCATCGTTGTGTTCTTTAGGATTTTTATTATAGATTCCATCGATATCACTTAACAAAATCAGTAGGTCTGCGTTCCAAAGACTGGCTGAAAGCGCTGCCAGGGTGTCGTTATCACCGATTTTTATTTCTTCAACACTTACTGTGTCATTTTCGTTAATAATTGGTACAACCCCTTCGTCTACCAAAGTAAAAAGGGTATTTCGTATATTTAAGGTTCTGGTTTGATCATAAAAATCCTCTCGGGTAAGGAGCATTTGACCAATGTAAATATCGTGCTGGGAAAAATGCTTGCTGTAGGCAGCCATCAGCTCCAGCTGGCCAATGGCGCAAAGGGCCTGCCGGTAATTGATGTCTCCCTTCCTTGACCATTTTCCGATTCTGCTGATTCCCGCAATCTGGGCACCGGAGGTAACAATTAAAACCTGTTTCCCCTCTCTTTTTAAGCGAACAATCTGTTCACACAGCTCCTCTAGAAATTCATCGTTTACGGTACCATCTGCATTGGACAGGGTATTGCTTCCAATTTTAATAACAATTTTCTTACTGTTTTTAATCACTGATTCAATCACTCTGCTCATTCCTTATTCTCTAATTTGTCCGTCACCAATTATGGTGTATTTTATGGTTACCAGCTCATTTAAGCCCATGGGCCCCCGGGCATGGATTTTTTGTGTACTGATTCCCATTTCAGCTCCAAAGCCAAATTCTGCGCCATCGGTAAATCGTGTGGAGGCATTGACATAAACCGCAGCAGCATCGACACGTCTTAAAAATTCATTGGCATTACTATAGCTTTCCGTTAAAATGGCCTCTGAATGCTTTGTTCCATATCGAGTAATATGGGTAATGGCCTCGTCAAGACCCTCTACCACCTTTATGGCCAAAATGTAATCTAAATATTCCTCGGCCCAATCCGCTTCAGTGGCCTGTTGAACATCAATTATCTGGCGGGTTTTAGCGCACCCTCGAAGGGCCACCCGATCTTCTAAATTGTTTTTTAGCATGGGCAGAAATTGCCCGGCGATGCTCTGATGAACTAGTACAGTTTCACAGGAATTACAGACACCTGGTCTTTGAACCTTGGCATTTTCAATAATTGCCAGGGCTTTGTCAGAATCAGCACTTTCATCAATGAAAATATGGCAGTTGCCCACCCCGGTTTCAATGGTGGGTACTGTGGCATGATCAACCACAAAACGGATTAAATCTGCCCCTCCCCGGGGAATAATCACGTCAATGTATTCATTCATCCGCAGCATTTCCTCCACCAGCCTTCGATCCAGGTCTTCTACCAGCTGAATCACCTCGGGGCTGATCTGACTTTTTTGAAGTCCCTCTCGAATGGCCTTTACCAGGGCTTTATTGGAGTGAATAGCAGAGGAGCTTCCCCTTAACAGGATTCCATTCCCGCTTTTAAAGGCCAGGGAAAAGGCATCTACCGTTACATTGGGTCTCGATTCATAAATAATTCCGATAACCCCCAGGGGCACACTCATTTTACTGACGGTCAAGCCGTTTTCCAGGCTCCATACCTCGTTACTTTTCCAGACTGGGTCTTTAAGCTTAATAATGGCTTCTATCCCCTCGATCATTCCTTCAATTCGGGCATTGTTCAGCCTTAGACGATCGATCAAGCTCTCCTTCATTCCCTTTTTAAGGGCAGCATCAATATCTTTTTGATTTTCCCTTAAAATTAAGGCTTTATTTTCCTTAATCGCTTCAGCCGTATATTTTAACGCTTCATTTTTAATGGTGGTTGAAACAGTGGCTAAAAGCTGTGAGGCTTCCTTTAATTTTTTACATTTCTCTATTAGCTCAGACATGGCTACACCTCTTTGTATCAATAATTTGCTTATAATTATATCTGATTTTGTATACAGAATCAAATGATATAAATCTCCAATAAATAAAAATGTTTTTTTATGGCCGGCGGCTTTAGTAAGCAAAAACAGCCCCAGGGGGGCTGTCGGTTAAGGATAAACCCGATTTAAGGTTCTGGCAAAGGGAATCGTCTGACGAATATGGTCTATACCGCAGATCCAGGCAACTGTCCTTTCCAGTCCCAGGCCAAAGCCTGAATGGGGCACTGAGCCATATCTTCTTAAATCCAGGTACCACTCATACAGTTCCTGGGGCAGCTCTTCCTCTTGAATACGTCTTAGAATCAGGTCAAGATCATGAATTCTTTCAGAACCGCCGATGATTTCACCATACCCTTCTGGGGCAATTAAATCGGCTCCCAGAATGACATCGGGGTTTGTTGGGTCAGGCTGCATATAGAAGG
>CBFGTV010000042.1:0-29729 GCA_965652145.1 uncultured Clostridiaceae bacterium
TTGAAGATTTAAATCTAAAGGTTAAGGAAAAGGATATTCCCCTGGAGGTGATTGTAACCGGCAGCTTCATTTATGAAAATTTGAAAAACCGAGGGTTAACAGCTCAATGGCTGCTAAAGCGGTTAAATGATCAGGGCATACAAGATGTAAAAGAGGTTTATTATGCGACCCTGGATGACAATAATCAGCTCTATGCCGATTTATATCAGGATCACCTTGAAAAAAACAAACGAAATATGTCCGAGAGCGATCTTACCATAGAGGAATAACACTCGGGACTTAAGGCCCGGGTGTTTTTTTAAATTTAGTTTATTGTTTCTTAATTATTAATTAGGGTGATGATATGATATAATATTGATAATCAAACCAGCTTGAAAGGAAGAAATCTATGGATAAAACGATTCAGCAGGCTCCACGGCCCACAAGTATTGGCGGGCAGGCCCTCATCGAAGGGGTGATGATGAAGGGCCCCAGGGAGGTGGCCATTGCTGTCAGAACTCCTGACAATCAGATTACTGTAAAAAAAGAGGCAGTAACTGGCCTGACCAAAAAGCTAAAAATTAATAAAATCCCCTTTGTTAGGGGGGCGGTTGCCCTCATTGATTCCATGGTACTGGGCGTTCGATCCCTGACCTATTCTGCTGAACTGTTGGAGGAAAACACGGCTTCAGAGGAACCCGACAGGGTAGAGCAATTTTTAAAGAAGATTTTTAAAGACAAGGCCAATGATGTAGTACTATATTTCTCTGTTTTTATTGCCCTTGTCATGTCGGTGGGAATTTTCATGTTGGGTCCCACCATGGTGGTGGGGCTGTTAAAGCACTTTATCAACAGTCACCTGCTGTTGAATTTAACAGAGGGCTTATTGCGGCTGGGCCTTTTCACCCTCTATGTGTATCTAATCGCTAAGCTGGAAGACATGAGGCGAGTTTTTCAGTATCATGGTGCAGAGCATAAGGCCATTTATTGCTATGAGAATGGGGAAGAACTGACGGTAGAAAACACAAGAAAATATACAACGCTGCATCCCCGGTGCGGCACCAGCTTTCTTTTTATTGTTATGATGGTAAGCATGATCATGTTTTCACTGATTAGCTGGTCTAATATATGGATCAGATTAGCATCAAGGCTGGCATTACTGCCTCTCATTGCAGGGGTTTCCTACGAGATTATCCGGTTTGCTGGGAAAAGTCAATCACCAATCATGGCTTTGGTCAGCTATCCTGGAATGATGATGCAGAAGCTTACCACCCTGGAGCCCGACGACAGCCAACTTGAAGTAGCAATTGAAGCCTTAAAAAGTGTTCTGGTGGAAAATAAGGAGGAAATGGATTGGTAACAGCAGCTCAATTAATTAAATTGGGTACAGAGGAGCTGAAAGGTTCAAGTATAGACACACCTCAGTTGGATGCTGAGGTGCTTCTATGTTATTTGCTAAATATTGAGCGTATTCAGCTCCATATTTACCCTGAAAGGGAAATTGCCCAGGAAATATGTCAAAAATTTTGGGAAGTCGTTGAGAAAAGAAAAAAACAGGTACCTGTACAATATTTGACGAATCGACAGGAGTTTATGGGGCTTGATTTTTATGTCGATCAAAGGGTGTTAATCCCCCGGGGAGACACTGAAATTTTGGTGGAGGAGGTACTGAGACTCTATCGGCAGGGGCTTTATTCAGAAAACGTCAAACTACTGGATTTAGGGACAGGAAGTGGTGCCATTGGCCTTAGTTTGGCCAAACTGATTGATCGAAGCCAGGTAACCTTGGTGGATATTTCAGCCGATGCCCTGGAGGTGGCCCAAATAAATGCTGATCTAATAGGGGTCTCCAACAAGGTTGAATTTTATCACGGCGATCTTTTTGAGGCCTTAAAAGGGGATCGGGCACATATGGATTTTCATTTTGTCCTTTCAAATCCGCCTTATATTTCTCGGCGAGTGATCGAAACCTTATCCCCCCAGGTTAAGGAATATGAGCCCTACAACGCTCTGGATGGCGGCGAAGACGGACTGGATTTCTATAGAAAAATTGTTGAAAGGGCCATGGAATTTATCCTTCCAGGGGGCTGGCTGGTGGTTGAGATTGGATTTGATCAAGGGCCGGCTGTTAAGGAGCTGCTGGAGGCCCGGGGATTTCATGCAGTTGAAATTATAAGGGATTTAGCGGGGCTAGATAGGGTAGTAAAGGGTACCAAGCCCGCTTAAAATAATAAAGGCTGAGATCATGGAAAAGTTCAATGTCTCAGCTTTTATTGTGAAGCGAAGCTACTTAATTAGAAAATCAAGTATATTCCAGCCATCAGAGGTTTGTCCACGGTATAATTCAGTGTAGCCGCACTTTTTACAGCTGATGGTAATAAATTTTTTATTTTGAATATCAAATATTTTGGCGAAATTTCCACCCGTAGCCTGGAATTGATCACTTTCAAATCCAGTCCCCTTGCATTTGGGGCAAACATATTGCATCTTCTCCATTGTTTCGGCTCCTTTCCCTTAAATTGGTACATCTATTGTATATTATATGGCAATCTCAAGGCTGATATGTAACGTTAAGGCACAGGACATTGAAATATCCTGTGCCTATATTATTAAACCTATGCAAGAGCCTTTAGAGGGTTAAGTGAATGATAATGTCTGGGTTTAATACTCTGAAGGTAAAGGATTCAGTAATAAATAGTCTAACCTTGTGCAAATCATGGCCCTCATAGCCAATGCTGAAATCCTGGCCGATGGTCATTTCTAAATCCTCATGATCATAGGGCACAAGCAGGGCATCCTCCAGGGTGGGAGCATAGATAATTTTGCTGCCTAATAGTTCCTCAATGGTTTTTTTCAGTGGATAGCCAGCCGCAATCATATTGATTCGCTTCCAGCCTTCATCCCCCACGATCAGACTATAGGGGCCGGCAACATAAGCAGATTTTAATAATAGCATTCCCTTGGAAATGGCCTCCATAATACTGCCGGCATCATCGCCAAGCTCAAGCTGTTGTGAAGCCGCCTCCACCAGGCCGTCAATCTGGCCGTCTATGTATCCGTTATAAATAGCACTTTCTTCGAATAGGGCTATTTTTTCTGCGGCTTCCTCTAGGGGTGATAAGTCGGCATCCTTGGCGCCACGGATAATGTTATCCATTTCCCAACGATCAAGCTCAAAAACAATACGGGTCTCCACCAAGGGCTGTACATTATAAATACCGCTGGTGACCTCGCCGGTTCTTTCCTCAAGCAGTCTCAGTCTTCCCTTGGGTACAGCATTATAATTCCAGCCTTTAGGCCCTTCAACCTTTACAACGCGACGGGCAGAAAGGTGGTTTTTGAGAACCTCGGCAGCCTTTGCTTCTATTTCATTCCAGGCTTCCTGTGTTAAAGGAGCTAAAGATTTTTTTAACATATCCATGTCGTTTTCCTCCCCCATTATTTTAAGTTTCCGATATTTAAACCTGATGAACCGGTTTTTTCATCCTGTTCATCGCCATGATCTCCCACAATAGGACCATCCTTAAACAAAATATTTCTCAGCTGATCATCCCAGGCAGGCATATTTCTCCTGAGCCACTCCAGAGTAACACAGGCATGTTCAATCTCTTCATCACGGTTATGGGCCAGTATTTCCTTCAGCTGGGGGTCGGTAGTAACGGCCACCCTTTGATTATACCAATCTATCGCCTCTACTTCCTCCTTCAGACTGTTTAAAGCCCTCATGATGTCCTTGGTTTTTTCGTCTAGCTTTTCCGCTGGTTCATGGTAATTTGACATACGAAAACCTCCCTCTAATATTCAATACAAATAACAATTACCCTTAATACTATTATAAATAACATCATTGAATTTCGCATTATAATATTATAAAATTTTACGATTATGGTAAAAAAATATAATAGAGAAGAAGAGGAATGGCAAAAGCTATATAATTATGATATAATATTTAGATGTCTAAAATAATCGTGGTTGAGGTGAAACATCATGCTAGATAAGCTAGCTTTTTTGGAAGAGAAGCATATTGATTTGAGTAAAAAGATCAGTGACCCAGACGTAATCAGTAATCAAAACGAGTGGAAAAAATTAGTAAAAGAACATGCAGAGCTAGACCCAATCGTAGAAAAATACAAAGAATATAAGCAGGCTCAATCAGCCATGGAAGAAGCAAAGGAAATTTTGTATGATAAAACCGCCGACGGCGAGCTGAGGGAAATGGCAAAGCTGGAGATGGAAGAAATGCAGGAAGCCATGGAAAGGCTTGAGAGTGAACTGACCATTCTGTTATTACCCAAGGACCCTAACGATGAAAAGAATGTAATTGTTGAAATTCGTGCCGGTGCTGGAGGGGACGAGGCAGGTCTTTTTGCAGCGGTACTCTTTAGAATGTATACCCGATATGCCGAGCGACAAAATTGGAAAACAGAAATGATGAGCGTTAATGAAACCGGTGTAGGGGGCTACAAAGAGGTTATCTTTATGATTAAAGGAAAAGGTGCCTACTCAAAGCTAAAATATGAAAGCGGTGCCCATCGGGTACAGAGAATCCCCACCACCGAATCTGGAGGAAGAATTCATACCTCCACTGCAACGGTGGCCGTATTGCCTGAAGTAGATGATGTGGAGTTTGAAATTAATCCCAATGAATTACGAATCGATGTATTTCGATCCTCCGGATCAGGCGGACAAAGTGTTAACACCACCGACTCTGCCGTCAGAGTCACCCATTTACCCACAGGCATGGTAGTTTCCTGTCAAGATGAGAAATCTCAACACAAAAACAAGGAAAAGGCCATTATGATTCTGAAATCCCGGCTGATGGATAAGCTAATTCAAGAGCAGCAGGCGGAAATTGCGGAAAACAGGAAGAGTCAGGTGGGTACCGGTGACAGAAGCGAAAGAATCCGAACCTATAATTATCCCCAGGGAAGAATAACAGATCACAGGATTAATATGACGATCTATAAGCTGGATGCGTTTTTAGATGGTGAAATAGAAGAGATGCTTGATGCCCTGATAACTTCTGATCAGGCTGAAAAGCTTAAACAAGTACAATAATTTTAAGGTCGGGAAGGTGAGCGAATTATATGCTTACCTTTTTTTACTTCCAACGGCTGTGGAAATTATATATTAAGGAATTCCCCCTTTTAATGATAATTCCAAGTTTTCTTTAATATATTAGAAAGAGATGGCTCGGTTAAGGGGGAGATGCAATTGAGCAGCTTGATGAAAACAACCTTAATAGGATTTTTCGTGGGAATTGTGGGCACGGGGGCTGGCGGTTCTGTGGCGTTTGTTCTGAAGAACCCCTCCAAAAAATTTCTTAGTAGTGTTATTGGACTATCGAGTGGCTTAATGCTGGCAATTGTCACCTTTGAGCTGTTACCCGAAGCCTTTATGCTGGGGGGAGTTCTACCTACAATAGCAGGTCTGGGAGTGGGAGGACTGGTTGCCTCGTTATTGGATGAGTTTATTTCAAGACTGGCTTATATAAAAAGAAGACAAGGGAAAGGCTATTTAAAGGCAGGAATTTTATTGGGAATCGGAATCGCAATGCACAATTTCCCTGAAGGCCTGGCCATTGGTTCAGGCTTTATGGCTCAACAGCGCTTGGGTATAGGGCTGGCCATTGTCATTGCCCTTCATAATATGCCAGAAGGAATTGCCATGGCAACACCCATGAGGGTGGGTGGCTATTCGGCGCCCAGGGCCTTTCTTATTACCCTGTTGGCTGGTGCGCCGATGGGGATCGGAGCCTATTTAGGGGGGCTGATAGGGGCCTACGCCTATGGTTTCATTGGCTTGTGCCTGGCCTTTGCCGGGGGAACGATGCTTTTTATTACCTTTGGAGAGCTGCTGCCCAAGGGGAAGGAATTGGATGGAAGCAGAATTTCCACCTATTTTGCCATAATTGGCTTTATGCTGGGGGTTTTCATATCAAAAAGCTTTTAGTTTCCATTGTTAAAGTACATAATTTTGTATAAAATAAGATAAACGAGGGAATACCCTTGCTGTGGTGAAAACACAGTTATTGGGAATTAAGCCGAAAGTCGAAGGTGATTTTAATGTTTGAGATTCTCTCATGGATTATTCGATATGCTTTTATTGGTTTAATCTATTATTTTATTTACAGTGTCATTCGGCTAATCTATTTAGATATTCAATCAATAGCCAAACGAGGCAAAAAAGGGCAGGAGGGTGCCTATCTGAAGCTGGTTAATCGGAAGGATAGACTTGATTTTGAAATACATGAGTTTTATGATTTAAAGGAAATCACCACCGTTGGCCGGAATAAGGAGAATGATATTATCTTGATGGACAAGTATATTTCGTCCTTCCATTGTAAGATTACCATGGATGAAGGGGCCTACTTTCTTGAGGACCTGGAGAGTGTCAATGGAACCTATTTAAACAGTACTAAAATACAGGATGTTGTAGAGCTGAAAAATGGTGATCGAATTGGTTTTGGTCAGGTGGAATTCCTGTTCGTAAAAGAGGTGGATTAAATTGTTTATCAAGAAAATCATAATAGGCAGGCCCATAAACCTTCTAATACTGATTAACCTGTTGTTTTTTGGCCTGTTGTTCATCATGATCGGACCCTATGATCGAACCATTCCCATTGCCGGAGCGCTGTTAACCAGCCTGATGGTAATATGCTACTATATTATTGTCAAGGGCCAAATGGGAGATCAATATATCTTTATCATCATATCTGTCCTTTCCAGTCTTGGCGTGGTCATGCTCTATCGGCTCAACCCCCATTATGGAATCAAGCAAATAACCTGGTATGGCTTAGGTGTATTCCTGTACTTTATGGCATATTTTATTTTTCGGTGGATTCAACAGTGGGATCAATGGGTATACGGGTATCTGGCGGGGGGCATATTCCTCTTTGCCATTACCTTTCTGCTGGGAAGTACCGTTAAAGGGGCCATCAATTGGATTAAAATAGGGAATTTTACCTTTCAGCCGGCTGAAATCATTAAGCTTTTTTATTTGTTCTTTTTAGCATCTTATTTCAAATATCCGGAAAAGCTTAAAAATGAATATATTTTTTGTGGACTGGTATACCTTCACATTATGCTTCTGTTTTTGCAGCGGGATTTAGGTATGGCCATGCTCTTTTATGGTCTTTTTATCAGTATCTACTATATCTACTATCAAAACCGAAGACTATTTTTTTATAATGTTGGAGCTTCGGCTGTTATGAGTGTCTTTGCCTATTTAACCATGGGCCATGTTCAGGTGCGATTTGAGGCATGGCTGAACCCTTGGAAGGATATTTCGGGCCGAGGCTACCAAATTACCCAATCTCTTTTTGCCATTGCTGAAGGGGGCTTTTTCGGTAAAGGCCTGGGACTAGGCAGCCCCGACTATATTCCCGAGGTCCATACAGATTTTATTTTTTCTGCCATCTGTGAAGAATTGGGAATCTTCGGCGGAATGGCGGTGGTGCTTTTGTATTTTATTTTAATCTATCGAGGGTTTAAAATCACCTTTACAATTCAAGAGACCTTTAAACGAATTGTAGCCCTGGGCATTACCCTTATTTATGGGTATCAAACCTTCATCATTATAGGCGGGGTGATTAAGCTGATTCCCCTGACTGGAATTACACTACCCTTTATCAGCTATGGAGGCAGTTCTCTGGTATCGGCCTTTATCGCCTTTGGTATTTTACAAGCTCTGTCTAAAAAAATTCCAGAACGAGAGGAGTTTGTAGAAAGTGGAGAGCAATAGAAAAATTATTCATTTAATTATATTAACTAGTCTGCTGTTTTTAAGCATCATTGTTTACCTTACGTATTTTCAAATATTCCAGTCGGCAGCCATTGTTAAAAACCCCTACAACAGAAGGCAGTGGCTTCGGGAGGAAAATACCGTAAGGGGTACCATTTATGATCGTAATGGCACCGTATTGGCCGAAACCCTTGAGGGGGAAACCACCAGAAGCTATCCCTATCATCAGCTCTATAGCCACCTGGTAGGGTATAGCCATAAGCAATATGGCCGTTCCGGCATTGAGGCCTATTATAATGACGAGCTGCTGGGGCTAACCAATGATCAGCTGGTATCAAAAATCATTGATCGGTTCCATAATGAGAAAATTAAGGGGAATCATTTGTATTTAACTATAAATCATCAATTACAGGTAAAGGCCCATGGGCTAATGGAGGGAAAGAGGGGGGCTGTGGTGGCCATGGACCCCAAGACCGGTGAAATTCTGGCAATGGTCAGCAAGCCAGATTTTAACCCCAATCAATTAGTTGAAACCTGGGAAGCCCTCATTAATGATGAAGGAAGTCCTCTCTTAAACAGAGGCATTTCAGGGCTTTACCCCCCTGGCTCCACCTTTAAGCCCATTATGGCGGCAGCAGTATTGGAGAACCCTGAAATTCAAAGGGAGCATGACTGTACCGGCAGCTTTGTGGTAGACGGCTATACCCTGTCAGATTATGATCCCAGTGGTCACGGCTATTTAGACCTGAGGGGATCCCTGGTGGTGTCATGCAACACTAGCTTTGCTAAGATGGCCCTGGAGCTGGGAGATCAACGGGTGATGGAAATCGCCAGACGGTTTTTAATGGACAGTAATTTGGAGGCTGATTTTCCGCTGCAGCGGAACCGCTTCCCCTATCAAAGTCTACAGCCGACAGAGCTGGCTGCGGTTTCCATTGGTCAGGGAAAGCTGCTGGTAACACCCCTGCATATGGCCGCAGTGGCGTCGACCTTTGCCAATGACGGAATGATGCCCCAGCCTCGAATAGTGAAGGAAATTAAAGGCGCTGATGGAAAACAGCTTAGGGAAAGGGAGGTACAATTGAACCAGGTGCTGGAGCCGGAGATTGCCCAAGGGGTTAAAGAAATGATGGTGGCGGTGGTCAATGAGGGAACTGGTAAAAATGCTGCCATCAGTGGAGTAAGGGTGGCTGGAAAAACCGGTACCGCCCAAAATGAATCGGGTGAAAACCATGCATGGTTTATTGGCTTTGCACCGGCAGAGAATCCCCAGATTGCCGTGGCAGTCTTATTGGAGCAGGAGGGAAGCTCTGGCGGGGCGGCGGCGGCCCCCATCGCAAGGGAACTGATGAGAGAAGCTTTGAGAAGAGGTGTATTAGATTAATGGAAACAATGATTTATGAAATAGATGATGATGATTTAGACTCCCCTTCCCTGGGGAAATGTGCTGATATTTTACGCCGGGGAGGAACAGTGGCCTTCCCAACAGAAACGGTTTATGGTTTGGGCGCCAATGGCCTGATGCCGGAGGCCATTCGAAAAATTTATCAGGTTAAGGGCAGGCCCTCTGATAATCCTTTAATCCTTCATATTGCCCATATAGCAGAAATTCAATCCCTGGTGGAGACGATTCCCCAGGGTGCCCAAGCTGTTATGGATGAATTTTGGCCGGGGCCATTAACCTTAATTTTTAAAAAAAGTCCATTGGTTCCGTCTGAAATAACGGGCGGGCTGGATACGGTGGCCATTAGAATGCCCAGTCATCCCATTGCCCGAAGATTAATTGAGCTGGCAGGGATTCCCCTTGCCGCTCCCAGTGCCAACCTGTCGGGAAAACCCAGTCCCACAGCGTCTCAGCATGTGATGAAGGATTTAAAGGGCAGAGTCGATGCCATTGTGGCCGGCGGCAACTGTGAGATTGGTCTGGAATCTACCGTATTGGATATGACCCAGGAGTCCCCTATGATTTTAAGACCCGGGGGAGTCACAAGGGAAATGCTGCTGCAGGTTTTACCCCAGGTATCGGAGGACCCGACCCTGAAGGGAGCAATGGACCCCCATATGATTCCCAAGGCACCGGGCATGAAATATACCCATTATGCCCCTGAGGCTTCAGTTATTTTGGTAAATGGAGCTGTGGACAAGGCGGTAGACAAAATAAAAGCCCTGGCCCAAAGACATAGCGGAGCAGGCCTCAGGGTAGGAATCATCTGCAGTGATGAAACAAGACATTATTATGACGAAGACTGGGTGATCAAGAGTATCGGCAGCCGTCAAGACCCTAAGACCATTGCAGTTAACCTTTTTAAAATTCTTAGGGAATTTGATGAAACCGATGTACAAATTATTTTGTCAGAGACGGTTGAGGCGGTGGGTCTGGGACAAGCCGTCATGAATCGTCTCTTGAAGGCCTCTGGTTATCAATTAATTCAGGTATAGAAGGAGGAAATCAGATGAAAAAGCTATTATTTGTCTGCACAGGAAATACCTGTAGAAGCAGTATGGCCGAGGCATTGTTTAAGCAGCTCCAATCGAGGGCTGAGGCGTTAGGAAAGATTCAGGTCATTTCAGCGGGCACAGGGGCTGTCAAGGGAGAAAAGGCATCGCCCCAGGCCATTGAGGTAATGAACGAGAGGGGAATTTCGCTAAAAGGGCACCGATCTACCCCCTTGACAAAGAAATTGATTGATGAGTCAGATTTGATTTTAACCATGACCACCAACCATAAAAAACAGGTGCTGGAGCTGGCCCCTCAGGCTAGAGGTAAGGTTTTTACACTACGGGAATATGTTGAGGGGGGCGAAGGGATTGATACGGTACTGGATGAGATGAATCATATCTATCAAATTATTGACCAAAGGAAAAAAGCATTTCTAGAGGTCAATGAAAAACGATTGATGGAATTGAAGGACAGGCGCAGGGAGCTGATTCGACAGCTGGAAGCCATTGATAATGAAGTCAATTGTCTGGAAGCGGATTTTAGAGAGGAGATAAAGGATCTGGAGGCCCAATTAGTGAATTTGAAAAGCAGGATCCCCCAGCTGGACATACAGGACCCCTTCGGTCAGCCAGTACAGGTGTATCGACAATGTGCCGTGGAAATAGAGGAAATGATTAAAAAACTGATTAACAAATTAGATGAATAATCTATGCAGGAAATCTGCAAATTATGTAGAATAGTATATAGGTTTGAGATTTTGTCGAAGGGAAGTGTTGTGATGAAAATCGCTTTAGGAAGTGACCATGGGGGCTATCATCTAAAGGAAGCAATTAAGGCCCATTTAAAGAAGCGGGGCCTGGAAATCGAAGATTTTGGTACAAAGTCCACTGATTCCTGTGATTATCCTCACTTTGCCCTGGCTGTGGGAGAGGCCGTGGCAAGGGGAGAATTTCAACGGGGTATACTGGTTTGTGGAACGGGAATCGGCGTATCGATTGCAGCCAACAAAATACCTGGAATCAGGTGTGCACTGGTGGGAGATTGCTTCTCGGCCAAAGCAACACGACTACACAATGACACCAATGTGCTGGCCCTGGGGGGGCGAGTCCTGGGGGAAGGCTTAGCCCTTGAAATTGTTGATATATGGTTGAACACATCCTATGAAGGCGGTAGACATCAAAATAGGCTGGACTTAATCACAGAGATAGAAAAAAAGTATGGCAAACATGAGGGGGAAAAGTGAAGCAATAGGAAAAATGAAAAGGGGATTTCCAGAAGGGTTCTTTGGGAATTCCCTTTTTAGGAACAAAATGAAGAGGGAGGAAAAAATATGAGTAAAGTGGTTGTAATTGACCATCCATTGATTCAGCATAAGTTAACCTTAATTCGAGATAAAAACACCGGGTCTAAGGAATTTAGAGAGCTGGTGAAGGAAGTATCTATGTTAATGGGGTATGAAATCACAAGGGACCTTCCCCTTCAGGAGGTAGAAATAGAAACTCCCGTGTGTGCAACAAAATCTAAGGCCCTGGCGGGGAAAAAACTGGGTATTGTACCGATTTTAAGGGCAGGCTTGGGGATGGTTGACGGAATATTAGAGCTGATTCCTGCCGCCAAGGTGGGTCATGTGGGCCTGTATCGTGATCCCGAAACCCTGGTGCCGGTGGAATACTACTGTAAGCTCCCCAGTGACGTGGTTGAACGGGACCTGATTGTGTTGGACCCTATGCTGGCAACAGGAGGCTCGGCCGCTGCAGCCATACGATTTTTAAAGGAAAAGGGTGCGGTTAATATTAAGCTGGTTTGTTTAATCGCCTCGCCGGAGGGAATAGAAGCAGTTCAGAAAACCCATAGCGATGTCGATATTTATGTAGCAGCCATTGATGAAAAACTCAATGATCACGCCTATATTGTACCGGGACTGGGTGATGCCGGAGATCGGTTGTTCGGAACAAAATAACTAAAAAAGGCATAGATTCTATGCCTTTTTTTTGATGTTTTTAAAATACTTAATTTATTAAATTTTAGCGACAAAGTATAATTGAAATAGAAATTGTGCTAAAATAGAATGAAATGGATAAGTTATATGGAAAAGGGGGATGGGGATGCGCCCTTCTTGGGATCAATACTTTATGGAGATGGCTGAAATCGCCAAGAAACGCTCTACCTGCGGTAGAAGACAGGTGGGTGCCGTCCTGGTGAAGGACAAACGGGTGCTGGCCAGCGGCTACAATGGTGCCCCCAGTGGAATTCAACACTGTAGTCAGGTGGGATGCCTCCGAGACCGGTTAAAGGTGCCCTCAGGGGAACGACATGAGCTTTGCAGAGGGATCCATGCAGAGCAGAACGCCATTGTACAGGCGGCTTATCATGGTGTGGCCATTCAAGGGGCAACCCTCTATGTAACCCATCAGCCCTGCAGCCTTTGTGCTAAAATCATTATTAATGCAGGGATTAAACGGGTGGTGTTTCAAGGGGAGTATCCCGATGAAATGTCAAGGGAAATGCTTGAAGAAGCAGAAATAATTTTAGAAAAATACACCGGTTAAGGAAGTTGCCCCCATTGATTTTTACCTGAAAATAATGTAAGATGTTAAAATAGGTTAAAACCAACTTTAGGAGTGGAAACATGGAAAAATACCTTATTGCTTTTGTGGTTTCCGTTACAATTGCATATATATTAACTCCCTATGCCATCAAGTTGGCCTATCGGATTGGAGCCATAGATGTACCTAAGGATAATCGCCGGGTACATAACAAGCCTATCCCCAGATTAGGGGGAGCAGCGATTTATGCCTCCTTTTTGGTGACTTCCCTGGTAATGGCTCCCCTAAGCCGAGAGCTTTTGGGGATATTAGTTGGAGCCACAATTATTGTTTTTATGGGAATGGTTGATGATGTAAAGCCCATTTCTGCAAAATGGAAGCTGTTGGTTCAAATCATTGCTTCTTTAGTGGTTATCTTTAGTGATGTCAGAATTGAGTACATTAGAGGAGTCATTAATTTAGGTGCCTTTAGTATTCCGGCCACAATTTTTTGGATCGTAGGGATTACCAATGCTGTTAACCTGATTGACGGTCTTGACGGCCTGGCGGCAGGTGTAGGGATCATCGCTTCCCTTTCCCTGGCCTTTGTATCCTTCTCCAATGTCCTTCCAGGCATGACAGAGGTAACGCTGTTGCTGGTTATCCTTGCAGGAAGTGCAACCGGGTTTTTACCATATAATTTTAACCCGGCTAAAATCTTTATGGGTGATACCGGTGCTTTATTAATTGGATTTTTACTGGCCACCATTTCGGTAGAAGGGGTTCTTAAGAGTGCTGCTACCATTGCTGTGGTGATTCCGGTTCTGGCCCTGGGAGTACCTGTACTGGATACGGCCTTTGCCATTACCCGAAGGCTGTTAAATAAGAGGCCCATTATGGAGGCCGACAAGGGACATCTGCATCATCGACTTTTAGATCTGGGTCTTTCCCAAAAACAGACGGTATTGATCCTGTATTTAATCAGCTCCTTCCTGGGGGCCAGTGCGGTCTTTATTTCAGATGTCAGTAAGAAGACGGCCTATGGTATTCTTGTGGTACTGGCCTTAATTATCGCCTATGGGGCCGTTAAGTTTGGCTTGATTAAAGAAGGTGCAAAAAATAAAGTCAACGTAAATGTTAAATAAATTGAATGAAGATAGACTGTCTGCTATTATGTCAAAATAGCCCAGCAATCCAATGTATGAAGGTCATACCTGTGGTTGTTGGGCTATTTATATACCAAATAAAGGTGAATATAGTAAATAAATGGAATCATCAAGGGAATAATACAGATATAGCAGATGGGACAAGACATCTTGATACTTGATTTATTCAGGGCTTTCCTGTAAAATTGTAAATGTCTTAAAATTCATTTAATTGATTATTTAAAGGGGATATATTATGAAAATTGCAGTAATAGATGGCCAGGGCGGCGGACTGGGAAGGACAATCATAGAAAAAATGAAAAATCAGCTAAAGTCAGATAATTTAGAGATTATTGCCCTGGGCACCAATTCCCTGGCTACCTCAAATATGATGAAGGCGGGGGCCCATTCCGGTGCTACAGGTGAAAATGCCATAAAGGTAATGGCCAACAGGGTCGATGTCATAGTTGGTCCCTTGGCAATCCTTGTGGCCAATGCCATGATGGGGGAAATAACCTCTGAAATGGCCGCAGCCGTGGCCAGTAGCCCCGCCCAGAAAATGATATTACCCATGAATCGTTGTGGTATCTTCGTTGCAGGCATTAAAGAGTTAAACATGACAGAGATGATTGACAGCCTAATACTACAGCTAAGCAGAATGACTTTCTAAAGAGATAAATGTTTTTCACATTGGCAAGAGGAATACTGTATCCTTTGTAGAAGTGTTTTTATAGGACAATAGGAAGCAGACCATTCTGTGGGCACGGTTAATGAGGAGGAAAAAAATGAGGCAATTTAAGATTATGACTATTTTTGGTACCAGGCCGGAAGCCATTAAGATGGCCCCGTTAATTAAGGAAATGGAGAAAAGAGAAGAGATCCAGTCCCTTGTCTGTGTGACCGCTCAGCATCGGGAGATGCTGGATATGGTTTTATCACTATTTCATATAAAGCCTGATTATGACCTGAATTTAATGAAGCATGGTCAATCCTTATCAGATATTGCTGTGGGCGTATTGAAGGGAATGGAAGCGGTATTAAAGGAGGCAAGACCCGATTTAGTACTGGTTCATGGAGATACCTCCACTACCTTTATCGGCGCCCTGGCGGCCTTTTATCAGCAGATTAAGATCGGGCATGTAGAGGCCGGCTTAAGAAGCGGTAACATTTATTCGCCCTACCCTGAGGAAATGAACAGAAGGCTCACAAGCGGCCTGGTGAACTATCACTTTGCTCCGACCCAGGGGAATCGCGATAATTTAATAAGAGAGGGTATTTCTCCCGAAGGTATTTTTGTGACGGGTAACACAGTCATCGATGCGCTGCTGGCGGTGGTAAATGACCAGTATCATTTCCAAAATGAGGCCTTAAACAAAATCGATTATAAAAATCAAAAAGTAATCGTCATGACCTGCCATCGACGGGAAAACTGGGGTAAGCCCATGGAAAACATTTTTCATGCAGTCAAAAGGATCCTTGAAGACAATCAAGATACGGCATTGATATACCCGGTGCATATGAACCCCAATATCAGAAGGCTCGCAGATGATATTCTGGGGCAAACAGATCGGGTTCACCTAATTGAACCGCTGGAATATGAGGATTTTGCAAATTTACTTAATAAGTCCTATCTTATTTTAACCGATTCAGGCGGTATCCAGGAGGAAGCCCCCTCTTTGGGTAAGCCAATCCTGGTATTAAGGGAGGAAACCGAGCGGCCGGAGGCCGTTAAGGCAGGAACTGTAAAGGTAGTTGGCACAGAGCTTGAAGCAATTATAAAAGAAACAGAGGCCCTTTTAAGCAGTCAGGTGGCCTATGATCGTATGGCAAATGCCGTTAACCCCTATGGTACTGGAAATTCTGCTAAGCTGATAGTAGAAGCCCTGCTGAGGCAATTAAAAAAAGATCTAAATTGATGCTGAAGAAGTGATAAAAAATGGTTGTTATTTATTTAACATAAAAACCTAGTTCTTTATTACTAAAATGAAATTGTTTGAATTTTGTAGAGGAGTTTAACATGATCGTGTCGAAATAAATTTTTTAGTAATTTTAAACCATTAGATAAATATATCCTAATTAATTTTCATGAATATAAAAACTTAAATACCAATAAATATTCAAGGGTTAATGATAAAAAAATATCAAATTTGGTTTCCCAAAATGGTTAGGTCATTGTTAATGGGAATGAAGGAGCCTTGAAGGGTGAAAAATATGTCAAAGCATACCTTAGAAAATATCGCCTTAATTAGTCAAATCGGCATAGCAATGCTTGTGCCCATAATTGGAGGAGTATATCTTGGAAGGTGGATAGACAACAGGCTGAATACTCAGCCAATCTTTTTATTTGTATTTATTCTGTTAGGAATTGCAGGCTCCTTCAGCAGTTTGTTTAAGCTAGCCCTGGGCAAGCCTGGGAAGCGAGGGAAGTGACATGGATGAAACCGTACAACAGCTTCAAAGAAGAATTATAAAGGGAGCAATTATCCTTAATATTGTGGTAAGTATAGGAGCCGTTTTTCTAATGGAATTTCCCAAAGCCTTTGTGGTAGGAACTATTTTCGGCACCCTGGTGGGGATATTAAATTTCAGACTCCTGTATTTGACCTTAAACCGAGCAGTAAAAATGCAGCCCCATAGGGCTCAGATCCATGCCGTAACCAATTATTTCATGAGATATTTCATAACTGGGGCGGTGCTCTATGTTTCCATTCAAAGACCTCATATCAACGTGCTTGGTACAATTGTTGGTTTGATTGCCATCAAACTGGTAATTTTAAAATATCAACTATTTAATGACAAGGATTTTTTCTTAAGAATTTTCAAAAGAAAGGAGGAAAAGTAAATGGAATTTGGTGCCAAGATATTATATGAAATACCCATTTTAGGTGGAATACCGATAACCGAAACGGTGGTTAATACATGGATTATCATGGCGATCCTTACAGTTTTGGCCTTTGTAACCACCAGACGCTTTGAAAAGATTCCCAAGGGTGTTCAAAATGTGGTTGAGGCCCTGGTTGAAATTATTAATAACTTTACCGCCTCGACTATGGGAGAAAATAAAAGGGTATTCAGTGCCTATATGGGAACTCTTTTTGTTTTTCTTGTCTTCGCCAATCTGTTAGGACTGGTGGGCCTAAGGCCCCCGACTGCTGATTTAAATACCACCTTTGCCTTATCCCTGATTACCTTTGTAATTATCCATTATCAAGGGATTAGAAAGGGCGGCCTTGGGGGATATTTAAAGGGTTACTTTGAACCGTTTCCCCTGCTGATGCCCATTAACCTGATAGGCGAAATTGCCTTGCCAATTTCCCTGGCTTTCCGTCTATTTGGTAATATTGTGGGAGGGTTAATCATCATGGCCCTGATCTACAGTGGTCTGGCAGCCATTTTCAGTATTGGTCCTATCCCCATTCTGCAAGCAGGGATTCCAGCGGTACTGCACATGTATTTTGATGTGTTTTCAGGGGTCCTTCAAACCTTTATCTTTATGATGATTTCTATGATTTACATTTCCAACGCCATGGATTAAATTGTTTTTAATTCGGATTTTATTTTATCCAATTAAAATAAACCTAATTATGAAAATTAAAGGAGGAATTATATTATGGAAGGAATTACAGGAAGAGAGTTAATTTTAGCAGCATCTGCAATCGGAGCAGGTCTGGCGGCCATCGCTGGTATTGGTCCTGGGATCGGTCAGGGTTATGCCGCCGGTAAAGGTGCCGAGGCAGTAGGAAGACAGCCTGAAGCCCAGGGAGATATTATTAAAACCATGCTTTTAGGACAAGCCGTTGCTGAAACAACAGGTATTTATGGATTAATTATTGCCCTAATCCTATTATTTGCTAACCCATTGGTATAGCAGGCAGAGGTTAATCGGGGGACAAAAACTGCTCCCCCTCATTCTTACCCAAGTATTCCATGAAGGGAGGCAAAACAGTGCAGGATTTAGTAAGTATAAACTGGAGCATTGTGTTCCAGCTTCTCAATACAATTATTATCTTTGTAGTCCTTAGAAAGCTGCTATTTAAGCCCGTAACAGAATTTATGGAAAAGCGCCAAAAGGGCATTGAAGATTCAATATTGGATGCTGAGGCTAAAAATAAGGAAGCTGAAGCGCTAATGGCCCAATACGAACAAAGGCTGAATGATATTAAGCAGGAAAGAAATGAAATTATCAAAGAAGCCACTAAACGAGCCGAGGAGCGGGGCGGTGAAATTGTTAAAAAGGCAGAAGCAGAAGCTAAAAAGCTCCTTGAAAAGGCCAGCGTTGATATTCAAAGAGAAAAGCAAAAAGCCTTAAATGAGCTGAAGGAGCAAATGTCTGAGCTGGTCATTATGGCTGCTGCCAAGGTGATTAATAAGGAGCTGGATGCTAATCAGCATGATGAAATAATCAAACAATTTATTGATGAGGTAGGGGAAGCAAAATGGCAGAATTAGTAGGAAGCAGATATGCAAGTGCCCTTTATGCGGTTTCCCTGGAATTGAACAAGGAGCAAATTTTCAAAGAAGAGCTCCTGGGTATTATTGAGCTTCTTAAGGCTCATCCTCAGTTTGACCAGCTGTTAAAATCTCCTCAAATTCATGCCCAGGAAAAAAAGGATATTATTGCAAAAATCCTTCAAGGCCGAATTAGCCAAGAGGTACTGAATTTTCTGTATATCCTGGTAGACAAAAGAAGACAAAATCATTTACAAGATATAGTACAAGCCTATGTGGCCATGGTAGAGGAAGCCAATAATATGGTAGAGGCAGTGGCGATAACCGCTAAGCCCATGGAGGCTGCTGAAATAGAACGGTTACAAGCCAAGCTTTCCATGACCTCCGGCAAAAACATTACACTGAAAAATGAAATTGATCACAAAATCATGGGTGGTGTACTCATTCAAATTGGTGATAAGATCATTGATGGAACGGTAAAAAACCGTTTATCGCAGATGAAGGAGCAGCTTTCGCAAATTATAGTATAGGATAGGGGTGATATAACGTGAATCTCAGACCCGAAGAGATAAGCTCCATCATTCAGGAGCAAATTAAACGATATGAAAATAAATTAGAGGTTAAAGATGTAGGTACTGTTATTCAGGTGGGGGATGGTATTGCAAGAATCCATGGCCTTGACAATTGTATGGCCGGTGAGCTTTTGGAATTCCCCGGAAATGTCTATGGGATGGCGTTAAACCTCGAAGAAGACAACGTAGGTTGTGTACTTTTGGGGTCCGATGATAATATTAAAGAGGGAGATATCGTAAAGCGAACCCAAAGAATTGTTGAGGTGCCTGTTGGTGAAGCCCTCCTGGGGCGGGTAGTCAATGCTTTAGGGCAGCCTATTGACGGAAAGGGCCCCATTAACAGTACCCAGTACCGGGAAATTGAAAAGGTGGCCCCGGGAATCATTAAAAGAAAATCGGTTCATGAGCCCTTACAGACGGGTATTAAGGCCATTGACTCAATGATCCCCATCGGCAGAGGCCAGCGGGAATTAATTATCGGTGACAGACAAACCGGTAAAACTGCCATTGCCATTGATACCATCATCAATCAAAAGAACACCGATGTTCTTTGTATTTATGTGGCCATTGGGCAGAAGAAGTCTACTGTAGCACAAATTTATGATGTACTATCTCAAAATGGTGCTATGGATTACACCATTATTGTTTCGGCATCGGCCAGTGAATTGGCACCGCTGCAATATATAGCACCCTATGCCGGCTGCGCCATGGGTGAAGAATTTATGGAAAATGGAAAGCATGTATTAATTATTTATGATGACCTGTCCAAGCATGCCGTTGCCTACCGGGCCATGTCCCTGTTATTACGCCGGCCGCCGGGTCGTGAAGCCTATCCGGGCGATGTCTTCTATCTTCATAGCCGGCTTTTGGAAAGGGCTGCAAAGCTAAGTGATGTAAATGGCGGCGGTTCCCTGACGGCATTACCGATTATAGAAACCCAATCGGGTGACGTTTCTGCCTATATTCCAACAAATGTAATCTCCATCACAGATGGACAAATTTTCCTTGAATCAGAGCTGTTCCATTCCGGTGTTCGTCCGGCGGTTAACCCTGGTATATCGGTATCGAGGGTTGGCGGTAGCGCCCAAATTAAGGCCATGAAAAAGGTTGCGGGAAAACTAAGGCTGGAATTGGCCCAGTATAGAGAGCTGGCGGCCTTTGCCCAGTTCGGTTCTGACCTGGATAAGGAAACCCAGGAACGATTGGCTCAAGGGGAAAGAATTGTTGAAATTCTGAAGCAGCTCCAGTATCGTCCTGTGCCTGTAGAAGAGCAGGTTATGATTATATACGCTGTTACCAACAAATATCTAACCGATATTCCATTAAATAAGGTGGGGGAATTTGAAGCTCAGCTTCTGGAGCATATAAGAAATCAGTATGCAGAAATTGGCCAAACCATTACTGCTACAGGTAATCTAAGTGAAGAAGCAGAGACTAAGCTGAAGAAGGCCATTGAAGAATTTAAAGCACAATTCAAGGCCCAAGTGGAATAGTCAGGTAGGCCGTTAACCGGGAGGTGAAATTTTGGCTGGACTTGGAATGCGTGATATTAAGCGAAGAATTAAAAGTGTCAACAGTACAAAGCAAATTACCAAGGCAATGGAGCTGGTTTCCTCTGCCAAGCTGAGAAAGGCAAAGGAGGAACTGGAAAAAACAAAGCCTTACTTTAATATGCTGGAAGAAACCATTCAGGATATATTTTTGAACACCAAGGGAATACAGCATCCCTTTGTGAATCCCCGGGAGGTCGAGAAAACCGCCTACATTGTTATATCTGCCGATCGGGGCCTGTGCGGCGGCTATAATGCCAATGTGATTAAGGCGGCCCAGCAGCATATGGCTGAAAAACCCAACAAATCAGTTATTACCGTTGGAACAAAGGCCAGGGATTTCTTTAAAAAGCGAGGCTATGACCTGGACGGTGAATTTAACTATGTAACAGAAAATCCATCCTACAGCACAGCCCAGAGCATTAGCCGCTTAAGCCTTGAGCTCTTTAAGCAAGGGCTGGTGGATGAAGTCTATCTTGTCTTTACTGAATTTATCAGCACCATCAATCAAAAACCCAAGCTGATTAAACTGCTGCCCTTAGAAATTGAGGTGCCGGCAGACGAGAGTAAAAAGGAAAGCAAAACCCTAATGGCCTATGAGCCTTCCCCCGAGGTGGTATTAGATTATCTAGTACCTAAATATCTGGATGGAATGGTTTTTGGTGCCCTGGTGGAATCCTCCACCAGCCAGCAGGCGGCACGAAGGGTAGCCATGGAAAGTGCCACAGATAATGCAGAGGAAATGATTGATGGGCTAAAGCTGCAATATAATCGTGCAAGGCAGGCCTCTATTACTCAAGAAATAGCAGAAATCGTAGGGGGAGCAGAGGCATTGAAGTAATCGAAAAACAGCCTATTCCCGAGGGACTTTAGGTTAGAAGGAGGTAAAGTAATGGCTGCAGGAAATGTCGGCAAAGTGGTTCAAATTATTGGACCAGTTATGGATATACGATTTGACAGAGACCATTTACCGGCTTTGTTGAATGCGATAGAAATCAATGGCGAAAAGGAAAAGGTTACGGCTGAGGTTGCCCAACATATTGGTGATGAGATTGTACGCTGCGTGGCAATGAAATCAACTGATGGCCTGGTACGTGGTATGGATGCCATTGATACGGGAAAACCAATTACAGTGCCTGTGGGTCAGGCAACCCTGGGCAGAATTTTTAATGTACTGGGGGAAGTAGTGGATGAAAAGGAGCCGGTTCTCTCAGAATTTAACGCTCCAATCCATCGTTCTGCGCCTGAATTCGATGAGCAGGAAACTGCAACAGAAATATTTGAAACAGGAATTAAGGTAATCGACTTAATTGCCCCCTATGCCAAGGGTGGTAAAATCGGTCTCTTTGGAGGGGCTGGTGTTGGTAAGACGGTACTGATTCAAGAATTAATCAATAACATTGCCAAGGAGCACGGCGGTTTATCGGTTTTTGCAGGGGTTGGTGAACGTACCCGGGAAGGGAACGACCTGTATCATGAAATGATTGATTCTGGAGTTATTGATAAAACCGCTCTGGTTTATGGTCAGATGAATGAGCCTCCCGGGGCGAGAATGAGGGTGGCCTTAACCGGCTTGACCATGGCTGAATACTTCCGAGATCAGGAAGGACAAGACGTGCTTTTGTTCATAGATAATATATTCCGTTTTACCCAGGCAGGTAGTGAGGTTTCAGCCCTTTTAGGCCGTATGCCCAGTGCCGTAGGCTATCAGCCTACCCTGGCTACAGAAATGGGGGCCCTTCAGGAAAGAATCACCTCCACTAAAAAAGGTTCAATTACATCGGTACAGGCCGTTTATGTTCCTGCCGATGACTTAACCGACCCGGCCCCTGCCACCACCTTTGCCCATCTGGATGCAACCACCGTATTGTCCAGGCAAATTTCGGAGTTAGGTATTTATCCGGCAGTGGATCCCCTTGATTCCACCTCAAGAATCCTCGACCCTATTGTTGTAGGGGAAGAGCATTATCGAGTGGCCCGGGGGGTACAGGAGGTATTGCAAAGATATAAGGAGCTGCAGGATATCATTGCCATTCTGGGGATGGATGAGCTTTCAGATGAAGATAAGATGACCGTGGCCAGGGCCAGAAGAATTCAAAGGTTCCTGTCTCAGCCCTTCCACGTGGCAGAAGAATTTACAGGTACTCCCGGTAAATATGTGCCCCTTTCTGAAACAATACGGGGCTTTAAGGAAATATTGGAGGGTAAGCATGATGACCTGCCAGAATCTGCCTTCCTGTTTGTAGGAACCATTGATGAGGCGGTTGAAAAGGCTAAAGGGAAGTAGGTGATTGGATGGCTGCCAAGTTTCATCTACAGATCATCACACCGAATCGAACTTTTTTCGATGAAGAGGTGGAGATGGTGGTTTTAAGAACGGTTGAGGGAGATTTAGGAATCCTGAAGAACCATATCCCCCTGGTAACACCCCTGTCCATTGGTAAGTTAAAACTGATTGCCGATGGACAAACTAGAGAAGCTGCCATAGCAGGGGGTTTTGTACATGTAGATCGAGAAAAAACCGTAGTCATTACCGATGCTGCGGAATGGCCGGAGGAAATAGATGTTAACCGGGCCCAGGAGGCCAGGAATCGAGCCGAAGGTCGAATAAAATCCCAAGGGGGCGAAGTAGATACCCTGAGGGCGGAAATTGCCCTTAAAAAGGCCCTGAATCGTATTGATGTGGCCAATAAGAGATAATAAAAAAACGTCTGTCAGCAGACGTTTTTTTATTATCTCAATTACGGTTAGATTATTAAATTAAAATGAGATGATGTCAAAGGGCTGCTCCTCAGGTGTGGTGGTCTCAATGGTAATAAATAGCTTAATAGGTAAGCATATAATTACCTGATAGGGTTCGCTGATCCATCCCATATCAGTATGAATTGACAGGGGTGAAATACCCTCTGGCAAACGATGAAGCTTGACACGGCCATCCTTCATTTCTAGGGTACCCGTATATTCCTGGGAACCATAGGTGAAGTCAAATTCAATCAGCTCCGATTCCTCGCTATCCACCAGGGGAAAGGTATAAATTACCTCACCGTCTAAATTAACAATAATTTTTTTACCTTCAGCTTCAGTGTTTAACAACCTCGGAATGGCAAAGATTGAAGCAATGCTGGCAACGACTAAAAAAAGAATTAAGAGTTTATCGGCAGTTGTCATGAATTTCATTGAAATCCTCCTAACTAATGGCAGCCTATGGCGCTGCTACACCTATTATAAACCATTTAGGCCAGGTTGACAAATAATCTTTCGAATAAAGCAACCCTAAAGAGGGCATTTTATATAAAGATGAAAAATACCACTTTGACATAGAAGTTTTTTTGAATATAATAGATACAATAACGACAAAAGGGGGAGACACCATGGCAGAGCATGATGAATTGAGAAAAACCGTTGAATATGGCCTTAAGGGAGCACCTGAATTAAAGGCGGATGAAAAGAGAATATGGTTAGGAGAATTTCGTGAACGGGTGGTCTTAGGTATTCCCCTGGGTGAAATTAATAAAGAGGAAACCCTCGGTTATGTGGGCGAAGCCTTAAAAAATCATGATGCCAAGCGATTAATCCTCAATAATAAAATTTCAATGGAAAAGCAGGGCAGCTATATGAAGCTGGCAAAGGAGGCCAACATAGAATACAAGGCAATCTCCACCGAGGCAAGGGAGGCCATGGGGATTGTGGTAGCCAGCGACAAGCCTGTAGACTATCAAGAAGTGATTCCCACCATTAAGGAAATACCGATAAAATTCAGGGGCAGGGGGTCCAAGCGTCTTTGTTCAAAACACATGGAGGAGCTAAAGGAAATTTCACCCCACTTTGCAAAAGAATTTAAGCCCCTTTCCTTCCTCGACAGACTGCTGGGAACAGGCTGCAAAGCCTGTCAGGGGGAGAAAAAGGATTCATAAAATAAAAAAATCATTAATTAACCAAGTTTTTTTATCAGCAATGTATAAGGCCCTTACAATTGTCAATAATTAAAATACAAAGAGAAGAGAGTAAGTTGTCAGGAAGATGTTTTTTGTCCCCCTTTAACATCGGCGTGCAACCTTGTTCTCTTCTCTTTTTAATGTAGACGTATTAGACAGGAGGGCAAAGAAATGAGAAAAATCTTATTTTATGGTATAATAATTTTACTTTTAGTGGCCGTTATTGACGGCTCTCAAGCGTACATATTTAAAGGAGCTGCTTCGGAAGGAACCGAGGCCGAGGTTCTTTTAAGGACCCTGGAGGCCAGCGGTATGGATGTTTTAACCTCAAATGTTTTTACATCCCTTCATTTGCCTGATGCTGCCTATACCATGGAGGAACTGGATGCCATGGTAGATCATATAATGACAGCCTTAAAATTTGAGGGGGAAATAATTAATTTATCGCATCAGGAATATTATCCGCCTTTATATGAATATGAAGGAGGAGCCGATTTTGAAAAGGGCTTCAATCGAATTTATATTGAAAGACAAGAAGATATTGGAACAAAACAAATATTAGCCACCAAAGTGGATGAAATGGGCAATACAACGGTATTAAAGCTTTATTCTGCTGCCTGGGAGGATATAAAAGAATCGTATATTATTATTGACATCGTCCAAAATAAAAGATATAAAGATATAGGAGCAATAATTAAGGAAAATAAGACCCTGCTCCAGGAGTTTGGAGATACCATCGAAACAACAGCAACGATTACTGCAGTCAGTCCAGGCAAAAAGACAGGGGCTGAAAACCAAAAATTAATGAATAAACTGATTGAAGCTTCGGGTGCCATAAGGGTGGATGAAGCGGCTGATGATCATTACCACAGTGTCACCCTATATACACCGGCTATTGATTGGGCCCTAGCGTATAATGGAAAAAGGGTAAACCTTCAGCTGGCAACTCGATATAATGATTATGAGAAGAAAACCTATTTGTGGATCGCAACTCCATTGATCACCAACACCTATTAAAAACCAGGGATAAGGGATGATTGAATGCTGGCAATGGAAAGAGAGGAAACGAGATTGGCTAAAATTATAATAGAAAAGAGCGGCCCCCTTAAGGGGACTGTAAGAGTAAGCGGCGCCAAGAACTCAGTATTACCTATATTGGCTGCCTCCTTATTGGCAACAGAAAAATGCCTGTTAGAAGATGTACCTGATTTAAATGATGTAGATGTAATTTGTGAGGTTCTGGCATGTCTGGGGGCCGATGTGAAAAGACTAGACCGTGAACGAATAGAAGTAAATGCCTCCTCCATCGACAATTTTGAAGCTCCCTATGAGCTGGTTAGAAAAATGAGGGCATCCTTCCTGGTAATGGGGCCCCTGTTGGCAAGAATGGGGGAAGCAAGAATTTCAATGCCGGGGGGCTGTGCCATTGGAACCAGGCCAATTGACCTGCATCTTAAGGGCTTTAAGGCCCTGGGGGCAGAAATTACCCTTGGTCATGGATTTGTTGAGGCTAAGGCCGATAAGCTCATAGGTACCAAAATCTATTTAGATTTCCCCAGTGTCGGGGCTACTGAAAATATCATGATGGCAGCCGTATTGGCTGAAGGGCAAACAATAATAGAAAATGCCGCCGAAGAACCTGAAATTACTGATCTGGCTAATTTCTTAAATAAAATGGGTGCCCAAATTATGGGGGCCGGTACCGATACCATCCGCATCAATGGAGTGAAAAAACTAAAGGGTGCTACCCATACCGTCATACCAGATCGAATTGAGGCAGGTACCTATATGGTGGCTGCTGCCATAACCGGTGGAAATGTATTGGTGGATAATGTTGTGGCTGATCATTTAAAGCCGGTTATTGCCAAGCTTAAGGAATGTGATATGGAGGTCTATGAAGAGGGCAGCGGCATCAGGGTAATTGGAAAAGAGAGGCCAAAGGCGGTTGACATTAAAACCCTGCCTTACCCGGGATTCCCAACAGATATGCAGGCGCAGTTTATGGCCTTAATGAGTATTGCCGAAGGAACCAGTGTTTTCATTGAAACGGTTTTTGAAAATCGTTTTATGCATGTTCGTGAGCTGGAACGTATGGGAGCCAATATCAAAATAGAAGGCCGCAGTGCTGTTGTTGAGGGAAAGAGAAAGCTATTGGGGGCACCGGTTAAGGCAACCGATTTGAGGGCCGGGGCTGCATTGATTTTAGCAGGCCTGGTTTCAGAGGGAAAAACAGAAATTACCAATACCAATCACATTGACAGAGGTTATGTAGATATAGAAGAGAAGCTGCGCAATCTAGGAGCCAGGATTTATCGAATAGAGGGAGAAGATGGAATAGAATAGGTTCTAAACCCTTCGAAGCGATCATATACCTTATTATAGTCTTAAGATAAGGAGATATGCCGCATGAAGGGTATTTTTTTTGCGATTTTGTCTATGATCATTACCACCCTGCTGATTCCTATGTTAATTGTCACCAGCTGTGAATTGAATGCGCCCATAAGAGACAAGCCAAGACAGGAAACCGTTGAATCAGATCTGGCGTTGAAGGTATTAAATCATGAAACAGGAGAAATTATGGAGCTATATCTGGAGGATTACCTATTGAACGTAGTGGCTGCTGAGATGCCAGCTGCCTTTGAGTTGGAAGCCTTGAAGGCCCAAGCTGTGGCTGCAAGGACCTATGCTGTTTGGAAATTAAATTCCTATCCTGATAAAAATAATCCCCACCATCCGGGGGCTGATCTGTGTACCAGTCATACCCATTGTCAGGAGTGGCTTTCAAAGGAAGTCCTCAGGGAACGTCATGGTCGCCTGTGGATGTATCAATATTGGCCGAAAATAGAAAAGGCAGTTGAAGAAACCAGAGGGATCATCATGACCTATGATATGAAGCCTATTGAACCCCTCTATCATTCGACCAGTGGTGGACAGACGGAAAATTCAGAGGATGTTTTTGCATCGGCCCTGCCCTATTTAAGAAGTGTTTCCAGCCCCTATGAAGAGCGTTCCCCAGTATTAGTCGATCGGCTGTCGATTAATATTTCCCAATTTATTGATACCCTTAATCAAAAGCAAGCAGAGCTGGGACTGAAGGCTGACAGCCTTGGCAGCCAAATATCGATTCTGGAAAGGACCAATGGAGGAAGTGTTCGGAGGATAAAAATAGGCAACGGCGAGTTTACCGGCAGAGAAATTAGAGAGATTTTCGGCCTCAGGTCAGCTAACTTTGAATTTGAAATTAGAGACGGTGAAATTTGCTTCATTACCCGGGGCTATGGCCATGGAGTAGGAATGAGTCAATGGGGGGCCAATGGCATGGCCGAAAGGGGCCATAGCTATGAAGAAATTTTAAAGCATTATTACTTTGGTGTGACCCTCAGTAAGCTGCAAAGCTATATTCATTAATGAAAATAATCCACCTACCTTGTATGAAAGCCATGAAAATGGTGATAATAGCAAATGGAGGTGGATTTTATGTCATTTGACAACAACCAAGATAATAATAAGAAAAATCAAAAGAAATCATTGTATCAGTTTTTAGACAAGGAGGGCTTCTATATTATTTTATTCCTCTGTGTCTGCATAGTTGCAGTCACTGCCATATGGGTATCAAATCAAAATCAGGATCCCCAAATGGTAGAGGAGCCTCCCTTGGTAGACCAGGAACAGTCCTTGGTGGAGGGACCATCAGAGGAAGAAGAACCTGAGAGCAGCGAAACCTTTGAGAATGTGTCGCCAAAGAAGGATGAGGCGGAGGAGGAAAAAACCGCAGCACCAGAGGCTGATACAGATGAGGAGCCTCAATCTGATTCAGAAGAAAAGACTGAATCAGATTCAGAGGAAACTGCCATGGATGAGGCACCAGTTCAAGGTGGCATCACTGAAGTAATGGCATTGCCTGTCATTGGAAGGATTGGACTGCCCTATGCCGATGACCGATTAGTTTATCATAAAACCCTGGATCAATGGAGCACCCATAAGGGGGTTGATATCCTTGCCGATGAGGGAACTCCTGTCAGGGCTGCCCTGCCGGGTGAAGTAATCGAGGTGGTTAATGATACCATCATGGGAATCACCATTACCTTAGCCCATGAAGGAGATGTTTTAACCCGCTACAGCAACTTATCCACCGATGCTATGGTTCAGGTGGGAGATTATGTTACCAAGGGTCAAATCATTAGTGGTGTTGGCAGAACTGCCTCAATTAAATCAGAAGAGGGGCCTTTGCTGCACTTCCAAGTCATTGTTGATAGCCGTACGGTTGATCCACAGCTGTATTTACCGAAAAACTAGCTCACATATACTGTATTTTGCCGAATAAAGCCAATTGTCTTCAGTCAATTGAAAAGAAAGGCTGTATTTTCCAGAAAACTTAATTCTAAAATAGCCCCTTCCCTCATATGAATTATTAAGACACTTTAATAGAGGGGGGTTAAAGGTTTGAAGGATTATATTGAGAAACGGGTATTGGAGATTGCCTATTTCATCATTAACGAAGGAGCTACAGTCAGGCATACAGCACGGGTATTTGGAGTAAGTAAAAGTACCGTACATAAAGATGTAACAGAAAGACTTCCTAAGATAAACCCTCTGGTGGCCAATCAAGTAAAGCAAATTCTTGATATTAATAAGGCTGAAAGACATATTCGAGGTGGAAGAGCAACAAAGCTAAAGTACAGAGCAGGAAATGAATAGAGAGCACGATAAACTAACCAGTAAAAAAGACCTTCTTAGCCATAAGAGGGTCTCTTGATATTTTTTGAAAAAATACAAAATTTGTCCTAAAATTATATATATACTATTTATATAAACATGATATAAATTAAGAAAGAAATTTAAATGGAATGGAAAGTTACAAACAATTAGAATTAAAATATTTTATCTAATTATTACTAATTACAACTATGTATAATTAGCAATAACGTGTCACTAAACTTCTTTACATATAAATTGGGACTTGTATTTAGAAAAATCATAATATATAATTTAATTATAGTTAATTTATGTATTTATTGGATTATACTGGAGTTTTGGTTTCTCTTATCAATTAATAAAGAGCAAATATAATTATATATGAAGACGTCTATTACTGCTATCTATTCAAAATTTTATACTTATTAACTATGAATGAGAAAATTTCATTCAAATAATTTCCAATCATAAAAATTTCATAAAAAATGAAGACAAAACTTCAATTCTGTGATATTAGTTAAGCTCTAACCCAAAACCATACACAGGAGTGAAGTAAATGTCTTCTAAATACATCATAGCAAAAAAGTCTCCCATATACCAGTTTTTAATTGGGCTTAATTTCTCTTTGTTTTTTACGAAGCCTAATTTTATCCATATCCTTGAGTTTATGACTGCTGCTGTTCAAAAGGGGTATCG
>CBFGTV010000043.1:0-28516 GCA_965652145.1 uncultured Clostridiaceae bacterium
AATTATATTTGCCTGCGATGCAGGAATGGGCTCCAGTGCCATGGCCGCCACCAGCCTGAGAAACAAGCTGAAGAAGGCGGGAGTAAATATTTCTGTAATCAATTGCGCCATAGAAGATATTCCGGTAGATTCGGAAATCGTTATCACCCATGAAAGCTTGACCGACCGGGCCAAAAATAAGGCACCCGGTGCAGAGCATATATCTATAAAAAATTTCCTGAATAGCCCGGAGGTAGATGAGCTGTTAAAGCGATTGTCATAATATTAATAAGAACAGTGGAAATTCTATTCCACTGTTCTTACCCTGCTAAAGTCATAAATAAAAATAGTTCTAATTACAATCGTAAATAATAAATAAAATACAGAATGAAGCCGATAGACAGTGGCAGTTTAATTAAAGAATTAAATTGACAGCTTTAAGGCTTATCTGGCGGTTTAAGCCAAATGGTCCCATGGGGAGGAATTTTATGAAAAAGATTAAAATGACCACCAGAAAAAAGGATATATTAAACAGGCTTTGTAAAGAACAGGATTATATTACCATTGGCATCATCGCCCAGGAAATCGGGGTCAGCACCAGGACAATTTTAAGGGAATTGGAGGAACTGGAGGGCTGGCTTGGGGAAAAAGAATTGAATCTGGATAAAAAAACCGGGGTAGGAATTCGGCTGGATTGCTCAATAAACCAACGACAAGGGCTGCTGGCTGAGATTGAAAAAGAAAATACCATTAAGACCTTTACGCCTGAGGAAAGACAGACTATTATCGCCAGCGAACTGCTACAAAAAAATGAACCCATTAAGCTGTATTATTTAACGAAAATATTAAATGTTTCAGAAGGTACAATCAGCAATGATTTAGATAAGCTGGAAGAATGGCTGGCAGGCTATCAGCTTAATTTAATCAGGAAGCCTGGCCTTGGAGTATATGTGGAAGGCAAAGAAAAACATAAACGCAGGGCAATTGTCAATTTGATTTATGAAAATGTAGAAGAAAAACAGCTATTAAATTTTGTAAAGGAAAACATTGCTAATGCCCCGGCAAATCTCGGGAGTATTGAAATTAAAACAAGGAATAGACTATTGAATTTAATCGATAAAGAAACCATTGGAAAATTAGAAGAATTGATTTATCAGGCAGAGGATGAAATGGGATACAAACTGGCCGACAGCGCCTATGTAGGTTTAATTGTTCACCTGGCCCTGGCCATAAAACGGATTAAAAATAATGAAAAAATCACGATGGATCAGGATTTTTTAAAGGAGCTGAAAAAAAATTCAGAGTTTTTAATTGCCAAGGCCCTGGCTGATAATATTTCAAATCTTTTTAATATAGAAATCCATGAGGATGAGGTAGGCTATATCACCATGCACCTGATGGGATCAAAAAACAGAGGAAATGTCAGCAAAGGGTCAGGCACAACCATCAGCAACTTCGAGCTGGTAAAACTGGCTAGAGAAATTATTAAAACAGCAGAGGCAGAAACAGGGCAGTTTTTGGGGAATAATGAGAAGCTCCTTGAGGGGTTGGTTAATCATCTTGAGCCAGCATTAAAGAGATTAAAGCTAAAAATGGATATAAGAAATCCATTGTTAGAGGAAATTAAGAGCCTTTATCCTCAGTTGATTAAAATTAGCGAAAAGTGTGCCGGAGTGATTGAGGAATATTTAGGGGAAAAGCTTCCGGAATCAGAAATTGCCTATATTGCCATGCATCTAGGAGCAGTTATCGAAAAAAGGGAAATACTGCCGAAAACCATTTACAGGGTGGCGGTGGCGTGTCCCAGCGGAATTGGTACTTCCAGACTTCTGGCAGCTAAAATAGAAAGGGAATATGACATTATACAGGTGGTAGATATCATTTCAACCCTTCATGTAGAGGAAAACTGGCTGAAGCAGGAGGAAATAGATTTTATCATTTCCACCATGTCTATTGAAAATACCAGTATTCCGGTGGTAATTGTCAATCCCCTGTTGTTAGAAGTAGATAAAAATAAAATTGATCGATTGATCAGTCAAATAAAGGGAGTCGTTAAACCAGGGCGTGAAAAAAGAATTCCTTCCCTCAGCCTAAAGGATAAGCTAATTCAGCTTCATTACTATAGTGAGGGAATCATACAAATATTAGATCACTTCTTTCTACAAAGCTTCAGTGTAAAAGAAATAGAAGAATTAATTACCTTGATTAGTGAGGCAATCGTGGATGACAAGGATCGGCAAAATCAATTAAAACAAGACCTGCTGCTGCGGGAGCAAAAGGGAGGAACATTGATTACCGGAAAGGGAATCAGCCTGCTTCATTGCAGAAGCACCAGTGTAAAGGCCCTATACTTTGGGGCAGTTAGGCTAATCAACAAACTGTCCTATCCCAATGGAAGGGGAAAAAAGGAGGAAATCGATTTAGTTATTGTGATGCTGGCGCCAGAAAACAGCAACCAGGCGCAGCTTGAGGTAATTAGTGAAGTAAGTAAGCTGATCATTGACAGACCTCAGTTTTTAAACCTTCTGAGGGAAGGCTTACGGGATGAAGCCTATCTGGAAATCAGCAGTCGTTTGAATGAATTCTACCAATTCAAAAGCAATCAATGACAGGAGAGATTTACATGAATGAAAATATCATCACTTCAAATAATCATGCGGAGAGGCAGAGTCAGGAAAAAATACAGAGATTCGGCAGATTTTTAAGTGGAATGGTTATGCCCAATATCGGGGCCTTCATCGCCTGGGGAATTATCACCGCCCTCTTCATCCCCACCGGCTGGGTACCCAATGAAAACCTGGCATCTCTGGTTGGCCCTATGATCAGCTACCTTTTGCCATTATTAATTGGCTACACCGGGGGAAAAATGGTGGCCGATGTCAGAGGTGGGGTGCTTGGTGCCATTGCCACCATGGGGGTCATTGTCGGGGCAGATGTGCCCATGTTTATTGGTGCAATGATAATGGGGCCCCTGGGGGGCTATGCCATCAAGAAATTTGACGAAGCGGTAGAGGGAAAAATACCGGCAGGCTTTGAAATGCTGGTCAATAACTTTTCAGCAGGAATCATTGGTACCTTGTTGGCCCTGCTGGCCTATTTAGGCATAGGGCCCGTAGTATTGGCATTAAACAGTGTGTTAAAGGCAGGGGTGGAGGTAATTGTAAATGCAGGGCTCCTTCCCTTAACTTCAATATTCATTGAGCCTGGAAAGGTATTATTCTTAAATAACGCCATGAATCACGGCGTATTGGGGCCCCTGGGCCTTCAGGAAAGCGAGGCCCTAGGAAAATCCATCTTCTTTTTACTTGAAACAAATCCCGGGCCAGGCCTGGGAATATTACTGGCCTACTGGATCTTTTCAAAGGGGATGGTGAAGCAATCGGCCCCTGGGTCAATCATAATCCACTTTTTAGGCGGTATTCATGAAATCTATTTCCCCTATATCCTAATGAACCCATTATTAATATTGGCAGTCATCGCAGGGGGAGCCAGTGGCGTATTGACCTTCAGCATACTGGGGGCAGGGCTGGTGGCCACCCCATCACCCGGAAGCATCTTTGCTCTACTGGCCATGACCCCAAGGGGAGGGTACTTCCCGGTATTGGCGGGGGTAGCTGTGTCGACGGCGGTGAGCTTCCTGGTAGGGGCCTTCTTTATCAAAAGGGCCAGCCATAAGATGGATGAAAATGAGCTAGAGGAGGCCAAGGAAAAGGTTAAGGGCCTGAAGGGTAAAAAGGGAAAGCTGACAGTGAATCAAATTATATTTGCCTGCGATGCAGGAATGGGCTCCAGTGCCATGGCCGCCACCAGCTTAAAGAAGAAGCTGAAGGAAAAGGGATTAGCAATTGAAGTAATTAATTGCTCCATTGATGAAATTTCAGGTGATGCAAAAGTAGTAATCACCCATAAAAGCTTAACTGATCGGGCCAAAAACAAGGCACCCGGGGCAGAGCATATATCGATACAGGATTATTTTAATGACCCGCAATTAGATCAGCTGATCAGCAGACTACAGGCAGGAGCCCCAGATGCTTTTCAGGAAAAGGCAGTGTCAGAAGAAGAAAGCAATGAAATATTAAAAAAATCAAACATTAAGTTGGATCTAAAGACCGTTGATACAGAGGCAGCCATTCGGATGGCAGGACAGCTATTGGTTGAAGGAGGGTATGTGGAAGCACCCTATATCGAGGCCATGCTGGAAAGGGAACAGCAGATCAGCACCTATATAGGAAAGGGAGTTGCCATTCCCCACGGAATCGGCAGTGCAAGAAAGTATATTAAGAAAACCGGGATGGTTGTATTGCAGTTTCCCGAGGGAGTGGCATTTGGTGAAGAAAAGGCCTATCTGGTAATTGGTATAGCAGGGGCCGGCAAGGAGCATCTAAGTATATTATCTAATATTGCTGCCACGCTGGAGGATGATGATACTGTAGAGGCGATTAAAACCACAAGGGACCCCCAGGCCATACACGAAAAGTTCACCATTGACCTAGAGTAGGAGATCATAGACAATTTTAGAAATTGAGGTGAAGGTATGATTATAACATTAACATTAAATCCGGCCGTGGATAAGACCATCGAAATCAGCAATTTTACCCTTAACCGAGTCAATCGGGTAACCAGTGCCCGATTGGATGCCGGTGGGAAAGGAATCAATGTATCAAAAGGAATTCATGGGCTGGGAGAAAAAAGCAAGGCCCTTGGGATTTTAGCCGGAAGATCAGGTCAGTTTATTAAAGACCAATTGGATCAGCTCTCAATAGAGAATCAATTCCTCTTTATTGAAGGCGAGACTAGAACCAATATCAAAATAGTAGACCGCCAAGTCGGTACCAATACCGATATCAATGAGCAGGGGCCAGACATTTCTGTAGAGGACTTAAAGCGAATGGAAGACATGACCCTGAACAATTTAAAAGAGGATGATATCCTGGTGCTTTCCGGAAGCGTGCCGGGGAACGTGGGGTCGGATATTTATCGGTCCCTTGCTGACAGGGCAGGGGAAATGGGAGCGAAGGTCATACTGGATGCCGACGGAGCCCTGTTAAAAGAAGGATTAAAGGCCGGGCCCTATTTAGTTAAGCCCAATATACACGAATTAGAAAGGCTATATAACAAGAGAATTGAAAGTACAGAAGAGGCCATTGTCCTGGCAAGGGATATCTTTCAATATGGCGTTAAGAGAATTGTGATTTCACTGGGGGAAGAGGGTGCTGTTTTCATGACCCCTGAACAGATTTTTAGGGTTCAAGGTATGAAGGTTCCTGTTATTAGCACTGTTGGAGCCGGAGATGCCATGGTAGCCGCCCTGGCTGTATCCATTGAAAAAAACTATTCAATGGATCAAACCATTCGCCTGGCCAGTGCAGCCAGCGCCGCCAGTGTCATGACAGCTGGAACCGAAGCCGGTAGGCCAGAGGTGATCGCTGAATTAGAGAAGATTGTAACCTATATCGAACAAGCATAATAGAGAGGTGGTAAGTGTATGAAAACCAAGGCAGTAAGATTATATGGTGAGAAGGATTTAAGATTAGAGGAGTTTGAGCTTCCTCCCATTAAAGAAGATGAAATACTGGTTAAGGTTATTACCGACAGCATTTGTATGTCAACCTATAAAGCTGCAATTTTAGGTAAAAACCATAAAAGGGTACCCGAAGATGTTGCAGAAAACCCCATTATTGTTGGCCATGAATTTGCCGGTGTAATCGTAGAGGTAGGTGAAAAATGGCAAAATCAATTTAAACCCGGCGACAAGTTTGCCATTCAACCTGCCCTCAATTACAAGGGTAGTATGGCCTCACCAGGCTATTCCTACCAATATTTTGGCGGAGACTGCACCTATACTATTATTCCCCAGGAGGTAATGGAGCTGGGGTGCCTGCTGCCCTATGAAGGGGAAGCCTTCTACGATGCCTCCCTGGCAGAGCCAATGTCGTGCATTATTGGAGCCTTCCATGCCACTTATCATACCATCACCGGTCAATATGAACATGTAATGGAAATTGTAGAAGGGGGTAAAATGGCATTGCTGGCAGGCTGCGGGCCCATGGGTCTGGGAGCCATTGACTATATTATTCATCGAGACAAAAAACCAAGTCTATTGGTAGTAACCGATATTGACGAGGAACGAATAGAAAGGGCTAAGACCATTTTTACGGCAGAGGAAGCAAGGAAGAACGGGGTAGAATTGATCTTTGTCAATACAAAGAATGTCGAAAATTCTACAGACTATCTAATGGAGCTGACCGGTGGAACGGGCTATAACGATGTGTTTGTCTATGCACCTGTTAAGCAGATAATAGAGGAAGGCGATAAAATACTGGCCCGGGACGGTTGTCTAAATTTCTTTGCAGGCCCCACCGATACCAATTTTTCAGCCCAATTAAACTTCTATAATGTTCATTATGCATCGACCCACATCGTTGGAACCAGTGGTGGCAATACCGATGATATGACGGAATCACTGGAAATGTCGGCGCAAAAGAGAATTAACCCTGCGGTTATGGTGACCCACATTGGTGGTCTTAATGCGGTTTCCGACGCCACCTTGAATTTACCCAATATCCCTGGGGGCAAAAAGCTAATCTATACCCATTTGGATATGGAGCTGACAGCCATCACAGATTTCGAAGAAAAGGGTAAAACGGACCCCTTCTTTAAAGAATTGGCTCAAATTGTTAAACAGCACAAGGGGCTATGGTCAGCAGAGGCAGAGGCCTATTTACTAGAGCATTATAAAAAATTAATTTAAACCTAAAGATAAATTTAGTGAAAAAGATTAAATAATAGAGATATATAAGGGCTTACCTTGTATGTCTCTATTGCTATTTATAAATAAAAGTTCATGTCGAAAAAAACACAAAATTTATAATATAATGTTGCATTATAGCATTGCATAGGATATACTAATTAAAAAAAGGATAATATGCAAAAGCTGACATATAATGAATACTCAGCGCGATCGAATTTGTTAAACCCTGTAGCAAGTACTTAGATTAATTCAATAGAGGGCAAACTAATCGAAAGGTTAGGACGCAAAGCCATGGGCCTTCATTTGTTAAAAATATGGCAGCCGGTTGCATTGATTGCTCAAGCCCCTTTTGTTTTAAAGAGAAAGGGGCTCCTTTACATTCACTCTAATCTTCACCAAGGTTTGAGCAATCATAAATCATAAAAGAAAGAGGGTTTAAAAAATGAAAAGTATTAAAACAAAATTAGTTCTATCCTTTTTTATTTTGATCTTGGCAAGCTCTTTATTCATTGGCTTTTTCTCGATGTCTATGGCGGGGGATGCCCTGACCGTTGAGGCAGAAGAAACCCTTGAACTGATGGCAAGGGAGGGGGCAAAGCTAACGGAAAGCAGAATGCAAACTCAAATTCTAACCCTGGAAATGATTGCAGGAAGAAGCGATATACAAACGATGGATTGGGAGCTTCAACAGCCAATATTGCAAAGGCAGCTGCCTAAAACGAATTTTTTGGCCCTGGGGGTCGTTTATCCTGACGGAACAGTCTACTATAACAATGGGACCACCCTTTACATAGGAGATAGAGATTATGTAAAAAAAGCTTTAAATGGAGAGTCTAATATATCTGATTTAATCGTAAGTAAAGCTACCCAGGAATTAGTTGTTATGTATGCAGTACCCATACAGGATGACAGCGGTAATGTCATAGGCGCCTTAATAGGCAGGCGGGAAGGGGAAGCCATCAGCAATATTACTAATAGCATGGGCTATGGTGAAACAGGCTATGCCTATATGATTAATGGGGAAGGAACCGTCATCGGACACCCTGAAAGTGATAAAGTCTTCGATCAATTTAACCCCATTCAGGAAGGTCAGAAAAATAAGGAATTAAAACCCTTGGGCAATCTAATTGAGAGGATGCTTAGTGAAAAGAATGGAGTAGCCGCCTATCACTTTGAAAATCGAGATCTTTATGCAGGCTATGCCGCTGTCAATGGAACCAGTTGGATTTTAGTGATTACGGCCAATCAGCAGGAGGTATTAGAAGCGATACCCACCATGCAAAGAAATATATTTATCATGTTGCTGGCTGTTTTGGCAGTCAGTTCAATCATTGCCTATATAATTGGCAGCAGCTTGACCAAGCCTATTGTGAACATAAAAGAAGAGGCAGAGAGACTATCAAGTTTCAATATCAGCAGAGATGTAGAGGCTTCCATGCTTAGGAAAAAGGATGAAATAGGGATATTAGCCAGAGCCTTTCAAAATATGATTATCAGTTTACGGGATATTGTAAAGGAAATTAACCTATCGGCTGAACAGGTGGCACAGGTTTCAGAAGAATTAACAGCCACTACGCAGCAGGCCTCTGTTTCATCAGAAGAGGTATCCAGGACAGTAGAAGAAATTGCCAAGGGTGCTTCAGAGCAGGCCCAGGGTACCCAGGCCGGAACCAATAACATCTTCAAACTAAGTGAGGTCATTGAAAAGGACCACAGCTACCTTGAGGAAATGAATACAGCGTCGAACCAGGTGGCCCTGGCGGTCGACTCAGGGTTAGAGGAAATCACCCAGCTGTCAAAAATCACCGATGAAAGCAGCAATGCCATCGAAGAAATTAACGGAGTCATTTTGAGAACCAATGAAAGCTCACAGAAAATAGGTGAAGCTAGTAATATCATTGCTTCCATTGCAGAGCAAACTAACCTGTTGGCATTAAATGCTGCCATTGAGGCAGCCAGGGCCGGAGAAGCAGGAAAGGGCTTTGCAGTTGTAGCAGAGGAAATTAGAAAGCTGGCAGAGCAATCCACAGAATCAACTCAAACAATTGATGAGGTGGTTAATGAGCTGCAAGGGAATTCCCAGGAGGCGGTTAAGACCGTGGAACGGGTTATACACATTTCAAAGGAGCAGTTAAATTGTGTTGGCAATAGTAAGAATCAATATATACAAATTAAGGAGGCAATGGATCAAGCAGCCAAAATTGTAGCAAGGTTAAATGTGTCGAGTCGAGAAATGGAAAATATGAAGGACGATATACAAGAGGAATTACAAAATCTTGCAGCCATAGCCCAGGAAAATTCTGCATCCACTCAACAAGTGGCGGCCTCGATGGAGGAACAAACCGCCGCCATGGAGGAAATATCCAGTGCCAGTGAGGGGTTGTCTAATTTAGCCCAGGAGCTTCAAGGAATGATTAACCGTTTTCAATTGGAATAAAAGATGGTCAATCTGTAACGGTTTTGGCAGCAACGTAAAAGATAGAGGCTTTCTAAAGACCGAGGCATAGGTGCGATACCTATGCCTTTGTTGAATTAAAAAAACAAAAACAATAATAATAGGACGGCTCGTCTCATATGATAGATTAGGCAGGCCAGATGGTTGCGAACCATTATACCCTATGCTATCATTATAGTAACATAAAACAATGACATGCTTAATTAAATCTTAAAGTTCTTAGGTCATCATTATAGACTTAATACAGCTTTAAAAAGACATAAATGTAACCACTAACTTCAAAATCTATAGATACGAGGGGGAAAAGGATGAAAACTGCGTTAAATTATTATACCAGATTCCATACATCTTTAGTAAGTGAAGACATGAAGAAACAGCCCCAGGAAAATGACATATTTGAAGAAAAGGGTTACCACGAACGATTTGACTTAAAGGACCTGGTTGACTTAAAGCTGCTTCAAAACATACAGGAGAAGCTGGCGGAGGTTACAGGGCTGGCCTTTGTAACGGTGGATTTTAGAGGTGAGCCCATCACTGAAAGGACATCGTTTTCAGACTTTTGCTTTGCTCGAAGGGAAATTGAGGAATATAAAATAACCTGCTGCCTTTCAGATGCCCATGGAGGCTTGGAAGCCGCCATTTGGGGAAAACCATATATCTATCGGTGCCCTGCAGGACTGGTGGATTTTGCTGTTCCCATTGTAGTTAGGGGGCAATATCTGGGGGCGGTGCTGTGTGGCCAGGTAAGATGCCCTGACAGCGAACGCTTTGTTGATATTGGTGATTTTGTTAAATCCGATACCAAATGGAAAAGTGACGCCAGCTTTACAGATAAGTATAATCAAACCCTGTCGGTTGAATACGATAAGATCGTATCTACGGCCGAGCTGGTTTATCTTGTCATTAATCAATTGGTGGAAAAGGAAGTTGTCAATATTATTCAAGAGGAGCTAAACCGTAAAAACCTACACCTGATGAAGGAAAAAAAGGCCCGGGTAGAGCTGGAAAAGGAGCTGAAAATTTCAGAGCTTAAGGCCCTCAAGGCCCAGATAAATCCACATTTTATGTTTAATGTATTAAATTCCATTAATAACCTGGCCCTGGTGGAGGGTGCCAAGCAAACCCAGGAAATGGCCTACCTGTTTTCTAATCTGCTTCGATATAACCTGGAGAATGCCGATCATGCAGTCTATTTAAAGGACGACATAGAAAATATAGAGCGGTATTTAAAGGTGCAAAAAATCCGTTTCGGCTCAAAGCTCAGCTACACCATCAACATGGACAAGACCCTTGAAAATCAGAAAATTCTGCCTTTCATTTTGCAGCCCTTTGTAGAAAATGCTGTGAATCATGGAATCGTTCCCAAGGAAACCTCCGGGCAAATTAATGTTTCCGCCAAGCTCCATGGTAAGGATATTTTGATTAGAATAGAAGATGACGGACTGGGAATGTCTCCGAGAAAAATTGAGAAAATATATCATTTTGATCAGGACCAATACGAGGGAAGCTCTCTTGGAATAGGCATTCAAAATACAAGAAAGCGTTTGATACAAAGCTATGGTGAAGAATATGACATTCATATAACAAGTCGGGAAAATATTGGAACCACTGTTGAAATAAAAATCCCCCAGGATTTTAATGAGAGGTTTATATAAATGTTTAAGGTACTCCTTGTGGATGATGAATATTTAGTGAGAAGGGCCCTTCAGATTGTCATTGATGAAATGGAGGAATTTGAAATAGTAGGTGCGGCAGAAAATGCAAAGGAGGCCATGGGCCTCTACGAAAGCCTCAAGCCCGATTATGTCCTGATGGATATTATGATACCGGGTTTTAATGGTTTGCAGGTTAGTCAATGGATTAAAAATAAAAATAAGCACACCACGATTATAATTCTCACCGCCTACAGTAACTTTGAATTTGCCCAGCAGGCCATACAAATCGGCGTAAATGATTATCTATTAAAGCCCTACTCACCGGAAAAAATTAAAGAGGTTATGTTAAAGTACCGGGAAAATCACATTAAGGGTTTTTCTCTGGCGACAGGGCTCATTAAGAGCATCTCGGCCCGTGATTTTCAAAAAACCATGAAAGAGATTCCTCAGATAATTGAGACAATTTTTAAGAATAAGGGCAATACCAGGGAAATTTACGATGCCCTCAAGCAATTACTCTGTGAGGTTTTGGACGAAATGCACTGTATGGACAAGGGCTATCGCACCTTTTATGAGAATAAATTCATGATCGCAGAGGGGATTTGTAAAGACCAAAGCCTGGCTGAATTTTGGCTTTTTGATTTAGTCGATGAAGTATACAGACAAAAAATAATCCAGAATTATCCTCAATTTATCAGGGTTTTTTCCTATATAGAAGAGAATATGAAGCAGGAAATCAGTCTACAGCAAGCATCAAATCAAGCTATTTTAAGCAGTAGCTACCTAAGCCGCCTGTTTAAAAAAGAGCTGGGTATTAATTTTGTCAGCTATATTAACCTGAAAAAAGTAAGGGCAGGAAAAAAATATTTAAAATTCAGCGATATGACCATTAATGATGTGGCCTTTGAGCTGGGCTATAATGAATCCAGCTACTTTTGCAAGGTATTTAAGGGAATAGAGGGGATTACCCCAACCCAGTATCGTGAAGGACTAAAGGAAGGTTACCCATAGCTTTAATATTAATTCCATAGTATAGAAGCTTAATGAAAGAAAGCTCAATAGCTTTCTTTTTTTGTCTTTTTGACCATGACAAAATTTTATAATGAACAAGACAAAATTCTATTATTGCCACTGGGCCTTGCAGGGTTACCATTAACCCATGGAAGGGAGTGATATACAGTGGGATTACTTCATATAACCTCGGAATCAGTAACAGCCGGTCATCCCGATAAGCTATGTGATCAAATATCAGATGCAATTTTAGATGCCTATCTGGCCCAGGACCCCATGGCCCGGGTTGCCGTAGAAACCATGGCTTCCGACAACATGCTTATGATTGTGGGAGAAATTACTTCTTCCGCAGAGGTAAATGCAGCTTCTGTAGCCAGGGGCGTAATCCGCTCAGTGGGTTACACCGACAGGGCCTCGGGCTTGGATAGTGAAAAATGCCTAATCGTCACCAACATCAATGAACAGTCACCCGATATTGCCATGGGGGTTGACTGTGGCCTGGAATATAAGGGGCAGCCAGACCTTGAGTGGCAGCAAATGGGGGCAGGAGACCAGGGAATCATGTACGGCTATGCCTGCAGCGAAACAGAGGATTTAATGCCTCTACCCATTCATCTGGCCCATAGGCTAAGTCGTGGTCTGGCCCGGGTCAGAGAAAGAAATCTGCTTCCCTATCTGCTGCCCGACGGAAAAAGCCAGGTGACGGTGGCCTATAATGAAAAAGGCAGGCCGGTGGCCATTACGGCAGTGGTAATTTCAGCCCAGCATAGAGACAATATAGAACTGAAAATGCTTAAAAGGGACATTATGGAGACAGTAATTCAACCAGCCCTGCCCAGGGAGTTGATCAGTGAAAGAACAAAATTTTACATCAATCCCACGGGCAGATTTGTCATAGGGGGCCCCAGGGGCGATTCGGGTCTAACGGGCAGAAAACTGATGGTAGATACCTATGGTGGGTTAATACGCCATGGGGGAGGGGCCTTTTCGGGAAAAGACCCTTCTAAGGTGGATCGGTCGGGGGCCTATATGGCCCGTTATGTGGCTAAAAACCTTGTGGCAGCAGGATTGGCAGATCAATGTGAAATTGGTGTGGCCTATGCCATTGGTATGGCCCGGCCGGTATCAATTTATTTGAATACCTATGGAACAGAAAAAATTAGTCTTAAAGAGCTTAAAGTACTTATGGAAAAACACTTTGATTTCAGCGTAGGGGCAATTATACAGGGACTGAATTTAAGAAGGCCCCTTTATCAAGCTGCTGCTACCTATGGTCATTTTGGCGGCAGTTATCGGAATTTCCCCTGGGAAAGTACGTTAATATCAACTGAATTAAGAAAGGAAGCCGGCCTTTAGCAGGTAAAAAATTTACCGAATATTGAACAAATTATTATTACTTGCCAAATGAAAAAAGACCATAAGATAGAGACAAGTAGCAATTAATTATGAAAGGAGCGTTTTTGAATATGAGTAGTGATGCATTAGGTATGGTAGAAACTAAAGGTCTGGTAGGGTCCATCGAAGCAGCCGATGCCATGGTAAAGGCAGCCAATGTCAGATTAATTGGTTATGAAAAAATTGGGTCAGGGCTGGTAACAGTGATGATTCGTGGTGATGTAGGGGCCGTTAAGGCTGCAGTAGAGGCTGGAGCTTCAGCAGCAGAAAGGGTTGGAGAAGTGGTTTCAAGCCATATTATTCCAAGACCCCATGGGGAGCTTTCTATGATTCTTCCCAAGGAAAGCAGAGAATAATCAGCTTAAAATTGAGAGAGGAAGTGTAAGAAATGATCAGTGATGCATTAGGAATGATTGAAACGAAGGGGCTTGTTGGAGCCATTGAGGCCGCCGATGCCATGGTGAAGTCCGCCAACGTCAGGCTAATTGGTTATGAAAAAATTGGGTCAGGCCTGGTAACAGTGATGATACGAGGAGACGTAGGAGCAGTAAAGGCGGCAGTGGATGCTGGTTCATCGGCAGCAGGACGGGTAGGAGAGCTGGTCTCCAGCCATGTGATTCCAAGACCCCATACAGAGCTTTCCATGATTCTTCCGGTAGAAGAATAAAATGAGGGGGAAATTGTAGATGAAAGAGGAATTGATTGAAAAGATCATGGCTGATGTGATGAAAAACATCAATCAGGAACCAGAACCATGTCAAAAACAGAGTGATCAGCCCAAGGGCTGCTGTCTGACAGAATTTGTGGGAACAGCCATTGGTGACACCATTGGACTTGTAATTGCCAATGTTGATGCCCAGCTGCTGGAAGTAATGAATGCCGATAAAAAATATCGTTCAATTGGTATTTTAGGAGGACGCACCGGGGCAGGACCCCACATTATGGCAGCTGACGAGGCAGTTAAGGCAACTAATACAGAAATTATTGGCATCGAGCTGGCCCGGGATACAAAGGGCGGAGCGGGCCATGGGTCATTAATTATTTTTGGTGCAGAGGATGTATCCGATGCCAGGAGAGCCATTGAGGTAGCCCTAGAGGAGCTGGAAAGAACCTTTGGGGATGTGTACAGCAACGATGCAGGACACTTGGAATTTCAATATACTGCCAGGGCCAGCTATGCCTGTAATAAAGCCTTTAATGCCCCCATGGGTAAAGCCTTTGGGCTGATTGTTGGAGCCCCAGCGGCCATAGGAATTCTCATTTCAGATGCTGCTGTCAAGGCAGCCAATGTAGAGGTTGTGGGTTATAGTTCTCCGGGGAAAGGTACCAGCTACAGTAATGAAGGTATTCTTATGATTAGTGGAGATTCAGGAGCCGTCAGGCAATCAATTATTACAGCCAGGGAAATAGGTCTAAAGGCCTTGGAGGCCCTGGGAGGAAGGGCTAATTCCTCAACCAAACCCTACATTTAGTAAGTCTACCCTTTAATTGAAAGGAGAATCGAAATGGATACAATCACAAGGGGCTTCAGTGAGCCCACAAAACGTATAGAAAAGCTAAAGGATCAAATTCTTCAAGCCGTTCCCCGTATTGAAACAGAAAGAGCATTGATTATTACAAGGTCCTATCAGGAAACCGAGGGAATGCCTGCAATTATGAGAAGGGCCAAGGCCTTGGAAAAACTATTAAATGAGCTTCCTGTCATCATTAGAGAGGATGAGCTGATTGTGGGAAGCCTGACAAAGGAGCCCAGGTCGTCCCAAGCTTTTCCTGAGTTTTCAAATAAATGGCTTAAGGATGAATTCAACAGAATTGGAAAACGGGACGGAGACGCCTTTCAAATATCTGAAGAGGCAAAAAAGGAGCTGGAGGAGGTCTTTGCCTATTGGGACGGAAGGACCACCAATGAGCTGGCTACCTCCTATATGCCCCAGGAAACCATAGACTGTATGACAGCAAACGTATTCACCGTTGGCAATTACTATTTCAATGGAGTAGGGCATATCTCCGTAGATTATGGAAAGGTACTGAAGAAGGGCTTCAAGGGAATTATCTATGAAGCTGCCGAAGCAATGGCCAGGGCCGATCAGAGTGATCCGGAGTATATTAAAAAGGAGCAATTTTTAAAGGCCGTAATCATCGTATGTAATGCAGCCATAACCTTTGCCCAGCGATATGCTGAAGAGGCCAGAAAAATTGCAGGCTTTGCCGTAGGCCAGGAAAGAAGAAACGAGCTGTTGAAAATTGCTGAAGTCTGCGAGCAGGTGCCGGCCAATGGTGCCCGTAGCTTCTATGAGGCTTGTCAATCCTTCTGGTTTGTTCACGCCATTATCAACATTGAATCCAATGGTCACTCCATTTCACCTGCCCGCTTTGACCAATATATGTATCCTTATCTTGCCATAGACAAGGAAATCAGCCAGGAAAAAGCCCAGGAGCTGGTGGATTGTATCTGGGTAAAGCTAAATGACATCAACAAGGTTCGAGATGAGGTTTCCACAAAGGCCTTCGGGGGATATCCCATGTTCCAAAACCTGATTGTAGGGGGACAGACCGCCGATGGTAAGGATGCCACCAACCGACTTTCCTATATGGCCATAGAGGCCACTGCCCATGTAAGGCTATCACAGCCCTCCTTTTCCATCCGGGTTTGGGATAAATCTCCCGACGAGTTTCTGATAAAGGCCTGTGAGCTAAGCAGAATGGGGCTGGGAATGCCAGCTTATTATAATGATGAAGTGATAATCCCGGCTCTAATCAATCGTGGGTTAACCATTCAGGATGCTCGGGAATATGGCATTATCGGCTGTGTTGAGCCTCAACGACCAGGAAAAACCGAAGGGTGGCACGATTCCGCCTTCTTTAACCTGGCCAAGGTCTTGGAAATCACCTTGAACAACGGAATGTGTGATGGAAAGCAATTGGGCCCCAAATCAGGCGAGTTTACTACCTTCCAATCCATAGAAGAAATTGTAGCGGCCTACCGAAAGCAAATGGAATACTTTGTGTATCATCTTGTGAAGGCTGATAACTGTGTTGACCTGGCCCATGCCGAAAGGGCACCCCTACCCTTTTTATCCTGCATGGTAGACGACTGTATCAGCCGGGGAAAATCCCTTCAAGAGGGGGGAGCCCATTATAACTTTACCGGGCCCCAAGGAGTAGGGGTCGCCAATGTGGGCGATTCCTTTATGGCCATACAAAAACTGGTCTTTGAAGAAGAAAAGCTGACCCTGACCCAATTAAAGCAGGCCCTTGATACCAACTTCCATCAGGGGGTAGCTCAGCCACAGGCAGAGGAAGCAGACCCCACCTATCAAATGGTGCTGACAGCAGTTAAAAAGGTATTGGGAGAAAGCGGTGCCATTGCCACCGATATGGATGCCCTGAAAAAAGCCGTTAATGTAAATCTTGGGCAATCCACTGGAAAGGCTATCGGGGAAGCAGGTGACATACAGCAGCTTTTGATCCACGGCGCACCTAAGTTTGGTAATGATATTGATGAAGTAGACATGTTGGCCCGGGAGGGAGCCCTCATCTATTGTCAAGAGGTTGAGAAATATACGAATCCAAGGGGCGGAAGATTCCAGGCGGGTCTGTACCCTGCTTCCATCAACGTGCTGATGGGTACCCATGTAGGGGCCACCCCCGATGGCAGAAGTGGCGGTCAACCCCTGGCCGACGGTGTTTCACCCGTCAGAGGGGCCGACAGCAGTGGCCCTACGGCAGCCACCAATTCCGTTGCCAAGCTGGATCATTTTATTGCCTCCAACGGTACCTTGTTAAATCAAAAGTTCCACCCTTCGGCAGTACAGGGGGAAAATGGTCTGTCTAACCTGGCCGCCCTGGTTCGAAGCTATTTTGATCAAAAGGGAATGCATATCCAGTTTAATGTCATTGATAAAAATACCCTGATCAAGGCCCAACAAAATCCGGAACGCTATCGGGATCTGGTGATCCGGGTGGCGGGCTATAGTGCCCAATTCATCTCTCTGGATAAGGCAATACAGGATGACATTATCAAAAGAACAGAGCACATGTTTTAGACACTATTATGTCAGATGGGAGCCCTCCCATCTGACATTGATTTAAGAAAGAGGTGGAAAAATGCAAGGGTCAATTAACGATCATCAGCAGGGTATCGTATTTAATATACAAAAATTCTCTGTCCATGATGGGCCAGGCATCCGTACCATTGTGTTCCTAAAGGGGTGCCCCCTTTCCTGCCAATGGTGCAGCAACCCCGAATCTCAATCAACGACACCTGCGGTGATGTTTTATGAAAAGAACTGTGTAAGCTGCGGCAGGTGTGTTAATGCCTGCCCAAAGCAGGCTATTGATCCTGCCCTGAAGGGAATCATTAACCGGGAACGATGCAATGATTGCGGCCTGTGTGTTGAGGCCTGCCATTATAAAGCCCTGGTGATGTCAGGCAGTGCCATGACGGTACGGGAGGTAGTGACAGAGCTGAAGAAGGATACCATTCATTATCGAAGATCAGGGGGCGGTATCACTATTTCTGGAGGAGAGCCATTTTTGCAATCTGAATTCCTGCTGGAGCTTCTTAGGGCCTGTAAGAATCAAGGGTGGCATACTGCCATCGAAACAACAGGCCTGGCAACAGAAAAACAACTGGAAGATATCATCCCCTATATAGATTTGGTGTTGCTAGATATTAAACATATTGTACCAGAAAGGCACGAAGATCAAACGGGGGTATCCAGCCTGCCCCTATTGAAAAATGCAATCAAAATTGGAGAGCTGGCAAGGGAGGTAGCTGTGCGTATTCCCGTAATCCCCGACTTCAATGGCGATGAAGATAGCATCAGCCAAATTGCACGGTTTATCAGACATATAAAAAGCGTCAGCCGAGTCCATTTACTGCCCTATCACAGACTAGGCGACAGTAAATACGATGCCTTGGGAAAGAAAAACCCTATGGAGCTTGGCCATAAGGCCCCCACTCCAGAAGAGTTGGCCCATTACCAAAGCATCATAGAAGCCCAGGGCTTTCAATGTGTTATAGGTGGATAATCGAAGGGAGGAATAGACATGACATTACTTTCAATGGGGCTGCTGGAAACCGTAGGCCTGACAGCTGGCATCGAAGCAGCTGATGCCATGGTTAAGGCCGCCAATGTCAGACTAATCGGCTTTGAAAATACCAAGGGAAACGGATTAATCACTGTTAAGGTGGAAGGAGACGTAGGGGCAGTTCAATCGGCTGTAGAGGCAGGTGCCTTGGCGGCGGCCAAAGTAGGGAAGGTATATTCCAAACTGGTTATTCCCAGGCCCTCCCCTGAAATAGAAATCCTTAAAAAATCAGATCGGGCCTCTTCTTCCCATGAAATGAGGCCAAAGGCCTTGGTTGAACCCCCCCAGGCAGCAGAGGAGAATCACAATGTTTCCCCCAATCACCAAGAAGATCAGGAGACACTAAGCATCGATAGTAACCAGGAGCAGGAGCCGACCTGCAATCTTTGCCATGACAGTCGATGCGGCAGAAAAAAAGGAGAGCCCCGGTCATGGTGTATTCACGCTGAAGGGGAATAAGCGAAATAAGCCTTAACTGTCAATTCTTTAAAAGGTGTGATAATACATGGATATAGATATTAAAAAAATAGAAAAATGGGTCTATGAAATTATAGAAAAAATGAATCTTTCGACCCATCAGGTACCGGTGGGGGTATCCAACAGACACATTCACCTGAGCCAGGGGGATTGTAAGGTGCTGTTTGGAGCCAACCATACCTTAACCCCCCTTAAGGCCCTGAAGCAGCCAGGGCAATATGCCGCTGAGGAAACCGTAGACCTGCTGGGCCCCAAGGGAACGATCCATCGGGTGAGGGTATTAGGGCCCCTTCGTAAGCAAACCCAGGTGGAAATTTCTAAAACCGACGGCTTTCTTTTGGGAGTCAATGCCCCCATCAGGGAATCTGGTGATTTAAAGGAGAGCCCCGGGGTAATCATCAAGGGGCCAAAGGGGCAGGTGGAAATTAAAGAAGGGCTGATTGTAGCCCTTCGCCACATCCATATGCCAGAGGATTATGCCAGGTTAAATCAATATACCGATGGAGAAATGGTATCGGTGGACTTTCAAAATACCGAAAGGCCTACCACGTTTCATGGGGTTAAAATTAGGGTTTCGCCTGTCTTTTCCCTAGAAATGCATGTCGATACCGATGAGGCCAATGGAGCAGGGCTGAAAAACGGCTCCATCGGAACCATCGTCAGGCAGGATCAAAATCAATCCAAATAGATAGTTTTTGGAGGTGTGTCAATGGATATTGAAGCCCTGGTAAAACGGGTTATCGAAGCGTTAAGGGAGCAAGAGGCCAGAAAGCATCAATTATTGATCTTAGTCAATGAAAATAACGAAGGCCTTGATACTATCCTGAAGCTAATCCCCCAATTAAAGAAACAGGGGACAGAAATTAAATTTTTAGTTAGTCCCCATCTCCATACCCAGTGGCATCAAATTGCACCGGGGGAAGAGGCCCATTGTCAGCCTTTAGATCAAGACAGAAGGGCCCTCGTTGATGGGGCCTCCCTGATCATTGGGGCTGCCCTTGAATTTAGTTCCCTGGCAAGGGTAAGCATGGGACTCCAGGAGACACCGATAGAAAGAGCCATGGCAGATACGTTCCTGTCAGGTAAGAAGCTGCTGCTGCCCATCGAAGGAATTTTGCCGTCCATAAGCGAAGGCACCAGTCAAGCCTATATGAAAATGATTTGCACCCATTTAAGAAGCATGGTTTCCTTCGGGGCAAGGCTTCTGTACTATCGTCAATTGCCCCATGCAGTAATGGAAGAGCTTAAAGCCCAGTCCGACATCCTCTACCTGGAAAAGCCCTTAGTGAAGGAAGCTGATATGGCCTGTGTCAAGCCTGGTGGAACCATTTCAATTGCCCCGGGCAGTACCCTGAGCCATGGGGCCAGGGAGGCTGCCAGAAGGGCAAAAATAAAAGTATATAAAAGGTTGGTGTAATAAATGTTCATTGGTAAGGTAGTGGGAACCATTGTGTCAACCAGTAAGGTTAACAGCCTTGTGGGAAAGAAAATACTGATTGTTCAGCCCCAAACCGCCCAGGGAAAGCCCTGTGGTCAGCCGGTTGTTTCCATAGATGCCATTGGTTCAGGCTTTGGTGAGAGGGTGCTGGTAACCACCGGCAGCGGAGCAAGGGAAGCCTTTAATGAGGCCCAGGCCATAGACAGTGCCATTGTAGCAATTATAGACAGTATCGAGATTGATTTGGAGGTTGAAGAGGATGACACAATATAAAGATGTAGAAGAAATTGTAAAGCAAATACTAAAAACAGCCTGCCCGGAAGTCAAGCCCCAGGGAAAGGAGCTTAAACAGCAGGCAGCAGAAGGCATTTTTAATGATGTGGATAGTGCAGTTGAGGCGGCAGCCCAGGCCCAAAGAGAGCTGAGGGGCTACAGTCTTACCCAAAGGAACCTAATGATTGCATCCATTAGAAGGGCATTGCTGCCCCAGGTAGAAAAGCTGGCGGCCATGGCGGTGGAAGAAACGGGCATGGGTCGATACGATCATAAAGTATTAAAAAATAAACTGGCCATCGAAAAAAGCCCGGGGGTAGAGGATTTAGCCACCGAGGTCAGCACTGGTGACGGAGGAATGACCCTCTATGAAAGGGCCCCCTATGGTGTCATTGGCTCCATTACTCCCTCCACCAACCCCACAGAGACCATTATTTGTAACGCCATCGGTATGATTGCCGCAGGCAATAGCGTGATGTTTTCTCCCCATCCTGGCGCTAAAGGGGTTTCCAGCTTCACGGTTCAGGTTATTAATCGGGCCATTCAAGAGGCCGGTGGGCCCGCCAACCTGGTGACTACCATTGCTGAACCAAGTCTTGAAGCCACCGATGATATGCTAAGACATCCTAAAATCAGACTCATCTGTGCCACAGGGGGACCAGCCATTGTTGAAAAGGCCCTTTCCTCCGGCAAAAAGGCCATAGGAGCCGGAGCAGGGAATCCTCCCGCTGTGGTGGATGAAACAGCAGACATTCATCAGGCAGCCCGGGATATTGTTGATGGCTGCAGCTTTGATAATAATCTTCCCTGTATTGCAGAAAAAGAGGTTATTGCAGTGAATTCCATTGCAGACAGGCTAAAGGAGGCCATGGCAGCCTATCTGGCCTATGAAATCACAGATAGAGGGCTGTTAAAGAGGCTTGAACAACTGGTCTTGAACGAAAAGGGAACCATAAATAAAAATTACGTGGGTAAGGATGCTGCCCATATTATGGAATGTCTGGGAGTCAATATTGGTGACAATCGGGTAATCCTGATTGAGGTTGAGCAGGGCCATCCCTTTGTACAGGAGGAGCTCATGATGCCAATTTTACCCCTGGTCAGAGCTCAAAATGTAGAAGAGGCCATTGAAATCGCCGTACAGGTAGAGCACGGTAACCGTCATACCGCCATAATGCATTCAAAAAATGTAGATCATCTGACCAAGATGGCCAGAGCCTTGGAAACAACTATCTTTGTAAAAAATGGCCCCTCCTATGCCGGCATTGGCTACGGAGCAGAGGGACATTGTACCTTTACCATTGCAGGTCCCACGGGGGAAGGTCTGACCTCGGCCAAAACCTTTACTAGAATTAGGCGGTGCGTTATGCATCAGGGTCTTTCAATTAAGTAGATTGGAGTGGAGAACATGGAAAATCAACTGTTTACCCTTATTCAAGGGGCAGGAATCGTCGGAGCAGGCGGTGCTGGGTTTCCGACCCATGTTAAGGTAAAGGCAGAGGCTGAGTATGTAATTGTCAATGGTGCTGAGTGCGAACCCCTGTTACGGGTGGATCAGCAGCTGATGGCCTGCCATGGGGCTGAGGTCCTATCAGGCCTTCGGGCTGTTGTCGGGGCTGTTAAGGCCAAAAAGGGAATCATTGCCTTGAAGAAAAAATATACGGAGGCCATAGAAGCCTTAAAGACTGCCATTAATGCGGAGGACAACATTGAGCTTTTCCTTCTTGATGACTTTTATCCAGCCGGTGATGAACAGGTCACAGTTTACGAGGTATTAAAGCGTATTGTACCGGAGGGAGGAATTCCCCTCCAGGTCAATACTATTGTTATCAATGTAGAAACCCTGCTGAATATCCATGGGGCCCTGGAAGGCAGGGCCGTTACCCATAAATATGTCACGGTAACCGGAGCGGTGAAAAAGCCCGTTACCCTTAAGCTGCCCATTGGTATTACCTATGAAGAGGTAATTCAATTGGCAGGGGGCCCTCTGGTGGAAGGTTATCGTGTTATTGACGGCGGGCCCATGATGGGAAGGATACTAGATGATATTCAAGGGCCTATTACAAAGACCACAAAGGGAATCATCATTCTGCCCCAGGATCACCCCTTAATCATTGCCAAGAAAAAAAGTCTCGAAGTGGTGCTGAAGCAGGCCAGGGCTGCCTGCTGCCATTGCTCCCTGTGTACTGAAATATGTCCCAGAAATTTACTGGGTCATGGCATTCGCCCCGACAGACTTATGCGAATAGCCAGCTATGGCAGTATGTGTGAAGCAGGATCAGCTACTGAGGCTTTTTTATGCTGTGAATGCGGCCTTTGTGAGCAGGCCTGTGTAATGGGGCTGCAGCCCTGGAAGCTGAATGGCTACCTGAAAAGCAAGCTGTCTGATTCAGGAATCAAAAATCCAAATAAAAAGGCTCCAGACGATGTAAACGAATTTAGATCCTATCGTAAGTTTCCAGTGAAAAAGCTAATCGCCCGATTGGGGCTGACAGGCTATCAGAAGGGGGCCCCCTTGGAAGAAATCAATGGTAATCACTTTGAAAGGGTTGCTATTAAATTAAAGCAGCATATTGGGGCGGCAGCCGAGGCCGTAGTACTTCCAGGGGACCTTGTCAAGGCTGGTCAGGTGATTGCCTTGATAAAGGAAGGTCAGCTGGGTTCAACCATTCATGCCAGCATTGATGGCAGGGTAGAAGCAATTGATGAAGGAATGGTTATCATCAATAAGATTTAAAAAGGATCTTCGGCAAGGAGGTGACATAAATGAAAAAATCCATTGGATTAATAGAGTTTAAAAGCATTGCCAAGGGCATTGAGGCCACCGATGCCATGCTAAAGGCGGCCAATATAGCCTTAACCCTGGCCACCCCCATTTGCCCTGGTAAATATATTACCATTGTCAGTGGTGATGTAGGAGCCGTAAACAATGCCATCGAGGTGGGAAGGCTAGCCGGGGCAGGCTTTACGATCGATGATGAGGTCATTGCCAATATCAGTGAAGAGGTTTTTGAAGCGTTGACAGGCACCATAGAAATTGAAAAAATTACTTCCATTGGGATTATTGAAACCATATCTGCCATCACTTCAATGATAGCAGGTGATGTGGCGGTTAAGGCGGCCAACGTACGGCTTTTGGAAATCCGACTGGCCAGGGGCTTGGGAGGCAAGGGCTTTGTGATCTTTACTGGTGAGGTGGCCGCTGTCAAACAGGCCATTGATGCCTGCGAAATATCACTAAGGGAGACCGGCAGCATGATCAGCGGTGTGACCATTCCATCACCGAGCCCTGACCTGCTATCAAAGCTGGTATAGCAGTCAGCCAATGGCAGGGGGAAGCCATAAAAGAAAAGGTCTTGAAAAAGCCTTAAAGCTATGCTATAATTAATTGAATTTTAGGAATGGAGGGTTGTCTTAAAATGGCAAGTTATATTAGATTCCGATTTACAACTTTGTGCCAGTAATTAAATAGCTCAAAGGCTCTGCCTGGGGGTAGAGTAATCGGGATTGGTCTGCCTATTTTTAAGGAACCCTATAGGAATGAAAATAGTATGTGAAAAATAAGGACGGATAAATCTGTCCTTTTTTGTTTTTGTTTTACCTTAAAATAGATTATATCAATGATGTAGAGATACAATTTTTTATTTTGTATTTCTATATTTTGTCGACCATGCGACTACGCTGTTAAAGCTAGAGTTATCCTTAACCAAGGATAATCTAGAATTAATTGCGATGGATACTAGGAAACGTCCTTGCACAGGTGCAAAGGGTTTTTATGTCTTTGTTCATGTCGTCCTCCAATTACTTTACCCTTCAGAAGCAGTGCTTCATTAGAAAGGGTGGATGAATATGAAAAGACAAAATAACCAACAGGTAAATGTTAGAAGACAAGATAAAAATCATAGAAGGGTTCGTAAAAGCAAAGCCGGGCCGAATTTTTCAGGACAGCATCTGTTGCATCATAAAGGAACAATTGAGAGAATCATAGACCTGGCTCAGCTTGAGCCCCAGGATACAGTGGTGGAAATTGGACCAGGCAGGGGGGCCCTGACAAAGCACTTAATAGAGAAGGCCGACAGGGTAATCGCTATTGAATATGATCAGAATTTTGTTAATTATCTTCAGGAAAAATTTAAATTAGTCAATAATCTTCATATTATTGAAAGGGATTTTTTAGAGGCCCATTTACCTCAAAAGCCCTTTCGGGTGGTTGCCAATATTCCCTATTCCATTACTACCCCGATTTTGCAAAAACTCCTTACCGGCTTCAATGCCCTTCAAGGGGCGGTACTGATGATGGAAAAGGGAGCAGCCAGGCGCTTTACTGCCAATGCCATAAAAACACCAAAGGTATTGTATTGGAGAATGCAATATCAATTTACACTGGCCTTTGAGGTGCCTGCCGATTATTTTTCACCACCCCCTCGGGTGGCCTCGGCAGTCGTAAAGATAGAACCCAGAGAAAGACCCTATCTTTCTATTGGTCAGCAGCGACAGTTTATGGCACTGGCGGCCTATGCCTTAAAAAGGCCAGAAATGCCCTTAAATGATGTCTTGAAAGGTATTTTTACACCTGCCCAAATTAGTCATTTGACAAGGGACATGGCAATCTCATCCCATCAGTCTATCTGTACCTTAAAGGAGCATCAGTGGAATATTTTATTTAACAGTATGCTAAAACACGTTGTGCCCCATCGTTGGCCAAGGTAAAGGAGCAAATAGCCTTGAACTAATTAATATGATTATAATAGATGTATAGGAATGTTGGTCAAACCACCATCAATATGATTCTGAAAAAGCTGTAAGAAAGTAGCGATACCTTCTTACAGCTTTTAATATGAAGTATGATTAAAATAATTGCCAATTTATTATTTGAAAAGGATAGGAAAAAGGATAATAGACAACAAAAAGTGAAGAATTTCACTTAAATTTGTTTTTTATAAAGTATACGGTTCATAATATACTTTGTCAATAATTTGATAATGATTAGTAGAGTGAAAAGCCTGAGCCCTTAATACCAGGGAGGGATAAAGATGGTTAATGGGCTCCAGCAAAATATAATCTCTAACCCTTCGATATTTTCTGCAAATAAGCTCACCACTAATTTCAAAGATACCAATTTCTCCATGTTCTACGGTATCTTTTTTTCGAATAAAAAGGATTGTTCCCATGGGAATAATCGGCACCATACTATTATCCCTGATAATCAGGGCGAAATCCGCAGGGGGACTGCCATGGGTGAGGGGGATTAAATTGTTACTAAAAATCTTTGTTTTAGAAGGTTCATCTTGTGAATTTTTTTCAAGGATAAAAGAAGTATTTTTTATTCCTTTATATTTCTTTAATTTATATCCTTTAGCTTGTTCCTTTATTTTATTAAAATATTGCGAAGCTTTAAATTTTGCATACTCAAGAATCTCGCTGATTTGTTCCATAGGCAGGGCTTCCAGGGTATTAACTAATTCAGCATAATCGTTTAAATTAAAACCCTTTTTATTTAATTCATTATTGATTGGAAAGGTTGAAGGGATTTTCACATGATCTTGATTAGGGCTACTTTCTTTTTTTAAAAATGGAATCTTACCTTCAGGCTTCGCACTTGATTTCATCCTATTCGGATCATCATTGACAAATTCTCTTCCCAATAGAAGCCAATCCGTTGAAACATTAAAGAAATTAGCAATGGCAATTATCGTATCTATACTGGGTCTACGCTCATTTCTCTCATATCTGCTTAAATTATCAATTTTTAACTGATTCATAAGCTGTCTTTGGGTTAAATTGTGCTTGTTTCGTAAATAGGCTATTCTTTCGCCTAAGGTTTCCATGGATAGCATCTTGGTCCTCCTGAAGTCATATTGACATCTTTATTTTTTAACAACAGATTTTAACATATTATTTCAATTATTGACACAATGTCAAAATGACATTACAATAAAACTAAACGGTGAATATATACACTTAAAATTTATCAGAATAGGTTACAAAAAACAATGAATTTTTAAATAGGTAGGCCTAATTGTGTATTGAGCACAAAATGTTTTTTCAAGTAATTAAGTTCTACTTACTGCATTAAGGATTGCTGCATTAATACTGATACTGAAAAAGTACACTTTTTTAACCCCGGTCAAATAATAGCGGGCTATAAAATTGAAGGGTTAGCTGAAGCTTTTTAACCTATGTTAACTAGTGCTCGTTTTAGATGGTCTATAGTAGCGTATAGGTTAGTAAAGGAGGAATGTAATGAAGGCAATCAAGCATAATAAACGAAAGTTAACGGAATTTGGTGTATGGGTAAAAAAAAGATTGATTGAGCTTAATATGGATCAAAAACAGTTGGCGGCTTTATTAGGAGTCAGTGAAAGCTACTTGACAGATGTTTTAAGGGGTAGTAAAAAGGGCCTTAAATACATTGGCAAAATTAATAAGGTTCTGGCCATTACAAAAAAGGAAACAGGGTAGGTAGAAGGGATTTCGTATAACATTAGAAAAGATGAAATAGTTGTAACCTTACGATAGATAAATTTATATTACCGAATACCAACCAGAATCTAGCTGCAGGGTTATTCCCTGAGATAGCGAAGTGAAAAAAAGTTAAATTAAGGAGATTAGGATGGAGAAGAATGATATAGCCTATGGAATTACCTTTAGAAAATTAATTGAACTTTTCCCCAATGCCCTATATGTAATCAAAGATGATGTAATTATTGACTGCAACCAAGCTTCCCTCAGACTCCTGGGGTACGATAATAGGGCTGAACTAATCGGGCGATCTCCTTATGAGCTTTCTCCACCACTGCAACGGGATGGACAACCCTCTAAAATAAAGGGAGATACACTGCTTGACCAGGTGAGGTCAGGGGAGGAACTGCAATTTTACTGGACATATCGAAGAAAAAACGGTGAATCCTTTATGGCCCGTGTTATGTTACATAATATTAAAGGTTTTCTTTATGCAGTGGTGATTGATATAGATGAAGAATTTAAGGAATTTGAAACGATCATAGAAAAAAATCAATATGGCTATGGCTTAGTCTTTAAGCAGCATAAAAGACTGCTTGAATTATTTAAAAAGGCCTTCAATAACAACTCTGAAGGGGTGATCATTTTAAACCTCGAAGGAAAAACTGAATGGATCAATAATGCTTTTCAGGGGATCACAGGGTATGAATTAGAGGATTTAAAAGGAAAAGTACCCTATTTAATACAATCAGAAGGTCAGGGGGATACCTCTTATCAAGAAATGTGGAATCAATTAGCAAGCGTAGGCAAGTGGAGTGGAGAGATTTGGAGTAAAAACAAAAGCGGAGAGCTTCGTCAGGCTTGGCTTAGTATGAATGCCATAGACGAAAATTTAAAGAATAATTCACATTTCATAGGTATCCTCAAGGATCTTTCTGAGAAAAAAATGATTGATAATAAAGTAAAAAATCTCGTTCAAAAAGATATCTTAACAGGTCTAAATAATCGCAGCTATTTTATTGAAAAGCTGGATGAATTGATTGAAAAGAATAAAGCAGAACAGGTACCCTTTGCCATTTTATGCATAGATTTAAACAATTTCAAGGAAATTAATGATTCCCTGGGTCACCATATGGGTGATCTGGTATTGAAGGAATTTGCCGGGCGATTAAGTAAGTTAATGAGAAGTGATTTTATATTGGCAAGGTATAGTGGTGACGAGTTTTTGATTTTATTAAACGGTATCAAGGAAATAAAAGAGGTAGAAGAATTTTCAAAAAAGGTTATTTCCGAGATCAAAAAGTCCTTTAAAATTGAAAAGACCATTCTATATCTATCTGCCAATATCGGTATCAGTATGTACCCTAAGGACGGTACTGATTCTGACAGTCTAATTCGTTGTGCTGACATTGCTATGTTTAATGCCAAAGAAGTAAAAAAACACAGTATATGTTTTTATAATAAGACTATGTCAAAGGAAGTTGAGGATAAGTTTTTGATTGCAAATTATTTGAATCAAGCCATCG
>CBFGTV010000044.1:0-27246 GCA_965652145.1 uncultured Clostridiaceae bacterium
AGCGCCTTGCTTGGAACAAAAATTCAGTAAAATCTGCACCCTTCGGAGTATTCAGCCACACCCTAATTAAAAACCTGTTATTTCAGAATAATAACAGGTTTTTTGCTCAATTTTTAAGGCCTTTTTTAGGGAAAGGCTAATAATTGGATAATGGTTGAAAACGTATCCACGGGTTAAAAACCCGAATGGAAAAAGGGGGTATTGATCATGGGTTTAAAAAAGCGGGAAAAGGCCCATCGCCTAAGGAATGTTAACAGGTACATCTTCAGCAGCTTAAGCTTTAAACTACAGGTTTTAATCATTGCTTTGCTGGCGGTTTCTATGCTAACCCTTGGTATAACGGCAAATCGAATCACAGAGGAAGTAATTGTACAAAATCTTGAAGCTATTATGGATGCCAAGCTGGAAATGGTAACAAGCTCCTACAATCAAATTACTGAAGACCTGGAAAACCTTACATTGCAGTTTTTTGCCAATAATCAAATACCAAAGGCTCTGACAGATTTACAATACGCAGATAATTCCTATGAAAAATATTTACTGACCAATAGTTTAAGTGACCAGTTAAGAAATGCTTCATTAACCTCGAAGTATTTCGATTCCATCGGCATTATTGCGCCGGCAAGCGACACCATAACCTATCACGGCAATTCTTCCCTCTTTAATCAGTGGACAGCAGAAATCAATTCTATTTCAGAGGCAGGGTGGTTTCAAGGGGCCCTTGAGGCCAAGGGAGCCCCACTGTGGAAGGTATTTCAAGATCAACAGGGAGAAAGGAATATTGCCATGGTCAGGGCCATTGTCGACTTCAGCACCATGGAGCCAATGGGAGTGGTGGTACTGCTGCTGAAAAATGAAATTATGATGGATTTCTTAAATCAATCTGCCTATGGCGAAACGGCCCAGGTGATGTTGATGGATGAAAACCTGGAATACATATTAACCACAGAGAACAGACCCTCAGAGCCAATATTCCCGGCGATGGAATCAAAGGAAGGAATTGATTCCTTTGATTACATGGATCAGCAAAATCATTATCTGGGTCGTATGACCTTTTTAGATAATGGGTGGATGGTCATTACGGCCATCTCAGAGGGAGAGTTGTATGCCCCCCTTCGCAGCTTAAAAAACAGAACAAACCAGTTAAGTTTGTTGTTTATAGGAATTTCGTGTCTGTTTGTCATGTTGATTCTCAAATATGCCGTGATTGGTCCCCTCAAGGCTTTAATGAAGCACATGAAGGTGGTGGAGGAGGGAGACCTGACTGTTTCTGTTGATCTTGAAACCAGCGACGAAATTGGTCAGCTCTCCCGCAGCTTCAATACCATGGTTGAAAGGCTAAAGCTATTAATCAGCAATATTATTAATACCAACGAAACCCTGGTCAAGACAGCCGCCACCCTGGATGAGGCCAGTGAGTCCATTGTCTTGTCTACCGAAAAGCATAACGAAGCCCTGGAAGAAATCAGTGTAGGCATATCAAACCAGTCTGAGGATGTAAAGGGGGGAACAGAGGCCCTGGATCGGCTAAATAAGGAGGTAGGAAACGTGGTTCAGGTAACCGACGCCTTAAAGCAGGACTCTGAAAAAATGCTAGGCCTCAGTCAAAGGGGCCGGGGAGAGGTGACGAAGCTCCAGGCAGATTCCAGGGAGTCAGCCGAGGCAATGGATCAAATCGCCGGAGAAATGAAGCTGCTGGCTCATAACTCCAGAGAAATTGAAGAAATGATAGCAGACATTCAAAGTATCTCAAAGGAGACGAATTTATTGGCCCTTAATGCTTCAATCGAAGCCGCCAGGGCCGGTGAGAGCGGCCGGGGCTTTGCTGTGGTGGCGGCGGAAATTCGGAATCTGGCAGCCCATTCCAAGGAAACCAGTGAAGGGATACAATCAATTATACAGCGGACCTTAGAAAAAACAGCAAGTGTAGAGGCTATTGTGGAAAATGCGGTATATAAAATTAACCGGCAAAATGAGCGGGTTCAAGAGACCAGCAGGGCCTTTGAGAACATCAATGCCTTTGTCGATACTCTATTAGAGCGGGTAAAGGAAATGGAAGCCGGCGTTTTTACCATGGAAAAGCAATACGAGGCGATTTTAAAGGTATTTTCTGATATTTTGATGATCTCTGGTGAAAATACGGCCATTGTACAGGAGATTACAGCCTGCTCAGCAGAAGAAATGGAGCAAATTCATCGGCTGGCAGAGCATGTTAAACATTTAAGAAATGAAAGCGATCATTTGAAGGATTCCATTGCTCAGTTTAAAATTATAAATTCATGAAATAAAAAGGAGGAATTTGTAAAAGAATATAGAACAATATCTATATTAACGGGAGAATGTTGAAGAACCCTTTAATTATTAGGTTGCTGAATATGTCAAATCCCGCTGTTTAAGCTAAGTTAATGCTATGTAAAATAGAAAACCCTGTTTTAGTGTTCAATGACTCATTCATTGTTATAAAGATTTTATTAAGGAAATTGTCATTTCACTATGGGTGATTTAGCTTTCTATTTACATTTGTAGGCTTTTAATGATGATTGATAGGAGCAGTGGTAGCATGATTTTTGAAGCGTTGATTTTAGGTCTTATATTTGGAAAGCTTCGGGGAGGTCAATTGAAACGATTGGGCTATCGAACCCTGGATTTTCCCATTCTGATTATCATATCCTTTATCCTGCTGTTGGGAACCTCTATTTTGATTCAATTGGGAAATCCTGTGGCAATTCAGTACAGAATGTTTCTTTATATTGGCGCTTACTGCCTGCTCTTTATTGTACTGTTCTTTAACCTGCATAATCGGGCCCTTTGGTTAATTTTAGTTGGAGCCATCTTAAATTTTGCCGCCATTGTATTGAATCAGGGCAGCATGCCGGTTGATTTAAACCTTCTGGCACGGGCAGGTTTTCAGAACATGCTGCAATCTATTAATATAGGGGCCCTACCAAATTATATTTCACTGGAAAATGCCCTGGGCTTCACTGCCTATTTGGGGAAACGCCTGGTAACCCCCGCCTTTTATCCTTTAAAACAGATTATGAGCGTCGGTGACATCTTCATTTCACTGGGTCTGCTAATTTATGTTCAGGCCCTGATGTGCTCCAGAAGTCACCATAGGGCGGCTGGGGTGATTCGATTTGATCAACAAAAAGGAATTAGAGCATAATATTAAGTTTTGTTTATATTTTATGAAAAACATGGGAAAATAAGCTGAGATCAAAATCTCGGCTTTCTTTATGACCTTTGAAAAAACAAGGATTGAGGGGACTAGCCATACATAAATTACCAGGGTTTCTTTTTAAGGAAGGAATCGGCCAAGGGGCTTACTGGAAAGATAGATAGCGAACCATAAACCATTTATTGTCTTGATTATTTTTTAGTGTTAAAATGAAAGGATAGGTAAATGAAGAAATTTATCAACAGAGGTGATAAAGGTGAAAAAGGTATTTGAAAAGCTTTTTGGAAGTCATAGTGATAGAGAATTAAAGAAAATGAAAAAGGACGTAGACGCAGTATTGGCCCTTGAAGCGGATTATGCAAAATTGACAGATAATGAATTAAAGGATAAAACCAGACAGTTTAAGGAAAGATTAAAAAATAGTGAAACCCTTGAGCAATTATTGCCAGAAGCCTTTGCTACAGTGAGGGAGGCGGCCTGGAGGGTATTGGGGCTAAAGCATTATCCTGTTCAGCTCTATGGTGGAATTGTGCTGCATCAGGGCAGAATTGCCGAAATGAAAACAGGTGAAGGTAAAACCTTGATGGCGACCCTGCCTGTGTACTTGAATGCCCTGACAGGCAAGGGAGTCCATGTGGTGACTGTCAACGACTACCTGGCAAAGCGGGATATGGAATGGATGGGAAAGGTTTACCAGTTCCTGGGCCTAAGCGTTGGAGTCATTGTTCATGGTATTACACCACAGGACCGTAAAAGGGCCTATGATGCTGATATTACCTATGGTACCAACAATGAATTTGGATTTGATTATTTAAGGGATAATATGGTTATTCATCGGCATAACATGACACAGCGGGAATTGAATTATGCCATTGTCGATGAGGTTGACAGTATTTTAATTGATGAGGCCAGAACTCCCCTGATCATTTCCGGGCAGGGGGAAAAGTCAACGCAAATGTATTCCACTGTCAATCATTTTGTTAAAACCCTTAAGGCAGAGGAAGACTATAATATTGATGAGAAGGCCAATACCGTAGCCCTTACGGAAGAAGGGGTTGAGCGGGTAGAAAAGTACTTTGGCATAGAAAACCTGTCAGATGTAGCCAATATGGAGCTTTCACACCATGTAAACCAGGCCCTGAAGGCCAATACCCTTATGAAGCGGGACAAGGACTATGTGGTAAAGGATGGAGAGGTGGTCATTGTTGATGAGTTTACCGGTCGTTTAATGTTTGGTAGACGGTACAGTGACGGACTTCACCAGGCAATTGAAGCAAAGGAAGGCTTAAATGTTCAACGGGAATCTAAAACCCTGGCCACCATTACCTTCCAAAACTACTTTAGAATGTATCAAAAACTGGCGGGGATGACCGGTACCGCCAAAACTGAAGAAGAAGAGTTTATTTCCATTTATGGTATGGATGTTATTGAAGTACCAACTAATAAACCCGTTATCCGGCAGGATTTATCCGATAGCATCTATCAAACCGAGGCGGGGAAATTCAGCGCCCTGGTTAAGGATATTGAAGAAAAGCACAAGAAGCAGCAGCCGATCCTGGTGGGTACCATTTCCATTGAAAAGTCAGAGGAGCTTTCCAGGCTGCTGAAAAAAAGAGGAATTCCCCATGAGGTATTGAATGCAAAGCAGCATGAACGAGAGGCAGAAATTGTAGCCCAGGCAGGAAGGAAGGGCGCCGTAACCATTGCCACCAATATGGCAGGTCGGGGTACTGACATTACACTGGGGGGAAATCCTGAATTTTTGGCAAAGCGGGAGATGAAAAAGCGGGGCTATACCGACGAACAGCTGACCTTTGTTACCAGCCATGCCGATACCGATGACCAGGAGCTGATAGAAGCAAGAAGGGAATATCAGCAGCTTCATGATCAATTCAAAATGGAAACCGACCGGGAGCATGATGAGGTGGTGGCCCTGGGAGGCTTGCAAATTATCGGTACCGAAAGGCATGAATCAAGGCGAATTGACAATCAGCTTCGGGGCCGGGCAGGACGTCAGGGTGACCCCGGTTCAAGTCGTTTTTATATTTCCCTGGAGGATGATTTAATGCGGCTGTTCGGTGGCGACAGGATGCAGGGCCTTGTTGAAAAAATGGGTCTTCAGGAGGATGAAGCCATTGAGCATAACCTGCTGACCAAATCCATCGAAAATGCCCAGAAGAAGGTGGAAGGCCGTAACTTTGGAATCCGTAAGCATGTATTGCAATACGATGACGTTATGAACAAACAGCGGGAAATCATCTACGGAGAACGTAAAAAGGTTCTTTCCGGAGAAAACATGTATGAGCATATAATGAATCTGTTAAGTAATATTATAGATGATGCTGTTAAGCTATATACGGCCGAAGCCAAGTATCCTGAGGACTGGGATATTCCAGGATTAGAGGATTATCTGCAAAAAATCTTCCTGCCCAAAGATTCCCTCAAGCTGGATAATTTAACCGAAATGACCGAGGAGGATTTAAAGGCTAAGGTCATGGAAACAGCCCAGGCAATTTATCAGGCCAAGGAAGAGGAATTTACCTCTGAAAGAATGCGAGAAATTGAAAGAATTATATTGCTTCAGGTAATTGATACCAAATGGATGGACCATATCGATGCCATGGATCAGCTGCGACAGGGAATTAACTTGAGGGCCATTGGTCAGGTGGACCCGGTGCGGGCCTATCAGATGGAAGGTTTTGATATGTTCCAGGAGATGATAAAAAGTATTCAGGAGGAAACGATCCGGTACCTTTTCAATATTCAGAAGGAAACCGTGGTGGAACGAAAACAGGTGGCAAAGCCCGTTGAGGCCTCCCATGGGGAAGGCAGCAAACCATCAACAGTGGTAAAGGAAGATACTGTCGGCAGAAATGACCCCTGCCCCTGTGGCAGCGGTAAAAAATATAAAAAATGCTGTGGGCAATAATGGGGTGAAAAGATGATTAACTTAGATCTATATCGACAACAATTACTGAGGTCAAAGGAAGAAATCAACGAAATGAGGGCTTCTCTTTGACATCGATCAGGCGATGATTCTATTGGAGGATTACGAGGCCCAAATGGCCTCCGAAAATCTGTGGGATGACCCCCAAGGGGCCCAGGAGTTATTGAAAAAGGCCAAAGCTTTGAAGGATCGAATCGAGAGCTATGAAGGGCTGTTAAAGATCTACGACGAGCTGGAAACCGCCATTCTTTTTATTGAAGAGGGAGAGTCGAGCTTTGAAGAAGATTTGATAAATGGACTCAAAAAGCTGGAAGCCAATCTGGAGGAGCTGAAATTGGCTACCCTCCTGAGGGGACCCTATGACAGTAATAATGCCATTATTTCCATCCATGCAGGCACAGGGGGCCTGGATGCCCAGGATTGGGCCAAGATGCTCTTAAGGATGTATACCCGTTGGGCAGAGGCTAAAGGCTTTAAGGTGCGGCATCTGGATTTGCTTCAAGACCCGGAGGCAGGAATTAAAAGTGTCACCATGATGGTGGAGGGGGAAAATGCCTACGGCTTTTTAAAACCAGAAAAGGGTGTACACCGGTTGGTGAGAATTTCCCCCTTCGATTCTTCCGGAAAGCGGCATACCTCCTTTGCTTCGGTGGATGTCATGCCGGAAATTGACGACCAGGTAGAGGTTGATATCAAGCCTACTGATTTAAAGATTGACACCTTTCGGGCCAGCGGAGCCGGCGGACAGCATGTCAATAAAACTGACTCGGCGGTAAGGATTACCCATTTACCTACAGGGATTGTGGTACAGTGTCAAAATGAGCGGTCTCAGCACAGTAATAAAGACACTGCCATGGCCCTGCTAAGGGCTAAGCTGGTGGAGCTTAAAGAACGGGAGCATAAGGAAAGGATTGAGGACCTGCAGGGAGAGTATAGCCAAATTGCCTGGGGAAGTCAAATTCGATCCTACGTGTTTAATCCCTATAATCTTGTGAAGGATCACCGAACCAACGTAGAGGTAGGGAATATTCAAAGCGTTATGGACGGGGAAATTGACATTTTTATCAATGAATATTTAAAGCAGAATCCAGGTGATTAAAGCCTGGATTTTCTTTTAAATATCAATGAAAAATTTGCCAAAATTTTTGATAATTCTAAAGGTATTTTGCTATTGTTGTCGAATAAATAGTACAACACCAAAGTTAAGCTGTATATATGAATTTATTTATACATATAAACCCAAAAACAAAATAGTCTTGAAATCATGGGGCTGCAAAATGATAGTGAAGGGGGAAGACTGATGGGGAAGTTTTTTCAAAAAAGGACACCCAATCGAGATGAACAAAAATGGAGCTTTATTAATAGTACCATTGGAAAGAAGAAAAGTATAAAAAGGCAGCTGGTTTTTGTTAGCTGCTTACTAATACTGATTCCCATTGTTACCATTACAAGTATATCTTATTTTTACGACTCTAAAAACATCATGAAAAATACGGAAGTCACCAATCAAAATATGGCCGATTCAGTCGCTTCCCAAATTGGTATTTATATGGATTCAGTGTTAAACATGGTGCGGCTGATGCCAGCGGGTCAGGATTTTTCAACAATCGACGAGTATAGGGCTAATAATCTTTTTAACAGCTACATATTTCAAAATAAAGATTTTAAGGCCTTTTATCTGGTTGATGCCCAGGGAACGGTGAAGATTTCAACCACCAGGCAAAGAAACTACAGTGTTGCCAATGAGGAATGGTTTCAAAGGGCCATGGCCGGTGAAACGGTGATTACCCAGTCGGGGTTTGAAGAGCAAATCAATACCTATGGTATTAAAATTGCCCTGCCCTATAGAGATCATATGAACAATCGTTCCGGGGTATTAATGGCAGTAATGGGTTTTGACAGCATTAATCGTATTGTTAGAGAGGTTTCCATCGGAGAAACCGGCCATGCTTATGTTGTTGATTCCGACGGCTATGTAATCGGGCACCGAATTGCCTCGCAATATGTAATGAATCGCTATAATATGATTGAAAATTCTTCCGGGGCCCTTGCTTCAGTGCTTGAAGGACAGCAAAATATAGCCGAGGGGTTAAATCATGAAGATGTTAACATGCTGTTTTCCGGGGCTACCGTAGGGGACCTGGGCTGGCGGGTAATCGTTGAGCAGCAAAAACGAGAGGTACTGGCCATGACCCGTTCATCCCTTAACCGAAGCTTGACAATTGCCGTTTTATTCACCCTTGGTTCCCTGGTGTTTTTAGCAGGCTTTGCCAGTGTTTTTGTGAAACCTATTGCCAAGCTGGTTGAGAGCGCAAATAAAATCAAAGATGGTGATTTAACAGAGCAAATCGAAGTAAAGGGTACGATAAAAAGCAAAAGTGAAATTGGACAGCTCCAAATGGCCTTTAATGATATGGCATCCTCCCTGGCCGGGATTGTAAGGCAAATTATTATCACCACCGGTGAGGTAGCCAAGAGCATTGAAGATTTGTGGAAAAACTCTGAGCTGACAGCCATGGCCGCCTCAGAAATTTCCAAGACCATTGAGCACGTGGCGGCAGGAACATCTGAACAGATGACCAGTGTTGAAAAATCAGCCAATGCCATGGTGGTAATGGTAAATAACGTAAAACAGGTTACGGAAAATGCCAATGTCATTGTTGCCTCCACCGAGCATACCTCACAATTGGCAGCCGGAGGGGTCAAGGGAATTGAAGCAATTAAAGAAACCATGGGAACCATCTCTAATCTGGTGGGAAATACCTCCACCCTGATTATGGATTTGAACCGGCATATCAGTGAGATTGACAGGGCTGGTCAGTTAATTACACAGATTTCAGACCAAACAAATCTATTGGCCTTGAATGCAGCCATTGAGGCCGCCCGGGCCGGAGAGCACGGCAGGGGCTTTACCGTAGTGGCTGAAGAGGTCAGGAAGCTGGCGGAGCAATCCCGAAATGCTTCCAAGGAAATCATTAGCTTAATTGAAAAAATTCAAAAAGAAACAAACCGGGCCGTGGTCTCGATGGAGGAAGGAATCAAGGGAGTTGAGGCAGGAAATGAAGTGATTAATCAAACCGCCGATTCCTTTGTATCCATTAAAGAAGAAACCGATGCAGTGGCTGAATCCATGAAGGAACTATCCACCGTCATTCAGGAAATGGCCCAAGAGGTGATGTCAGTGGAGGAAGCAATGCAGGAGGTTGCTGGGGTTTCCCAGTCAACTGCCGCAGGAGCAGAGGAAGTATTGGCCAGCGTCGAAGAGCAGGATTCGGCTATTCAATATATGACTACCTCGGCCTTAACCCTTGAGCAGATGATTCAGGAGCTGAAGGAGATTACTACACAATTTAAGCTTGCTGACCTTCAAGAGCCAGTAGAAGGGCCCCAGGAGTTTAATGAGATAGACCATGAAATCAAGCCAACTGATGATGATGCTATTGATGAAGTAATCAAAGAAGATACACAAGCATCCACTTTAGCTGCAGCTTATGAGGAATTTATTCCTGATGAAGTGGAGGAGGAAGAACAAAGGACAGATACCAGTGAAATAGAACCTCCAAATCCTGATGCTCCAACATATGATGATATAGAAGAAGCAGAGGGTCAGGAAATTCCAGAGGAAGAGACCGATTCAGAGATCGATCTGGAAAAAAAGGAAGCTGAATAAAAAAAATCCCCCGTCCTATTCCCTTAGGAAGGGGGATTTTTACATGAAAACATCGAAAAGCATACCACGTATGTCATCTAAACGCTTAATGATTGACAGACGGTCCACCTCATCCTTTAAAAATTCCTTCGTTAAGGCTTCCAGCTCCCGGTCAACATTTTTCACAATACTATAAACTCGATGCCGGCCTCGGCGATCTAAAAAGTTTTGCTTGGAAAATTGATGAGAATTTTTCACCGCCACATCTAAAAACTCCCGTACCAGTTTTTTATATTTAATCACTTCGCTAAGGTGCAGCTTGTCGCCAATTCGATCAGACTGCTTTACAATCTCTTCGTACAGGCCCTTAAGATGGTCTCTGACCTGTTCAGATTTAACCTCTTGAAACCTGGAAATAAACTCGGCCTGCTTGGCGGGGGTTCTTTTTGTGGTGGTGGCATTGACCATTTCCCGAAACTCTATTGGAGTTAGATTCTCAATTCTCTTCATGGAGTATTCCTCCTTTCAGCTTATATATATTATATCGTCAAAGTTATCGAAAGTCATTAGGGCTAAATGATTAAAGACAAGGTGAATTTGTGTCGATATAAATATAAGATCAGGAAGACATAAAAGGTGGTGTCATTATGTATCATGGAATACAAAAACCCTACTATACCGGTGTTAATCAGGCCTACAGCAATCAAATGAACTCTTTTAAAATAAGGGGAACCCTGGTGTTTAAAAATGGTACCGATATTAAGCTGGATGTAGGCGATCAAAAAATATTGAGTATCAGCCTAAAGGGAGAGCTGAATGCCAAGCTGGGAGATACAGTAGTGATTGATAAAAAAAATATCCTCCATTCAAGGGTAGAGGATACCACAGCTGCCCCCATATTGCCAGAGGAAGAGGGGAAATATTCGCAGCTTCTGAAAAACATGGAGCTTCCCCAGCGTAATGATCTGATGGAGGCCCTCAAGACCCTTGATTTACATGGAATACAATTATCAAAGGATACTTTATTAAATTTTGTCTCCTTAAAAGGTCAATTGAATACTCTGGTGGAGGGGTTGGATTACGATACAGCCATACAAATCATGGATCAAGAGGTTGATATCGACAAGGAGCCCCTGGAAAAGGTTAACCAGGCAGTAGAAGAGGCGAAGCAGGAAGAAGGGGGCTTTTCCATTGCCAAAATTATAGCTAAATTTAAAAGCATTAGTACAGAAGAAGCTGAAAAAATAGCTGAAAAAATATTCGGCAGCAAAATGGGAAAGGACATTACCGATATTATTAAAGCCCTGCACCGGGCCGGCATGGATATAACCAGAAAAAATATCAACCGGGTTAATGAAGTATTTACAAAGCTCCATCAGGCAAAGGAAATCAGCAGTGAGGGGATGATAGAGGCCCTAAAGGAGAATCCCGAAGCCAATATTGATCAGCTGTATCGAATCAAGAACTCAATTAAAAGGGGGGTTATCGCTGTAGAAGAAAAGGTAAGTCAATTGGCTGCCAGGGCCTACGATCAATTCCAGTCGAAGGGGCAGCCGGTAACCAATAAGGAATTGGAGCGCATGGAAGGAGATATTAAGGAGCTTCTGGTAAGGGAAGACCTTGAGGTCACCGATGAAAGGGTACAATTAGCTAAGGAAATGATTAAGGGCGGCATTGATGTAAGCAAGGACTATATTGAAAAGATCGAAGCCCTGAAGGGTCAGCTTAAGGAGCTGGCAGAAAAACTAAGCCATGAAAAAATAACGCATCTGTTAAAGTCAGGAACAGATGTAGAAAAGACCAAAATAGCTGATCTGATTAAAATGGTAAGGGAATTGGACAACCTTGAAAACAGCCAATTGACAGCTGCTAATTTACAGATGGATTCCGCTAAGATCGAGGATATCCTGGGAAAGCTTGAGCGTACCGGTGAAATTCAAGACAAGGATCTATTGCTATTACTTAACAGAAATATTGATTTAAAGCTATCGGATATAGAAAGAATCCTCTTTGGGGAGGCCCGGCAATCCATCGATGAAGGATATGGCCCCACCATTAAAATGATCAATCTGTTAAATGACATTAAGACGGTTAATTTCAACAACATTGCCCAGCATTTAAGCCAAAATCAGCCTATTACCCTGGAAAGCCTGGCCATGAATCAAGGGAATCAGACAAACCCGATTGCATTGAGGTTGAGTCAATTCCAAATGAAGGCCGCCGGATTATCCTCAGAAAATCCCGGTCATGTGGAGCTGGCCCAGGCCATTGTGTCCAATGAAATGGATTTAAATGAGGGAAATGTCAGGCGTGTAATTGATATTCAAGGTAAGCTTCAATTCATTCGAACTAACATGACCAGCCTACTGCTTCAGAAGGGACTGCAACAGGGGCTTCAATTTGAAAAGATGGATATCGGCCAGCTGATGGCCCATATGAACCAATTCAGAAAAAATCATGTATCCGCCCAAACCCTGGTGGATCAGCTGCCTAAAATTAATCAAGGAGGAAGCGATCTGCTGGCTATGATGCTAAAAAATCAAATTCCGCCAAATCTTAAGGAGCTTCAGGCATTATCCTCATTCATTCATAACAAGCAGCAGCTTGGGCACCAGCTAGGAGAAATTATTCAACTGCTGGAGCAGGCTGACGGTCAGCCATATGGCCGGGAGGTTAACGATCTGAAGCAAATGATAAAGGACTTGAGCCAGGGGCTTAGGGAAGGAAAAATCAACCTGGAGGAGTTTGAAAAGCAATTGGTGAAGGAAATGGGAAAACTGACGGAAAAGCTAGAATCCAATGGTCACGCCAATCGGGAGGCTGTCAGCAAGGAAATTGACAAAATGCTTCAGTCAGTTCAAACCCAAAATAGCCTGAATCACCGGGATGTGATGATGCAATTTCCATTTATAATGGATAATCAGCTTAAAAACCTTCAAATCTACGTTATGAATGAAAAGCGTGGCAGTAAAAAGATTGACCCTAGCAATATGTCGATTTTGCTCAATATGGACACCAACAACTTAGGGAATGTTAATGTTTATGTGGGGGTAGCCCAAAGACAGATCACCCTCAAGGTAGGGGTAGCCTTGAAGGCCTATAAAGAAATGATAGAAGCCCGAGCATCTGAAATTAAAGGCCTCCTTGAGGAAATCGGCTATGGGGTAAAGGAATTGACCTTCAGAGTAGAAGAAGAAGTAAACCTTTTAACGACCATCGACGGGGCTGAAGAAAAACAAACAGGAGCCAGACATTTTATTGACATGATGATTTAGGAGTGAAGCCATGAAACAGGAGAAAAAGAAGCAGGCCGTAGCTTTGCATTATGACGTTGAAAAGGACCAAGCCCCCAAAATTATTGCCACTGGCCAAGGGATTACGGCAGATAACATGCTGAAGGTGGCAGAAGAGAGCCAGGTACCAATTCATTTCGATGAAAAGCTTGTCAAGGAGCTAATTCAATTTAAGGTAGGTACTGAAATTCCGCCAGAGCTTTATGAAATCGTCTCGCAAATATTAATTTTTGTTGAAGGAATTGATGAAAAGCTAAACAATGCTAAAGTAATGCCGAGAATCGACCGATATAAATAATAGCAAATTGAAAACGATGAGGGGGAAAAACAATGCGAATTAATCATAATATACCAGCACTCAATGCTCATAGGCTACTAAGTCATAATTCTAATTTAACTGCTAAAACTCTGGAAAGGTTATCTTCAGGAAAAAGAATCAATCGTGCCGCCGATGATGCAGCCGGTTTAGCCATATCAGAAAAGATGAGGGCCCAGGTGAAGGGACTTCAAGTGGCTTCTCGAAATGCCCTGGATGGTATTTCTCTCATTCAAACTGCAGAAGGGGCCATGAACGAGATTCATGCCATGCTGCAAAGAATGAGAGAGCTGGCGGTTCAAGCCAGCAATGGCACCTATGAGGACGAAGACAGAGAAAACACCCAAAGTGAGGTTGCCCAGCTATTGGCTGAAATTGATAATATTGTGGAATCAGCCAACTTTAATAATAAAATGATCTTAGACGGCTCATTGGCCGTTACAGGAATTCAACTTCAAATTGGGGCCAATGCAGGTAATACAATGGTCTTTACCATCGAAAGGCTATGTACCTCTTCCCTGAGCATTAATAATATTAATCTATCAACAGCACCTTCGGCGGCTATTTCAGACTTGGATGATGCAATCGCCAAGGTGTCTGCCACCCGTTCCAAACTGGGGGCCATTCAAAATCGTCTTGAGCATACCATTGCCAACGTCGATAATACAGCAGAAAACATCACTGCGGCCCTTTCAAGAATTGAAGACCTTGATATGGCCCTTGAGATGTCCACCTTTACCAAGCTGAACATATTAACCCAGGCCGGTACCGCCATGCTTGCCCAGGCCAACCAACGGCCCCAGTCAGTTCTTCAGCTGTTAGGTAGCTAGAGGTGGCCGTAATGGGAGTAAAGGATTATTTGGCCAATCGTGTGGCCACAGCCAACGATGCCCAATTGGTGGCAATCCTATATGAAGGGTTAATGGAGTCTTTGGCGGATGCCCAGGAAGCTTTAACCGATGACAATTCACAGGCTCTTATGCAGGAAATTGATAAAAGTAGAAATATATTGGCTGAGCTCTTGGCAACCCTCAGGGGAAATGAAGAAATAGCCAATCAGCTCAGGAGCCTCTATCTATACGTAAATCAACTGATCACAGAGGCAGTTAACAAAAAGGAGCCCCTCAGGCTTCAAGATGCCCAGGCCGTTCTAAGGCCCCTGTATGAGGGCTGGTGCCAATTGGGAGAATCCTTAAATTGCGAGGGAGGCAATCAGGGCCCTGCCATTGTTTCGGGCTTTACCTATGGAAAGGGACAGCTTACCGACCATGTGGTCAATCAGGATGAGCGTTGGAAAAAGGGTTGAGAATAACTTAAAAATCAGAAATATGTAGGGATCGCTCCTTACATATTTTTTTTTACCCTTCAAAAATAATGACAAATTTAATATTATGATTTAATTATGCCTGTGGTATAATAGCCTTATGAAAAATAAGGGAGGAAAAAATATGAATATTGTTCAGCAGCTGATGAAGGAATTTCAGTTGAGGGAGCATCAGGTGGTCAACACCCTTCAGCTAATTGATGAAGGCAACACCATTCCCTTTATTGCCAGGTATCGAAAGGAACAGACGGGGGAACTGAGTGACACCGTATTAAGGGAGCTGAGTGAGCGGCTTACATATCTTAGAAACCTGGAGGGGCGAAAGGAAGAGGTTTTACGCCTTATTCAGGAGCAAGAAAAATTAACACCTGAATTGGAATTGAAAATACAAGGGGCTGTAACACTGCAGGAGGTTGAAGATATTTACTTGCCCTTTAGGCCAAAACGCAGGACCAGGGCAACTATTGCCAAGGAGAAGGGGCTGGAGCCCCTGGCCATGGCCCTGATTCAGCAAAACTGTACAAAATCAGAATTTATCTCCATGGCCGAGGGCTTTATCACCCCCGATGGCGTTTCTTCCCTTGAAGAAGCTATTAATGGTGCCATGGATATTGTAGCTGAAATGATTTCAGATAATGGTGATTATCGAAGGGAAATCAGGAAAATTACCTACCTTGAAGGGCTGATAATATCAAAGGCAGTCAAGGAGGAAGCTGAATCGGTCTATGAAATGTATTATGATTATCAGGAAGCGGTCAAATCTATTCCCGATCATCGAATTTTGGCCATTAACCGTGGTGAAAAGGAGGGCTTCCTAAAGGTAAAGGTAGATATTGCAGTAGACAAGGTGCATTATTATCTAAAAAGAAAAATTACCAAGGCCGAGGCCAATGAAATTGAATACCTGACAGCGGCCATAGAGGACAGCTATAAAAGATTGATTGCCCCCTCTATAGAAAGGGAAATCAGGTCACAGCTGACAGAAAGGGCAGAGGAAAAAGCCATTAAGGTATTTGGTGAAAACCTCAAGAAGCTCCTGCTGCAGCCGCCGATTAAAGACAAAGTGGTAATGGGCTTTGACCCTGCTTATCGAACAGGGTGTAAAATTGCCGTAGTGGATGGAACGGGAAAGCTGCTGGAAACTGCAACGGTATATCCAACCAAGCCCCAAAATGACATTGATGGCAGTAAGCAGAAGCTAAAGGCCATGATTGAAAAGTATGGCGTTGAGGTGATTGCCATTGGAAACGGTACAGCCTCCAGGGAATCAGAGGCCTTTGTGGCAGAGCTTATAAAGGAAATTGACCGCAGTGTCTATTATGTTATCGTCAGTGAAGCCGGAGCGTCGGTCTATTCAGCCTCAGAGCTGGCTGCCAAGGAGTATCCCGATATTAATGTTTCTCTAAGGGGAGCCATCTCCATTGGCCGCCGTCTGCAAGATCCCCTGCCGGAACTGGTAAAAATTGATCCTAAGCATGTAGGTGTGGGCCAGTATCAGCATGATGTCAATCAAAAACGTCTGGATGAAGCACTAAGAGGTGTAGTGGAGGATTGCGTTAATAGCGTAGGGGTTGATTTAAATACAGCCTCAGCCGCTCTGCTTCAATATATTGCTGGAATCACCAAGACAACGGCAGAGAACATTGTTAAACATCGAGAAGAACATGGGAAATTTAAAAATCGCAGAGAGCTTCAAAAAGTCAAGCGGCTGGGGCCGGCGGCCTTTGTCCAGTGTGCAGGCTTTTTAAGAATCACCGATGGTGATAATATTCTCGATAACACCGGTGTTCACCCTGAATCCTATGAAGCTTGCGAAAAATTAATTGAGCTGATGGGCTTTAACAGGGCTCAGCTGACTACAAGGGAATTGAAGGCCCTTGGGGAAGCCTTGAAGGGACTTAATGAAGCCAAGGCTGCTGAAAAGCTGGGGATTGGCCTGCCAACCTTAAGAGACATGGTCAGGGAACTGAGAAAGCCCGGTAGAGACCCAAGAGAAGAGCTGCCCAAGCCTATATTCAGAACCGATGTGTTAAAGATCGAAGACCTTAAGCCTGATATGATTTTAATCGGTACCGTAAGAAATGTCATTGACTTCGGCGCCTTTGTGGATATTGGAATCAAAAATGATGGGTTAGTTCATATTTCTGAGTTAAGTGACCGGTATATCAGAAATCCCATGGATGTGGTCTCCATCGGTGATATTGTGAATGTAAAGGTGATTGGAATTGATATTAAAAAGGGTAGAGTATCCTTAAGTATGAAGGGAATACAACAAAATAAGTGATGATAAAGGAGAAGCAGGACAATGAAGGAAAATCAGCAGCGTATAAACAAAATGATGACCTACCGTTGGGTCGTATGGGGTGTACTGGCCCTGGCCTATATCATTGTTTTCTTTCACCGGCTGGCAATCGGAGTCGTTCGGGAGGATCTGGTAAATGCCTTTAATATTTCGGGTACCACCTTTGCCAATATCGGTTCAACCTATTTTTATGCCTATATGCTAATGCAAATTCCATCGGGAATTTTGGCTGATTCCCTCGGAGCCAGAAAAACCGTTACCCTTGGAACCCTTCTGGCGGGCCTGGGTTCTATTGTCTTTGGTCTGGCTCCCAATTTACCCATGGTTTTTCTGGGGCGTCTAATGGTGGGAATTGGGGTATCGGTTGTTTTTATAGCCATTTTAAAGGTTCAATCCCAGTGGTTTAAAGAAAGTGAATTTGGCACCATGTCCGGCATTACCTCCTTCGTTGGCAATATGGGGGGAATTATTGCCCAAACCCCTTTAGCCCTGATGGTAGGTTATTTTACATGGCGCAGCACCTTTGCCGCCATTGGAATCGTCAGTATATTTTTAGCCGTTTTATGCTATTTGGTGGTAAGAAATACACCGGCAGAAATGGGGCTGCCCACCATTGAGGAAATTGAAGGGAAAACAAAGACGGGCCAGATGATGGAAAGGCCCCCGCTGGTGAAAGGGTTGATACAGGCCCTCACAAACTGGTATACCTGGCCTAGCTTCATTGTATTTACTGGATTTTTCGGTGCCTATGTGACCCTAACCGGTACCTGGGGCCAAAGCTATTTAGTGGAGGTATACGGCCTAGATCCCGGAGTAGCTCCCAATTACCTGAGTATGGCGGTATTGGGGATGGCCATCGGCAGTATTGCTATCGGTAAGCTGTCAGACAGCCTTCAAAAAAGAAAGCTGCCAATGATTTTATTTGGCGGAATCTATACCCTTTGCTGGGCCATTATTGTCTTTGCAGGTGGTGGTAAGCCGCCCCTGGGAATACTATATCCGTTATTTTTCATCCTTGGCTTTAGCTGCCCAGCCTTTGTAGTGGGGTGGGCCTGCGGGAAAGAAGTGAATCACCCAGCTATTGCAGGAATCAGTACATCCATTGTAAATATAGGAGGTTTTTTAGGAGGTGCCATTCTTCCGCCCCTTTTAGGTCGGGTCTTCGATACCTACAGCGGTCAGTTGGATCCGGTACAGTTGTATCAAAAAGCCTTTTTATATTGTTTTATCTTTGTTATTGTAGGTTATCTCTTTACCTTCACCGTTAAGGAAACCCGTTGTAAAAATATATACAAAGAGCTTGCTTAGATGAAGCACCCCTTGAGAAGGCTTAAGGGGTGTTTTTGTATATTAAAATAGGTATTCTATCAAGTTAATTGATAAAGGAGGCATTGATACTTAACGGTAATATAATTTTATCTTAATTGAAATATAAATATATTGTAAGCTATACAAATTACGACATAATTAATAGAAGATTTATGACAAAATAAAAAATGGTTGTGGTTGTATAATTACTATCTGGAGCAAACAGTATGAATAAGGGTGTAAAAAGGAAGGAAGGGTAGTGGATAATATGAAAAAAAGCAGCAGTTATTCTTTAATTTTAGTAATCATGATTTTAATCGGCAGTATTATGGGTGGTTGTAATTCTAATCGATATCAGGCTACAAAATATTTAAGCATGGTTCTTAACAATGACCCTCAGCAGCGATTGATTACCATTGGGAAATTTAAGGGAACCCTGAACAATTCCATTAAATTTGAAGAAGCGAAGATATTACAGGTTGAGATGAAGATTGAACAGGGCGATATTGAAATAACATTTTTTGATGTTAATGATCAGCCAATATTTGAGAAAACCCTGAGGGAAGGGGAATCGTATATAGATACATTTGAAGATGACTTTAAGGCAGGTACCTATGAGCTAAAGCTAAGCTCTAAAATGGCCCGTGAAGTAGAAATTAAATTGATTTTTAAAGAATAAACAAACTCTATGTTATTATTTTGCCAGAAATATATTTCGAGGAAAAGTATTCAGTGGCATTATTCTAGTTGAGGCCTTTTTCATTATTCCATATTTATCCATGATCTAAGGAACCTTTTTTTCGATTCATTCGTCTATCAAATAGGTTGACATATAAAAATATTTTTATTCCCGAAAGGTTTATAGGAACATTTGTTGAATATGTATTTAATGACATAAACTAGGAGGGGATGAAATGTTACTAATAAAAAATGCAGAAATCTATACGATTGTGGGGGAAAGAATTGAGAAGGGAAATATTTTGGTGGCAGAGGGTAAAATTAAAGCCCTTGGCCCAAATGTAGAGGCACCTGAAGATGCTCGGATCATCGATGCCATGGGTAAACTGGTATTTCCCGGGATGATTGATGCCCACTGCCACTTGGGAATGTGGGAGGATGCTATAGGCTTTGAGGGGGCCGACGGCAATGAAATGGCTGATCCTGTAACACCTCAGCTTAGAGGAATTGATGGAATTAATCCTATGGATAGAACCTTTGAAGAAGCTTATCAGGGTGGTATTACAACCGTTGCCACAGGCCCAGGAAGTGCCAATGTTATTGGTGGTCAATTTGCTGCCATTAAAACCTACGGTAAAAGAATTGATGACATGATAATTGATGAAAGTATTGCAATGAAGGTGGCCTTTGGTGAAAATCCAAAACGGGTTTATCATGAAAAGAAAAAGTCTCCCATGACAAGAATGGCAACGGCCGCCATTTTAAGGGAAACCCTAATGAAGGCCAAACGCTATCAGGAAAGAATTCAAGAGGCCAAGGGAGACTTAACAAAGTATCCTGGCTTTGATATGAAGTTGGAGGCAATGCTTCCTGTTTTAGAGGGGAAAATACCCTTAAAGGCCCATGCCCATCGAGCCGATGATATTTTTACATCCATAAGAATTGCCAAGGAATTTGGCCTGAAGCTAACCCTAGAGCATTGCACGGAGGGGCACTTAATTGTTGATGAGCTGGCAAAGGAAGGCTATCCTGCTGTGGTGGGGCCCAGCTTTGGTGAACGCTCAAAATTTGAATTGAAAAATAAAACCTTTGAAACCCCAGGTATTTTAAATAAAGCTGGAGTGAAAGTGGCAATCATGACAGATCATCCGGTTATTCCATTGCAGCACTTGCCAATGTGCGCCGCTTTGGCGGTGGGGGCCGGAATGGCCGAGGAGGAGGCCCTAAAGGCGATCACAATTTACCCGGCAGAAATTCTTGGTCTGGCAGATCGAATCGGCAGCCTTGAGATCGGTAAGGATGCTGATATTGTCATTTGGGATAAACACCCCTTTGATATTCAGGCTTCTGTAGAATATACCATTATCAACGGAGAGGTTGTTTATCAGAAATAGTACATGGGGAAAAGGAAGTGTAAAGGAGATCAATAATGGATACGATGCCTTGGAATTTTGTTCTATTGGGTTCTATACCAGAGGCAATATTAATTGTTACCTTAGGCTTGCATTTATTGGGGAAGGAGATTCCCCCTAAAAGAATCATACTGATCGGTATTCTTCAGGGGATTGCCTCTTATTTCATTAGAAAATACATGAGCTTTGGAATCCACATGCTATGTCAGGCCCTTACACTGGTTATTCTTACTTTAATTGTACTGAGGATTAGTATTCGAGCCAGCTTCTTTTCTTGTTTAATCGGTCTGGTGATTAACGCCCTGGTGGAAACACCCTATTCCCTGGTGGCTTTAAAGCTCACGGGTTGGTCAATTGGCGAAATTATGTCAAGAAGCTGGCTTAGAATTTTATACTTTACGCCTAAGCTGATGATCCTATTGGGAATTCTTTTTTTATTGAAGCGATATAACTTTACCCTTGAAGAGGAAATATCCTATATGAAAAGGGCGTCTAACTAATTTAAGTTTTTTAATTAAACAAATGTAATTTTCTTGCAAAATTCCTCTGTTGGGGTTATAATAATATTAAAAATAAATAAAAGATATCTATTCTTCAGGGCAGGGTGAAATTCCCGACCGGCGGTTAAAATCCGCGAGTCGATTGTTAAAATCGATTGAACTGGTGAAATTCCAGTATCGACAGTAAAGTCTGGATGGGAGAAGATTAGTTTTGTTTTAGTATGAAAACTATGTCTATTCAACACCTGAAGAAAATCCTTCGGGTGTTTTTTATGTGGTTTTCTCCTGACTACAAAATAAAGAAGAATAGGTGAGACAAGGAGGCAGCAGTATGCAAAAAGTAGAAGGAACCTATGGCATAACTAAGAATAAGCTATCAACCAGCAGTTTAGTTAAGATCTCAATTTTAGCGGTAATGGGCTACTTATTAATGGCGATGGATTTTCCCCTGCCCATTTTTCCGGGATTTTTGAAAATTGACCTAAGTGATGTTCCGGCCCTGGTAGGAGGCTTTGCCCTGGGACCAATGGCGGGTGTACTAATCCAACTGGTTAAGGTATTTCTACATTTTATCACAAAGACCCAAACCGGTGGTGTAGGAGAACTGGCAAACTTTATAATTGGTGTTTCCTATGTTTTGCCAGCCACTTTAATTTATCATTTGAAAAAAGATAAATTACATGCCCTAATGGGGGTTTTTGCAGGAACAGTGGCTATGTGTGCAGTGGGGGTACTGGCAAACCTGTATCTTTTAATTCCCTTTTATGCCAATTTTATGCCCTTTGAAGGGATTATCAGTATGGGTACAGCCGTTAATCGTCATATAGTAGACTTAAAAACCCTGGTGATCTACGGGATCACCCCCTTTAATCTCTTTAAAGGCCTGTTGATTGCCCTGGTGACATCATTAATCTATAAAAGAATCTCTCCCCTGCTAAGAAGGTAGGGTAAAAAAATCCGGTAGTGTTTAACCCTACTGGAATTTTTTTTGTCTACTTATGCTTTTCTGTTATGAGAAAATAAAATATACTAAAATAGTGTATAGTATGGATAGTATTATAATAAAGTTAAAAAATGACGATAAGTAGGTGTAGATGTAGTATGATCTGTAAAAAAATCTATAACGAAGAGGCCACAGCGGCAGTGGCGATAAGACTGGCTGAAATGGTGAATCCCGGAGACATCATTTGTCTATCGGGAGATTTAGGGGCTGGAAAAACCACTTTTACCCAATACTTTGCCAGGGGGCTTCAAATATCAGAGGCTGTTACCAGTCCTACCTTTACCATTATCCAGGAATATGATGGCAGGCTTCCATTGTATCATTTTGATGTTTATCGCATTAGCAATCCCTTTGAAATGGAAGATATCGGCTATGAGGAATATTTTTATGGCGATGGGGTGTGCATCATAGAATGGCCCACCCAAATTGAGCCTTTGCTTCCTGAAGACTATCTCTGGATTGATTTAACCGTAGTTGATGAATCAGAAAGAAATTTATGTGTAAGGGGAACCAATGATTATTATCAGAATATGATTGAGGAGTTGTTTAAGGAATGAAAATATTAGCGCTGGATTCATCCTCTATAGCCGCCTCTGTGGCGATATTGGAGGAAGAAAGGCTGTTGACAGAAATCGTAATTAATCATCAAAGAACCCATTCAGAAAAGCTGGTACCCATGATTAAGGCTGCCCTGGAACATTGCAGCCTGACGCCGTCAGATATTGATATCTTTACATCAACCCTGGGACCTGGCTCCTTCACGGGTTTACGAATTGGCCTTACTACCATTAAAGCCATGGCCCAGGCCCTTGATAAACCTGTAGTGGGTATTTCTACCCTTCAGGCCCTGGCCTACCAATTTCCCTTTTGCAGCAGTATGATATGCCCCATCATCGATGCACAGCGGGAATCGGTTTATACAGCCCTTTATAGGCGCCAGGAAGAAGGGCTGGTTCAGCTAATGGAACCAAGGGTTATTGAGATAAAGGAATTGGTGGAAATACTAAAGTCCTATCAAGAAGGAGTCTTATTTACAGGAGATGCCCAGGCTAAATTTAAAGGTACATTGGCTGATTCCCTTGGTCAGGCGGCTACCTTTGCACCAGAGCCCATGTCTATGATTAGGGCAGCAATGGTGGGTGAACTGGCCAGAATAAGGGCCAAGGAGGGAAAACTTCAGACTGCCAGTGAGCTGCTGCCAATATATATGAGGAAATCCCAGGCCGAAAAACAGTATGAAGAGAAAATGAAAGGACAGGTATCAGGATAAATGGAAGGGTTAATGATCAGGCCTATGGAATTAAGGGATATTAAGCAGGTGGCCGATATTGAAAATCGCTCCTTCCCTGTTCCCTGGAGCCGGGGGGCCTTTGAAAAGGAAATTAAAAAAAATCGTCTGGCCAAATATATCGTATTGGAACGGGAAAATCAATTACTGGCCTTTGGCGGAATGTGGTTGATTATTGATGAGGCCCATGTCACCAACATAGCAGTAGACCCCAATTATCGAGGATTAGGCCTAGGCAGGCAGCTGGTTCAGGGCATGATTCAAGGGGCAAGGGAGCTGGGTATGTTAAGGATGACCCTGGAGGTTAGGCGGTCTAATTTAGTGGCACAAAATTTATATCAATCCCTGGGTTTCGCCTGCTGTGGTGTAAGACCAGGCTATTATGAAGACAACGGTGAAGATGCTTTAATTATGTGGAAGGAGCTGACTGAATAAAAAAAGTCAGACCTTTTCTATTTATTTACGTATCAATAATAGAGCAAAAAAAGTTTAGTACCAGTCTAAGGAGGATTCAAGCGTGAAAAATAAAAAGAAGAAAATGATAGTTCTGTTAATTGCAGTAGTAGTTTTGGCGAGCCTTTCCTTTATGGCGGTTCGCTCATCAAAGGCATCCAATCAGGGTGTTTTTGCAGAGGTCATGACGGTTGAGAAGAAGGATATTGCTGTCAAGATACCGGCCACGGGTACCCTTGAAGAATTAGAGAAGGCATCCATTTTCTATGAGGGTACGGGAAAGGTTGCTGAAATTAAAGTAGAGGTTGGCCAATTTGTGAAGAAGGGTGAAATCCTGGCCAGCTTGGATGAATCTGAATTTGGCAATAAGCTTAACATTGCCAGTACCCAGCTTGAAATGGAACGCCTTAATCTTGCGAAGCTTGAAAAGTCCAGGAAGGAAGCAATGGAGAAGGCAAGAAAATCGTTAGAAAGTACTCAGCTGCAGCATGAAAGAAATATGGCCTTATTTGAAAGCGGAGGTCTTTCTCAGGCAGAGCTGGAAAAGAGCCAAGATGCCCTGGAGGAACTTCAAACTACATATCAGCAATATCAAAATAATGAGGATTCTTTATATTTTGAAATCCAGCATACCAAGAAGCAAATAGAAGTGTCTCAATTAAATATTGACGATTTAACCAAGGAGCAGACCCGCCTGGGAGGGATCATTACCAGCCCCATAGATGGTGTGATTACTGCCGTTAACATTGATAGAGGAACTGTTGTCAGCCCCACCTCACCATGCTTTGTGGTTTCAAATTTAGACCAGCTGGAAATTAAAATTAATGTAAACGAATATGATATTGCCAGGGTAGAGGTGGGACAGCAGGTGGAAATTGAAACAGATGCCCTGACGGGAACTGTTTTTGAAGGAACTGTAGAAAAAATTGCACCTGTAGCCAGTAAGTTGTCTACAGGACAAACCACTGAAACTGCTGTAGAGGTGACAATAAAGGTGATGGAAAGACACGAAATGCTGAAGCCAGGCTTTTCTGTCAAGACCAGAATCATCAGTGACAAAAGGGAAAATACCCTGGTGGTACCCTTTGATTCCATTCAAATCCAGCCCGATGGTAAAAAGCTAGTCTATATTGTTAAAGAAGATGGTACTGCTGCAGCCAAAGAGGTACAAACCGGAATTGAATCAGACTTTGAAGTAGAGATCACCCAGGGAATTGAAGCCGGGCAAACAATCATATTAAGGCCTGGTGCTTCTCTGAAGGATGGAGATAGAGTAATTATTCGATAGGAAAATAAAAGGATGGATTGCCATGAATTTACTGGAAAATATACGACTTGCCCTCAGCTCCATCAGAGCCAATAAAATGAGAACCTTTTTAACAATGCTTGGGATGATTATTGGTATTTCGGCTGTGGTTGCTATTTCTGTAATCGGAAATGGCGGAAAGTATCAAATACAAAAAAGTCTGGAGCAGTTTGGTACCAATCGATTGATGATTTATATGAATTGGAGCAATGAAGATTTAAGAAGAAGAGATTATCTGACGGATCGAGACCTGGAGGCCTTAAAATCCATTGAAGGAATTGAGGCAATGGCTCCCCTTTATGAGGAATATAACGAAATTGCTCTCAAGGATAAAAAACATGAAGTATTGCTCTATGGTGCCAATGCCGACAGTGAAATTATTAGTAATGTGGAGCTTCTAATGGGAAGATTCATTAATGAAGAAGATTTGAATCAATTTCGAAGGGCCATTGTTATTTCAGAAAAGGATGCCCGGGAGCTCTTCGGCCGATTAGATGTAATTGGCGAGGTGGTTACTTTAAAAACACCTCGAGGTGACCTGGATTTCCAGGTGGTGGGAATAAGCAGGCTGGAGGAAAGCCAGTTTACTGGAAGCGGCATGTATGGCAGTGTTTATGTCCCCATGACCACCATTATGCGCCACTATAATCTGGATGTATATTATGGTGTTAATTTAAAGGTAACGGACCGGCAGCAGATGGACCAAATCGGACAGCAGGTTGTGACTGTTCTAGAGCGAATTCATAATAATCAGGATATGTATACGGTCTACAATCTGGAAGAGGCTTTGGAAACCGTAGACAGTGTACTTAGTACCATTATCCTGGTGCTGGCATTAATTGCTGGTATAGCCCTGTTGGTAGGGGGCATTGGTATTATGAATATCATGCTGGTTACCGTAACAGAGCGAATCAGAGAAATAGGGGTCAAGAAGGCCATTGGAGCCAAGAAAAGGGTTATTCTTTCTCAATTTCTAACAGAATCGGCTTTGATTTCCCTGGCCGGGGGTCTGTTGGGAATTGCCTTCGGCTTCTTATTTGGCTTGGCTGCCTCTGTTTTATTGGATATGCCATTGCTGATCAGTGTCAAGGAAATTACAACCTCCAGTATTTTGGCCATATCAGTCGGTATCATATTTGGTGTTTACCCTGCAAACAGGGCTGCAAAGCTTGACCCAATCGAAGCTTTGCGGTATGAATAAGGAAAACAATAAAAAGGATGATTTTTCAATGATAATCTTTGAAATACTGAAGGTATCCCTTCAAAATATTTGGGTCAATAAAATGAGATCGTGCTTAACCATGCTGGGGCTGATAATTGGGATTACAGCTGTGGTGGTGATTACCACCCTGGGAAATGCCGCCAAGGCAGATATGACTAAGGCCTTCGGAGAGCAAAGTAAAGGAAAGCTCGCCATTAATGTCCGGTCAAACTCAGAGCAAACCGCCCTGTTAAGAGATTATTTTACAGAGGAGGATATAGGCTCCATCTCCAATTTAGATGATATCCAGGCGGCCTCCCCCGAGATTAGCATATATGTAGATATCAAATATCAGGGTAAAAGTTTAATGGTGGATCTGTATGGAGTGGACAATAATTATGATCAGGTACAAAGCGTTAATTTATTGAATGGCAGATTCATTTCACAAGAGGATATTCAGGGAAGAAGGAATGTAATCATTATAGATGAAAATGCCGCCACGGATCTTTTCGGCACCACCGATTGTCTGGGGGAGATTGTTACCGTCAACGCCGGCTATCGAACGGTGGAAATGATGATAATTGGCGTCGATAAATTGGCCGATTCAACCATTATGAAAATGACTAGGGGTAGTTATTTTTCTGGTTACATACCTATTAGCGTTGCCGAGCAAATGTTTTATATCGATCGCTACCCACGGGTTCTGGTACAGGCCAGGGAAGCCTTCGACGTCAATGAAGTGGGTACCAGGATTTTAAGCTTGATGGGAAGAAGAAACAAAAATCAAGAGGTATTAAGGGTTTATACTATGGAAAGTGATTTAAGTCAAATTGATTCCACCCTGGGAATACTTACTGGAATCATTTCAGGGATTGCCGGTATATCGCTGCTGGTGGGGGGCATTGGCATTATGAATATCATGCTGGTGTCAGTAACGGAGCGTACCCGTGAAATTGGTATTCGAAAGGCCATTGGCGCTAAGCCTGCTGTTATTTTACTTCAATTTCTATTTGAAGCGGTTACCCTTTCGGTTTTAGGCGGCTTCATTGGGTTGACCCTGGGCGGGGGAATTGGGATGTTAATCGTTA
>CBFGTV010000045.1:0-27228 GCA_965652145.1 uncultured Clostridiaceae bacterium
GGAGAGGGACTCATTAACTTTTGGATGTTTGCAGTTCAACTTATGGCGTTTCGGTTTTTCAACGGGGCGATCTACAAAATATCAGGAAAAGGCCGTGTGTTTATGTGTGTATTATTCCACACCATGTTCAATGCGGCATCCCCTATCTTTGGCACCATGACTATGACTTGGGCGGGAACCATTGCCGCAAATGCGGTGATTGTTCTGGTTTCAATTGTAACCGTTGTGATATACGACAAAAAGAACAGGCAAATAATATAAGCATTATCTTCAGTCACCTTATACTGATAAGGTGGATGAGCAAGTGCAGAATTGCCTGTACATCAGATTGCTGCGCCTATCCAGTCAGTCAAGGGCGAGTAGTATTTTGCTAGCGCAAAATCTACTCTTAAACCTTTGACTGGCTGGATTTTTTCTGTGTCATTACGCCGCTGACAAACGAAGGATCAGCTTTATCCGATAGTCCGCCTTTTGTTGTCACATCCGCTTGCCGACTGTCCAATAGAATGTTCTTGATACTTTTTTGATCTATATCATAATTATGATATTCTATTAGCTTCCCAAAATGAAATTAATTTTATTTAATATTTAAAATACATATTATATATTGATTGAAAGAATATTTATGTTATACTTTATATGAAATTGATATACACCAATTAGTCAAGCATATAATATAATTAATTGAGGTGACCATTGTGTTTGCAGAGCAAATCAAGGCAAGAAAAATAATAGAAAACCCAACACTGGAAGAATTGAAGGAATTGGCCAGGGAAAGCGGTAAAACAACGAAATATGGCAGTGTAGCCTATGTATCCCAAACAAGAAACAGAAGTGCAGCCCAAACCTATATTGTTGATGATATAGAATTGGGAGTAAAACAGCAGGGAATTTCAAGGGAAAAGGCCCAGCTCCTTCAAAGGGAAGTGCTGGCTTATCTGGCTAGTCAAAATATTATTCAGGTCGACCGTAAAATGGGAATGGGTGGCAAGTTTTCATTCCATTGCAGGCTGTATATTACAGAAAAATACGCTAGAATTGCCCATATGTGGTATAACACATTATTTAGCCCAACAATACAAGAAGCTGTTGATTTTACCAGTATTTATGTACCCGAATGGCCTGAAAAGATTATTGTCTGTGACCCTCAAAATCGGCTAACCCTCATTTTAGGTACAGACTACTTTGGCGAAGCAAAAAAATCCTTTTTAAGAATGGCAATGTATGAGGTGAAACAGCAAAAGGGACTGGGGCTTCATGCCGGCAGTAAGGTACTACGAGTTAAAGACAAGGAAGGAAAAATGAAAGAGGTAGGCTTTATCCTCTTTGGGTTAAGCGGTACGGGGAAAACCACCTTAACAATTCACGATCATGGCTTACTGGGGGAAGAAGGAGCCATTGTAAGGCAGGATGATGTCGTTTTTATGGATGAAAAGGGCGCCTGCTATGGCAGTGAAGACGGCTTTTTTATTAAAACTGAAGGATTAGACGTATCCCAGAAGGTTTTGTATGAAGCAGCAATACACCCCTCTACCACCTTTGAGAATGTGTTTATAGACAATGGGGGAGAGATTGATTTTCATAATACAGAATTAACCTCAAATGGCAGGGGGGTTGTATTGAGAAAAGAAATAGTCAATACCGATGAAACAATTGATCTGCCCAAGGCCCATAAGTTGATATTAATTACAAGAAGAAATGATATAATTCCACCGGTGGCAAAGCTCACTGCCCAACAGGCCGCAACCTATTTTATGCTGGGGGAATCAATTGAAACCTCGGCAGGGGACCCCACCAGAGCAGGGCAATCAAAACGATGTGTAGGTACCAACCCCTTTATCATTGGGCCAGAGGCGGAAGAAGGCCATCGAATGATGGAGATATTAAAAAACAATCCAGATATGGAATGCTATATCTTAAATACAGGCAGTGTTGGTGCCAGAGCTGAAAAACCTGGAGAGAAGATCACAATCAAACTATCGACTGAAATTATGAAGCAGATTGCCAGAGATGCAATAGAATGGCAGTTGGATGAGGAATGGGGCTATTTGGTACCCCAGAAGATAGAAGGAATAGACATATCCCAATACGACCCCAAAAAATACTATAGTCAAGTCGAATACAAAAATTTGGTTAATCAGTTAAAGAAAGAAAGAGAGCAATGGTTAGGCCAATTTAAGAGCCTAAGGAAAGAAATATGTGTAGTCATGGCATAGAATCGATTAGTGAGGAAGTCAGAAAAATATGGCTTCCTCTTTTTGTTAATTTTCAAGGGATAAGAAGCTCTGATTCCTGTGAGATAATTGAATTTTTTTGGAAATTATGATATGATATTTAGACATGATAATTGAAGAAAATTTAACAAATTTCGCAAAGAATCTGTTTTTAATCCCTAAACAGATTAAAAGAGTTTTTATAGAGGTCGGAAATTTTGGCTGGTGGAAAGGAAAAAAAGCTAACATTAAGGGATCGTTTTTTTATTGATATGTTAAGGAGGAAGGTCATGGAGTTACTAAGTACCCTATCTATATCGGCAGCTAAAAACAAAATAGAGCAGCACTTTAAGGACTTTAAGCTGACGGTGGAGGACATACCTCTGACCGAGGCCCAGGATCGAATTTTATCTAAAGATATCACGGCCCTTGATAATGTGCCGGATTTTAATCGATCTACCGTTGATGGCTATGCCTTAATCAGTAAAGATACCATAGGAGCTAGTGAAACACTGCCGGGCTTTTTAGAGGTAATTGGTTCCGTAGAAATGGGACAGGGAGCCGATTTGAGCTTGAAATCTGGACAATGCTGCTATGTTCCCACCGGTGGAATGCTTCCAATGGGGGCCGATGGGGTTGTAATGGTTGAATATACGGAGCTGCTGGATGAAAAGACGGTATGTATTCAAAGGCCCGTAGCACCCCTTGAAAATATACTTAGTCGGGGAGATGATATTCGGGAAGGGCAAATGATATTTAAAAAGGGCCATAGGTTAAGAAGTCAGGATATTGGCGCCCTGGCTGGAATGGGCTTTAACAGGGTACAGGTCTATCAAAGGCTGCGTGTTAGCATTATTTCTACAGGAGACGAGCTGTTGGCCCCGGAAGAAGAGCTGACACCAGGAAAGATTAGAGATATGAATACCTATAGCCTGGCTGCGGCGGCCCAAAAGGATGGGTGTCAGATCGTATCAACGGCCGTAGTTGGTGATCAGTTTGATCTGTTGAGAAATCATTTGCAGGAGGTATTACCCCAAAGCGATGTAGTTCTGATTTCAGGAGGCAGCTCCATGGGGGTGAAGGATATTACCAAGGATGTGATAAATAGTCTGGGGGAGCCGGGGGTTTTTATCCATGGTCTGGCTGTTAAGCCTGGAAAGCCCACCATTGCGGCTAAACTTCAGGACAAGGCCGTCTTTGGGTTACCGGGTCAGCCGGTATCGGCCCTGGTAATTTATCATGTTATTGTGGGGGAATTTATAAAAAGGATACAGGGGCAGGCCCCAGAAAATCCTTATATGATGGGGGAAATTACCGTCAATATTCCTTCTGCCGCCGGCAAAGAGCACTATGTCATGGTTACCCTGTCAAGGGAAGGCTCAAAGCTTATGGTTAATCCCGTCTATGGTAAATCGGGTATGCTCAGTATGATGACGAAAGCCATAGGATATATCTGTATTGGACAAAATCAAGAAGGAATTTATCGTGGCGATTCTGTTAAGGTCTACCTATTTTAAGAAGAGAGGGAAAACGATGAAGGAAAAAAGAAATATCTATTTAACCAATATACCCCTTAAAGAGGCCCAGGAAAGCTATATGACCAAAATCAACTTCAACAACCGCAATCATACAGAGGTTATTTCCGTTTCTGATGCTCTGGGCAGAATAACAGCCAAGCCCGTCTTTGCCCATAAATCTTCACCCTATTATAATGCTGCGGCCATGGATGGTATTGCGGTAATTGCAGAAAAGACCCACGGGGCTACAGAAGTTAATCCCTTGCAATTAAAGATCAATGATGATTTTGTGTATATTAATACCGGTGGGGAGCTGAAACATCCCTTTAATGCCGTTATTATGATTGAGGATATCGTAATTATCGATGAAAATACCGTAGAAATTGTTGAGGCGGCAAAAAACTGGCAGCATGTCAGACCCATTGGCGAGGACATCGTTGAAGGAGAACTAATTGTGGCGGCCAATCATGAAATCAGGCCCGTTGATATGGGTGCCCTGCTGGCAGGTCATATTCAAAAGCTGGAGGTATTGACGATACCAAGGGTAGGAATTATTCCCACAGGGGCCGAGCTTATACATGTAAAGGAAGAGGTGGCGCCGGGGAAAATTATTGACTCTAATAGCAGCATGTTCCAGGCTATGGTAAAGCAGTATGGTGGGGCTCCTCAAGTTTATCCGATTGTCCGGGATGACTACGAGGAATTGAAGGCTGCAATTATCAATGCTGTTACGGAAAATGACCTGGTGATCATTAATGCAGGCTCATCGGCAGGCTCAAAGGATTTTACGGTCGATGTGCTGCGGGAAATCGGAGAAGTAGTTATCCATGGAGTAGCCACCAAACCAGGTAAACCGGTTATTCTCTCGATTGTTCAGGGCAAGCCGGTGGTGGGAATACCAGGATACCCTGTATCAGCCTATTTTACCGTTGAATTCTTTATTAAGCCACTTATCGCACAATACCAGCATAAAAGCGTACCAACAGCAGATACGGTGGAGGCAATTCTCTCCCGCAGAATCGTTTCTTCCCTTAAATATGAGGAATATGTTCGCATGAAGCTGGGACGAGTGGGTGAAAAGCTGATTGCCACCCCTCTGGACCGAGGGGCAGGAGTCACCATGTCTTTGGTTCGAGCCGACGGCGTACTGGTGATTCCACAGCATTTAGAGGGCTATGAAGGGGGCAGTCGTGTTGAAATACAGCTATTAAAACCCTTAAAAGAGATTCAGCAAACCATCGTATCGATTGGCAGCCACGATTTGGTAATGGATCTGCTTAGTAACCAGCTTCAGGAGGCCATAGGAGATTTATACCTGTCTTCAGCCCATGTGGGCAGCCTGGGGGGAATTATGGCCATGAAAAAGGAAGAATGTCATCTGGCACCGATTCACCTGCTGGATACCACCACCGGTGAATACAACCGTTCCTATGTAAAACAATATTTAAAGGGACAGGATTTGGCCCTGATCAAATTTGTAGGAAGAAGCCAAGGGATAATGGTGGCTAAGGGTAATCCTAAAAATATTAAGGGAATAGCAGACCTGAAGGAAAAGGGTATTCAGTTTGTCAATCGCCAAAGGGGAGCAGGTACCAGAATATTGCTTGATTATTTACTGGAAAAGCATAACATCCCTTCGGAAGAAATTATGGGCTACGAAAGGGAGATGACAACCCATATGGCTGTGGCGGCTGCCATTGAAGGAGAAACAGCAGATTGCGGCCTGGGAATACTGTCGGCTGCCCAGGCACTAGGATTAGATTTTATCCCCCTGGCATGGGAGGATTACGATTTGTTGATTCCTCAGAAGCTGCTGAAGGATGAAAAAGTACAGGCGTTACTAAGGGTGATGACCAGCGAAGGATTTAAGGAACGAATTGCTTCTTTAGGTGGTTATCGAACCGACGAAATCGGAAAAATAATAGAATTAAATTAGAGGGGGCATTAAAATGGCAACGGTTATTTCAATTAATATCAGCGATAAGAAGGGAATTCCCAAGGACCCAATCAGTCGAGGCGTCTTTGTTGAGGGCTTTGGTTTAGAAAATGATTCCCATGGCGGAGACTGGCATCGTCAGGTAAGCCTATTGGCCCAGGAGAGCATACAAAAAATAGAAGCCATGGGTATCAAAGATCTGGCACCAGGGCGATTTGCCGAAAACATAACAACAGAGGGCATTGTCTTACATGAATTGCCCATAGGCACAAGGCTTAAAATAGGCGATACCATACAAGAGGTAACCCAAATTGGAAAGGAATGCCATACCCGCTGTGCCATCTATCATACTGTGGGAGACTGTGTAATGCCCAAGGAGGGGATTTTTACCAAGATAATTAAAGGTGGTACTGTTATGCCCGGTGATCAAATCGAAATTATAGAATAAATAAAAGACCTAAAACAACCCCTAGATTCCAGTAGCAGCAAGGCGACGAAGAAGATAGGGGTAATTTATTGGATAAAGCCCTGGGCTTGCTTTGCTGAAATAGGGACTTTTAAATTCTATGATAATAAGTAGAGAAAAGGGATATAATCAACAGATAGAAGGGAGGATAGTCAATGGATAAATACAAGGTGAGCATTATATTAGAGGAAATTGGGAAAATGCTTGAACTTAAGGGAGAAAACCCCTTCAAAATCAGGGCCTACTATACCGGAGCCCGGCTTATTGAAAATACAGAAGAAGATTTAGAGGAACTGGTGAAGGAAAAACGATTAAATGAAATCAGAGGCATTGGAAAGGCCCTTGAAACCAAAATAACAGAGCTGATTGAAACGGGGGAGCTGGCCTATTATGAAAAGCTGAGAAGAGAAACCCCCGAAGGACTTTTTGAGCTGTTGAAAATCCCTGGCCTTGGCCCCAAAAAGATAAAGGAGCTTTATGAAAGGCTTCATATCGCTTCGGTGGCGGAATTAGAAAATGCCTGTATGGAAAATCGGCTGATAGACCTGAAGGGGTTTGGAGAAAAGACTCAAAGAAATATATTAGAGGGAATTGAAGATTATAAAAAGCGTAAGGGTCAATTCCTTATATCCACTGCCCTGTTTCATGGTGAGAGGATTGTAGACAAAATGAAATCATTGCCCCAGGTGCTGGAAATAAGCCTGGCGGGCAGTATTAGAAGACAAAAGGAAATTGTGAAGGATATAGATATCATAGCCTGCTGCCGCCCGGGCCACGAGGAGGAGGTCATGGACCATTTTGTACAGCTTCCAGAGGTGAACCGGGTGGTTGCCAAGGGGCCTACAAAATCCAGTGTTGTTTTACAGGCAGGTATAAATGTAGATTTACGATTGGTTGAACCGGAGGCCTATCCCCATGCTCTTCAACACTTTACAGGAAATAAGGACCATAATACAGCCCTAAGGCACCGGGCCAAAAAGCTGGGTTTCAAGGTGAATGAATATGGCATCTATGAAGAAGAAAAGCGGATTTTATTAAAGGATGAAGAAGCCATTTATCAGGCCCTGGGCCTTGCCTATATTCCCCCAGAATTAAGGGAGGACCGAGGCGAATTAGAGGCGGCCGAAAGGGGGGGATTGCCCCAATTGGTTACCCAAGACGACCTCAAGGGTATTTTTCATGTTCACAGCCATTATAGCGATGGGATCCATAGTATAGAGGAATTAGTTCAAAAAGCCATCGCCATGGAGTTTCAATATATAGGTATATCCGACCATAGCCAGAGTGCCATCTATGCCCGGGGATTAGGGGAAGCGGCAATTAAGCGACAGCACGAGGAAATCGACAGACTGTCAGAAAAATACCCTCAAATTAAAATTCTAAAGGGAATCGAATCAGATATCTTGCCGGATGGTTCCCTTGACTACTCCGACGACATATTGGCCTCCTTTGATTATGTGATTGGCTCCATCCATTCAAATTTTCACATGGGAAGAGCAGCTATGACCAGTAGACTGTTAAAGGCCATTGATAACCAGTATCTTTCAATAGTTGGTCACATTACTGGTAGATTGCTATTATCACGAAGGGGATATGAGTTAGACCTGGAAAGCGTCATCGAAGCCTGCGGGAAAAGGGGAATAGCAATAGAAATTAACAGTAATCCCCATCGGCTTGATTTAGATTGGCGCATGGTTCAATATGCCAAGGAACACGGAGTTAAACTTGCCATTGAGCCCGATGCCCATCGGGCAGAAGAAATTGACAATATCTGCTATGGAATAGGCGTAGCCCGTAAAGGATGGCTCGAAGCGGCGGATATCATCAATAGTCTTCCATTTAAAGAAGTAATAAAATTTTTTCAGGGACGATAGCCTTTAACGCCTTAGATTATTCATTAGTTGATGAATATCAATGGTTTTTGTTAAAAACAGCCCCACTAAATAGAACATAATACCCACCAGCATACAAAGCCCCTTTAATAAAGCTCCCGTTGGAGCAAGTAAGTCAAAGGATAGGAAGATGACGGCCAGCATTAAAAGGGTGCATAGAATGGGCTTGATTAAGCATTGGCTGAGGGAAAGCCTAATCTTCACATGACGAAATAGTATGATGGAATGAAGAATGGAAATAACAACAGATGACAAAATAAAGCCAATAATAAAGCCATAGATGCCATAACGGGGGTCAGCAACCAGGAAATAGGTACAATATAATTGAATCAGCATACCCAGTAAAAAATTAATGGTGGTGGAAACCTGTTTGCCAAGGCCATGCAAAATTCCAGACAGGGTATTTTGCATACAAAGGAATAGGGTGGCATAGCTGATTAATGAAAGGTATTGGCCTACCTCTACATCATTAAAAATCATTGCAGCCATTTCACCGCCAAATATCACATAAAGACCTGTAATAGGAATAGCGGTCAAGAGGGTGATTTTCAGCGCCAAGCTGGTCTTGTTGGAAATTTCCTGATAATTGTTAATGGCCTGCTCCTCCGAAATATTGGGAATAATATTAACCACCAGGGCACTGGTAACAGTAAAGGGAAGAAACAATAGGGGCATGGCCATACCAGAGATTTTTCCAAAGACATCAATGGCCCCCTGGGCGGTAAGGCCCGAAACCTCCAGCCTTTGGGGAATCATTATGGAATTAATGGTTTGCATAAAGGTCGACAGCAGGCGGCTAATGGTAATGGGAACCGAAATATAAAGAATACCATTGATGCTGCGAATAATTGATTCATTCCTAATCAGGTGCCGGTTTTTCAGCTGGGGCAGTTTTTTTAAATTAAATCGAAATACCAGATAAAGAAGCCCTATCAGCTCACCGACTGATAAGCCGATAATAGCAATGGTTGCGGCAGTAATAGGATGATTGGGCTTAATGTAGTATAAGAGGGCGATGACAAAGGTGATCCGTGAGAGCTGTTCCAGTATTTGAGCCATGGCAGGGGGCTTGATGTCCTTTAGTCCGTAGAAGAAGCCCCTGAGTATACTGGAAAAGGTAATGAGACCAATTGCCGGTATCGTCCATAAAAGAGGGTAATAAAGATCCGGGTTTTTTAAAATTTTGGTGGTTACAAACTCCATATTAAAGGATACCAAAATTGTTAGAAAAGCTGCTATTAAACCACCTAGCAGCAGAGATAACGAGAGAATTCGATAGACTCCCCTTCTATTTTGAAGGGAATTTTCGCCGGCCACCAGCCTTGATACGGCCACGGGAATACCTGCAGTGGGCAGGGTAATTAACACCATCAAAAAGGGAAAGACCATTTGATATAGGCCAATGGCTTGAGAACCGATCATTCTGGAAAGAATGATCCGATAGATAAAGCCAAGGACCCTTACAATAAAATTAATGGTTGCCAGGAGTATGGTACCTAGTATAAAAGAAGAAGTTTTTTTCAATTAGCTCACCTCAAATCCTTGATATACAATAAATATTCTATTGCAATTATCTTTAGTACCTTTCTAAGGTAAGATATCAAACAAAGAAGCAGGGTGAGGGTAATTCATTGGATATAAGATTTTTTAAAAAATTTCAATGTGAATTATTTTTCAAGCTGGGTACATATAAATAATCAATGGGAGTTATGCTGTAGTCGTCATAATACATTGATGATAAACTAATCTTGGGGGTGATCGAACATGATCGATAAAATTGACGGAATACTGGATAAAGAGACATTTTTAAAGGAAATTGAGAAAAAAATTACGAATCCATCGGGAACCTTTACCCTTGCAACCATCGACATTGACAATTTTGAAACAGTGAATCGCTATTATGGAGAAATGGTAGGGGATGAGGTCATAAGAAAGATGGCCTCAGTATTAAGACAGAATGTAAAGGGAAATGATCTCATTTGCCGAAGCAATAAAGATGAATTTAATGTCCTATTCAATGACACTTCCTCAGAGACCGCCTTTATTATGGTAGAAGAAATCAGGAGATATTTCGACCAAAATACCTTTCAGCTGGGAGAGCGTAAGAAAGAAATTTCAATTAAAATCAGTGCAGGAATCGCTAATTATCCTAAGGATGCCAAAAATGCCGTAGAGCTTCTTCGGGGGGCCGACAGTGCTCTTTTTAGAGCCAAAAGAGAGGGGAAAAATCGAGTTTGCCTGGCTGAAAGTGAGAATATGATATTAAAATCAAATTACTATACCAAAACCCAGCTGGAAAGATTAGGCGAGCTTTCAAAAAAGACAGAAAAGACCGAGGCTTTTTTACTAAGAGAAGCCCTGGATGACTTGTTTGAAAAGTACAGCAAATAAAAAATACATAGCAATGAGACAGGTGCCGATTACAAAAGTACCTGTTTTTTTAATTCTAAGGGACAAAATTAAATCACAAATAATAAATAAAAATTAAGTAAAGAATAAGTAAAAATGAGTTTTTGCAGGAGGTGAAACGGTGGATCAGGTTTGTCCGTTATGTAATCGTTTATCAAGCTATGTAGTTCAATGCCCTGACTGTGAAAAGGAAATGGAGGATACTGGCCCAATACAGGATTATTTTGATGATTATAGCCCCTATTTGGAAAGGAGCCTGACTGAGCTGGCCGATGGAGTGACTTCAGATTACTGCCTGCATTTATTTTCTTGTAAACAGTGTAAAAGATTCAAACAAGTTCCAATTAAACGTATTTTTATATAAAAAATTTGACTTGTCAGTTTCACTTCTCCTTGTTAAGATTAAGAGGATAGGTGGAATAGCAAAGGGGGAAAAATATGGAAAACAATACGAAGAAGATCAAGTATGTCCCCGAGATTAAGGGCGTATTAAGGAGTAAATTTATCGAGTTACCTCAGTGTATTTCAAATGCCAGTGGAATTAAAATATTCGGTAAAAGAATAAAATCTATCCTTTTCAGTACAGATGTAGCCATCATTAAAAATACCAATGCTGATGCTGTCATAGCAGTGTATCCCTTTACACCCCAGCCTGTCATTACCCAGTCAATTCTAATGGCCTCTGATGTGCCGGTTTTTTCTGGAGTAGGGGGAGGCTTAACCATGGGTGATCGTGTAATTAACATTGCTATTCATGCCGAGCATCAAGGGGCTATTGGAGTTGTAGTCAATAAGCCCACACCCAATGAAACCATAAAGATACTGAAAAAGAATATAGATATTCCTGTTGTTGTGACAATCGTAGGAGAGGACGAGGACATTGAGGGCCGAATACAGGCTGGAGCGGATATATTAAATGTATCAGGAGCCGCTAAAACACCACTCATTGTTGAGAAAATCAGATCAATCAGTGCCACTATTCCCATTATTGCCACCGGGGGAAGCACCGATGAAAGTATTAAAAGAACCATAGAGGCGGGTGCCAATGCCATCACCTATACGCCGCCGAACATTGGGGATATATTCAGTGATGTAATGAAGCGTTATCGTGAACAATAAACAGCTTAAGACCCTGAAAAAGGGTCTTAAGCCATTTTAAAGTATTAATTCTTAAAGAAGCTTTTCGATGGCATGGAAGGAAGGCTTCATTTGATCAAATGTTGTAATATATTTAAAGCCAATATCCGACAAAGCCTTTAAAGCCTTTGGAAAATCAAAGGCTAGATGTTCGGTGCGGTGGGAATCTGATCCAAGGGTGATGATTTCGCCCCCTAGCTGGCGGTAGAGTTTAAGTATGTCAATAGACGGATGCCAGTCATTCAGTTGATACCGAATACCAGAGGTATTTAATTCAATCCCCTTCCCCTTCTCAATAATTGCTTTTAACAATTCCTCTGCCAAGCCACGATATGCTTCAAGGGGTAAAATCATGTCATAGCTCCCATATCGTTTAATTACATCCATATGGCCAATTATACTATAATTGTCAAAGTGATTAATAACTTTAATTAAATCATTGAAATAGGCACAATAGGCATCAGGCTGATTGCGGTTTTCAAAAAAATTACCGCTGTACAGGTCTGATTTAGCCACAGAGTGAATCGAACAAATAATGAAATCAAAGGGATGGTCAAGGGCATCTTTTCGGTATTTTTCCGTAAGATGCGGTTGAAGACCAAATTCTACACCATATTTAATGGTAATTCTATTTTCATATTTTTTACGATATTGATCAATGGTTGAAAAGTAATCCTGATATTCAAATGCGATATCACTATGGTTTCCGTCAAAATCATAGTCTATGTGATCAGTAAAGCAAAGCTCAGTTACTCCCCTGGCCAAGGCAGCTTCAATGGCTTCCTCCATATTCATGGAGGCATCGGGGGAAAAGTGACTATGAACATGATAATCAAACATAGGAGCCCTCCTCATTTTATGATATGGTATATTGTATAATGATTTAATATAAAAGTCAAAGGGAGTCAGGCTTTGCCGTTATTCACTATAAATCCGATCGAACAAGGGGCATGCTCATACATCTGGGGCCCCCTCTTCCCCTTGAAAGCTCATAAGAATCAAATTCTAAAACCTCAATATGATTTCTTCTCAGGGCGGCATTGGTGACATAGTTCCGGTTATAGCAGACAACCTTGCCGGGTGAAATGGCCAAGGTGTTACTGCCGTCACTCCATTGCTCCCGACCTGCAGCAATAAAGTCACCATCGCCGCATCTGATTAAATTAACCGCAGGCAGATGTAAATATTTTTTCAGTATTGTCGAAAGGGGAGCCGCCTCGTAGGAAATATCAAGGGTTCCCTTCTTTCCAGGCCGCAGGCTGTATACATCCAGAGGTGCTTCAATACCCGGATAAATTGTAAACTGATCATAATCCACCATGGTAAACACCGTATCTAAATGCATATAGGCTCTGGTTTTTGGAATATCAAAGGCCAACACCGTTTCAAAGGGCTCATCCGACTCAAATATGTGCTTTGCCGTTGTTTCTACGGCAAAGGGGCTGGTTCGGTCACTGATACCAATGGCAATAACTTTGTTTGATAGTACCAGCTCATCTCCCCCCTCCAGAGGATGATCCTTGTCTCGATTATACCAGCGATGAATATTCTGAAATCTAGGGTGATGGTTAAATAAATATTTAGCAAACAAGGTTTCACGGTTTCTGGTAATGGATGACATAACATTTAGGGTGACACCACTACCAATGGAAGCGAAGGGGTCCCGTTGAAAATACAGGTTTGGAATGGGGTCTAAATAAAAGGGATAAGGATTTTTAACCATATCCGATAATCCTTTAGGAGGTTTAATTTCTATCTCGCTCTTTTTAATACCGGCAATACATTTTTGAACCATTTCCAGTGGAGATAAGGCATGAAAAAATTCCCTCAAGGCTTCCCTGACTGCTCCTGAAGAAACCCTGGCTTCATCCATAAAGTCCTCTAAAAAGTTAGTTCTAACGGTGGCATCTTGAAAAATATCCGCCATTAAATGGGTTAGATATAACACCTCGACCCCTTCATTTCTTAATATTTCTGCAAATTGATGGTGCTCCTTCTCAGCTTGTTTTAAGTAGGCAATTTCATCAAAGAGCAGCCTTCTTAAATAATCAGGAACGATATTTTCGATTTCGGGCCCTGGGCAATGGAGCAAAATACTTTTTAATTGACCGATTTCATTATATACATGTATTGGATCGTTAGCTTTCATTTAACCATATCCTTTCTTTACAGCTTAGTCATCATAGACATAGTATGGCTCAAAAATAAGTCCTTAATCCCAACGAAACAGAATAGCAGAAAAATAAAAGTAAAAAAATATAAATGAATAAAAAATATTTAAAGTTGCAATTGACAGAAAAATGAACTAGTGGTATAATTAAATCACAAATTACAGGATAGAGGAGGGATCATATTATGCAAAGGGATCATCAAGAATGTGATAAAGCTAAAAACCCTAGAAAATGCGGTGTATATACCTGTATTCATTGCGTAGTAAACACCTGTATGCTGGATGAATGTGATATGTTTGAAAGAAAATTTGTGCAAGAGGGATAAAAACAATATGCAAAGGAAAAAGACCTAATCTACCGTTAAGGCCTATAATCTTAATGGTAGATTTTATTTTTTTGAACATTAAGTAGAAATAATGATGAATGATGATATTAGGAAAAATTATTAATAATGGATAAATACAATACCTAAAATCAATTTCAATATAAAATAATTTGCCAACCTTCTGGTGTTGAATTAAAGGAAGGGGCTCAAAAATCAAAAAAAGATGAAGGGTATGTCCCTTCATCTTGCAATTTTTACGATATGAGGCTTTCTTTATATTGTAGCTGATAAAGTTTGTAATAAATCCCCTCCAGGGCTAAAAGCTGTTGATGATTGCCGGTTTCTCTAATTTTGCCCCTATGAAGGACAATAATTTTGTCGCAATTTTGAATAGTTGAAAGACGGTGGGCAATAGCAATCGAGGTACGACCCTTAATTAGCTTTAAAATGGCATCTTGAATCAGGGCCTCGGTTTCCGTATCAATATTTGAGGTGGCTTCGTCCAATATCAAAACCGAAGGGTTAAAGGCCAGGGCTCGGGAAAAGGCAATTAGCTGTCTCTGGCCTGTAGACAGATTGGCACCCCGTTCCATAATGGGCTCATCATATTGCCGGTTTAGCTGATTAATAAATTGGTCAGCATTGACATATCGGGTGATTTCCTTTATCTGCTGATCTGTAATGTCCTGATTATTGAGAACAATATTATCCCTAACGGTTCCTGTAAACATAAAGACATCCTGCAAAACGATACCAATATTTCTTCTTAGATCCTCCAGCGGAATCTCTTTAATATTAATTCCATCAAGTAAAATTTCGCCCCTTTGAATGTCGTAAAACCGGGCTATTAAATTAATGATAGAAGATTTACCGGCTCCGGTGGCTCCCACAAAGGCCACAGATTCCCCTGGACTGATCTTAAAACTGATATCCCGAAGTACCCAATCTTCATCTTGGTAGGCAAACCAAACATTCTTAAACTCGATCTCACCTTTAAAGCTGGTCTTAGGGATGGCCTTGGAAGAATTGGTGATAGTGGGCGTCTGGTCTATCAGGGCGAAAATCCTTTCGGAAGAGGCCATGGCTGCCTGTAAAATATTATATTTTTCTGTCAGGTCATTGATCGGCTGAAAAAATTGCTTCAAATAGTTCACAAAGGCAAACAGTACGCCGAAATCGATGGACTGGCGCAGTACCTGGCCTCCACCATACCATATGATAATGGCCAGTCCCAGCGATCTTAGTACCTCCATAAAGGGACGAAAAATGGCAAAGACAAATATTTCCCTCTGATTTGCCTCCAATAGATGCTGATTATGCCTGTCAAACTTGTTAAATTGCTGCAGCTCACGTTTAAAGGTATGAATTGTCTTCATTCCGGTGAAATTTTCATTCAGAAAGGAATTGATTCGGGCCAGTCTTACCCGTACATCCCGGTAGGCCGCTCTGATTTTCCTTCTAAAAATAATGGCCGAAATCAAAATCAACGGTAGTACCAGAAAGGAGGCAAGGGCCAGCCTGACATTTAACCTGAGCATAATAATCACAATTCCCACCAGCAAAAAGACATCCTTGAATAAATTCACCAGTACACTGGTGTACATCTCGTAAAGGGTTTCGGTATCATTGGTTACCCTTGTGACCAGCCGGCCTACAGGATTACGGTCAAAAAATCCTAGGGACATATTTTGCAGATGGCTGAACAATTCTTCCCGGATATGGTAAACGATTTTATTTCCCGTATAATTCAAAATATAGACTTGAACAAAATTCATGCCAAAGCCCAGTAAAAGAATCAGTAAATAAAACAGACTAAGTTTTTTTAATGATTGAATATCTCCAGAACGGAACTGTCGAAGCTCATCCTTAGACAAAGGCTGGGCCTGATATTGTTCGTCATTCACAATCAGCCGATGAACACCTTGGCTTTCCTCCAAATGATAAACCTGCTCCTTAAGGGAAATGCCGGTAGAAACAAGATAGGTCTGGCCTTCATATTGTATTAACTGGGCAATCGAGTCATAGTCACGATGCCCATTGTGATTTGACTCTCTGACGTAGTATTGATTTTCAAAGGTGAAGGCCGTTAGCTCCTCCGGGGTGGTATTATATACATACAGGGGTTCTTCATAGACATTAATATAATCATCTATGGCAATTTTAATAATATAGGGCTGGGCCAGGTCAACCAGAGCAATGCAAATTAACAGAAAGATGCAAAGGCTCAACCAGTGCCAGTAGGGTTTTGCATATTTTAAAAGACGAGCCATCAGCTTAGCATCATAAGCCTTTCCTAGTGCTTCCTCTTGATGAAAATTATCCATAATACGTGTATCCTCCCCTATTCATTGGCAATCTTTTCTTCCAGCAGCTGCCTTTGATATAGTTCATAATAATACCCTTGACGATTCAACAGAGAATCATGGGTTCCTTCCTCAACAATACTTCCATTATCCATAACAATGATCTGGTCACAGTTTTTAATGGTGGAAATCCGGTGGGCAATAATCATACTGGTTTTTCCCTTTAATTCCTCCTTCAAGGCATTTAAAATTCTTTCCTCGGTATTGGTATCCACAGCTGAAAGGGAGTCATCCAATATCAGTATTTTGGGTTGTTTGACAAGGGCCCTGGCAATAGAGATCCGTTGTTTTTGCCCGCCAGACAGGGTAACACCCCTTTCCCCTACGTAGGTTTCATATTGAAGGGGGAAATCCATAATATTATCATGCACCTCGGCAATTCTGGCCACCCGTTCCACCTCCTGCTGGGAATAGGAATCCAGACCAAAGGCAATGTTTTCGGAAATGGTGGTGGAAAAAAGAAAGCTGTCCTGATCGACATAGCCAATATGCCTTCTCAAATCCTCCAATTGAAGGCTGTTAACAGAAATTCCATCTAAACAAATTTCACCTTGATTAACATCATACAGCCTGAGTAGCAATGCCGCCAGGGTCGTCTTGCCACTGCCGGTTTTACCGATGATTCCGAGGGTTTTTCCTGCCTCAATCTTAATTGAAAAGTCCTTTAGAGCATAGGCATTGCTGCCCGGATATTGAAACGATACCTTTTTAAACTCAACCACACCCTTGGGATCATGCCATTTTTGAGCTCCGTCGATATCCTTAATTTCGGGTTTCTCATCAAATATGTGGTTAAGGCGCTCCATTGAGGCAGCCCCCCGTTCCAAAACATTGATGACATACCCAAGGGCCATGACAGGCCAAACCAATAGGCCCAGGTAACTGTTAAAGGCAATGAAATCACCCAGGGTAATGGTATTGTTAATGACAAGTATGCCGCCATAGCCAATGACAATTAAGTAGCTAAACCCTGAGATAAGCTGAACAAAGGGCATAAAAAGACCAAATAGCTTTACCAGGCGCATGTTTTTTTCAAACAGTATCTGATTCTTCCCATTAAATTTTATAATTTCTGCCGCTTCCTGTACAAAGGATTTTACAACCCTAATGCCAGAAAAGTTTTCCTGTACAGTATCGGTCATAGAAGAAAATGCCTCCTGTACCTCCCGAAAACGCCTGTTAATAATCGGTGCAGATTTCCCAATGGCAATCGCCAAAAGGGGGAGGGGAAAGAGGGCCATGATGGTCAGTCGTAAATCTGTTGTAGTGGCCATCATAAAAATGGCAATAATCGTAATAAAAACTGCATCCGTCATCATTACAACACCCATTCCCAGGGCCATACGAACTGCATTAATGTCGTTGGTGGCATGGGCCATCAAATCTCCAGTTTTGTGGTGGGTATAATAGTTGGTGGAAAGGCCCAGCAGGTGTGAAAAAAGCCGGTTCCTTAGCTCATATTCAAGCCTTCTGGAGGTTCCAATGATAAAAATACGCCATAGAAAACGGAAAAATGCAATTCCAATACCAATTAACAGTACATAGAAGCCATATCGCAGCAGATCATTTCTGGTCAGGCTATTGGCCTGAAGCTGGTCGGTAAACCGCCTCAAAACCTCTGGAATAACCAATTGAAAAATATCAACCAGTAAAAGCCATACAATTCCCCAAAAGTAATACCATTTGTTTTTAACAAAAAAACCTTTTAAAGTTGCAAAATGCTTCATATAAACACCTCGGCTAAAAATTTTGACAGTTTAAGTATTAAAACTTCTATAAAAAGGGGTGGACTCCTTTAAAATTTTCATATTTTTTTCTAATTACAGTAGTACATATTCAAGTTCAATTTGGAAAAAATATGGCTAAAGGAGGTGTTTATTATGAATATGAATACAAAGGACATGATTACCAAAAAGCTGCTGGATGCCCAGGAAATGGTTCGTGATTATGAAATGTTTTCAAAGCAGATGGAGGATCGAGAGGTATCAGAGCGTTTTAAAATGTTTGCCGAGGAGTGCGGTATGCAGGCAAGAGAATTACAAAGATTGGCGGACAAATATAAAAGAGATTAGTACCTACCCTATCTACTCTATGGAAAAGTCAGCACCCTTTCGTATAGCATATACGATGTGGTCGCTGTTTTTTCTTGTCTAAAATCAGAGGCTATTTAAAGGGATGAATGTTTGATATAATGTAGTTCATAGGAACAATATTAATGAGGTGAAGCCTATGAAGATTTATGAGGGAATCCGTCTGGATAAAGGAAATTACCAGCACTTATATATTCAACTCTATACCGCCATCAAGGAATTGGTTTTTCAAGGAAAGCTAAAGGGAGGAGATAGGCTATTACCTGTAAGGAAAATGGCAGAGCAATTAGGGGTCAATAATGTTACCGTGGTGAAGGCCTATGAGATATTAGAAAAAGAAGGTATTGTTTATAAGAAAATTGGAAGCGGTACCTATGTTTCACCCCAGGTTCACCATGCTTTAAAGGGAATCGAGGGGACTGACATCGGTTCATCGAATTTATCAAATGAAAATGAAAGATTAATGAACCAGGGGAGAATGAAAATTGAAGACTACATGATTAATTTTGCCAGTGGCACCCCATCAGCTGAGCTTTTTCCTGTAGAAGATTTTAAAATAGCCATTAATGAAGCCCTGGACCGGGATCAGGGCTATGCCTTTGGTTACCAAGAGGGGCAGGGTTATTACCCCTTGAGGGAAATGCTAAAGGAATATATTTCAGAAAAGGGAATGCTGGAGGAGGCAGAAAATATTCACATTATTTCAGGGGCACAACAGGGAATCGATATTGTTGCCAAGGCGCTGCTTAATTATGGTGATTTTGTACTGACTGAAAACCCCACCTATACAGGAGCTATGGGGGCCTTTCAATCAAGGGGAGCTAAAATTATTGAGCTGCCCCTGGAACAGGATGGACTGAACCTTGACATGCTGGAAAAGAAAATTAAGACCTATCGTCCGAAGCTGTTATATGTTATGCCCAATTTTCAAAATCCTACGGGAATCTCCTACAGCAGAGATAAAAAGGTACAGCTTATAGAATTGGCCAATCAATATGACCTATATATATTAGAAGATGACTATTTAAGCGATTTAAATTTTTCTGGTGAAGATAACAGTACCTTGAAATCCCTTGACCATGGGGAACGGGTCATCTATTTAAAGAGCTTTTCCAAGATTCTGATGCCCGGTTTACGCTTGGGATTTTTGGTGATCCCAACCAATCTACAGGAGCATTTATTGCTGGCAAAGCATAACTCAGATATTTCTACAGCTGGGCTTTTGCAAAGAGCCTTTGAAATCTATTTGAGAAAGGGTATTTTTAAACAACATATCAGACACATGGAAGCCAGCTACAGAGAACGATTTAATACAATGGTTAAGGCTTTAACGGAGTCAATGCCCTCAATCGTTACCTGGCAATTGCCAAGGGGCGGGGTTAATTTTTGGTTAAGGCTGCCCAAGGAGTTTTCATCCCAGGTGCTCTATGATGAGGCAAAAAAAGAAAATGTTGTCTTTGCTCCTGGCGGACTATTTTTTGTTAATAATCGAGATGATTCCTATTTCCGTTTAAGTATTGCTTCAGTTAATACCAGAGAAATAGAGTATGGAGTAAAAATCCTGGCAAGAATGATTGATGATTTTATTAATCATCGAAGACTTGGCCTAATCGAAGGACAAATCAAACCAATCCTATAGTACTCATTAATTCTTTGTATATTTTCTTTAAATGATACTAATGAAGAATTCCTGCCGCTTTGAAAGCAGGAAAATACTAGGGGGAAAGATAATGAATAAAATAAAAATAATATATAATCCAGATTCGGGAAGAAGGTTATTACAAAGAAATATACCGAGATTAAAGGAGATCATGTGGTCGGAATATGGATGCCTGTGTGACCTGGTAAAAACCACCGGGCCCTTCCATGCTAAAGAGCTGGCCCATGATGCCTGCTTAGAGGGCTGTGATATTATAGTAGCCGCCGGCGGTGACGGTACTGTAAATGAAGTAATTAATGGTATGCTCACAGCAAGTCAGCCCAATTCTGGTCGCACCAAGCTGGCTATTTACCCGGCAGGCACCGTTAACGATTTTGGCTGTCATTTAAAAATACCAAAAACAATTGAGCAATTTGCCTATATGCTGAATAGAGCTGAAAGTATCCCGGTTGATGTTGGAAGGGCAGGAGATCGCTACTTTTTAAATGTGGCAGCGGCAGGACTATTAACCGATGTAGCCCATCGAGTTTCTTCAGAGGCCAAGACCTTTTTTGGAAGGTTTGCCTATTATTTTGAAGGAATCAAGGAGTTTCCCAAGCAATTATTTCATCCTATTAATATTCAGCTTAAAATTGGAAGCACCATAGAAGAGAAGGAAATATTGTTTTTTATTCTGGCCAACAGTCCCCATGTAGGGGGATTTAAAAGTCTTGCTCCGGAGGCCAAGACCAATGATGCCCTCCTGGATTTGATATTTGTTGAGAACAGCCAGCTGAAGGATATGGCAGGACTATTTCTGATGCTGCTCCAGGGAAATCATATCAATCATCCCAATATTCAGTATCTGCAGGTAAAAGAGGTGAGTATCGCCTGTCAAGAGGAGATTGTTGTGGATGTTGACGGAGAATATGGTGGGAAGCTGCCCCTAACCTTTAAGGCACATCAGGCGGCAATTGACATTTTGATACCTTAACTGATGGCAATTTGTATAATTGTCTGCTAGTACCCTGCGTATTTAAATGGCGCAAGGTACTAGTTTTATTTTTTTCAGGTGACAACAGGTTCCCTGTCATCAGCCAGGGAGCTTGATTCCTTTTGCATTTTACAGCTTCCTTCAAAAATCGCATTTTCATCTAAAATAAAGGATTTAACCCATACATCGCCATAGAGGCTTCCCCCGGTGGCAATTCGCAGCTGTTCCGCTGCTGTAATATTTCCCTGTATTTCACCGGCAACCATTAGGTTGTTTACCTGAATATTACCTATAATTTTTCCGGTTTCACCAATAAAAAGGTTTCCGTCCACTACAATTTCACCCTTAAAGCTGCCATCAATTCTCAGGGTTCCCTTAGCCCGTAGCATACCCTCCAAATAGCAGTCTTTATCAATAATGCTGCTGGCACGGCTGTACTGAACCTCTTCCTTTCTATTTTCCTTTTTATTAAACATAGCCTGTCCTCCTTGTTGTTTATTCCAGTATGGTGGTGGGGTCTACTGCTTTTCCGTTAATTCTGATTTCAAAGTGTAAATGGGGGCCTGTGCTTCTTCCGGTACTGCCCATCTTGGCAATTACATCGCCCTTATTCACTTTGTCGCCCACCTTGACTAAGTTGCTGGAATTATGTGCATAAACAGAAGTATAGCCGTGTCCATGGGAAATAATAACCATTCGGCCATAGCCGCCATTATAGCCTGAGAAGGTAACGATGCCACTTCCGCTGGCATAAATATCGGTACCTTTTTGATTAGCAAGGTCTATACCAGAATGGAATTCCCGGTTTCGTGAGGTTGGTGAAATACGATAGCCATAGGGCGAGGTAAGGCGACCGACGGTGGGTTGTAGATTGGGAATAGAATCAATATATTCCAGCTGTTTTTCTACATCAACAACCAGCTTTTCCATTGACTGCTTCTGTTGTTCAATCAATTGATCCAAATGGAGTAAGCCATCTTCAAGGCTTACATCAATAATTGAAGGGCGCAGGCTGGAACGGGTTACCAGAAAGGCAGGAAGGGTTTCGGCTGCATTGGTTTTAGCCTCGTTGTCTAGACCGACCATATTAAGTACCCTATCCTGGAGCTGGTTGAGGTCTAAAAGCTTTTTCTCTATTTCGGCCGAACGATTACGCAGATATTCTATTTCAAAGGCTTGATTGAAATTTTCATCCTCTAATATGGCCACCTGATTTTCTGCCATGATCAGGGCTTCTTTAACATTAAAAAATTCCTTAGAGATACCTATGGAAAATATGAAGGATACGATCATGAATAAGGCTCCTGCCGCAGGAATCCAGTAGGGAATGGTAAATTGGACAATTTTGTTGGTGGTGCTGGGAATAATTGTGAAGGATAGCATTTTATTTTGCTTCATTGTATAGTGAATATATTTTTTCATCGAATGCTAAATACCTCCTTCCTCATGGCCTGCTAAATACCCATAATTACATATCTAAATTCGACAAATTGCTCTTTATCCCTTTAAAAAATATAATTTTTTTGGAAAATGGGGAAAATAGTAGAAAAGTCCCTTGTAAAAAATTAAAAGTTAAAAAATGATTTTAAATGATTTTGTTAGCATTATAACCGAAATATGATAAAATAAATTAAATATTTTATCTTCAGGAGGATTAATATGAAGGAAGTCATGTATGATGATACCATTATTGAGTTAGAGGAAGAACTAAGACATTTATGTACGGTAATTAAAAATAAGGGAAGGGAAATATTAACTGAATTTGAAATTACCCCTCCGCAGTTTCAAGCCCTTCAAACCTTAATTAATGGTGAAGATATGACAATTGGTGAATTGAGTAATAAAATGTTTTTAGCCTGCAGTACTATCACTGATTTAGTCGATCGAATGGAAAAAAATCAGCTGGTTAAGCGTGTTCGAGATGAGAAAGATCGAAGAATTGTAAGGATTTTAGTGCTGGAAAAGGGGCATGAAATTATCCGCCAGGTGTTGCATGCCAGAAGAAATTATTTGGCAGATCTTTTGCAGGACCTCACTCAACAGGAAAGAGATTTTATTCTTAAGGGTGTTGCCATGATATATGGTAGAACAATGTAGTTATATGGAAAAATAAATTGGGGAAGTGGGGACATGGAGATTATTAACAATCGTTATAAAATCGTTGAATGTCTGAAAATAGATAGCTTTACCAGCAAATATGAAGCAACCGACCTGATGCAAAATAATAATCCTGTTTTACTCTATATCATAAAAGAAAGCAGCTATTTGAGAGCTTTTATTAACCATTGTGTAAGAAACTTTTATCAGTTTTCCTCATTGAGCCATCCAAATATCGTTAAATTAATCAGTTTTGGAATTATTGATTCCATAGATGATAAGCCGGTAAATGAAACATTGTTCTTCTATACAACAGAATTAATCAACCCTACCCTTAATCATAATCTGAAGAATTTTATTACTAAACAGACTCTGTTGTCCATCTATTCTCAGCTTGCCAGGCTGATTGATTACTTGCATTTTCATGGTATTTTTTATGGTTTTATAAATTTTGATAATTTACTAATTTATCATGAAGCTGGTCAGTTTAAGATAAAATTAAGAGATCTAATGACAATTAAATTGAGGGAAACCAACAGTAAATATAGCCAAGGAGAAGGAGCACGATTCGAGGCTCCGGAGCTTGGCTATGGGATTGAGGTTGGCGTCTATATCGATATTTATTCCTTAGGTGTATTGCTTTATGAGCTTTATACCCAAGAGCCCTTTCAGCCCCATAGGCTTGGAGAAAAAATCAATTTACAGCAGGGATCAATCACCAGCTGGGACAAACAGTTTTATGAAATCATTAAAAATGCAACCCAATATGATTTTATTGAGCGTTTTCAATCAATCCACGCAATGAACCGGGAGATTGTAAAGCTCTATAAATTAGGGCATAAGATTGAAGATAAGCAGAATGTAGAAAATCTAAATTTTAAAACCCCCCTGGTCGGAAGGGATGTTGAGCTGAAAAAAATACTGTCCTTAAAAGAGTCCCCTGAAAAAAAGAATCTAGTGCTTCTCTGGGGGGATCGGGGTATCGGCAAAACCCGTTTGATGAATGAAATTAAATATCAGATGCGTTGGAGCAGACTTCATATAATTCATCATAATATCATTCCTGATAAAAACAGCTTTTATCAAATTATCCCCTTTATGTTGAAGAATGTCTTAAAACTGGCCCATCCCAATACAATTAATAAATATGCAGAAGAATTGGTAAAGCTGATACCTGAGATTGGTATCAATAAAAATATAAGACCCTCAAGGGAATTGAGGGAGGACCGGGAAATCTTAAGATTTTACGACCGTGTAACTAATTTTATTATTGAAGTCCTAGGAAATCGTCCTAGCATTATTATGATTGATGATTTTCATTCCGCTTCAAAGACCTTTGTTGAATTTGTAGATTACTTTATTAAGCTAAATAAACTGAAAAAGGCCCCTATCATATTGATGTTCAGCTTAATCAATGAGGGCTATTGCTGGGAAAAAACAAAGGATCGAATTAATGAGTGGAGACAGGCCGAACTTCTCGAAATCAAGCTGAGCAGGCTCTCAGTGGAAGAGACAGCCCAAATGATAAGGAATATTTTGGGCTGGAATAAAGATCCCCTGCGCTTTGCCACCAGGATAATGAAAGAAACGGAAGGAGTTCCGGTATTAATTGAAGAGGCAATAAAAGAGCTTTATGCCCAGCGGATCCTCTATGTAGATTACAGCACCAAGGAAGATGGATTTGCCTGGCAAAGCCACACTGAGGATTATACTAAAATAAAGCTACCGGAAAACCTGGACGATGCAGTTATTAGTTTAATCAATACCCTTGACGAAAAGACCGTAAGGGTTTTAAAGATAGTATCACTTTTCAGCACCACCGTCTCCCGTGAAATTATCGCTTATATTTTAGGAAAGGACATGGATTATTCACAATATTTAGGTCGGTTAACTCAGCTGAAGATTATCAATGAGAAGCTGGAGGACTGGGGGTATACCTATGGCTTTTATCGTTCGCAGCTTAAATCATATATATACAATTCCATTGATGCCGCTGAAAAAATAAGGCTACATAAGCGAGTCAGCGAAGTGTTGGAGGAACAGTACAAGCGAGAAGGGCGAGAAAACAAGGAGGAGTTAATCTATCACCTTTTTCAGTCGAATCAGCGGGATAAAGCAGTATATTATTGCATAGAAGCGGGAGACAGTATGTATAATCTCCGAATTTACTCCCAGGCTATGATTTTTTATAAAAAGGCCTACGAAATACTAGAAGATTCTATAGAACCGAGAAAATTTCAGCTTTTGTTAAAAATGGGCGAGGTGTGTCAAAATCAAGGAAATAACTATGAGGCCCTGTCTTGCTACGATGAAGTAGTATCTAATTGTAAAGCAAAACCACTGCTACATTATGCCATTGAAGCGAAATGTAAAATAGCCCAAATTCTAATGAATCGAAATGAATTGGAAAAGGGAAAGCTTGTCCTGGCTCAAACACTTGAAATGGCAGAGGAAATTCAATATCACGAGGGTATGATGAAGGCTGGGTATTTATTATGCCGGATTTACATGCATCAAAAGGAAACTGAACAAATGGAAGCCCTTTGTAAAACCTATTTGACCCTAGCCCAGGGATTAAACGATTATGGGTATATGGGCATGTTTTTAAGCCAAAAAGGAGTGACAGCTTTTTTCAGGGGGGAAATACTAAAGGCCAAGGAATATTTTGAGCTTAGCGTTGTCTATTTAGAAAAGGGCCAAAGGCTTGAAGAAACCAGCCGGCCCATTAATAATATCGGTGTTCTCCTTCAGGATCATTTTTTAAATGTTCCAGAGGCCCGGGAATACTTTGAACGCTCAGCTAAAATCGCCCAGCAGTATCACCGGATGGACGACCTGTTCCGGGCCCAAAATAATATTGCCGATTCCTATATGCATGAATGCAGATTTGATAAGGCCATTGAAGTACTTCATAATAACATTAGTCTGGCCATAGAATATGAAGATGAGGCAATGAAGCTTTTGGGCTATAGTAATCTGATCATTTGCTTTACCCGAATCAGTGACTACAAGCAGGCCTATCATTATGTATTAAAGGCCCAGGTTGAATTTAGTGATTATTCGATGAATACTTATTTTGCAGATTCCCTTTTTGAAAGTATGATCTATTTCTACATGGCTATGGGAGACTATGAAAAGGTTCTTTCCCTGATTGATCAGCATAATGAGGTCAAGGGAAGCCATGAAAGACTGGATTTAATCCTTAAAAGCATGAGGTTTTTCTCAAATTATGCTTTGAAAAGAACAGATACAGTAAAAGAGCTGTTGGAAGTGGTCTATGCCTACCGTGATACACCATACATTAAGGAAAGAAGAATCCTGTTGCTGATGGCCGTTGACCTTCTCTATCGGTTGGATGACAGGCAGCTGGCCAAGCTGCTGCTGAAAGAGGATGAAGCCCTGGTTGAAAGCTACGACAACTATGATTATCAAATGAAAAGAAAATATTTCGAGTGTTTATTGTATCATCAGGGTGAGTCACTCCAGATATGGGAAAACCTGTTGGTAGAAATAAGCGAAACCTATGAAAAAGAAATTAAATGGCAAATCTATGAAAGGCTTGGAGCGCTTTATTTCAAAGAGAGGGACTACTATCGGGCCACCAGCTATTATTTAAATGCGCTGGAGGTTATTCAAGGCCTGCTGGCAAGAACACCAAGGGAGTATAAGGAATCATATTTAAAAGTTAAAAATAAATTCAGAATAAAAGAACAACTCCTTAAGATGGAAAGGGTCATTCAAAACCAGACAGATCCCACCGATGTGAAGGAATCCGTACAGGAGGATGTTCTGGATTTGGTGAGCTTTTTTGATGTATCGAGGTACAAGGAGCTATTCCATAATCCAGCCTTTTATGATCTTGCACTTCAGCAGTATAAAGCTTTAATCTCCATTGATATTGATAGTATTGAATCCCTTGTGGCTGCTTTGACCAATGATGTGGTGTATAATTTAGGTCTGATCACCAGACTGGCAGGCA
>CBFGTV010000046.1:0-26551 GCA_965652145.1 uncultured Clostridiaceae bacterium
ATATGTTCCAGATTTAAAAATCAATACCCAAGGAGATGATATTGCAGAAGCTATTGAGATGGCTAGAGATGCCATAGGGCTTTGGGGAATTACTGAAGAAGATTTTGGACGTAAGATTCCGGACCCTGCAACCTTATCTTGTGAGGAAGTTCCCCATGAAGAGGGCGAAGTTGTCACATTGGTTGATGTTGATTTTAAGGCATATAGAAGGGCAAATGATATAAGAGCAGTTAGAAAAAATGTGACGATTCCAAGCTGGTTGAACGAAGCCGCAGAAAAAGAGGGAGTGAATTTCTCCCAAATATTACAAGAAGCCCTAAAAGAGTATTTACATTTAGATTAGCCAAGGATACCCTTGGCTTTTCTGGCTATATGCCTTTAATAGTGGAATGAGTTATGAATATAAATTTAATAAATATGTTATTGCATCTTATGGTGATAAGGTGAAGTTAACAGGGGAGTAGAAAGGAGATTTATATGGAGGAAAGAATAAGGGAATTTAAAAAACAACTGGAATTGCTGTTAGAAGAGTATGAAAAACTTAATCGAAAAACCAAAGGAGCGTTTAATTGGAGAGAACAAGCTATAAGGTCACAAATAGATGCTTTAGATACTATTTTGATTGGTGACACAGATTTAGAGATAGCTAATTGGAATGTATGCTTAATAGAAGATAAAAGAGATGCAAATTTATGATGTTGGTGGGGAGGTTCTATTTCAATTTTATAAGCGTCCTATTAAGTAAAAGATGGTTAAAATAGTTTAATTTCTATAAAAAATAACCACCCTGTTAGCGGCAGGATGGTTTTCGTGTATTTAACTTAATCTGATTGCGGCAACCGCATCTTGCGGATTCGATTACCTTCATGCTTATATTATAGCATAAATCTTGACAAAGTAAACGTATTTTCTTTAGTGATAAAAGCATTGGGGGCGTTTCCCCTGAAGGGGCCGGGCTTTCCGTTCCAATGGCCAAAACCGGGCCATTTCCCCTGCAATCCCTAACGCAAAAGATTTAAAGGCATTGTGTAGGACATATTCGCCCCCGGGATCTCGCCGGCAGCTGGCACTTTGTCCGACAATATATTTATAGTAGTTGGTAGCTTCCTGTGTCCAGGAAGCTTTTTTTATTTTTTGAAATCGGGTGGGCCGATTATGCCAGGCCCCCTTCCTCCAGGGTCAAGGACAAGACGAGTGATAGAAAAATTTTTTTCGGTGAAGCGTTGAAAAAATTTTTTCTATCATCCTTGACCCTGGCGGGGGCCTGAAGTTCTTTTTTTGCCCCGATTTTCAAAATTTTTTTTAAAATGACTTATTGCGAAGGGAGGTGCCGAATTGGAACGATTGCCAAGTTATATATTATCCCTAATCGAAAAAAATGATTTTTATACGACCAAGCATTTCAGAGAACGGGTAATTGAACGAAATTTAGATTTTGTAGATATTAAAAAGGCTTTAATGGGTGGTGAAGTAATATCGGAAGACTTATATCTTGAAAATTCAATCAAAAAAGAGAAATATGTGGTCTACTGTTACCAAAAGAACCAACCTTTTCACACTGTAGTATTGTATGAGGGTAAGGTATACTTGAAAACAATCTATATTCCTGACAACAGATTCCAAGCCGACGGTAAAAGAAGAAATAAGGGGCGATAGCCCTATTTAAGGAGGAGTACGCATGATACTACCTGATAGGTGTTACTCTAGGTCAAGATATACTAATACACCGATACTAATTTTATACGGGGAAATGGGGTATATTCCTATAGACTGTCATATTTCCCCGGAGGATTTAAACAGACAATTGGGAGTAACCAAGGAACAGGAAGAGGCAATGTTTTTAGGTTGTACTCTAGGGTGGGACTTCTTGTAAATTATAAAAAAGACATTTACATTTAGGAAAATAGTGTATAATAATTTTAAAGGAGTTGATCAATCATGAAAAAATGTATTGATTGTGATGTCCAATGCATTGCAAAAAAAGGGAGTTATGAATTTGATTTTTACAAAAAGAAGGTAATTATTACAGGGGTTCCGATGGAATGTTGTCCTCAATGTGGCGAGGAATACATTCATGGTACAGATTTGATTAAGATTGATCAAATCAAGCAATTGGCTATTTGCTATGTGGGTGAAGTGGTGACATTAGATTTTACTGAGTGCCAACGGTTTTTGGAGGAAATTTGTATTGCATAAAATATTTTAGTGTAGTGTTATTAATTTTTAAAAGGGCTGGTTACTACTGGCCCTTTTATGTACTAGGAGGGTTTTTTATATTGAAAAATATAACAAATGAAGATTTAATATTAATAGAAAAAAATAAAAGACTCGAATTATCAAGGCAGCAGGAACACATTATTAAATTGATGTGCGAGGGGAAAACTAATGGTGAAATTGCAGAAATGTTGTGTATCTCGTACAAAACATTGAAAAATCATCTTTCAGTTTTGTACAAAAAATTGAGTGTCCAAAATAAAACTGAAGCTGTCTTAGTCTGGATTCAATATCAGGAAAACTATAAGATTGAAACTTTAGAGCGGATAATTATAGAAAAGAATCAGGAAATTGCCCAGCTTAAAAAAATTATATATGAGCTTAGAAAATAGTAAAAATCTTGGAGTAGGAAAACCCTACTCCTTTTCTTTTTGTTGCTCTTCAGGAATAAATCTTAGGATTTCTTCAATTTTAATTGTTCTATTAAGACGATTGCTTAAATAAGTCATAATCTTGTCAATTGTTGAAAGATTAACGTATCCAGTATCATTATTGATTATGCTTGCGATATTGGGATTCAATATCTTTGCATTTCTTAAATCCTGCAATTTAAGCTTTTCTTTTATGAGAAGAATCCTCAAGGGTTCGTAGCTTATCACTTTTCTATACCTCCTTTTTATGGCATTTCTTTAATTCTAGTTTATACTAAAAGTATGAAAAAATCAAATAAAAGTATAAAAAACATTACTTTTATTCACGAAAAGCATTGACAAGTATAGTATAATATATTATACTTATATTAATAAAAACATTAATAAAAGTAATTAAAACAATACTAATCAAGTATCAAACATTATCTAAGTAAGGAGGAAATACTCGTGAAATTAAACGAAGCTATCAAAAATAAGGACAATTTTTTAATAACAAAAGATGGGCAGATTTTAGGAATTAAAAATGAAAATTGCGAATTAGAATTTGGAGATAATGTTCCCGAAAACATTTTAGAGTCCGAAATAAAAAAAATAGAAGTAATAAAAGGAATGATTGCTGATATTACATGCTTTAGATTGTGAAATCATTGTAAAACCCCGGTCTATCCGGGTTGGCTCCGAGCATCTGAAAAGCCGATGCGCCGAAAGGTTGGAGATCGCAAAGAAAGGGAGGGTTTATCAATGTACGTAAAGATTCCAGGGAGAATTGCACACATTATTGATCCGGAAGCAAAAAACACATTTCCGACAACATATTGTGGAATGGCGGTATTGGTTCATGGAAAGCATTTGAAAGAAATTTATAAGGGCAATATTTGCCCCGAGTGCGAACGCATGGACAAGGACAGAAATATTGACCAATTTATCCGAGAACACTGGGGAACCCCAGAAGCGGAGCAATTTTATCACAAGAGAATCTGGCTTCGTGATGATGATCTGGAAGGCATCCGTAAAATATACGACGAGATGAAAGAACAGGATTTGATAGATTGAAATCCGCCCAATGGCGGTTGGATGGGGAACGGTAGAAAAGTCGAAACCGTGCCGAGTGGTGTCCCATATCGCAGCAGAAAAGGCAGCACACCCGCTAAGATGCTTCTGCCTTTTCCAAGCAACAAACCCCGCTAGGAGTCTGCCTATCTACATATTAGCATAGGCACTCCTACCGGGGCAATCCTAAAAATTTGGGTGGCGACCGAACCGCTAGAACTCGGGCGAAAGAACCCCGGGCAGGAGGAATACCATGAAAAATTTACAAGCGAGAGTCGAGAAAATGTTGGCCGGAGAGCAAAAACGCAGAGAAGTTGCATTGAAATGGCTAGAAGAAGTTGAGGAAATTTTGATTGATGTCGCTGAAGACATCTGGGGCAGAGGCGTTTGCTATGGGTACGATTGCCCAACATATACCGTCGACATTACTCAAATCCGAGACGGAAAAAAGAAAGATGCAGGTTTTTACTTTAGATATGCTACTCACAGGGGCCATGATCAAAAAGAATACTATGGCTTCTACAAGGCAGATGGAGAAATGAATGTGTGGGGAACAGAAATTGAAGATTTGCGAGGCTCCACTTTCTGGCACGCTATACAGGTCATTTTAGAATGGTTGCCTCAGGTCATTGAGGCTATGGAAAAAAGGGAGGAGAGCAGGGAGCAATTGCTTCAAAAAATCAATCTGGACTAGGAGGAGCCCATGACAACGTACATTGTTCAGACTTCATTGGGAGAGACCCGGGAAATCCGGGGTTCTCTAGACACCCTCTTGCTACTTCTGGAGCGAGGGGTTATAGAAGACTTTTCAGTGGGAGGGGTTCAGAATGATTAGGGCAGTTTCAGCCATTCATAATGAATAATAGAAAATCAGGCGGATATTCTCACCAAGGTCAAGAAGGTGCAACGACTTCTTCAAGACTGATCAGGGCTAGGGACAGTCTCGTGAAAGCCGAGGCCGGGGGAAACCCCGCTCCGCTCAACCTGGAAGGGGTTTATCCGGGTAATTTAAAATTCGAGGAGGAAATAAATAAAATGCCAAGATTTGATTTAGTTAAAGAGAAAGATTTAGGAGGGTTAATCAAAATAGGAGAAATAAAAAGCTTCAAAAAACTAATGTCTCTATTCGAGACATTGAGAAACAACTATCAAATGACCAATTTTGATGCTATTATACCGTTGATTCAACCAGCATTATTTTTATCGGATATTTCCCTAGTCCTTAGGGAAGAGGGAAGTTTAGGAAAAGAAAGCACATTGAAGTTTCATTCGGATACAAAATACGACTATCGCAACAGATTTTCTTTCGAGTGGAATACCTCATCGAATCATAGACTTATCGTAGAAGGCCTCCACGAGGCCGATGGGGCAAACAACATAATAAGCGGTGAATATGACATATACATTGGGGATGACCATAGCGAATGGTTTTACCCCGAAATAAAAAAAATGGTAGATAAAATTATTAAATAAAATTCGAGGAGGAAAAAAGATGAGAAAATTAGCGATTCTGAACACCAGTATATTGACAGCGGAGGGAAAATTCACACTAGAGGGCATTACCTTGGAACAGGCGCAGAAGCTTGTCCAAGATAACGAAATACTATCCGCCGTTGGCCATATTTCTACAGCCGAAATCCTGACAGAACTTTTGGAAACGGAAGTCCCTGTCAACCGCATCATGTTTGAGCAACAGCCTGGGCAGCAGGCCCTGGTATTCAAGCTCAACGGTCGTCCACAGGAGGGGAAAATCCTCTCCAGAGAGGAAATAGAGGGAATCGGATACAAGTTCCAATTACTTACTCGACTTTATTAGAAGGAGGACGAGGGGGAGCTGATTTTGAGTTATTGAACATTGACATTTATATAGACTTCTTAGAAATATAGTGGTACACGTTGGTAAGCCGTATGCCTTAGTAGGGTACGTGCGATTTGATAAGGGGGTAGCTATGCAAATAGTTACCCTATTTGCATTATATTTATTAAAATGTTTGACTTTGTTTATTATCAATATTATCCTTACATTAAATCAAACTAAATTGTCTGATAAATGTATTGGGGGGAAAATAAATGAATTTAGAATTTGATATAGTAGCCTTTGTTGCGGAGGCTTTGGGGAATAATAAAAAAATATACAAAGATATGGATAGTTTATATCTCAAAAGGAAGTACGAATATTATAGGGTTGCAAAGGAACATAAGCTATACACACATCAAATTATCACAGAAGGAAGCTTGGTTCAAGAAGAATATTGTAAAAAAGCTCTAGGTTTGCTTCTTTTATCGGAACATTATCCTGATACATTAGAGGGTCTTTTTAAAATCATTGATAAAGGATGGGCATATGCCTCTTTGTTTGTTTTGAATCATCAGGTTATAGATGGTGAGAAATTCCTAAAAAACGTTGTTAAAAAATCAGGTGATATAGACAAGGTTTCAGACACCTGGTTAAATGCACAAATGTTAATGATGTATTTTCTTGCACATAAACATGATAAAAAGATCATCCAAAATCAAATTTATCATACTTTAATAAATAGCATGATCTTTCGCTGGGAGCATTACCAGAATGACCACACATATAGAATATCCATGCACAATGCTTCCAACGAATTAAAGATAAAGGTTAAAGCTCTTAAAAATAGTATATTTGCTGAAAATGGTCGATTTAGTAACTATTATGGTATGTATTCCAAAATGACAGATAGGGCTGAAACTATTGCCCTTTTATTTGATTTTGACGAGCTGTCATGTGATAGCGTTTTTGAAGATATTAAATTTTCGGATCGTGATATTGACGAGATACTATTGGCGTTTGTTTCCAGAAACGAAACATATATCCTTGAAAGGGCTAAGGATTTTCTATGCAGTAGTATCTATATACGTTATCTTATCAAGGCGTATAAAGAAGTTAAAAAAATGCATTTTAAGAATAATAGAGAAACAATGTTCCTGGAGATAGAAGAACTGGAAGAGAAGCAAAGTAAAAGTGTGCAAGACATAAAAAGATTATCAGCGTCTTTAGAAGAAACCAGGCTAAAGGCTGAAGCTTTAGAAAGAGAAAATAAAAGATTACAGATAGAATTAGAAAAAGCTAGAAGTAATCGGAAGGAATTAAATAGTCTTAGAGAATTTTTGTTCAATATAGATATAGAAGAGGAATATACTGACGAGGATAACTTAATTGATGTTAAAAGACTCCAGGAAGTTAGTGCAGCCGTCATTGGCGGCCATGATAAGTGGCAGGTAAAAATGAAGGAGTATTTGCCCAACTATATTTTTATATCACCTGACCATCTCAATTTCGATATAAAAATACTAGAAAAAGTAGAGGTAGTTTTTATTTACACAAACTACCTTAATCATGCTTTGTACTACAAGGTAATGCAAGCATTAGATGGAAAAGATACAAAAATAATATACATAAAAAAAAAACACGACCGGATGGTCTTAAAGGCAATGTATCAAGAATTACGTAAAAATTGAATTTCAATCCCCAGGGTTGTGATATGCTCTCATCGTAGTGAACACTTTTATTGCTATTGTCTACTACAAGGAGAGTATGTTAAATAAACATCAGGCGGTTTTTATGCAAAAGTAAAGGAAGTCATATATTTATGACTTCCTTTTGATTTAAAAGATAAAATAAAATCGTTTCAATTCCTCATAGGTAGTTTCTATAGCCCTTTTTAAAAAATCTTGTTTTTATAAATTTAAATTTCAAATCCTTATAGGTAATTTCAATGGGCTTAAATAAAATTATAGTGCAGACTATAGTAATTGTCAAGAGCAAATCATATAAAAATTCAAATAAGTGCTGACCTTGTAAGTACCTTAGGGTGTTTACTTGAAATAATTATGTTTTGATACCATTTTAGAGTTTTTAGTAAAAAGATTTTTAATAGAAATCACTTGACCAGCGTATATTATAATTATATTATATATATAGCATAATTATAATATAGTCGGAGGGATGTTATAATGGCGAAAAATGTTTCTATATACATTCATGATCATGTATATTCTTTAATAGCAGAACGGGATACGAATCGGAGCTCCATAATCAATCGAGATTTGGAACGACTATATAAGCTGTACCATAGAGCCCTAAAAAGTATTGACTTAACCTTAAGCGAAGTTTGGCTAATACTAGACGCTTTAAACAGTAGCCTTATGACAGCAGATACAGCAGGGTTGTTGTGGGTCAATATTGCAGAGTCAATAGAACTAGATGACCTTGACAAAAAGTGGGATGTTGACGGAAACCAACTTGTAGAGAAGTTAAAAAATCTATCCCCATTTGAGAATATGTCCATCATTGATGCAAGTGAAAGATTTTGGAATTGCAAGGATGCTGACCGTAACGAAGAGACCATAAAAAAGCTATTTATTATATAGGGGGGAGAATATGAATAAAATCGAGTCAAGAACAGTAATAAAGTCAAGTCGGAAGCCATTTCTTAAACGGGAGTACTCAGGCGAGGAATCAACTCTTTAGGTTTAACTATAGTGGAATTGGAGCCATTTATAAATGAATACTATATTTATATGTGTGTTCACGGCGAACACTTTTTTCTTTAGTTATAGGGGTAGTGGGAGCGCTCGTGCATATAGGAGCAAAGCAGCAATAACGACCATTTTGCGTAGAAGAATTGAGAGAAATTATAATCATGTAAAATTATCTTTAGCTTCCTGTATTTCAGGAGCTTTTTATTTTGTTATCGTTAAATTATTAAAGCATCTATTCCCTAAATTTCATTTTAGGGAATAGATGAAGTGGTTTGAATTTAAAATATCAAAAAATAATCAAAAAATAATTAAATTTTAAATAGATTTTAATGTAAAAAATTAGAATTCGTGTTAAAATTAATATAATTATTAATGTAAGTAAAAATGATTTGGCTTTACCTATTTCTGAAGAAGAAATATCACCACGAACAAAGGGAGGTATGGATATGAAAATTGATGTAAAACATTTGGAAATTTATATTAGATGTCTAAAGAATGTAATAGAAGAAAATAAAGCTAAAGGTCGAGATATTACTTTTTTGGAAGGGCAATTATCTGGACTTGAAAAGATTATTAATGGTGAGTTTATGAAAGGGGAGTGAGTTAATTTGGAGATTAAAAAAAGGGCATTAATAGAAACTTTATTTGCTTATGCTAATATAATTGCAGCCTTGATGTCAGCTATACTTTTTATTGATGATCAAAGGCCAAAGCATATTGTAATAATAATTATAAATATTATACTGTATTGGTGTATTAAAAATGATGTAGGTTATAGAGGCCTATATAGGATAATTAAGCAAAATTATAGAGACTTTTTTAAATATATCTCAAAAAAATAAAGCGAAGAGGTGAAAACATGGTTGATTTTATAAAGCTACCAAGAAATTTAGTCCAACTCTCGAATGAAATTATTCGAGCCGTTGATCTTTATTGGAATAGAGAAATTTCTGAAATTGAGTTGAAGGAGCTTCTTTGGTCTTGGGCAGCTTCTGGGAAGCTGCTTGAGGCCGATACAATAAATAGAACAATTAAAACGAGAATCGGCAAGAAAAGAACCGAGGTTGCTATAAAACTATTAGAGAATTATAAAAAATTTTAAGTGTAATTATTGAAAGGGGATAGAATGAACATTGGTGAATTTATATTTTAGTAGGCATGAAAATATACTTACGAGAGAGCTGAAATTCGGATCAGGGTTGTTGTAGTTAAATAACTGTATTGAAAGGAGTTATCTGTATGTCGGTGCTTTCGGATTTTATTACTGATAATGAGTGGGATTTACTTAGTTTTCAGTGTAGATATGGTGGCAATTTTTATATTTTTGTAGGACCAAATTATATTCTGATGCAGAGAATGGACGATTGGTTAAATGGTGCGGATATGGAAGGTACAGCCATGCAGTCATACCTAGCTAATGAGGGTATATGGCTGTTGTGTGGTTTTGGAAGAACCTTTGATGAAGCCTTGCAGATGATTGAAGGTAAGATTAAAAAACATAAAGATGATTCAAAATGGAAAAAAACCCAATGGGAGTTTTATGATTGGTTTGTTAACTGGTCGGGATTATCTTACGGTTTTGAGTTGGATAATGAAATTAAAAGAGTTGGTTCGCCACTATTGTATGAATCTTATAAAAATGATGGTTCGATTCCATATGACCCCGATACTGGGAAAGTTATTTATGGATAATGGTGTTTTTAGATGGATAACCTGTTGCTTATACTTTTTAGTGTTCATCAAAAAAGAAAGGTGGTTTGAATAAAGGACAGGGAGCAAGGATTTGAAACATTGACTTGAAATTATTAATTATAGTCTGTATTAATTGTTTAGGAACTACCTTATAGGAATGCAAAGAATACAGTGTTTCAGATATTTTCTGTTGTTCTTTTGCTCTTTTCTTTGTTCAAGCTATTCAAATTAGGTATGCGAATTACTTTGAACAGATATGCGTTGGTGACTGCCTTCATAGGATAGTTGATATTTTTTTTAGGATGCTAAAGCCAGAAGAATTGAAGCTAGGTCAAGGATTTTCAAAAGATTACATAATTGATCGGGACTACACAGGGAAAAGATACCCTAGCAGCAAAAGGACAGCCAGAATCGGGAATAGTGTCGTTCCTGTAATGGCTAAAGTTTTAGTACAATCCAATATGCCTGATAGCTTGGCATAAGAGCAGCTTAGGTTTATTGTTTGAAGATTACCTATTCGTTACAAATAGAGGTAAGAATGGTAATTGGTGAAATAACGACGGAAAGAAGGTGAGATTTTGGTTATTAGAGATAGTACTATTAGATCATGTCTTCTATCCGAATTAAGAAAGAATAGAGACTTTAGCACAATTATTAAACCTGAAATGCAAGTAGGGTATGGAGATGCAATCATAGATATAGCAGTTATAAAGGACACATTTTATGGTTTTGAAATTAAAAGCGAAGTAGACTCTTTGCAACGATTGAGAAATCAAGTGAAATCATATGATACTTTATTTACAAAAACGTCCTTAGTATTATGCGAAAATCATTATGAAAAAGCGCTAAATATTGTACCCTCATATTGGGGGATTATTAAGGCTGTTTTAAAGAATGGTGAATTAGAGCTTTTGCATTCAAGAGAAGCCAGTTTAAACCCTAATAGAAAACCAATAGCTTTTGTACAGCTTTTATGGAGAAATGAATTGCTGGATTTATGCGAAAAGCTAGGAGTAGAAAAGAAATACAGGCGTCTAGCAAAGTTTGCCCTTTGGGAAAAGATAACTGAACGGATATCTATGGAAGAACTAGAGCCTACAGTTATCAATTATTTAAGGTTACGAGACAACTGGGAGGAGCCACTAAAATCAATAAAGACAAAGTCATTAAATTGTGAAAGGAGGAGCTTCTTTGGGAAAAGATAAATCCAGCAAAGTAATTAAGGAATTTATACGTAGATTGGAAGAAATGAGCGGATGCCAGGGAGTGAGATTCTTAAATGAGATACTTTATATTTTATAAAAACGGAGTTTTTGAAGGAAAGGGATGTTCTTATTTTGAGGGTACTATAAAAAATTGGTTAAGCATTGAGGACACAAGAGAAGTATCTGTAGACGAATATAATCATACAGATGTATTGAATTTTAAAAAAATTAAAAGAGTAAGATATAGACTACAGTTGGGTGTATGTACAAATTGTGGTGCAGATTATTCTGATTCAGAACAGTGGTGTGATGAACATGAAGTAAAATTTAGACATCTATGTGGGAACTGTCAAATAGGTACGTTACCAGTTGTTAAGACACTAGCAATAAAAGAATATTGAATGACTGAAGGAGCTGCCGGCAACCTGGCCCCGGAGTCTCTGAATTACCGGTTATTATGGCAATTTTCATGCCAAAAATCACTATTTATCAAACAATTTATATGTAGACATGAAGCGTAACTAAGAGTTTAAAAGAACTAAAAAATAGGTAAAACAAGCTTTTCGTAATGAGTAATATACATAAGAGATTTTAACTCTGTAAAACGTTCTGCAAAGAGCGTTTTTTAATTTTTAGCGCAAAAATTGCGCTCCCCATCATGCCCCGATCAGCAGCGGAGCAATGGTTTTGCTGATGGGGTACTTTTCAAGCCCCCTATGGATTGTTTAATACTCTCTAACATATCCTCCCGGCTCCTGCGGGTACAATCCCTTCGGTCAACTTCGTTCATCCTTTCGCACCCTAAAGGCAAATAAATTAATATCGTATTTTCAGCAAAATAAATAAATTAATTTAACTAGTATTGCATTAATTTTGTTAATTATGTACAATTATATGAGAGTGATTTTTTAAAAGAAGGTGGTGAGTTAATGAATAATTCTTTAAGAGATGATATTCTTCATCATATTTATGTTACTGGAGGATATACGACAATTGAAAGCCTAATGGAATATTTGGATGTCTCTAAACGTACAGCTTGGAAGTATTTAGAGTATCTATCTAAAGGATCAATAAAAGAACGTTTTTTAAAAAGGGTGAATGAAGAAACTAGAAATCCACATGAAAAAATTATTTATCAAGTTACTGCAAAGACATGTAAGATGTATAACAATAAAGACTCGTATTATAGAAAAAAACATCCACCTGAATATATAATAAGAAGCTTACTTAAGAATGGATATTTTAGTTTTTATAAAGAAGTTAAAGATAAATGTATATTTTTAAGTGAAGATAAATTGAATTATTTACTTACTATTTATCCTATGGATATTATTCCGGTAAAATATGTAGCTGGTGAAAAAAAAATACTTTCCTTTGAAGATACTATTTTACCATTAGAGAATGGATTTAAAATTATTTATTTTGATAAAGATGTTACTATTAAAAATCAAATTAATACAATCTATACCAACTATGCTTCACTTATTGGAGTTAAAAGCGTTCCGGTTTATATGCATATTGTTGCTACTAATCGCTTAAGATTAGCTGAATTTTTAGAGGCAAATAGAGCTTTTAATTGTAGGTTTTATCCTTCCCCATGTGATATTGAAAATGACTTAATAGAAATCTACGCTGGTTATCTTAAAAAGCAAGCTGAAGAAAGGGGGGAAGACATAAGTTTGATAGCTGAAAATTTGCGTAATGGTAGCATTAAAAAAATTCTATTAGAGAAAGTAGCAGCCCATTCAGTAAAACTTAATAGTAAAGAAAAAGATGTTTTATGCGAAATGAACTCATTAAGTATTCATCAAATTTTAATTTTAATAAAGACTATGATAGAGAATAAAAGTGAAAATATTTCGGAATTTTTATTCTCAATTATTAAGCTAAATTATTTCGGATATATTAGATTTCAGAGTAGGAGACCAGTATTTTCTTGTGAGGCTTTTGAAAGAAAATTGAGTTAGAGCAAGTAAACGCAAATATTTTTAGTGTTTCCGATTGCGTTTACCAACTAAAATCTTTTTAAGTTTTGGAATTACTACAAAATAAACTAATATTACAAAATGAATGTGGTCGAAGAGGTGGACGGGACGCCCACGATTTGCCCTCCACATAGGCGGAGCCTATGGGGGCAAACGGGGCGTCCCAATGAGGAAGCTGAAGCTTCCTTTTAAGCCTGAAAAAGCTGAAGCTTTTTCTGACAAAAACTTATGAAAATTGAGAGGAGATTATGATCAATGACATCAGCATTAATTGGAAATATCACAAAGGAAAAATTAGAAAAAATTAAAGTGGAAATTCCTGAAAGTCTAGCCCAAGAATTGAAATTATATACCTTATATTGTGGCGGGACAGAAGATGATATTGGAGAAGTAGTTGAGCGGATGATCAGATACGTTTTAGACAGAGAGAACTCAGGAAAGCAAGGAAAATTATTTGGGGAATGGAAAAATAGTTACAGACAAAAAAATGAGTAAGAAAAAGTAGGTGAAAAAACTGATGATACTTACTCGGAAAATGAATTACAAGTTTCTTTTATCCATGATCCCGGCAGGGATAGTTTCATACCTAAATCATTCCTTGGTGAAACTTACACTAGATAGAGAAGTCATTAATTTAACACTAAAAGGAATTACGAAGAATTTAGTTACTGTTTATCCTAAAGCTATTCATATAATTAGGATAATGTATACACCTATAATTTTCATAGCTTTTCTATTTCTTATCATTACAATAATTAATTTTATTGAGATGCAGTTACCTAAAAAAGAAAAAAAAGAAGTCCCTAAATTATATCCTGAAGTACCATATAATCAAAATTCTGATCACTTTGATTTGCATATAGGATCAATTCATAATGAACGGGATTTAGAGATTACATCTCATCCTAAATTGTGTACGATCACTAATGCAAATATCTTTAAAAATATTGCTTTCTTTGGGGTGATTGGTGAAGGGAAAACTGCATCAGGATTACTACCAGTATTACAACAGATCATCTATTATTCAGCAGATGATTTCAAAAGAAAAATTGGTGGATTTGTGACAGATGTAAAGGGAAACTTTTCTAAGTATGTAGTGGATTATATGAAGGATGTTGGTAGGGATGACGACATCATTTTATTCCGAATATGCGGTGATTACTATTATAATTTTTTATATAAGCCTGATGATCCTGCAAGCGCTATTGCCTGGCGCTTGACAGAATACTTGAAAGCACATAATCAATCTGGAAACGAATCTTATTGGGTTGATCAAGCCAAGGCTGTTATTGAGGAAGCAATTAAGCTGCTGAGGCTATATAAAGAAGATGGCTACATGACCTTTGAGGATTTGGATAAAGTCATAGTAGATCATGCTTCTAGAGAAGAAATTATTGATTTTCTTTCAGCTAAATATGAGAGTGGTAAAATGAGCAGATATGAACAAGAATTATTTGTGAATACAAGGCAATATTTTCGATTTAAATTTCCTAATCTAGGTAATAAAATCATTGGAATAATTGTTTCGGAGGTTGATAGAATTGTGAGAACTTTTACTTCCGATCCCCTGGTGAAAGAAACATTCTGTCCCCCGAAAGAAAAGCTAAACTTTCCGGGCTTTAGGGAAATAATTGAAAAGGGAAAGGTTTTTATCTTTGATATACCTAACGAAAGATTTCGAGGGGTAGCATCTATGGCCTGCTCTTTTGCAAAATTGGATCACCAGTCAATGATCTTGCAACGAATGTCGAATATGGAATATAACCAGGAGAGATATGCTTTCTTTTTAAGTGATGAAAACCATTTTATTGTCACTCCTAATGATGGAGATTTTTATAGCTTAGGTAGAGAGGCCAAGCATTTCAGTATAGTAGCTACTCAAAGTGTTAGTCAATATTTAGCGGTACTAAAAAATGAAAACCTAGTAAATAGTATCCTAAATAACTTGGACAATAAGTTCTTCATGAGAAATACAGACCCTAAAACCCTAGATTATTGCTTGAAAATTTCGGGAAAGGAATTAAAAACTTATCAAAATACCAGTACCAGTGAAGCAGGAAAAAGTGAAATAGATTATTTTGCTTCCGATATAGCTCAGGATAACAAGTCAATCAGTCAAAGTGTAAGTGAAGTGGAACGAAAAGAAGAAGTATTTACCCAGGAATTTTATTCAAGGGTTCTAGGGGAGTTTCAAGCTGTAGGTTTTATTAATAGTGGGAAAACTCTTGCTCCCATTCATTTTTTTAAATACTGGGAAAACAAGATCGTAGGCAATACTCCGTTAAAGAAGGCGAAACCTAAAAATCCATTTATTTTTACATCGTACATGACAACTCAGGAAATGATTGCGAAAATTAATTTAACGTCAGTAAATTTAGAGAAACAGGAAAAAAATTCAATAGAAACACAAGCGGTATTCCTTCTTTCAGAGGAAGAAAAAGAGAAAATAAAAGAACAAGGTTTAAAGGATTCAAAGGAAATGAAAAATATTGAGAGGGAGTCGAAGGTGGATAGTCTGTTTGATTCATTCTAGTTTTTTGTCGGACTAATGCCTGGACAGATCTGGCTGCAGCTGCACATAAGTGTAGGACAACATTAATATATGTAAACATATATGTTGACTATTTTTCTTCCTCCATATAGAATAGAAGGTAGTATTAAATACCATTACAGTTAGGAGGAGGAAAATGGAGAACAAAATTGAGAAAATAATGGGCAGCATGGTTGAAAAAATAGGTGATATAACCTTTTATACCCATGAAGGAATTAGGTATTGTGATCAGCCAGGTATTCTATATATATGTTCATATGCTTCCATAGATTATGAACAGACACCAACTTTTAAGATGGATAAGGTAGATAAAGTTCTGAATCAATTAGGTGCAACCCAGACGGAGTTGGCCGAAGAGATGGGAACAACCAGGCAAACCATAACAAATTACAAAAATAGGCGGAATCTTCGTGAAGAAACAATTTTCGCTATCCGAATGGCCTTATATAGATTAACGGCCATAAAGACAGAAGGGAAATTATTCTTATCCATGGGAATAGAAGAATTATTTTATTTGTCGTGAGTAAACATATATGTTTACAAAATTATTTATTTCTGATATACTAAATGTACCGGGATAAATAATTTATGGGAGGTATGTTTAATTATGGAAAAGGTCAAAAAATCAATACGCTTCGATTCTCAAATCATTGAAATGGTTGAAAAAAGAAAGGGGGATGATTTTACAGACAAACTTCATAGGACATTATATTTTTTCTTCAAGGAAGAAGACAATATTAAGGAAAGAATAAGACTGCTGGAAAAGAGAGAAAAGGATCTACAGGAAAGAATTGAAGGACTTAGGGAGGTCCAACAGTTAAGTAGCAAAGGATTACTGCATATGGGAGATTTATTGAGTGCTATTGCTAATGGTAATTCGTATCTAATAGAAAACTCGATAAATAACTTGAAAAAGATGACTGATAAGATCAAAAAGAGCTTATAAAAGCTCCATATAATGTATCAAAGTTTATAATCTTTAAATGTATAAAAAATACATTTTTGTTTGTAATCAAGGCATCTTGAGCGTTAGCCACTTTATTAAAAATACTAAAACAAGCTAAATAATGGAAAAAGGGCAGCCGTCACTGCCCTCCTTCCCTAAATACGAAAGAAATTTCGCTCTCACCAGAATGAAACTTCTTTGCAGATATATTATACAATGAATGAGCCCATTTGTAAATTTTCCATTACTTAGCGGAAAGGAAAATATGAAAGAGACAGAAAACAACCAAATGGTACCATTAGGACTTTTGAAAACTAAATTAGGGGTTGATTTTAACTTTTGTGAAAATTGTCCTAATATAACTTTAATAGGAGACGGTCAGCCATATTGTACAGATAAAAAATGCCGTGCTACAAGAAAAAGGCTGGCTACCAAAAAGAGAAATATTATTAACCGTACTAGATGGAGAGAGGTGGAGATGAAATTACTGCAGAACCAGGAAAATAACAGACACATTTTAGACGATCCTATTTTTCCATATATTCTAATTGAGATGATCATCGAGCATATGGCTCCATATGATGATCAACTTAAAACCATAATATCTGTAAAACTTGATATTCCAAAATCTAAAATTAAAAAGGAGGGGCCTAGAAAAATTCATAAACTTCCAACTGAAGAAGTAAAGAGGCTTGCAGAATTATTAGTTTTAAGATCGATAGGATTAGAAAGAGCAGAGCATATTGTGAATGAGAAAGGTAGGGAATAAAAAATGTTATTGCTAAAAATAGCGTTGATACCTTTTGCTGTATTATATAGATTTTCAAAGCTTTTATTGAAAATTGTAATTATAGTTTTATTATTTTGGGTTTAGGAGTAGCGCAAAAATTGCGCTAATAATAATTAAGGGGGAACAAATATGAAAAAATTACTTATCTCACTACTAATATTCCTGACAGGAATATCATTTGCAAATGCGGCAGAAAGTTTCCAGGACATTGAGTCTCATTGGGCCAAAGAAACTATTCAGGCTTTGGTCAATGAAGGAATAATTGGCGGTTATGCCGATGGAACCTTTAGACCGAATAACCCTGTCACTACTGCTGAATTTATCAAGCTGGCCATGGAAGCAGCAGGAATCAAGGGTAATTACACTGGCCAGCCCTGGTATCAGAATCTACTCGACCAGGCCCTGGAGCTAGGAATCATTGATGGCCAAATCTATGGCCAACCCAATGAACCCATCAAAAGAAAAGACATGGCTAAGGTACTGGTGGCTCTGATCGAAAGGAACGACAGCCTAAAGGCTGATCTTGTGCCGCCGAATCAGGATTATGACCGATTCAAATACCTGCTGATGGATACCTACCAGCTTCCACAAGCAGAAAGAACTGCCATATACAAGCTTTTTGAGTATGGTTTGACCGTAGGAACAACTATAGACGAAAAAGTCTACTACTATCCCAAGTCAAATCTGTCCAGGGCAGAAGTGGCTACCATTGTGGAGCGACTGATCAACCCCGAAAAGCGGGCAGATCAATTCGCAAATTATCCCAATCGGGTTAGTGTCCTAAATGACGAAAGTTTACATGATCATATTTCCTGGCACACCTTTGATGCAGACCATGAAAACAAACGGTTGTTGTTGAAAAGTATGGACTATGACTTTGAAAACTATGTGTTGGAGGAAAAGCTGAACCCAAATATTAACCGGCAGCTTTACGAGTTGACTAGGGTGTTGGTGGGGCCAGAAAGGTATGTCTATATTTCACCGATTGTAAATGCAGGAAGTTTAGAAATTGACAATGAAGATGCAAGGGTTATTGTTCGATACTCAGCCCATGAAAGGGCTGCCATAAATGGATATGATGCATTTAGTTTTATCCTTCAAGAAAAAAAAGGCTATAATGTAAAAGAGGATAGTCAGACTACCAAACCCTTGTCAACCAATTCAATCATTTCTCTACACTTAGGAAACCTCTGGGATACCAAACCAAATCCCTGGAGTACACCATTTTTCGAGGAAAAGCTAAAAAATAGTTTAATTGCGTTGTTTGGTGAAGCTAACGGAATGGACATTTATAAATATGTCCTGGAGTCATATTTAACAAAGCGGAATAATCCAGAAAAAAGAGTGTTGGAAACTAAACGATTCGGCAATATCCAGGTGGACTATGTTTCTGCAGATTATTTTACAGGCCATGGAGCCAAGTTATATTTTAATTTTTCATATATCGACTAGGGGGGGCCTATGAAGAAAATCAGTATTTTACTTATCTTTTTTATGTTCTTTAGCTTGTTTACCAGTGTCAGCTACGCTTTCAGTAGTCAACAGGAATTTTATGAATATGTGAGAACAGAATACGAGTCGGAATATAATCAAGGAAGCAAAATAGCTAGCTACAGCACCTATCAAAAGTATGGCCTAATTGTGTTCGGGGACCCCTGGGGAGACACTAAGCCAACAGGAATCGAGGGCCAAACAGGACCCCAACGGAGGTACCTGGGATACACATTTGAAGATGAACCATACACGAACCCTTATTTCCCCCCAGATGGAAGTAGTGGAAGGAAGCCTGAAGAGTTCAACTATATCAAACCAAGTTTAGCAGAACAATCATGGAGAAACATAGACCCATCCCAAAGAACTCACATGTTAAACTCTACTATGTCTGGAAACGGCGCCACCAGCCCTTCCTTCACCCTGGCCAGCATTGGTGGGACAAGCTATGGAAAAATGTTGAGTGCGGCCACCTGGAAAAGTGAAGGAAGTATCTATCTTCAACACCGAGATTCTACCGGGAAGATATGGTACTTGACTCAAACAGTAGCGCCCATGGTGGGGGATACCATTGTCACCGCTCAGATTAGTACTCCTGAGAGTACATATCATATTCGAGCTGATGAAGACCAGGTAAAAATACCTGTGACAGTTCAGGCCAATGCAGTCCTTTCTGGCCAGGCTAAGCCAGCCCATATCAAAGAACTGACAGCCAGCTTCCAGGGCCATGGGAACAGCTCCAAGACCGCCACAGCCACCGTAACTAGGGACTATATCGCTTCCAGGGCTGTTTATGCTCCAGGCACCCATGTGATTCCCCTGGAGGGGACAGGAACCATCAGTACGATCTTTCGTGATCAGGATACGGCCAACGCATCCACTTCGGTCACATTGATTGTCGAAGAAAAAGGGGACGCTCCCTACGTGGCTGCCAAGGCCAGCCCCGAGCCAAGCAAAGTAAAATTCGATGATCGTGACATTCCCGTCAAGCTCACCATAGAGGCTGAATTAAAGAACTACACCAACAAAGCTAACATCAAGGAATGGGTGTTTTATGCCAGGGAAAAAGAAAGTGAAGATGTCCTAATTAAAAAGGACTATAATCAGGTTTTATCTTCCCAGCGAGACTTTAATTTTACAATTCCAGCCTCCAGGGTGACGGCTGATACCTTTACCCAGCCCTATGTTACCCGGGCCAGGGTATATTTTGTAAGCCCGGTAAACGGAAAAGAGTACCTGGATGCTTCGGTGGAAACGGCGGTATTTGTCTATGAGGAAGAACCCCCCAGCGACGGCCCTTCAGGAGGGAATTTACCACCTGTTGCTAGAATTGATGCAGAAAACTCAATCATGGCAGGAGTGGTATTCCCGGTCACCGGAGCAGGGTCTTTTGACCCTGACGGATTCATTTCTAGATATCTCTGGGCTGAAGGGGCCTTGCGAGTGGAAAATGAAGAAAGAGCCCTGGTGGGCCCTGGGGCAGGGCGTACTTGGTATGATGTATATGCCATCGGAACAAACATGATTTCCCTGACAGTGTTCGACAACGGGGGGCTGCGGGCCAGCACCAATCATTTTGTCAATGTACTGCCTCCTATTCCCAAGGCTCATCTGAAAATAGGGGGAACCCTGAAGGAAAATAGGAAGATCACCCTGGATGCCACCGAATCATGGAGCCCAGAAATGTATCCCATTAGCTCATGGAGGACTGAAATTACAATAGACTCGATTACGGGAGATCAAAATTCCATCAAGTATCATGGAAGCTTGAACGGAACGCTGACCAAGGATATTTTATTTAAAGTACCAGGCAAGTATAAAATCACTTTAAGAGTGGAAAACACAGCAGGCTATGACGATACCATAGAAGAAATCATCGAGGTGAAGCCCGACCTTCCCCCTGTGGTGGATTTTAGTATGTACACTAGAACCTACAGAGACCCGAACGATAACCTGTATTCTAAAATCCATATAAAAGATATTTCCTACTCCTCCGATCAGGACTTGATCGCCAAAAGGACTTGGTGGATCACTTATAATCATAACAATAGTAAGACTGCCGAAGGATACCCGAAATTCGATGACAAGACCCCCTTCACCTTCGTGGACACCGACATGACCATTGGGGAGGAACGGACTATTGTCCACGGGGGTATAACCTTCACCGTCACCAGAACGGAACGGGATGCGATTGAAATCAGAACTCCTGAGATTGGTTACTATCTCGTAGAAATGGAAGCTGTAGAGCGATATGGTCAGCATACCATCGAGGACTTTGTTACGGATGCTGATCGTAGGCGAGGAAATACTGACTGGAAACATCGCCTTGAGAAAACGAGCAAGGTGGACAATCGGGAGCCTTTTGTAGACTTTATGCCGTAGAAAGAACAGCTAAATAGCTGTTCTTTCTACTAGGAAATATATTGTCGGACAAAGTGCCAGCTGCCGGCGAGATCCCGGGGGCGAATATGTCCTACACAATTTAAGGAGGGAAGTTAAGTTGTCAAAAAAAATTATAAAAAAAATTATTGCTATAAATTTAGTTTTATTTATACTATTTAGTATTTTATATTTACCAGATTTATCGGCTTATGAAGCTTATGGAATTGAGGCTGATGAAATTACTCAGGAAGATTTAGAAAACTTAGTTATTATCCGAGAAGAAGAATTATTTGAAATTGATTACGGTTGGGGGGGGTATTCAACAGATCGATACGATCGTTATTATGAACCGTTTTACTTCAACAAGTGGACCTTTGAAGCAAGAATACTGGATCACAGCCATCAGATTGAAAAGGAATTTTTGCAAACAGGGTACTATAGAATACATTTTAATGTTTGGAACCGGCCCAATGAGTGGGAAGGGTACAATCAAAATTTCAGTTTTATCTTTTATTACGATGCCGAAGAAGATGAAATGAGTTATGTATATGTCACTCATGCAAGTGGGTCATACTATTCAATGAGTGTATCAGGAGGAAGATATAGATTTGATATACCGTGGGATGAAAGTTATAGGGAAGTGGAGGCGGATTGGACTTATTTAAACAGGGAAAGCCGCCCAACCCTGTCATTCTACAAACTACATGTCAACGTAGCTCCTAACATTCATTTGCTTTCCAGTGATATAGTGGCGGCTACAGAGCCGGAGCTTAGTCAGTTTGATATCCAAGGTTTTGTTCAGGACGATAATGATCAAACCTTAACCTTGAAGGCTGTATTAACCAGGGATCATGACGAGCTTGTAATATCTGAAAAGACCCAAAGAATATCGAATACAGCTGTGGCCAAGGAGTTTAGCATCCCCTACGATATATTGAATGAGAAAATAAACCAGGGAGAATACACTCTGACGATTACGGTCTCCGATGGATATATAACAATAGAGAAAAAAATTAAGGTAACCGTCAAAGCTAGGGTCAAAAACGGAGCTTACGTGCTGGTTCATCAACCAGTATACTACACCACGTTATACCAGGACCCTGAAGAAGATCGAAAACACCAAGAGCAGTACAAATTTACCCATGATCCTGCTTACTTTGACAATAGTATGGGGAAAATGGAGGAATCGGGAGTATGGAAACCGACGGGTTATGATCGATTTCCCAAAACCGGATTGGTACAGGGAGTTTACCGGGCCCAGGACAACCCGAAAACAGACCCCAATTTTGCTGAATTTAGAAGGTGGAGCAAAGAATCCCTTGGAATGATCGAATTCAAGGTACACCGAAAACCCATTGCTGATTTTCAGATCGGGGTCAATAGAACGCTAGTAAAAAACATATATCACTATAATTTTGTAGTATCAGATCTTTCATACGATTTAGATCATCAAAGTGAAGAAGGACGAGGAATTTCAGAATGGGAGTGGCAATGGCGAAAGAGAGGTGAAGGTGAAACTGCTTGGAAAAATGGATTTCCAAATAATGGAACCATAACAGGCGATTTTACTCATGGTGGTACAACATACTATGATTGGGATCGGTATGAAATTAGACTTCGGGTACGAGATATAGACGGAGAAAATGGCCTTGGTGTATGGTCAGATTGGGTGATGAAGGAAGTTCAACCTAGATATGATTACGATAGGCCAATTGCCTTATTTGATATCATTCCCAGGAAAACATCACATACAAAAAATATTACCGTTATAGATCAATCCTATGCCCCAGAGGGATATACACTTATAGAATGGAATTGGAGGTTAACTGATGAAAATCACAACACAATAGCGACTTACAATAAGATCCCTACGTCATCTCAGCTTAAGCAAAATGGGTTGGGAAAATATAAACTCAGGTTAGGTGTAGTTGCAAGACGAAATGGAAGTTCTAGTACCACTTCATCATTGTATTATGAAGTGCCCTATGAAGTGGTTAATTATCCTCCCATTGCAGCCTTTACTATACCTGAATCGGTATATAGGGATACATTAATAAAGCCGGTGAATACCTCCAGCGACCCCGATGGAGAACCGATTACCTATAAATGGAGTTTTATTTTGAACGGAACAGAATATCCTATTAGTTCAACAAGCCAAAATCCAAGTTTCAACATACAGCAAATTATGGAACAGAGGGGTATTTTACCACGAGAAGCAATTAGCGATAATTGGATGCTGAAACTAGTTGTTACTGATACCCTCGGGGAATCCTCCAGTGCTACCCAGGCTTTTAAAGTGGTGAATCAAATTCCTGTGGCAGCTATCAACGGACCAACGGCAGTGAAACAGTATACAAACCATTCATTCAAATCAGCTGCCACTGATCCAGACCCGGCGGACAATCCTTTGTCTGTCTATCGCTGGAAGCTCATCGGGCCTGACGGATCAATTCAGGAGTGGAGTCAAAAAGATGTTCAAGCTAGCTTTGATCTGGCAGGGGAATATACGTTAGAACACTGGACATATGACCAAATAGGAGAGATGTCCAACGTGGCCCGGAAGGTCATTACGGTAGCGGAAAATAGACCGCCGACAATGACCATCATCAATCCATCAGGAAGCCTGACGAACCCCACAGTAGTTATAGGCAATCCTGTCATTGAATGGAGATATTCAGACCCCGAGGATGATCTCCAGGAAAAATACAGCTTTGACTTCTATCTGGCCAATAATGACCTATTATTACATTCCATGCAGGCCGATGATACCAGGGGAGGAAATACTAGAAGTCATTCCATGGGGCCAGGAGTCTTTGAGCGTTCAGTGATATACAAAATCCTGGGCAGAAGTTATTCGAGATTTCAGTGGTCTCAGCGATCAAATGAAGTTTATTTCTTGATCAATACACCGCCGGAAGTAGAAGTTACGAATCCTTCCAGCACTGATCCAAAGGCTCCGACTATTTTTAATGATCTGCAGCCTACCTTTGAATGGTACTATTTTGACCAGGAAGGACATGGACAAAAAAGATTTAGAACATACGTAAAAAACAATGGGCAGTTAATCATTGACTCAGGGGTCATAAACTCCCCTGCTGACCATTGGACTAGCCCGATAGAATTGGATGAAGAAACGGTATATTCATTGGAGGTAGAAGTGTTCGATGGATATGAATGGAGTCAAATGTCTGAAAAAAAATACTTTCAGGTTATGACACATCAAATCATTGACATTACCGACAGTGTAGGAGGTAAAAGAGGTGAAAAGCTAAAAGTTAGAGTAGTTACCACAGCAGGAGCAGAAGCCGTAATGATAGACCTTCCCTCCTCCTTCCAACGGAAAATAAAGTTGAATGAAAAGGACTATATCTTTGGAAATCCAAGTCCATATGCTACTTTGGTTAGCGAAAGTGATGTTGAAAAGGTATGGGAATATGATTTTATTCTCCCCTGGACCCAGACCTCCCCTGCCGATGGGCAATATATTATAGAAGTTCAGGCTCGATTTATAGGAGATATTATTTTAGATGGAGAATTCCAATGCGTTGTGAATGATCATCTAAGATATTTCAATCCTGCAGGAACGTATTAACTATAAAGAACCACCGCTTGGTGGTTCTTCTTATTTAATATTTTAGTGTCCTACATTTTCCCCTGGCTATGCCGGCTGCAGGAGCTAAAATTGTCCTACAAAAGCAAAAGGAAACAGATTTCTCTGTTCCCGCACCAAGATAAATAAATCCTCATAGGAGATTTACTTATATATTTTATATTATAACATAAAGGTATCAACAGGAAAATCAAAAAAATAGCAAAAAAAAATATTTTTATCCACAGCCTTTTTTCCTTGTCTAAAATTGGTTACTTTGGTATAATTAATTACAGAAAAACAAAAAAAAAATCAAGTTGTTAGCCTATTCCTAGAAGCTCCTACCCCTCTAGGATAGTCCTTGAACCAACATCAAATGAGTAATAAACTCACCACCAAACTTCAAGAACTGTAGCGAAACGCTACTGACCAACAACTAATTATTTATTTAATTTTACCATATTATAATATTTTATACAATATGCTGATTAAATTAAATAATAGTTAAAAGTCAAAATAGTTCTTGTGGTGTAGGTGTGTATGAGTTAAATCATACACTTTTTTAGATTCTACATAAAAAAATAATGATGTGCGCCAACACATCATATGCTTTACTCTTTAATTTAATTAGAAATTGCTTTAGCCCTATTACAGTAGCGCCAACTATTGTAATAGACACAACCTAAGAAAGGAAAATTTTAAACTTATACAAAACAGGGTCCTTAAAACAGTGTTCTTTAAACGGTGTCCTTTGGCTTTTTTCAAAAATTAGCTTAGACATCGGGACTTGTTTATGCCCTTTCTTAGATATATACATTCTAATATAAATTATTAAACAAATCAAGGGGGGTTATACCTATATTTATTAAAAAAGTATGTAAATAAGCAATAAATTTATTCCATTTCTGGAATCTCCTGAAATTAATGGGGTTTGCATTTAAAAATTAAGATTCAGACCCTTTGTTTCTTATACCCTTTTTTAAGTAAATATTCGATTGCTGGCATCCTCCGACATGGACAAGCTGGCCAACGTGGTTACAGGAATAACACGATAAAAAACTGTCCCGCTGGCTGTCGGGGAAACTATGCTTATAATAACTAGCCGTCCCAGACCGGAGAGACCGTCGTAGCCGATGATCTGCTGCATCGAGCAGCAGGGAGGGGGGGATCGTTGCGAGTAGTGTCAAATAAGAGGCACGAGGCCGAGAGGCCGGGCTTGGTAAAGCTACACCTGGGCAAGACCGAGTGACGATGCGAGAAAACTTTCGAGAAAACTTTCGCTGATGACGGATACCATGTACGGATACCTCACGAAAAAGTGGTGCTGTGCCAATATCCTAATACCTTCCTTGTATTTGATGCAAGGGGGGTTTCTGTCCGTTTCCAGCCGTTTCCTACTCCCCTATGGTGCTGTTCCGTTCATAAAAAGTCAAGTATTTGTTTGAAAATAATTTTCTTCTTTGGATGGAATAAGGACAGAAAAAACAGGGGCTTAAAAAGGAGGGTTTTGCGTAGCAAACCAACCTTTAGTACAGCAATTTTCATGCCATTTTTTAAATTATAGAGTTATCTTTGGATTCTTTTTTTATTATTTAAAAAGGGAAAGTGGAAGGTAATATAGAAATATTGGATAAAAATTATAGTCTTGATTAAACTGCCTTTAGGGTGCGAATGGATGAATGAAGTTGGCCGAAGGGATTGTACCCGCAGGAGCCG